>JAFQAN010000031.1 GCA_017416915.1 Alistipes sp. | reverse complement strand
TGCAAAGATACATTTTTTTTGTACTTTTGTGCCCGGGTAAGTCTTATACGACCAGCTCCTACAGAACTCCCCCAGGCGAGGAATCGAGCAAGGGTATGTGGTTGTAGCGGTGCGATATAAGTAGCTTACCCTTTTTTTGTATCCACAACTCTACGCATACCCCACCTTGCCAACCACTACATCAGTGCGTATAGCTCGGTCATCACAATCTTCGACAGCGGGTACGACAGACCGAAGCCCACAACGAAGATTATAAAGGTGATAAGGCCACTCTTCTGCTGCGCACGGCTAAACGCCCAGTAGCTCCAATAGAAGTACCACGCCATAACTATCGTCCAGATAATCGCCATAAGTGTAGCAAACACGGGTGTCTGCTCGAAGCATAGCGACGGCTCACTCATAAAGGTTGCATAGGCGATACGCTGCGACTCGAACATTGCAGGTATCATAAGCAGCGTTACGGGCCAACGTGCATATAGCAGACGCGCAAAGGTCTCCAAAGCACCCGTGCTACGCTTACGCAACACGGCAAGGGCAAAGAGCAACAGACACGACACAACCCAAATGATGATGTTATAGATAAGCATCCAACTGAGCGACACATAGCCCGACACCGTAAAACCGCACGACGAGATTGGCACTAACCTAAAATGCCAACCCAATATAGCACATATAATCAACCACGCTACGCCCAGCAACAAGGCATTTGTCTTGCCTATATGCTTCGGACGCTCCAACATACGCAACCAAAATGGCTGCTTCGCACTCTTTGTTTTCGACATAATACTCTATGTTTAGAAATTCAGTTTTACACCAGCAGTAAACCCTGCACCTGGGCGATAGTAGTACGCCCAATCATAAATCTTACTATTTAGCAGGTTATAACCATCAACATACAACTCTACCTTCTGCGACAGACGGCAGCTTACACCAACGCCTAAATCGACCTGCGTAGGCATAACAAAGACCCCCATCGGCTGTGTAGGCTCCTCCGCCAAGCAAGACCACTCACGGCGTCCAATGACATCGGCCTTGGCATAGAAGCGCCACTGCTTGAACGAGTACTCTATATTAAGATTTGCCGAGAACTTCTCGTCCGACGACTTATACTCAGAGTTGGCCCAATCGTAGTTGGCATAGAACGATGCTGCAATAACCAAACCGCCGACAGGTTTATACTGAGCCTCTACACCAAAGAATAGGCGTGTATTATCATCCGTCGTAACGCCAAACAGTCCCGAACGCGTAACATACCAAAAGAGTTTATCGCGCATAAACTTCGCCCCGACATAGGCTCTATAAGCCAATCGAGACGAGGCAGCAGTTCCTGTAAAGCCAACGGCGAGGTTGTAACTACGCGTATTTGCCATACTATATAGACTCTCATCCAACTCGGTATCTATAAACGGATTTTGAGAGTATAGCGACTGGTAGCCATTCTGCGACACGGTGGTAGTCAGCTCGGCATAGGGGGCAAATTCCGCCTTCTGCAAATCTACCAGCACCTTAACACGTGGCATAACAAAGTGTGAAGGTTTCTCGCGGCGCTCAACCTTATCGTACATATACGTCAGACCCGCGTCAATATCTACAATACCAAACTTACGACGATACTCCGCACCGATATTGAAGCGGTTGTCGCTATATAGCCCCGTATCACCGAGCGACCACAGGTCGTAACCCGCCGTGAGCGCTACCCTATTTTCGTCAAAATCACGAGCTAAGCGTACCGAGCCGCCTACGCGGTACTCGCCCTTGGAAGTTTTAGCGTCGGTGGTGGTAGGCGGGAAGTGCAACCAATAGCCACCGTGCGCCTCCACCGAGAAGTTTATACGGCTGAGGTCCGAGAACTCATCGCCAAAACGTATTGCCGCATCTACGTTGTTATAACTTCTGCGCGCCACGTCGCCGACCACGGCATAGGGGTTATAAATATCGTAGTCGTACGTAGCACGAGCCTCCAAAAGGCGGCTACCTAAATAGGCACCACCACCGATATTGAGGCTATTGTTCAGCGCGAAGCTCTGCTTCACCGAGCGCTCAACGCCACTGCTACTCACACGCGGTGCGAGGTCGCCAAGATGCTCTACACCGACACCGAAGTAGCCCACACCGCGATTTTGCATCGAGTAGCGGAACTCACCAACCGTATTATACGGATAACCTGCCGCCGCCTTAAAATAGAAGTGCTTAGCACGGTCGAAGTCCCAATATGTTGCCGTCGCGGGCTTAAAGTTGTGCGCATCGAGCGCTATCTGCCACGTCTCGGGATTTACCGAGTACTCGACAATAGGGTCATATTCGGGCGTATCGTTGATAACCGTGGGCGCACCAATCTTCACGGCGGGCGACACCTCGGGGAGGTAGATTGTTGTAATCTCGACACGCTTATCCTGCTGTGCCTGAGCATCAAACGCAACGTTCAACGCAAGCAACATTAGAATAACGCTATATATTGTGGTCTGTCTCATAGTCTAAAAATTGTTAAAGTGCCTTGATACGTTGTTGTGCCTCCTTGACAATACCGTCATCCTTGGGCGAGTAGCCATCGACAATACTCTGGTAGGTGGCACGTGCCTGAAACTTATTATCCTGCTTAACAAGCACATCGCCAAGCAGAATAAACGCCTTAGCCTGCCAATACATCGAGCCACTCTCTCCAAAATCATAGACCATCTGCTCGGCAGCGGCGTAGTCGCCAGCATCGTAGCTCTGCTTAATAAGCCAATAGTACGCCTCGGCACCCTCGGCGCTCTTACGCTCCTCCGCGAGCTTCGTATATAGCTTCGCAGCCTCGGCGCCACTACCCTCCTCACGCAGAATATTCGCCTTTTGCAATGCCGAGTAGCGCAAGGCCCACGGTGTAGCATACGCCATCGACATAACATCATCCGCCATAGCCTTTATCGCAGCAGCATCGCCATAGCGCATCGTAGCATCGACATATCCTTCTGTTGCCTGCTGACGCAGATTCTCCTTAGAGGCGGCATCATAGAGACGGCGGTAGTAAGCTGCCGACTCCTCGTACATCTTCTGCTCGTAGCACATCGGCGCTATAACCGACAACACACGCTCGGTGTACTGCGTATTGCCCTGCTTCAACAGCTCGCTCATCGTCTTAATGGCGGCGGCATTGTCTGCTGTCTGTATGTAGCAGTCGCTCATATAGAACAGCGCCTCGCTACGATTGTAGCCCTTAGGAAATATGTCAAGGTAGTTTTTCAGCTTCTTGGAAGCCTCCTCGACATTACCCTCCAAATAGACGCTCTTGGCAGAGGCAAAGGTTAGCGAGTCGCGCGCAGCAGCACTCATATCACTCTGCACACCACTACGCTCAGCATAGGCGAAGTATTCGTCAATCTTACCCTCGGCAACATATATCTCGCGGATGTTGCGCATCGCCTCCAACGCCGATGATGACTGCGGGTCGAAGGCCACAACCTCCTCATAGCAACGACGAGCGTCATCCTTTTTATCGAGATTGTAGTACGCCAAACCCAAGTCCGAGAGGGCAGCAACATAGAAGGGCGACGAGGTATCCGAGTTGATAAACTCCTGCAACGTCTCAGCACCATCCGCGTAACGCTCCAAGTTGATGTACGTACGACCAAGCTCATACCACGCATCGTCCGTATAGTCGCCCTCGCCCTCAGCAATAATCGTTTTTAGGCGCTCAATCTTACTCTTCGTCTTAGACTCAATGCCATCGACCATAGCGAGCTGATAGTTAGCATAGTCTCTCATATCGGACGATGACGAAGCCACGATATTGTAGGCTCGACGCGCCTTCTGAAACTCTCTTAACGAGTAACGAGCATCGCCCAGTCGGTTGTGAGCATCGTACATATAGCTATCACGCGAGGTATAGTCCCTAACGAAGACCTCGAAGTCGGCGGCAGCAGCCTTCATATCCTCACTCATAAAGTGTGCGTAACCCATACCATAGTGCGCCATAGCGTACTCCGCCTCACTCTTCGGCGCACGACGGACATAGGAGTTGTAGCTCTCCAACGCCGCATCCATATTGCCACGCAAATATGCCACCTCACCCTGCCAATAGAGCGCCAAAGCGTTATACTTGGGGCTTATGTTTATCTCCGATGCCTCGGCAAGTAGCTGCTCGGCACTATCCAAATCGCCCTTGCCGACAGCCTCGACAGCGCGGAACATCGCCACCTTTTGCAAGGCTGCACGTATATCGTTATCGGGATTCGGGAAGCTCTTGATGGCAGCATACGCGGCATCGTAATTCTTTGAGTTGTAGTATGCTGCGATGAGCAACGACTTAACCTCTGCCGTGTGTTCCGACCCAGGATAGCGGCTTAGATAGCTCTGCAACACGTTTATAGCCTCATTGAACAGACCTCCACCAAGCTCATATTTTAGACGACCATAGTTTAACAACGCATTTTCGGCAATGGTGGCATCGTAACCCTCGACAGAGGCCTGAGCAAAGGCGTCGGCAGCAAGCTGCTTATTACCCGAGCGACGGTAGCAGTCGCCCAAGTGATACGAGGCATTCTGCGTAAGGGCATCGTCTGGTCCACACACCTTTGCCAGCGGCGCGATAGCATCGTTATAACGAGCCATACGATAGAGCGAGTAGCCCTTGATGTAGTTCTCCTGACGTCCCATCTTCGAGGCGGGGTAGTCCGAGATATAGCGGATGGTCTGAGCATAGTCGCCCTTATTGAAGCACGACTCGGCGATGATACGCACCAAGTCATCACGCACAGCACTATTGGCATTATCCAACAACTCCACGCCGTGTTCGATGACATAGTCGTAGTTGGCATTACGATACTCTATTTGCAACAGATAATATGGTATTATCACGCGGTAGGTATCGTGAGTTGCCAACTCCGAGAAGCCGCGCTTAGCCTCCTCAAAGTCGCCATCGGCATAGCTGAGATAGCTGAGATAGTAGCGCGCATGTGCGTAGTACTCACTATGTTTTGCTATCTTTGAGAAGTATTCGCGAGCAGCATCGTAGTCGCCATCCATAAAACTCAGATAGCCCATACGTATATCGTAACGCTCCTTCTCACGGGCATCAAGACCCTTATACTCCACCCGCTCAAATTCATCTGCCGCCTTGAATGTATAGCCATTGTCGCAGTAGTAGGTAGCAAGCATAAATCGCATATTGTTGCTACATACGCTCGACGGATACTCCTCCAAGTAGTTAAACATCATCTGCTCGGCATCTGCCGCACCCAACATCACAGCACAACGCACCAAGTGGTAGTCGGCCCACTCCAAGTCGTAGCGTTGTTTGACGGGGTCGAGTTGCGCACGATAAGCCGTCAATGCACTGCGTGCATCTGCCCAACGGCGACGGCTGAGCATATCCTCCACGACACTCTTATCGGGGTGTGTTGCAGCCACACTCAGCGGCACAAGGGACCCGAGTAGTAGCAGCACTGAACATATAATACCTCTTTGCATAGCACACTTATATATAATATAGGGCAAATATACGACTTTTTCGGCAATATAACGCTAATCTTAGGAACGATTATTGCCTTAATTCAACGTATCAACCAAATATTATTATCTATGGTAGTAAAAATCACACTCCGTCTAAACGACAAACGACAATTTGAGCTTGCCGACGGTCGCCGTCTCGACGAGCTAAATCCCAAAGAGATGTTGCTATATGCCACGGCAGATTGCGCTGGACGAACCATCGTCGGCCTACTTAAAGAGCATATCGTAACGGTAAGCTCTATGGAGATAACCTTCGAGGGGACGCTATCGACACCTACCGTCGTAGCCGAGAGTCGCTACACGCACTTCAACATCATCTATAAAGTCGAGTGCCACACACTCAAAGACCAGATAGTTGTAAGCCGTGCCATAAACCTCGCACACGACAAATATTGTGGGCTATTACAGATGATGCGCCGCATAGCACCACTGTCGCACCAGACGTCAATAGTTACCACCGATGAGGTTACGGCATAGTCGCCGTAAGTCGTTGATAGGTAGCAACCGCCACCGCATAGTCATACTGTGCGGTGATTGCGTTTGTATAGATTTGTAGCCAGCTGATTTGTGCCTGCAACACATCGAGGATGGTCGTCAGACCCTCGTTGTAGGCATAGGTGCTAATATCGAGATTTTCTTTCGCAAGGTCGAGATTACGGCGTGTCGCATCGACACGTTTGCGTGTTGTTAGCAGATTGGTCCAGCCGTTGCTCTCGTCGAGGAGTATGCGCTCGGCAAGCTCTGCGGTACGCATCTGCGCCGAATCGTAGCGACGACGTGCCGCACCAACAGCCACTTTACGCTCTCGAAAGTGAAAAATAGGTGTGGTAAACGAGAGTAATATTCCACCGCCAAGGTGCGTTCCAGCACCCTTTACATTCGGAATATTGGGGTGCATATCGCCATATATCGTAGCACCCATTGATGGCATAAACTCCGCACCCTCGGCACGTATCGCCCACCTCGACTGCTCCTCCAAAGCAAGCGACACTCGATACTCGGGATGGCGCTCCATAATAGCCGAAACACTCTGACGCATAGGCATATTCAGCGTATCCATAATATCCTCCGCAAGCACCACCTCCGCAGAAGCATCCTCGCCACGCAGCACATTGAAGTTGTGCAACGCTATCAAGTATCGCTGCTCGGCGGCAATGAGCTGATACTCTGCATCGCTACGTCGAGACTCCACTTGCAGCAGATCGCCCTTAGCCGTGTAACCCTCCTCGAAGCGGTGTGCAACGACATTGCGCAACGATTCGATAATCTGCACATAGTCCGCCACGGCACGTCGATAGTTCTCGGCGCGCGACAACTCCCAATACGCCACATCCGCCTCGTAACGCACCGTAAGATTTGCCTCATCGGCACTGCCAATCGAGGCATCATAACGCGCCTCCGCCTGCTTGACAGCTGCTCGCACCGCACCACCAGCATATACCGTCTGGTTTATCTCGGGACGCATCGACCAATCGAAGCGTCGCTCATCGCCCTGCTTATCGAACGCATAACTCATCGTGCGATACGACACAACCGACGGCAAGTAGCCCTTACGCGCCCGCTTCATATCCATTAGCGAGGCATCAACCTCCGAATTGGAGATGCCGATGGTGTGGCTATGGCGGGCTACATCCCGACGATAGTCATCAAGAGTTATTTGAGCTTCAACAAAATTCGCACATAACAGCATGACAACCAGTAACAAACAGCGCCTCATATCAACTAACTTTTATACGGTAAACAATCGAATATACAACGGGTAAAACGACCAAAACAAGCAGCGTAGCGACAATCAACCCGCCCATAATTGTAGCAGCCATCGCACCAAACATCGAATCGAAAAGCAGCGGCAACATACCCAACACCGTAGTAGCCGAGGCGGCGATAACGGGGCGAAAACGGTCAGCCGCAGCCTCGACAACAGCCGCACACGGAGACATACCCTCATCGCGCAGCTCACGGATGCGCGAGATGAGAATAACGGCATTTTTGACATTCATACCTATAAGCCCCAAAAGTCCCAACAGGGAGAAGAAGTCGAAGAGTTTTTGCGTGAGCAACAATCCAATTACAACACCTACGAAGATGAGTGGTATGGTCAGCATAACGGCTATTGGATCACGATAGTTTCCAAAGAGTAGGAGTAATATCACAAATATTAGTATCAGCGTTGCAGGTAGCCACTCGCCAAGTGCAGCATTCGACTCCTCGCGGTCCTCCTCCTCGCCAAATATCTCCATACGGTAACCCTCGGGCAGCTCTACGGCTGAAGTTAGCTCCTTGTCGAGCGACCGCATAAGCGAGATAGCATTGACACCTCGCTGCGGGTCGCACTGCGCCTTCATCACACGCTCTGCGTTTACGCGCTTTATGACTGGTAACATAAAGCTAAAATCGAAGCCCGACGACGCCTGCTCGATTGAGTAGGCATTGCCTCGCTGAGAGAATACAGGCATCGTTTCGAGCGAAGACAACGCACTATCAACCAACGATGTAGAACGTAGCAAGATAGGCATTGACAGCTCCTGCTCGCGATACGAGCCAATCTGCAAACCCGACGTAGCAACCGCGAGCGAAGCTATCATCGACTCACGCCCCACGCCGATACGTTGCGCCTTAATCTGCGAGTAGCGAGGCTGCCACACTGCTACTCGGTTACCCCAGCTATTGCGGACATTGCGCACATCTGCACGACGGCGCATAAGGTCGAGTGCCTGACGTGTTAGCATCTGCAACGTATCAATACTACTGCCAACGAAGCCAAACTCGATGGTGGCATCTGGCACGGGCGATAGTCTAAATAGCGATGAACGTAGCCACACCCCTGCACGACTCTCCGCGACCCACCTATCGAAGCGCTCCTCGACATCTGCCGTAGTCGCCTCGTCGTATAGCTCCACAAGGATATTTCCATAGTTGGGACGGTCGGCATAGCTACCACTTGCCAAGTAGTAGCGTGGCGGGGTGCCGCCTGCCGTAGTAGATACCCGCTTAACCTCGGGCTGCGCCAAAAGCCATCGGCTCATACTATCCAACTCGGAAGATGTAGCCTCTATATCGTAGCCATCGGCAAGTAGCACATCGGCACGAAAATAGGGTTTAGAGAGTTGCGGAAAGAAGTTTTGGGGCATACGCCCCATAGCCCACAACGATAGCGCAAAGAGCGCCACAACAGTCGCCACAGTAAGCCACCTAAAACGCATAAGCAACGACACGAACGACTTAAAACGGCGTGATGCAGACCCCGACTCTCGGCTCGTAACACCCAACTCCAAAGTGATGGCTGGTACCTGCGTTATGGCAAGCAGCCAACTGAGCATCAGCGATATAGCCACAACTACAAACAACGGCTGTATAATCTCTGCCACCGACGATGGGGCGAGTTGCAGGGGCAAGAACGATATGATGGCAATAAGCGTAGCGGCAAGCAACGCCATACGTGGCTCCGAAGCACCGCGCACAACAGCTTCACGAAGCGACACCCCCGAGCGCACGAGGCGTTGCGTATTATCTACCACAACGATAGCATTATCGACGAGCATACCCATAGCGATAATGAAGCCCGCAAGCGAAGTGCGATTAAGACCCTCACCAATAAGGAGCATAGCGAGGAGTGTGCCGCCAATACACGCCACCAACGACACTCCAACAACGACGCCCGAACGCAGACCCATCCAGACGACGATAAGCAGAACGACGATAGCCAACGACTCCACGAGATTGAGTAAAAACATATTGTTCGCCTCGCGCGCAATCTCATTCTCGGGGTATAGTGCAACAAGATTGATGCCCACAGGCAGATTTTCTCCCACCTCATCGAGTAACACCTCGACGGCATCGCCCACAGCAACAATATCTTGCGAGGGGTCAGTAGCAACGGCGATGGCAATAGCATCCGAGCCATCGACACGCACTATCTGCCGACGTGGCTCGACATAGCCGCGCTCGATAGTGGCGACATCGCCCAAGCGATACTGCTTACCGTCGGAGGCTATAAGCAGCTGATTTTCAATATCGGCAAGCGACGTATAAGTAGTACCTTCAACCAACTCGACGCGCACATCGCCAGCACGTCTTACGCCAAGTCCCACAACAGCATTTTGCTCCGATACGGCCTGCCGTATAGCATCGGGCCGTAGGTCGAAAGCGGCAAGCGTCGAGGGGCTTATTGTGATATTTACCTCGGTCTCAGGCTCGCCCCATAGCTGCACCTTCTCGACACCCGATACCGTATATAATTTTCGCTCAATATCGCGAGCAATAGTGCGCAACTCATCCCACGTATAGCCCTCCGACATAGACAATGCGTAATAGAGACCATAGACATCCCCGAAATCGTCAGCAACGCTGATACGACCAACACCCTCGGGCAGGCTGGGAGCTACATTATCAATCTTACGACGCAGCTCATCCCATAGTTGCGGGATGCGCTCGACGGGGGTGTCGGGGGCAAGCTCCACCATAAGGCGAGCATAGCCAAAGTGCGACTCCGAGGTTATCTGATGCACCGAACTAAGCGTTCGCAACTCCCTCTCCAAAGGCACCGCAACAAGGCGCTCCACCTCCTCGGGCGTAGCTCCCGCATAGGGGCAGGTAACAACGGCGCTCTTAATAACAAAGGTCGAGTCCTCCCTCTTGCCAAGGCTCATAAAGGCATAGACACCGCCCAAGAGCATAACGGCAAGGAAGAACCACACCACAGAGCGGTGCGTAGTGCTATATCGCGTAATATTAAACATAGCCCTCTACTTTACAATTCGCACTTGTTCACCTTCGCTAAGCTGATATACGCCCGCCGTAACTACCCTATCGCCCGCTTCGACACCCGAAAGCAGCTCCACACCATCGCTCCCGACAAGCGAGCCAAGCGTTACATCGCGCCGCTCGACACGCTCCTCGTTTGACACGACCCACACGTAGCTACCTCCCGTAGCTGGCGCACATATCGCGGCAATAGGCACCACAACGGCGCGCGAATCAGGCTCAGGGGTGATGACCGTAGCGACACAGGTCATTCCTGGCGAGATACGATAGCGCACACTATCCACATCCACAAGACGCAACGACACGGGAAAGCCCAAAGCATCGGACGACGTACGGGCATAGTTCTTTATGCGCGCCGTGAAGCGCACCGATGGATAGGCGTCAAACTCCACTAAGAAGTGCGTCGTCGGCAGCGACAACACCGAAAGGATGTTTTCGGGCGCGGTAAACGATACGGTACTGCTTACGGGATTAACCAGACGCACCACCGTCTCGCCCGAGGCAACACGCTGAAAGGCATCGGCATAGGTACGCTCGACAACGCCTGCAAAGGGGGCGAGGATGCGCGTCGAGTTAAGCTCCTCGATGGCATTCTCCAAGACCGTACGAGCCTGAGTAACGCTACTACGCAGAGTCTCGACCTCCTGCGCCGAGATAGCGTCGTGAGTATATAGACGCTCGGCACGCTCCATACGCGACTTTGCCTCATCGTAGGCGGCGCGGGCAGCCTCGACAGCCAACCTTACATCCGTGGCATCGAGTTCGGCAAGCAGCTCCCCCTTTTTAACCAACTGACCCTTTGAGACGGGAATATCTATAATTCGCCCCGAAATCTTAAAGGCGAGATTTGAGGCATCATCAGCCGTGGTAAGCGCGGCAAAATCACGACGCACCGAATCAACAACCGACACAACGACCGTCTTTACGGGGCGTGGCACAGGCTCTGCGTGGCGCTCACTGCGACACCCCGCCACAACGAGTAGAAGCACTATGTAATAACAGATACGCATAGGTAAAAAAATGACCATTCCAAACGCGGAATGGTCAATTTTCTTGCCAAACGAAGAGAGCTATATATCGCCATAGGCGCGCTTATCTACAATAACGCCATCGTCGAGGATGATAACGCCGACCTCGGCGCGCATCATCGACCTCAGCGTCATAGCATCAACAGCGTAGCACTCAAAGCCGACACGCTGAGCAAGAGCCTCGACATCGTCCGACGTAAGGACAACAATATGCTCAGCTGGATAGTGCGATTTGAGGCGCTCGATAGCAGCAAAGTGGTCGTCATCGAGTTGTTCGACATCGCGAATACAGAGCCACGCCACAACGCCCTCACGCATCAGCAACTCTTCGCTACACTCCTCGCCAAACTTGTTGTATAACCTAAAATCGGCATAGAGCATATCCTCAGTTGGTGGCGCAACGCTACGCACATCCACAACATCCCAATCATACCACTCGTCGCCACGTGCGTCAAACTCCCTTATCTCGCCACTCTCGGGGTGTCGGCACACAAGCAGCTCGCCACCCTCGTCTGCGCGTTGTCGCTCGGCAACTATCTCATCGCGCAGGGCGGTAGAGACCTTATAGGGCAGAAAGTCGATAAGCGGCAGATGGCGCAATACATATATATTTATAATAAGAGGTATAAGTAGCGCAACAGTTGTTACCACCACATCACGGCGGCTGAGCGGCTGAGGCACACTTCTACGCCACAACATCACAGCGACAGCCAGTGCCACAACATTTTTAAGCACCGTACCCCACGGCGTAAGCTTTACTGCATCGCCGAAGCAGCCACACTCGCCAAGCGGCAGGAGCGTCGCACTAAGCAGCGTAAGAGCTGTAAAAAAGAGGAGAACGATAGTGGTAGCGGCGGCGACTTTTCGCGGAGCTATGCGCAGAATAAGCATCACACCGAGAGCCATCTCCACAACACCAAGCACCACGGCAAGCACCACCGAGGCGGGCATAAGCCACTCGGCAGAGTACGTTACAAGGTACTTTTCGACATATATAGATGTGCCGACGGTATCAACCGACTTAACAAAGCCCGAAAAGAGAAACAGGGCGCCAAGCAACCAGCGCCCAATAGTTAGTATTATGTCGGCACGACACTTCACTACAACAGAGGAGCTATATGCTCCATAATTCGTGAATAGATTGTATCGGGAGATGCCATATCGCCCAACTCGGTAGAGCAATTGACGACCTTTATATCATCGTAACGCTCAGCAGCATCTAAATAGACACTTCGCACTCGGCGCTGCAAATCGAGCGATGCCTCGTGAATATCTTTGCCACCCTGCAAGTAGGTTCTATCATCGCCCTCACGGGTTTGGGTCAGCTTACGCTCGGTAAACGAGAACGGCACATCCAAAAAGAGCGACACATCGGGACGCGGAATAGCAAACTCCTCGTACTCGGTACTGAGTATCCAATCGCACAGCGCCCAACGTGATGCCTCGTCGTCAATTTTGGCACATTGGTAGCCGATATTTGAATAGACATACCTATCGGCAATAACCACCTTACCCTCCGCAAGCCAACCTCGGATGCACTTCGAGGCCTCGGCTCGGTCGCCCGCATAGAGCAGCGCTACGAGATAGGGATTAACCTGCTCCAACGCTCCCAGCTCACCACGCAAGAAGCGAGCGATAAGCTCTCCATATACAGGGGCATCAAAGCGCGGAAAGTGGATATATTCACACTCCACGCCACGCTCCGAGAACATCTCTTTTAGCTTGGTTATCTGCGTAGATTTACCAGCACCATCCAGCCCCTCCAATACGATAAACATATACCTCTTATTTAGTAGTCAAAGATTAACGCAACATCCCAATAGCACGTTCCACACCACGAGTAAGCAGCTCGACCTCCTCAGCCGTGTTATACATCGCAAACGACGCACGGCACATACCCGACACGCCAAAGTGTGTCATAACAGGCTCGGCGCAGTGGTGTCCAGTACGGATAGCGATACCCAACTTATCGAGTATCATACCCACATCGTAGGGGTGAGTACCCTCAACGGTAAACGACACGATAGGACATTTGCGCGATGACTGCCCATAGATACGAAGCCCATCGATTGCCGAAAGACGCTCCGTAGCAAGCCTCAACAGCCCCTGCTCGTGCTGCTCGATATTTGCCATACCAACGCTCTCGACATAGCTAATCGCCTCGGCAAGAGCAACAGCACCAATAAAGTTGGATGTTCCCGCCTCAAACTTCAAGGGTAACGGAGCATAGGTAGTACGCGCAAAGGTTACCTTATCGACCATATCGCCACCTCCCATAAACGGCGGCATAGCCTCCAACAGCTCCTTTCTGCCATACAACACACCTATACCCGTGGGAGCATAGAGCTTATGTCCCGAGAAGGCATAGAAGTCGTAGCCACGAGCAGCGACATCGCCGCCACCGTGTACCACACCCTGACAGCCATCAACCATAACGACCGCTCCGACAGCGTGTGCAGCCTCGACAATCGGCACAAGGTCGGGCATAGTACCCAACGTATTTGAGGACTCGGTAACTGCTACAAGGCGTGTGCGGCTATCAATAAGCTCCGAGAGCATATCCACCCTTAAATCACCTCGCTCGTCGAAGGGCAGCACTCGAAGCTCTGCACCACGACGCTCAGCAAGGAGTTGCCACGGCACAATGTTGGAGTGGTGTTCCATCTCGCTGACGACAATATTGTCGCCCGCCGTAACAAATCTGTCGCCCCAGGCATACGCCACCAGATTGATAGACGCAGTAGCACCTGAGGTAAAGATGACCTCCTCGCGGCACGACGCACCGATAAAGCGACGGACAGCCTCGCGGGCAGCCTCATATCTGTCGGTCATACGCTCCGAGAGGTAGTGTACGCCACGATGAATATTGGCATTATGCTCCGCCATAAGCTCCGTCGTAAGGTCGATAACCGAACGCGGCTTCTGCGCCGTAGCTCCGCTATCCAAATAGACCAACTGTCGATTGTGGACCTTGCGACCAAGAATCGGGAAGTCGGAGCGTATCTTATCAATATCGAACATCGCGCGAAAAGTTTATAACTTATTAAATTTCACGGCAAGCAGCTCCTGCAACGGCTCAACAAGAGACTCTATGGAGGCGCGCATAACCACATCCGACACAAAGCCCTCGATTTGCAGACGGCGAGCATCGGCAAGGCTTAAACCGCGCTGACGCATATACAATATGGCATCGGCATCCATCTGACCAACGGTGGCACCGTGGCTACAACGCACATCGTCGGCATATATCTCCAACTGCGGCAGTGTGTCAATTCGTGCATCGCCCATTACCACATTACGGCTCGACTGCTCCGAGTCGGTGCGCTGCGCATCGGGGGCAACATACACCGTACCCTCGAAGCTACCGTGCGCCTGCTCAACGGCGACACCCTTAAAGTTTGTTCGCGAGGTACAGTCCGACACATTGTGCATAACATCAACCGTAACACTACCCTCCTCCTTATCGTCGAGGATAAAGACGCCGTTGTGGTTATAGCGGGCAAATGGTGCGATAAACGTCGCCGTGGTACGTGTATCGGCGGCATTCAGTACAAGCTCCGTTGTGTTACACTCGGCACCCTCATCGAGAGTTACATCGTGCGTGAGGACGCTGCGATGCGTAACAACACGAACGATATTCAATACCGAGCCACGACCCACCGCTATCTCGACATCGGCAACAGCCTCGCTGTCGCAGAGCAGCAGCGACGCCGTAACACCTGCCTCAACCTCGATGCGATAGTCTCTATCCAAGAGGGCATACCAGCATCCTGCGCCAAGAGTAGCTCCATCCGACAAAGGCTGAGCGCCCATAATTGTTATTAGCTGTTGGCAAGTCATAGCTACCTCTCTTGATGGTTGTTGATAAGCCAATCGTAACCCTCGGCTTCGAGTTTTAGAGCCAGCGTCTTATCGCCCGTATAGATGATACGTCCGTTATAAAGCACGTGAACATAGTCGGGGACAATGTAGTCCAACAGACGCTGGTAGTGTGTGATGACCACCGTGGCGTTATTCTCGGTATGTAGGCGTGTAACGCCCGTGGCAACGATACGCAGAGCATCAATATCGAGACCCGAGTCGGTCTCATCCAATATTGCGAGCTTTGGGTCAAGCATAGCCATCTGGAAGATTTCGTTCTTCTTCTTTTCGCCACCCGAGAAGCCCTCGTTTACGGCGCGCGAGGTCAGCTTAGCGTCCAACTCGACAATGGCGCTCTTCTCACGCATAAGGCGCAGATACTCCGCAGCCGTGAGTGGCTCCTCGCCACGTGCCTTGCGGTGTTCGTTTACGGCGAGCTTCATAAAGTTTGCCATCGTAACACCAGGTATCTCAACGGGGTACTGGAAGCCAAGGAAGAGACCCTTGCGCGAACGCTCCTCGATAGGCATATCGAGAATATTCTCGCCCAAGAACTCCACCTTACCCTCCGTTACGGTAAACTTCTCGTTGCCCGCCAATACCGAGGCAAGCGTCGATTTACCTGAGCCGTTGGGACCCATAATGGCGTGGACCTCGCCAGCCTTAACGGTAAGATTTATACCCTTCAAAATCTCCTTATCGCCAACCGAGGCGTGTAGATTTTCTACTTTTAGCATAGTTATATCATTTTTACATTTACAAAATAAGGCTATCCTACCGAGCCTTCGAGACTCAGCGATAGTAGTTTTTGCGCCTCTACGGCAAACTCCATAGGCAGCTTCGACAGCACATCGCGGGCATAGCCATTTACAATCAGACCTACGGCATCCTCGGTCGTTAGTCCACGCTGGTTGCAGTAGAAGAGCTGATCCTCCGATATTTTCGAGGTGGTAGCCTCATGCTCCAAGACCGCCGATGGGTTGTGGCACTCGACAACGGGGAAGGTGTGTGCGCCACACTTATCGCCAATGAGCAACGAGTCGCACTGCGAGTAGTTACGGGCGTTATCTGCCCCCTTTGCCACACGCACCAAGCCTCGGTAGGCATTCTGCGACCTGCCCGCCGAGATACCCTTCGACACGATACGCGAGCGGGTATTGCGACCGATATGTATCATCTTCGTACCCGTATCTGCCTGCTGAAAGTTGTTGGTCATCGCCACCGAATAGAACTCGCCCGACGAATTATCGCCAAGCAGCACACAACTCGGATACTTCCACGTGATAGCCGAGCCTGTCTCGACCTGCGTCCACGACAGATGCGCACCCTCGCGGCAGAGACCGCGCTTGGTTACGAAGTTATAGATGCCGCCACGTCCCTGCTTGTCGCCAGGATACCAGTTTTGCACCGTCGAATACTTAACGTCGGCATCGCGCTCAACGACAATCTCTACCACTGCGGCGTGTAGCTGGTTCTCGTCGCGCTGAGGTGCTGTGCAGCCCTCCAAGTAGCTCACATACGAGCCTTCGTCGGCGACGATGAGCGTGCGCTCAAACTGTCCCGTACCCTCGGCATTGATACGAAAGTAGGTCGATAGCTCCATAGGACAGCGCACACCCTTGGGGATGTAGCAGAACGAGCCGTCAGAGAATACCGCAGCATTGAGCGCGGCGTAGAAGTTATCGGTATAGGGGACTACCGAGCCGAGATACTTTTTAATAAGCTCGGGGTACTCCTTTATAGCCTCGCTTATCGAGCAGAATATGATGCCCTTCTCGGCGAGGGTCTCGCGGAAGGTGGTCTTTACCGATACAGAGTCCAACACGGCATCCACGGCAACACCCGCCAATGCCATCTGCTCCTCCAACGGGATGCCGAGCTTGTCGAAGGTACGCTTCAACTCGGGGTCCACCTCATCCATCGAGCCGAGCTTCTTCTTGGGCTTCGGCGCGGCGTAGTAGATAACATCCTGGAAGTCGATGGGCGGAATATCTAAATGCGCCCACTCGGGATGTGGTAGCGTCAGCCAGTGGCGATACGCCTTCAATCGACGTTCGAGCATCCACTCTGGCTCGCCCTTCTTCTCGGAGATAAGACGCACGACATCCTCAGACAATCCGCGACCAATGGTCTCGGTGTCGATGTCCGAAACAAAGCCATATTTGTAGTCGCTTGTTTCGAGTTCTTGCAATATATCTTGTCTATCTTCTGTCATACTTTAATATTATATCTGGCAAAGATACGAAAAAAAAGAGGAACAACAAATATCATCAAAACAAAATTAATGCATTATTATTTGCTTTTTATTAGTTAGTTTGTTAATTTTGCGAGGTTTTGGTATGCAGTCTCCTTAAAGGCTGCCTACGAAATATAGGTAAAGCAGACAAAAATTTTTACAATAACAACTTAAAACACAGATTTTATTATGGCATTTCTCACTAACGACAAACTCGTCATCGTCGGCGCTGCCGGAATGATTGGTTCAAACATGGTTCAGTCGGCCCTTATGATGGGTCTTACCAACAACATCTGCCTCTATGACGTATTCTCTCCCGAGGGCGTTGCAGAGGAGATGCGCCAGAGCGGCTTCGACAATGTAAACATCACCGCTACTACGGATGTTGCCGAGGCTTTCAAGGATGCTAAGTATATCATCTCGTCGGGTGGCGCTCCCCGTAAGGAGGGTATGACCCGCGAGGACCTCTTGAAGGGCAACTGCGAGATAGCTGAGCAGCTCGGTAAGAACATCAAGACCTACTGCCCCGATGTTAAGCACGTTGTTATCATCTTCAACCCCGCCGACCTTACAGGTCTTGTAACGCTGCTCTACTCAGGTTTGAAGCCTGGTCAGGTTACCACCCTTGCAGGTTTGGATACCACCCGCTTGAAGAGCGCGCTTGCTAAGAAGTTTGGCGTTATGCAGAGCGAGATTGAGGGTTGCGCTACCTATGGTGGCCACGGCGAGCAGATGGCAGTATTTGGCAGCGCAGTGAAGGTTGCAGGTCGCAAGCTCACCGACATCATCGGCACCGAGGAGTTCCCCGAGGCTGAGTGGGAGCAGATGAAGAAGGATGTAACACAGGGCGGTGCAGCTATCATCAAGTTGCGTGGTCGCTCGTCGTTCCAAAGCCCCTCATACCTCTCTGTTGAGATGATTCGCTCGGTAATGGGTGGCGAGCCTTTCCGCTTCCCCGCAGGCACCTACGTATCGAACGAGAAGTACAACCATATTATGATGGCTATGGATACCACTCTCGACCAGAACGGTTGTAGCTACAAGATGCCCGTTGGCACTGACGAGGAGCTTGCAAAGCTCGACGCTTCGTATGCACACCTCTGCAAGATGCGCGACGAGTTGGTTAGCTTGGGTATCGTTCCCGCTATCGAGGAGTGGTCAAAGATTAACCCCAACTTGTAACAGATATTAGTATCAGTATCATAGACAACCGAGGCTGGCAAAATTAACCATTTAGCCAGCCTCCACAATTTATAAAGAGTATGAAAATAGCAGTACCAACACGCGACGGACACATCGACGACCACTTTGGTCATTGCGCCTACTATACCATATTTGAGGTGGAGAACAAGCAGGTTGTTACCACCTCGCGTCTCGACTCTCCCGAGGGCTGCGGCTGTAAGTCGAATATCGCCTCGGTGATGGAGCAGATGGGTATCGAGGTGATGCTTGCTGGCAATATGGGCGAGGGGGCGAAGAACAAGCTCGAAAGCCACAATATCAAGGTTATACGCGGCTGCAAGGGCGACATCGAGGCGGTTGTAAGAGGCTATCTCTTGGGCTTCGTGATGGACTCGGGCGAGGGATGCCACCACCACGAGTGCGGCAACCACTAAGCGGAGTAAGCGCCGCAGAGAGGAGAAAGGCGCGAGAGACAACAACTATCTAACTAAAAAGCAGGTCAAAAGTGAATTGACCTGCTTTTGTTATCAGTAGTTTCCTCGAAACTAAGGAATACAAACTACACGAAAGCCGTAATCGTCGTCGCGGTTTGACGGAGTGTAGTAGTTGCGATTAGAAACACGACAGTTAGACGCACTGCTGTTCCAACCACCACCGCGCAACACGGCGTACTTACCACTACCACACAATGGGTCGTACTGCTTGGTTGAAGAATATGACGAATAGTAGTCGCTACACCACTCATATACATTGCCACTCATATCCTTAATGCCAAGCTCATTGGCGCGCAGCTGACCGACAGGATGTGTTGAGTCGCCACTATTACCTTCATACCAACCAACAGCACTTAGCTGATGAAGACCACTATATTTGTAGCGCTTAGATTGATTACCTCCACGTGCTGCATACTCCCATTGTGCCTCGGTGGGCAGGAGATATGTGCGTCCCGTAGCAATGCTTAGCTTCTGACAAAACTCCTGAGCCTCGTACCACGACACATAGTACATCGGATAGTTAGAGCCTACTCCATACGTTGAACTTGCGTCAGCTTTATCACGCTGCTGATAGATTGATGTACCCATAACAGCTTGCCACTGCGCCTGCGTAACCTCGCACTCGGCGATATAGTACGACGACAGCTCCACCTCGTGGGCGGGATACTCGTCATCATCCGCCTCGCTACCCTGCTCAGCAGTAGCACCCATAGTAAATGTGCCACCCTCAACAAATATCATCTTCATATTGAGACCATAAGCGGTCTCAACATAGTCAGATTGACGGTTTGAAGTTGAGTACTGCGAAGAGTAAGATGAAGAGCCAGACGACGAACTGTACGATGAATTATTCGATGCGCTTAGATTCTCTTGTAGCAAATTGCTAAGGAGTTCTGCACACGCACCAGGTATTAAGCTATTGTCGCTCCTTATATCGACATAAGCCATACGCTCACTCTTCTGAGTTTCAGAGCTATAAAACTCTGATGACAGATGGACTTTATATTCATCATAAGAATTAGAGCGCTCCAAAATCTTAATTGAGGTAAAGATAACATAATTTACCCCATACTTAGCACCGACTGCACGTGCTATATTTTGGGGCGACATTGACCACCCCTTAGCCTTAATATATTGCTCTACATCGGCGGTGTTACACTCGAAAGCCTCATAACCACGCGACCCCTGAAAAGCCTCAATCATCTTTGATTTGATTTCCGTTTTTATTCCCGAGCTTACCTTAACATCATTGTTATTGTCAATAATTTCCCAAACGACAACCTTTTGTTTTTCAAAGAATTGCGCAGTAGCAATGCAGGGAATAGACATTGCTACACACAGAAATAATAGATACATTTTTTTTCTCATAACAGACTCTATAACTTACGAACTACCTCTTTGCAAGCCTTGCGGATATTACAAAGATTTGCCGACATTGTTACCGACGAAGAGGCGACAATCTTGCCCGTGGAGATTTCTACTACCCGAACGCTTAGCAACACTGTATTTCTGCGTATCGGAGCAACCTCGGATGTTAGGACATAGTCGAAATTATCGGCAGAAGAGCAATAGCCGACATAGCCCCTCGACTTGGTTATTGCACGGGTTAATTCGCTACGTATATACGCCTTAGTGCTCTCGGCAACATCACCACTGTTATCGACAACCTCGACAACAGCAACCTTCTTACTACGATAGCACCCCAAAGATGCGGTTGTGGAAACAACCGCAAATAGGGCGACTAAAAAAATTATTCTGGTTTTCACAAGCGACAAATTAGATAGCTCCTACCAACTTGCAAGCGAGTGCATTACAAGCAGAACGCAAGTAGTCGATATCGGCACACGTGCGCACTGATGATGAGGCTACAATCTTGCCGTCGGATGTTCTTACGATACGTGCGCTAAGCAGTACTGTTCGCTTGTCCAAAGGTGTAATCTCGGCAACGAGGACATACTCCATCATCTGCTTTTGCACATAGCTCAACGTTGCAGATGAGAGATTACCCGTTCGGTCAAAGTTGGCTTCAAGCGAGATAAAAGAGATTGTTGCGTAACCCTCGTAGCCCTCGGAATTGGTAATAGCATCGGTCAATGCGGTACGTACAAAGGTTTTTGTACCCTCCGAAATGTCGTGATCAGCACTTCTATCCACGACCTCGGTGATAGCAACCTTTTTGCGGTTGTAGAATTGTGCCGATGCGCTGGTTGATACAAATGCGAATAACGCAACCAACAAAATAAGTCTTGTCTTCATAGTAATAGTTGTTTAAGTTAATAATAATTGTTTGTTCTGGTTTAACTACTACATATTGAGCCGAGACGCTGTGCGCCTAACTCCCCCGCTTTCGATAATCGCTTATAAAAAATAAGAAAGTGTGGAGTCGATTTTTCGTTTATTTAATCGAAGGTTGTGGAAAGACCTAAATCGGAATAAACGCTACAATGCCCCACACTTGGATAGTATGGGTATATGCACAGATCGTGCATAGCCACATAGCTATACAAGAGATGAGTGCTGTTCGTTTGTCCTCCGATTTTGAAAACTTCCACATTTTCGATTAAGGACCGCGAAAAACACTTTCAATATGTCTGCTATTTTAGCAATAGCGATACAAAAATAGAAATAATTTCTGAAACGAGCAACACTCAGAGGGGACATTGTTTCAGAAATTTACAAAATAGTCGGCGACGATAGATAATGACTTTTGAATAGGAGTGAGACTGGGGTGCGAGATTGTATGGGGCGCGCGATTGGCTAAGAAGGACTGAGAAAGACTGAGAACGCCTGAGAATGGCTGGGAGGCGCGCCGACGAGACTGCGGGACGACGAGACGACGAGATAGCGGGACGACGAGACAACGGGACGACGAGACGACGAGACAACGGGACCACGGGACCACGGGACCACGGGACGACGAGACCACGAGACCGCGGGACCGCGGGACTGCAAGACTGCAAGACTGCTGAAAAACACAGGCGTTCTCAGGCATTCCCAGGCGTTCTCAGTCGTGCGTGGCTGTGCGTGGCTGCGCGTGGCAGCTTGGCGTCAGAGTGGTGCAGATGTGGTGCATCGCAAAAGAGAGTACCACGGGATAGTACTAAAACGTACAGCCCGTGGCGCTTTACTTTTTGGGATGTGCCGCAGATGTGCCGCTATCACGACAAGGGCTTGGTGTCAGAAGGGTGCCGAGTGCTACACTCGGCAAAAATGCCGTCGATGGGTAGTACTTGAACGTACGTCCCATTGACGGCATTTTTTGTTAGGGGACGCAACCGACCCCTTATCACACCAAGCTAAAAGAGGTAGCCCGTATTAATATAGAACGCTCCCTTGCCATCCTGCTTGCGTAGCTTGCCAACGGGCGCGCCATACTCAAAGGCGACGATAAAGTTCTGATTCATAATAAATCGCAAGCCGCCACCTACCGTAATATGTGGCAAATCGCGTCCGTTACCCTGTGCCATATATGCGTCGTACTCGGCACGGTCAGCCTCATCGCCACGGAAGGTCATATCGTAGTTTTTGGTTACCATAGTACCGTCCGAGAAGGCGTTAAGACCGAACGATATATTCTGTTTCCAGAGGCGGAACGACACAAAACGCCAGCGCAACTCGACATTATACGACGCTACATCGAGACCCTGCACACGGCTACGCATAATACCGCGAATAGTGCGATAACCACCCATACCGTCGCGGTCGTAGGACTGACCTACGGTGGTGATATAGGGCAGCACGTAGTAGGGCGCCTTGCGACCGAAAGTACCCTCATAGTTAAGGCGATAGGCGAAGGTAAGGATGTCGTTCTTGACGATAGGCACGTAGTGGCGGAAGGTCAGCGAGTAGCGATAGTAGGGATTTGTCGTGCCGAGCCACTTAGGGGCAAGCGTAACGTGTGCCTCAGCCCAGATGCCGCGCGAGGGAGCGCCCTCCTTATCGCGGGTATCGAAGAGCATACCCAGACGCACGGTGCTATTAAGACCACCCCACGCCTCGTCGTCGGAGATAATACCCCACTTGCGGTACTGGTCAAAGATGGTTGGCTCGGTGGCAGGGAAGACCTTCTCATCCGCCTTATTCTTGTTAATCTTTTCGAGGTTGAGCGCACCCTGCTTGTTGTAGCCCTGCTTAAAGTAGCTGAGGTGATAACCCGCCTCCCAAAAGAGCTTGTTATCCCAGATATTGCCCACAAAGTCGGTCTTAAAGAGGATAGCGAGGCGGTTGATACGGTACTTCGGCGTATAGATGAATTGGTCGGGGTTTTGCTTATCCTTACCCGCCTTAACCCTCTCGTAGTCGTAGTACGACATATAGCCATTGAAGCCATAGAAGTCCATCGCCTTATCGTTAGTGATGGTCAATGCCGACGACCAGCGCACACCAGGGATGAGAAAGCGGTTGTCGTACGACACAACGAAGAGCTGCGACCCCTTAGTGAAGAACGACGCCTCGAAGTACCAATGTTGGCGCGTATTGGGATAGGTCGAGCCGTCGCCAAAGTCATAAATATTGAGCAATGCACCGAGCTGAAAGCCCTTGTCGGCATCGAAAGCGACCGCGGGCAGAGGTCCAAAGTTGTATCCCGTCTTGATAATATCTTTGCTCTTGGGTTTGTCGGCAACGACCTCGCCATCAGTAGCAACCTTATCTTCGGCAACGACCTCGCCATCCGTAGAGGCGTATGCAGTGCTAACGGCAAAAAGGACGAAAAGGAGCAGAAGGCTTCTTCGTAATTTCATAGTCTGTTTGGTTTAGTGTAACATCTCTTTAATTCGTCGGTATTTATCGCGCAACTCTCGGTTACGCAGCAACTTAAAGTCGGAAATGAGGATTCGTATAGCACGCCACGCCTCGTGGGCAACGATAGGTGCTGGCAGCAATAGCAGCGTGAGGGGCAAAGCCCACTGCCACGGCAAGAGGCAGTATGCTACAATCGAGTAGATAGCCATCAGCAAGGGCCACACCACAAGGTTGATAAGGTAGCGCACCGAGTTACGGAACGCCTCGTCTTTGAGCTTCGAGAAGAGGAAGCGGCAGATGAGATGAATGGGCAAGGTGAGCAGCGACACGGGGAGCGTATAGGGCAACGTGAGTAGCACGAAGAGGACTTTCAGCAGACGCGACACCACGGTATATTTTACCGACACCGATTTAAGGCTGATGTTGTGCTTGATACGTAGCTCGGAGGCTTCGCGCGCCGTATTGAGCAACTCGGCAGCGAGGGCTGGATGCTCCTCTTTTAGGCGTAGCACCTCACGCACCGTGCGGTTGTTAGCCTCGAAGTGCGCATCGAGACCTTTGAGACGCCTACCCTCAACCTCAAACTTATGGCGACGCACCTGACGTTTAACCACCGTGGCACATATCTCGTATATGGCGTCGTAGTCCTCGTCGTTGGGGATGTGGAATATCGAGCGATGTATATTTTCGGTGAGGCGGTCGCGCATCTCACTCATCGCCTCGCCCGAGGTCATATCGCTATGCTCGGCGAGGAACTTACCCACGTTGATAGGCTCGCCAATCTGCACACGCACCGTAGAACGGAAGCGGAAGAAGTTGCCGTAGCGCAACCCCACAGGCACGACATATAGCGGCATATCGGGCATCATCTCCTGCGCCGCAAAAGCGATGCGAAAGATGCCCTTGGAGAGCGGCAACGACGAATATTTTGTCTGATGCGTACCCTCGGGAAAGATGCAGAACGGCACACGGTCGCGCAACACATCCACAGCCTTCTCGATAGTCTCGTTATTCTTCTTAACCTCCTCATAGCCATCGCGAATACGCATAATGGGCATAATCTTCAAGAAGCGCAAAACCTTGGCAAAGGTTGAATTTCGGAAGATGTCGGCGCGCGCCACAAAGACCTTCGGCGAGCGATCAATAGCGAGGATAACCAACGCATCCATAAGGGCGTTGGTGTGGTTAGGCGCATAGATTACAGCGCCATCCTTGGGGATAAACTCTCGACCTACGTACTTAATCTCGCGGTAGGATAGTTTAAGCGCGAAATCGACGTAGTAGCGCAGAAAGGCATATAGCCAATCGTAGTCTTGTATCTTCTTTTGCTTACGTGCCATAGCCTATATCTCTTTGCGACGGAAAAGCGAGGCAACAGTAAGACCCGAAATAATATGCCATACGCCCCACAACGCCGTGATAAATACCATACCGCCATTTTCGTCCCAGATAGCGGGGTCGAAGATGCGCTCATTGAAGAGCAACACAAGACCAAGACCCGAATTTTGGATACCAACCTCGATGGTAATGCTTCGCCTATCACGCAACGGCAGGCGGCAAGCACGTGCGGTAAAGTAACCCGTGCCGAGCGCGAAGATATTGTGCAACACGACGATAAAGAATGTTAGAATAATGCTTATAGCCACAGTCAAGCCGCCCTCCAACGAGGATACAACCTTTGAGAATGATATGATAACCATTCCGAAGAAGAGCAGAATGGAGAGTATCTGCGAAGGCTTGATAAGGCGCTTTGTGGCGTTGGGAAAGTAGTGCGCAAAGGCGATGCCAAAGAGGATTGGCAAGCCCAAGAGCAACATAATCTGCTCGAACATATCGCCAAACGGTATGACAAGCGTAGGGATATCGCTGCCGAGGCTTATGCAATCGGCATAAAGCGTACCCCACAAATAGAAGTTTATAGGCGTAATAAGCGGAGCAAATGCCGTGGTAATTGCCGTCATCGAGACCGAAAGCTCGATATTGCCCTTAGCGTACGACGACATAAAGTTTGATATGTTGCCACCAGGACACGATGCAACGAGAAGCATACCGAGAGCTATCATAGGCGTTATGACCTCGTTGAGAGCCATAGCCACGCAAAATGTGATAGCGGGCAACAGTAGCCACTGCGCCACGATGCCGACAATCACCGAGCGAGGGTTACGAAAAACATCCTTAAACGTCTGAACCTTAATGCCGAGGGCGACGCCAAACATAACCAATGCCAAAATGATGTTCACCAACGTCATCTCCCCCGAGCCAAGATTCGGGTCGAGGGGGTCCATCTCCAACAAATACTCCTTCATATACTCAATTTTAGCGAGCTGCTCAGAGCAACTCCGTTTGGGTTAATCTTTTTTAGGCATTTTGCAATACGCCATCCGACATCCAAAAATATTAAATTTTTTGCAAAACAGCACCAACTTTGACCTATTTTCGATACATTTAGACTACAATTAAGTATATATACTTACTAAAAACATCCACACACGCGCGCAAAATCAAAAATACTGCACTTTGCAATTTAATTAAAATAGCCTATATTTGCATCAATAAAACTACAAACTCATTGCATTATGGCAATTCTAAACTACGTAATAATTGCTTTTATATTTTGCCTTGCTCCCGCCGTGGTGCTTCGGCTGTGTCGCAGATTTCCACTTTTGGATAAGTTAGGTCCGATAATCATACTCTACGGTCTCGGAATTTTGATTGGCAACATAGCGTGGCACCCCGCCGAGATGCCCATAATGCAGGAGGTGGCAACAAGTGCGACAATTCCGCTCGCTATACCGATGATGCTCTTTGGCTGTTGCTTCACCATAAACGAGTTCAAGCAGCAGGCAAAGGTGGTATTTAGCGGCTTCTTAGCGGCGTTTTTGGCAATAACGATAGGCTATCTTCTATTTGGCAAACACCTCGAAGAGGGCAGTGAGATTGGCGGTGTAATGTCGGGAATGTACACAGGAGGTATGCTCAACGCCGCAGCGCTGCAATCAATATTCAAAATCGACGAGCAGAGCTACGTGATGATGTGTTCGTACGACATAATCATCTCGTTCCTCTACCTCGTCTTCCTTATCTCGGTGGGATATAAGTTTTTCAGACGACTCTACAACGAGAGGGTTACAACAAACCTATCGCAGCAAGAGCGCGAAGAGCTTGAACGTCAAATTGCAGAACAGAAGCGCAACCCCTACGAGGGGCTATGGACAAAAAAAAGGAGTTAAAGAGTTGGCAAAGATAATCGGCACAACACTCTTGGTAGTAATAGCTTCCGCCGCAGCCACCCTACCATTCCCCGACGAGTGGTTTATGGTAATATTTATCCTTATGCTAAGCACACTCGGCGTTGTTTGCTCGTTCTACTCGCCCATACGACGTTTAGAGCGCAGCTTCGATATCGGTATGTATCTGATTTACATTTTCAGTATCGCGATGGCTTCGATGGCAGACTTCTCGGAACTTAATCTTACCGATGGACTTTACCAGATATACTTCCTCTCTATCGCCGTGTTCGGTTCACTCATACTACACGCCATAATTTGCCGACTGCTCAGGGTTGATGCCGACTCGATGATAGTATCGTCGGTGTCGTTTATCAACTCGCCGCCGTTTGTACCGATGATGGTTGTTGCATTGAAGAATAAGCGGGTGCTTATCGTGGGTCTTGGCGCGGGCATAGTAGGCTACGCCTTAGGCAACCACTTCGGCGTCATTATGCAGCAGTTCCTAAGCTCGCTATAAATGGAAATGATGCAAAGAGCGGCGCTCCTTGCATCATCTCCCTATCAGTAGGCTTGCAGAGGCTTAAATATCGTGCGACAGCGGTGCAGGCACCGCATCTCGCATATCGAAGTCGCCCCAGCGCTCTGCCACATAGTCGAGCGTCGAGCGAATCTCGTCAGCATCGAACGACGTAACGAGTTTCAGGCGCGTGGCCTTAAAGTCGGGCAGCCCCTTAAAGTAGTTAGTCAGGTGGCGGCGCATCTCCAAAATGCCCACTCTATCGCCCTTTATCTCCAACGACTTAGCGAGGTGCTCTTTGGCTATTGCCACACGCTCAACGACGGATGGTTGCGGCAGTAGCTCGCCCGTTGTGAGGTAGTGGCGACACTCCCGAAATATCCACGGACGACCATACGTCGCACGACCTATCATCACACCATCGACGCCATACCTATCGAACATCTGCTTGCACTTTTCAGCCGAATCGACATCGCCATTGCCGATGATGGGTATGGTTATGCGCTGGTCGTTCTTAATCTTGCCGATAAGCGTCCAATCTGCCTCGCCGCGATACATCTGCGAACGGGTGCGACCGTGTATCGTAAGTGCCGCGATGCCAACATCTTGCAGGCGCAGGGCTATCTCCTCGATATTACGCATCTCATCGCTCCAACCGAGGCGTGTCTTGACCGTTACAGGCTTACGCACAGCGCGCACAATCTGGCGCGTCATCTCTACCATAAGGTCGGGGTCGCGCATCATACCCGAGCCAGCACCACGAGCGGCAATCTTCTTGACGGGACAGCCAAAGTTGATGTCGATAATATCGGGATTGGCGCTCTCGGCAATACGTGCCGCCTCGACCATAGGCTCTATAAGGTGTCCATAAATCTGTATGCCCACGGGGCGCTCCTCTTCGGCGATATTGAGCTTTGCGCGCGACTTCCACGCATCGCGAATCAGACCATCGGACGATATAAACTCGGTATATACCACATCCGCCCCGAAACGCTTACACATATAGCGAAACGAGGGGTCGGTAACATCCTCCATCGGCGCGAGAAATAGGGGCTGATGCCCAAGCTCTATGTCGGCAATCTTCATATTTCGGCAATTCTTCGGTTAATTTCCGCTACAAAGGTATAATTTTTCGCGTGAAGTGGCGATTATTTGACAAAGAAACTGTACCTTTGCGGCAAAGTATAATAATATTATAAGTTATGATAAACATCGAAGAGTTCATTTCGGGCGTCGTTGCTAATGCCGCAAAGGAGCTTTACGGCATTGAGGATAGCTCGTCATTACAGATACAGAAGACCCGCAAGGAGTTTGAGGGCGACTACACGGTAGTTGTCTTCGGTTTGCTGCGCGCCTCGCGCAAGTCGCCCGAGGCAACAGCTACGGAGCTTGGCGAGAAGATTGTGGCAAGCACCCCCGAGATTAAGGGTTTTAATGTCATCAAGGGTTTTCTTAACCTCTCGGTAGATACATCGTTTTGGGCTGCTCGCTTCGGTGAGATTGTAGCAAGCGAGAACTACGGTATGGCGCCCGCTACGGGACGTACCATAATGATTGAGTACTCGTCGCCCAACACCAACAAGCCGTTGCACCTCGGACATATACGCAACAACCTACTCGGCTACTCGGTGGCAACAATTCTCAAAGCCAACGGACATAACGTCATCAAGGTAAACTTGGTAAACGACCGAGGCATACACATCTGCAAGTCTATGCTTGCGTGGCAGCTCTATGGCAATGGCGAGACCCCCGAGACATCGGGTATGAAGGGCGACCACCTCGTAGGTAAATACTACGTCGAGTTCGACAAGCACTACAAAGAGCAGATTAAGGAGTTGGTTGCCAACGGAATGTCAGAGGACGACGCCAAGAAGCAGGCACCCATAATGCTTCAAGCGCAGGAGATGTTGCGTAAGTGGGAGGCTAAGGACGAGGCGGTATATTCTCTTTGGGAGAAGATGAACGGCTGGGTATATGACGGCTTCGACGTTACGTACAAGGCTCTCGGCGTAGATTTCGACAAGGTGTATTACGAGTCGGAGACCTACCTCTTGGGCAAGAGCCTCGTAGAGGAGGGCTTGCAGAAGGGTGTCTTCTTCCGCAAGGAGGACAACTCGGTGTGGATTGACCTCGAAAAGGATGGCTTGGACCAGAAGCTGCTGCTGCGTGGCGACGGCACTTCGGTATATATGACTCAGGACCTCGGCACGGCACTACGTCGCTTCGAGGACAACAACCTCGACGATATGATATACGTTGTGGGCAACGAGCAGAACTACCACTTCCAAGTACTCAAACTCGTATTGAAGAAGCTCGGATATGCTTGGAGCGACAACATCTTCCACCTATCGTACGGTATGGTGGAGCTACCCGAGGGCAAGATGAAGTCTCGCGAGGGTACCGTTGTGGATGCCGACGACCTGATTGCCGATATGGTTGGCACTGCGCGCGAGATGTCTGACGAACTGGGCAAGCTCGACGGCTGCTCGGAGCAGGAGGCCGCTGCAATATCGGAGATGGTGGGCTTGGGTGCGTTGAAGTACTTTATCCTCAAAGTCGATCCCAAGAAGACAATGCTCTTCGACCCACGCGAGAGTATCGACTTCAACGGCAACACGGGTCCCTTCATCCAATATACCCACGCACGTATCCGCTCGATTTTGCGTAAGGCAGAGGAGGCTGGCATAACGACAGGCGACTATCTCGACGCACCACTTCTTGCCGAGGAGGTGGAGCTTATCAAGACCCTCACGGAGTACCCTGCAAGTGTGCGCACCGCAGCACAGCAGTTCGCGCCATCGGTAATTGCGGCATACGCCTACGACCTCGCAAAGCAGTTCAACGGCTACTACCACGACCACTCGATACTCAAAGAGCAGCATAGCGCAACACGCTCTATGCGTCTTATGCTCGCCGAGCAGGTGGCACGTGTTATACGTTCGGCGATGTCGCTTCTCGGCATCGACGTACCCGAGCGTATGTAACAAATAGGATTATGAGACGTTCGACCATAGCGCTGTTTTCGCTTATTGCAGCTGTTGGTTGTGGCACGGCTACTACCAACAACAGCCAAGAGGCTGCCGACAGCCAAACGACATATTACGCTCCTGGCACCCGCCGTATGGAGCGTAATGTCGTAAATACGAACGAGCCACTCACCCCGCAGCAGCTACGCCGCCAAACGGTAGATGGCTATTGGGATAACTTCGACTTCGATGCCGACACCGCAGTCATCGCCTACGACACGTTAGACATCTTCTACGCTATGGCAGACTATGTGCAGCTCATAGAGCCTGAACGTGCCGACTCACTGATGGAGTCGCTGATGCGTCGCGCCGAGAGCAGCCGTCCTGTATTGGACTACCTTGCCAACATCTGCCGTATGGTGCTTCACGACCCCAACTCGCCACTGCGCAACGACGAGTACTACATTCCCGTACTGAGAGTTCTCAGCTCCTCGCCGCTGATGGATGAATACGAGCGTCTCGCTCCCGCCTACGACTTGGAGTTAGCACTCAAAAACCGCATAGGCAACAAGGCGAACGACATCACGTTCACGCTTGCCAACGGACGCCGCGAGAGGTTGCATAACATCGAGGCAGACTACACGCTGCTGATGTTCAACAACCCCGACTGCGCAATGTGCAGCCAACTTATCAGCGACGTAGGCTCATCGCCGCTACTGAACGAGTACTTGGAGAATGGGCGTCTGAGCATTGTCGCCATCTACCCCGATGCCGACATTGAGGCGTGGCGCAACTACCAGTCGTCGATGCCCGCAGGGTGGATTTCGGGCTACGACGCAGGACAGATAATCTCGCGCGACAGGCTCTACGACCTCAAAGCAATACCGTCGCTCTATCTTCTCGACAGCGACAAGCGGGTGCTGGTAAAGGATGGCAGCGATGTCGCCCTTATCGAACACGTCATAGCAATAACCGAAGCACAACACGAGTAGCGATGAATAGCTTTGCCGCCATAGATTTTGAGACCGCCAACAACCTCCCGTCGAGCGTATGTTCGGTGGGTATCGTCATCGTGCGCGACGGTCGCATCACAGCGCGCCTACATCGCAAGATACGCCCCGTACCCAACCACTACGACTACCACAACACCCGCGTTCACGGTATGACACGCCGCGACACCGACTTCGAGGTGGGCTTTCCGCTTGTATGGCGCGAGCTACAACCACTCTTTGCAGGGCTACCCTTTGTGGCACATAACGCACCCTTCGAGGAGCGGTGTCTAAGGGCGGTACACGAGGCATACAATATGCCATACCCCGACTACACCTTCCACTGCACCTGCCGCACAGCCCGCAAGGTCTTCGGCAAGGCGCTACCCAACCACCGTCTGCCAACCGTGTCGGCAGCGTGCGGATACAACCTCACGGCACACCACCACGCCCTTGCCGACGCTGAGGCGTGTGCAGCAATAGCTATCAAGATACTATGACAAAGCCATTTATTGATACCTTTGCGGAGCTTGGCAGACGTCTCGACGGTTTCGGAACGGAGACAACATCGCGCCACATAATAGAGGAGGCTATTGCCCAAAATGGGTGGTTTACCGAGGGGGATATATGTGCCGCGGTGGAGGCGATACGCTGCAAGATGCTCAATCGAACAGCACTCGAACAGTGGATGTCAAACTATACGCCCACAACCACCCCTGCGGACGTCGCGCTGATTATGGCGGGCAACATCCCGCTGGTGGGTTTCTTCGATATATTATGTGTTGTAGCAAGCGGACATCGCTGCCATCTAAAAGCATCAAGCAAAGATGCAGTTCTAACACGATATATTGTTGATTTATTGCGCGATATAGACCCCGACATTGCGCTCTACGACTACGACCCTAAGGCACACTACGATATGGCTATTGCCACAGGCTCCGACGAGGCAAACGCCTACTTCCGTGAACACTTTGCCACGACACGCTCGCTGCTCAGAGGTAGCCGCTTCTCGGTGGCCATTCTCGACGGCAAGGAGAGCGACGATGAGCTATCGGCACTGATGAACGACATCACCGCATACTCGGGAATGGGATGTCGCTCTGTAAGCGTAGTTCTCGCCCCACGCAACACAACGCCACGCCTACCCAAGCGCGAGGCACACAACCCCAAACTGCGCGGTCTGATTGCTACACAGCGCGCCCTAAGAACGATGCAACGGCTACCCTACCACGACCACGGGGCATTTCTGATGATAGAGGACACGGAGCCTACGCACTCGTTAGCAACCGTCGCGCTATGCCACTACTCTACGCTGGACGACGCTACAAAGTGGCTCGCTGACCACCACGACCAGATACAGTGCGTCGTATCACACATCCCCTCTATCGAACAGCGCGTAGCCTTTGGCGAGACACAACAGCCCACACTATGGCACTACGCCGACGGCATAGACACGATGCAATTCTTGCTAAATTAAGGTATTGCTGGTAAAGACCCCGACATAGGGGCATTTGATAGATAATTACCCCTCAATCTTACGATACAGCTCTTCGATTGTATCGCACATCGCCTGCCACGAGAAACGGCGTCGCTCCTCGACCATAGCATCGGCAAAGTGTGCCAACGTATCGCCCTTAGTAATACGCTCCAACGCGTCGGCAACACCCTCGACAGTAGGCTCACAGACGTAGCCCACCCTACCATCTGCAACAATCTCGGCTAAGCCTCCAACATTGGTAACCACGAGCGGCGTACGGAAGTTATAGGCGATTTGCGTAACGCCACTCTGCGTGGCACTCTTATAGGGCAGCACCACATAGTCTGCCGCCGAGAAGTAATAGCGCACATCGTCATCACGCACAAAGAAGTCGTGCAGGATAACGTCATCTTGCAGACCAAGACGCTCTATTTGAGCGATATACTTTTCGCGCGAGGTATAAAACTCGCCCGCAACAATCAGTTTATAGGCTCCTCCCTGCCTTTCGCGGTATCGCGCCCAGGCTTCGAGCAACGTATCTAACCCCTTATAGTCGCGGATAAGCCCGAAGAAGAGGGCGTAGCGCACACCCTGTTCGAGTTTTAGTTGTCGGCACGCCTCATCGCGCTCGACACGCTCACCAAAGTTGTCGAAGAGGGGATGGGGCGAGAAGAGCGCCTCCGCCGAGGTATATTCCCTCAACTCGCGGTGTACCTGCTCCGACATATAGACAAAGCCATCTACCGAGCGCAGGAAGTAGCGGTTGCACGGGCGGTCAATAATATGGTGTTCGTGGGGCTGCACATTGTCAATCTGACAGATAACCTTCGTATGGCAATTTTTGCGTGCCAGACGGGCAATAGTGCCGAAGCAGGGCGCCATAAAGGGCGTCCAATACTTCATCAGCACAATATCGGGCTTCGAGCGGCGCAACTCACGACCAACTCTCCACCACGTAAAGGGGTTGATGGTCGAGACCTTACGTCGTATCGAGAGGTCGTCGGGTGCAGGGGTATCGAGCGTCTGGCTCTTACCGGGGAAGAGCAGCGAGGGGTATTGCAACGTGAAGGTAAGAATCTCGACCTCATAGCCACGCGACTGAAACTCACGCGCCATAGAGTGCATTATCGAGCTTAGACCTCCGCGATAGGGGTGCGCAGGTCCCACGATAGCAATTTTCAGCCGCCTTGACATCGCAAACACCCTTTTTAACGGAATACCACCTTGGCACGGCACAACGTCTTGCCTGCATCGGACGAGATTTCGAACATATAGCAACTCTCCTCCGACGAGAAACCAACCGTGAGGGTCTCGCCATAGCGAGCCTCAGCGAGAAAGTTAAGGTCTATACGCAAGCCGTTGTTATGCTCGATAACATCCAGCGGTATATTATTGAAAATCATATCAATATAGCGCAACGTATTGACGTGTCGATTGAAGTCTATATCGCTATAAACCACTCGGCGCTCGACGCTCTGTGCGACCTCGACATTGCGCAGACGCTCGGGGGCGGCGATAGGCGACGGCTCATCGACCATTGCACGGCAATATACATCCTTCAACAGCGACATATCGACAGCCTGACGGGTCTCCATATTGAGCATACACCACTGCGACACGCCCTTAGCGATAACATCGCCACTGCGCACAAGGCGGAAATTACGTGTCGATGAGAGGCGGTTAAACTCGTTTACCCACGTGTCGATAGCTACCTCGTCGTACTGCGAGGGCTGACACTCAATATCGACCGCTAAGCGCGATAGCACCCACGTAAACGACTGACCCTGCAACACCTCGACACCAAAGCCCTTATTGTGGGCATCTACACCTGCAACATTGAGCATATAGTTGATGACCGACGACACCGAAGCTCGCAACGTAAAGTCCACATCTTGTGGCTCAACACGGTATTTGTATGATGTTATTTCTGCCATAGTTACACAAAATTTATTGCACAAATATACGAATTTTATACAATATAAAAACGCCTACTCCGTTATTTTGTTGTGCAGGTGTAGAGAAAACTTATAGAGGTATTAGAAAAAATAATGACATAAACCGTAGGTTTTTAACCAAAAAAGTGTATCTTTGCTTGACGGAATGTGCCAAACAGCCTTACGAAACAAATTTATTAACATAAACAACTAATTATTAATCAACTATGAGAAAACTATTTTTTATGCTTGTTGCCTTTATGTTTGGCATCACAAGCATCATGGCTCAGGATCCCACGGCACCACTGCCGCTCGATCCAGCGGTGCGCGTAGGTAAGCTCGACAATGGCATGACCTACTACATCCGCCACAACGAGAAGCCTAAGGGTCAGGCAAGCTTTTACATCTACCACGATGTAGGTGCTATCCAGGAGGACGACGACCAGCAGGGCTTGGCTCACTTCTTGGAGCATATGGCATTCAACGGCACCAAGAACCTTCCTGGCAAGCAGATGATAGACTATTTGGAGACTATCGGCGTACAGTTTGGCTACAACCTCAACGCATTCACCTCGTGGGATTGTACCGAGTATATGATTAAGGACCTCCCCGTGCGCGAGGGTACGGTAGATACCGCACTTTTGGTACTGCACGACTGGTCGCAGTTTATCGCATTGCAGCCCACGGAGATTGACTCTGAGCGCGGCGTGATTATGGAGGAGCTTCGCTCACGTGATGGCGCACAGTGGCGTTCACAGATAGATATGATTGCACAGCTCTTCAAGGGTACGCTCTACGAGAAGCGCAACATCATCGGTAACCTCGAAGGCTTGAAGTCGTTTGACCACACCGCCTTGGAGAACTTCTACCACAAGTGGTATCGCCCCGAGTATCAGGCGATTGTCATCGTTGGCGACATCGACGTTGATGCTATCGAGAAGAAGCTTATCGAGCTTATGAAGGACATCCCCGCTTCGCCAGCTGATGCTGCACAGAAGGAGGTTATCGTAGTACCTCCCACCGAGCAGCCTATCGTATCGGTATTTGCTGACCCCGAGCTTACACAGTCGGGCGTGATGATGTTTGCACGCCGCGAGGCTCTACCCAAGGAGTTCAAAAGCTCTATCATTGGCTACTCAACAGACCTCGTTTACGCATTCGTTACCGAGATGATGAACGCTCGTTTCGAGGAGATTGCTCAGAAGCCCGACGCACCATTCATCAATGGTGGTATGGACGAGGGTAGTATGGGTATCTGCCCCACTTTGGAGACCACGATGTTCTCAGTAACCGCTCACGAGGGTCGCATCCTTGACGGCTTCCGCGCTATGTACACCGAGATGGAGCGTATGCGCCGCCACGGCTTCACACAGAGCGAGTTCGAGCGCGCACAGCAGGAGATTTTGCGCCGTGCTGAGCGTCAGTACACCAACCGCAACGACGTAACTAACGACGAGTATGCTCAGCGCTACCTCGACCACTATGCAAAGGGTACTACGATGATGGACGCCGAGACCGAGTGGATGATTGACCAGCAGTTTATCCAGAGCCTCACCGTAAACGACATCAACGCTACATACCTGATGCAGCTTGCACAGCCCAACGAAAACCTCGTTATCCTCGCTCGTACACCCCTTAAAGAGGGTCTTGCAATACCTACCGAGGCCGAGATTAACGCAGTAATCGCTGAGGTGGAGAGTATGGAGATTGAGCCTTACAAGGATGACACCGTTATCGAGCCTCTTATCGCTGATGACGTTAAGTTGAAGGGTTCGGCAGTGAAGAGCAGCAAGTATAACGACTCTTTGGGCTTTACCGAGTGGACGTTGAAGAACGGCATCAAGGTTATCGTTCGTCCCTCGACACTCAAAGCCGACGAGGTGATGATTCGTGCTACATCGAAGGGTGGTTGCTCGATGCTTACAGACGAGGAGTACTATCAGGGTGCATTCCTCGGTATGGTAATGGGTCAGTCGGGTATCAGCAAGTTCTCGGCAACCGAGCTTAACAAGCAGCTTGCAGGTAAGTCGGCAGGTGCTTCGGTAGGTGTTGATGCCTACGAGCATGTAGTAGCTGGTGGTGGCTCGCCTAAGGATATTGAGACTATCTTGCAGCTTATGTACCTCAACTTCACTGCTCCTCGCTTCGATCAGGGCGACCTCGACAATATGAAGAAGATGTACGTTCCCTACTTCCGCAATATGGAGGTTGATCCCAGCTACATCGTTAGCCGCGAGTTGCAGAAGACACTCTACAACGACCACGCTCGCCGTCAGCTCACCAACGCTGCTCAGATTGAGGCTATCAACATCGAGGATTTGAAGGCTATCCACTCGAAGCTCTTTGGCTATGCCGACGACTTCCGCTTCGTCATCGTAGGTAATGTCGATTTGGAGAGCTTGAAGCCTCTTGTAGAGAAGTATATCGGCTCACTGCCCACATCGAAGAAGGTGGAGTATGCAGTAGTTGATGATGGCGTTCGCACAGCTAAGGGCGAGGTTACAAACGACTTCAAGGCAGAGATGCAGCAGCCCAAGGTGTCGGTACGTATGTTCTACACTGGCGACATGGAGTACAACGCTAAGAATCGTATGATTATCGACTTGCTTGGTCGTGCGCTCGACTCACGTTACCTCATCTCTATCCGCGAGGAGAAGGGTGGCACCTATGGCGTACAGGTACAGGGCGTCTTGGAGGAGGAGCCAGTAGAGCAGTATCAGCTTGTAATTGCTTTCGACACCAACGAGCAGCTTGCTGACGAGCTTATCGACATCTGTATCGCCGAGATTAAGAAGATTGCCGAGGAGGGTCCTTTGGCAGAGGATATTGCCAAGTCTAAGGAGTTCCTCGTAAAGAACTACAACAACGTATTGGAGAACAATGGCGGTTGGATGTCGGCGATTACTCGCTACTACGAGGAGGGCTACAACTACAAGGAGGAGTACCTCGGCTTGGTTGAGACGGTAACAGCAGAGGATGTTAAGGCTCTTGCTAAGAAGATTCTCGACGACAACAACAAGACACTTGTTATTATGCGTCCCGAGGCCAAGTAATTGCCCGAGATAGTGAACATTGAGAGTATGGAGGCTGACAAAGTCAATTTTTGTCAGCCTCCATCTTTTTATACCTATAATGACATACCTGCAACTCCCGACTAAGCATCTAACCAAATAAATTTGGTTGTTAATCAAATTTTACGTATATTTGCCCAACGAAAGTTTTTTATGCAGAAGCTCTATATCATAGCAGGATGTAACGGCGCTGGTAAGACCACCGCCTCATACACGATGCTGCCCGAATTGCTGCACTGCCACGAGTTCGTCAATGCCGACGAGATAGCACGTGGCCTATCGCCATTCAACCCCGATAGTATGGCTATCGAGGCGGGCAGACTGATGTTGCGCCGCATCAACGACCTGTTGGAGGAGGGCTCGGATTTCGCCTTTGAGACTACACTATCGACACGTACATACCAAAAGTTTATTGACCGCGCCCACGAACGCGGCTACTTCGTGTCGTTGCTATATTTCTGGCTTCCCACCCCCGAGCAGGCAATAGAGCGTGTGGCAAAGCGTGTGAGCCTCGGAGGGCACAACATACCTACCAACACCATCTGTCGTCGCTATGCGAGCAGTCTGCGTAACCTAACTTCGTTGTATATACCTATTTGCGACTATTGGGTTATCTACGACAATAGCACAGCCGAGGGCGTACGCAAGGTTGCTTATGGCTCGAAGGAGGAAATAAAAGAGGTTGTCGATCCGTTAGCCTACAAAACGATATTGGAATATGAGTGAGTTTGAGATAAGAGAGCTTCAAGAGCGTATCGATGCAGGTATTCTTTTAGCGCAACGCCGCCTTATTGAGCGTACGCGCAGGGAGAATGGCGACTTGGTAGTTATCCGCGACGGTAAGGTAGTACGCCTTACCCCCGACCAGCTGTGCCAAAACCCCGACTAAGAGAGAAGAGAGGGGGGGGGAATAAGACGTATTGTGGTAGCGTCCGATTGGATACTGCCACAATTTCCATTTTAGGAGTTCTCCTTATGTCGCCAAATCTGATAGCTATTCACAAAGTTCTGCCACACGATATATGCCGTGGGGGCAACAGACGACACAGGGTCGAGGAAGTTTAGCGACATCCACACAGCCAACACCGTATTCTTCTGTCCGAGCGACTGACCACCAGCAACAGCATCGCCCGCAGCACGTCCCAAAGCACGACCAACGGCAAACTGCAACAGGCAGAGCAACAGTGCAATAGCCGCAAGCTCGACCTCTACTAACCTATCTGCCTCGGTATCGAGAATAAAGCAGGTGGTGCGACCTATAACCAAAATCAGCGACACTAACCACAGGTAGAACGACAGTTGCGAGTGTTGCGCAAACCACTCTGCGCCACCTCGCCACAAATATCTACACGCCTGACCCGCCACAAACGGTAGCAGCAGCGTGGGGGCTACACGTCCGATAATCTCGGCAAACGTACAGCTACCCGTGCCAAGGCTATGCAGTATCGTGGGGGCGATAAGGGCTGTAAGGAGGTTGCATACAAGGCTATACGTTGCCATCGTGGTAACATTGCCGCCAAGCATACCGCCGATAACGACAGCCGCCATAGCGATAGGCGCAAGAACGCATATCATAGCGCCCTGAGCAACAGTATCGCCCAAGAGCGGCGCGACAATCCAATAGACGACAACCGAGCCGACAAACTGAAAGAGCAGCATCCACAGATGCACCCATCGTAGGCGCATCGAGCGCACATCGACACGGCAAAACGTAAGGAAGAGCATCGCGCCGATAAGCGACGGAGTGAGCATATTGCCACTTGACGCCTCCACCGCCGATAGCTCACGGCAGAGAAGTGCGCCGACGACCATTGCCAAAGGCATCGCTGCGGTACGCAGATTATGTTGAGACACTCTCATTCTACTTTCGCTTTGTTAGGTATTTAAGCACCGCCGCCATAAGTTCATCACGCTCCTCGCTGTCGATTATCGTCTCAAACGGGAAGCCCGCAACGAAGCTGCGATAGCCACCCGAGTAGGCCACTGCCGCTGATTGACCTGCTGCTGCATAGCGCATAACGGTAGTTGCACCCTTACCCTTAGGCTGCACAACCTCGGGAGACTCGACCGAGTATATCTCGTCGTTAAGCTCGGTATTAAACTCTACATCGAAGCGTTTTTGGGTAAACGACGATGGCACAGCGCGCACATCACCTCGACGTGTTGCCCTATCGCCACCAAATGCGACGTGCAGCACCTCCTCGGCAAAGCGACGGTCGGCATCCGTAGCCGTGGGAGCTGTCCACAGGTCAGTAAGACCATAGGAGCCAGAGACGAAGAGCGCTCCGCCCGAACTAAGATAGTGTTTCAACTCGCGCTGCATAGCCTCGCCATAGGCGACATACTTGTACTCCATAGCTCCACGCCCGACCATCGTCGTACGCTGCTTGCCCAACAGCAAATCGACAACATCGTACCCCTTCAACGCCACATCGCCCGCCTCGACAGCACGTCGCGAGGCAGAGGAGAAGGAGTAGCCCGCCTCGACGATAGACTCTCCGTGCAGCGCTACGAAGTCGAACGTATTACCCGCGATAACCTCCGTCTCGTAGTCGGCATACGAGGCGCCGAGGGCGTAGTTGTCGTTCTCGGAGCGAGACAGACGGCGGTCAAAGTTGTGCTGACTGCCAATAAACGATATATCCGACAGATAGGCAACGCCACTATCGTACTCATTATAGAAGCCCGCAACCGAGTCGCCCTGAATACTCAGAGGTGCAGCAACACGGTCGAAGCCATTGATGACCAAGACGCTACCGCGGCTATTACGCGCACGGCACACCGCCAAGGTCTCCGAGTCGAAGCTCTCGCCACCACGGTTTACCGCCGTAACGCGATAGCTATATATCTTACCCGCATCGACAGGCAGCTCTACCGAGGTGGCATCTACCCTACGACCCGTATCGAAGCCGCCATCGCCCTCGCGCGTGTATAATATATAGTAGTCTGGCTCTGCCGTGGGGTTGAGCTTATCGTGGGTACTCGCCCAACTAAGATGCACCTTATCGCCTCTTAACTCGGCAACGAAGCTATTGATAGGCAACGGCTGCACACACATTTCACAACCATACTGGCTCGATAGGTATCGCAACACACCCACGTATATAGCACGGCACACTGCAAAGCGGAACGAGGGGTCGAGACCGTAGCGCATATCGGCAAAATTCTGGTGCGACAGCAGCTCCAAGAGCATCGTAGGACACGACGGCACACGTGCTTCGTAGTACGACCTATCCCACATACCGCGACGTGTCCAGTTTGGTTCATAGCTACTGCGCAGCGTCGCGACAATCTCGCTCATAACTAAGTCGGTAAGGTCGCGCGAGCGCAGACGTGATATTTCGTCCGTAAACTCGCCCTCGTTGTCCTTGGTGCAGTAGATGCCCAACGTGCCTATGATGTCATCATTGAGGCGAACACCTGCGTCGGAGTGGAACGCCAAAGCCAAGTCCAGCGGGATGTTCCTGCCCTGCTCCTCTTTGAGACGCTCCGAGCCACCCATAAGCTCGTTTACCCAATGCGGACGCGACATATAGTCGTCGCGGTAGTCATCCTTGCCCGACTTCGGAGCATATACCTCGCGCGAGAAGCCCGACCACTGCAACCAGTAGCGTGCGCCCTCGGTAAAACGCGGATAACCGCTAACCTCGGAGCTATACTCCATATCCGAGGTGCGCAGCGACGGATGTACCTCACGGCTGATATTACCCATACCTCCACCAATCTTCACCGCATCGGCGGTAACAACGCCCCCACCCTTCGAGTGGTTATCTATCGACACGAGCGCCTGGTGCTTACCCTCAGCGAAGTAGAAGTCGCCGAGACAGACCCACATACCGCCACCCATACGCTGGTTTACCTTAAACTCCCTATCACCGCCCGTGGCGTGTACCGTATAGTGGGCATCCAACACCGAATTGGGCATCGTACGGTACGAGACATAGACGCTATATATGCCACTCTTGGGGATAGTACCACCCCACGACGCCGTCGAGAGGTGCTTCGTTGAGTTGGTAGTCGCAACCATACGTGCCGTACCATCCTTAAAGGGGTTATGTCCCGTCTTATAGGTCTCGTGCAGATGCGCAAAGCCCTCACCCGCACTCGTCCACCCCTCCGAGCGTGAGTGTTCGTTGTATGACACGCTCTTATCTATGCCCGCGTCGTTGTCGATAATAAGCTCCTCGGGGCGCATAGACCTCTCGCGAGGTAGCAGCACCGTAGCACCCGCCCTCTCCAACATAGGAACAAGAAAGGGTATGACGTAACTCTGCGTATAGAGGTCTTCGACGGTCTCCCAGAGGCGCGAACGTTGCCAGCGCCACTCCCCCGTACGGTTATCAAAGTAGCGACCGTGGCTCTGCCATAGGGCTATATGTCGCCCCGCAAGACCGCGCGTAGGCTTCGAGATACTGCTCTCGCGCCTAAGCAGCGGCTGCGACGAGGTATTGGTAAAGTGTATCTGCTCGCCACGCGCCGAGTGATACTGCGGCACAAGGTCGTCGATAAGCTCGCCATTGCTATATATAAGTATGGTGTGGTTGCGGTAGTCCTTACCCAACAAACGACGTGCCTCATCGTAGAAGCGTTTGACACTCTCGCGGCGCATCGGGAAGTAGCTCAGCTCGACAGATGCTCGTATCTCGACAACCCTATCGGTACCCTCCTCACGAAGGCGCATCTGCTCGATTTTAGGGTAGCAGCCCTTAACCTCCTCGCGGGCGATACGCTGGAACGAACGGGCGATAGAGTCTTGCACGACCTTCGACACACTACCCTGAGCATCAACATCTAAGGGCAACACTAAAAGGCTGCAAAGAGTGAATAGGAATATGAATAAATTATTGCGTTTAAGCATAATCGACAAAATTTTTTCAAAGATAGCGGAGATATTCGACTTTTCAAAAAAGATTTTTCATTTTTTTTCTTACCTTTGCCTATGTGAATTATTTGAAAACCTTAAACTAATGAGACCTCTTCTACTACTTGCCGCCATCATCTGCGGCATATCATCACTTTCGGCACAGGAGTTCGACAACCACTTCGACGATGCCACAATACGCATAGATTACACCTTTGCGGGCAATGCCGACGAGCAGTTTGTAGCCCTCAAAGAGCTATCGACGACGCCCACGTGGTGGGGTCGCAGGGTAAACCTCAGCGAAGTACCCCTAAAAGGCAATGGCGACCTCACGCTCTACGACGCTAAGAGCAACGAAGTGATATACAAGACTTCGTTCTCATCGCTGTTTCAGGAGTGGATTACCACACCCGAGGCAAAGAGTTCGGTACGCAGCTTCGAGTTCACGCTACTGGCTCCTATGCCCAAGACGGCGTGTTATGCAGAGCTAATACTACGCAACAACCAGGGCGAGCAGAGCGCCTCTCTTCGCCACCTCATCGACCCCGAGGATGCGCTTATTCGCAACCGAGCAGCGCAGCGAGCCCTGCCCCACAAATATATACACCAGGGCGGCGACTCGCGCGACTGCATCGACGTAGTGATACTCGCCGAGGGTTACACCGTGGAGGATATGGATATATTCTTTGCCGACGCGCTGACTGCCACCGAGACAATACTCAGCTACGAGCCTTTCAAGAGCTACCGCGACCGCTTCAACTTTATCGCCGTGGCAAGCCCCTCGACAGATGGACGTGTGAGCCTTCCACAGAATGACGAATGGTGCCAGACTGCCGTACAGTCCAACTTTATGACATTCTATATGGAGCGCTACCTCACATCGGGCGCTGTGTATAGTATGTACGACTTAGCGACAAACATCCCCTGCGAACACTTCATCATACTCGCAAATACGGATGCCTACGGCGGTGGCGGCATATACAACTCCTACACGCTCACAACAGCACATCACCGCTCGTTCCGCCCCGTTGTCGTCCACGAATTTGGACACTCGTTTGGTGGCTTGGGCGACGAGTACTTCTACGAGGGTGGCGACAACAACGACGAGATGCACTCGCTGAGCCACGAGCCGTGGGAGCCAAACATCACCACGTTAGTATATTTTGAGTCTAAGTGGAAGGATATGTTGGACGATGACGTGGAGATACCCACCGCACCGACTGACCTTCGCAAGAAGGAGTACACCGTTGGCGTATATGAGGGTGGCGGCTACCGCACCAAGGGCATCTACCGTCCTGCGGTGGTATGCCGTATGAGAGACAACGTAGCGACGCGCTTCTGCCCCGTGTGCGAGCGCGCTATCGAGCGTGTCATCAAGCACCAGACCGAGTAGCGAGATAGTCAATAAAAGCAGAAGTAGGTAGTTGCGTAGAGGAGTGGTTGCAACTACCTACTTTTTGCATCTATGCCACCACCCATATCCGACAATTAACCTATCGACAACCACTAAAATCGCCATATAGGAGAGTTAAAACTACCAAAAAGCAAGAAAATAATTAATAAATCATAAATTATTGGTCAAAAAAGTTGCATCTATAGAAAAGATTTACTACATTTGTTATTCGGATAACAGCAGAGATGTGCTGTTGTGTGATGTGAACGATAAAACTAACTAAATAAACCTACTTGAAAGACTATGACAAAGATCCTCAAAATCCGTGATCTTACGTTGCGCGACGGACAGCAGTCGTCGTTTGCAACCCGAATGACTCAGCAGCAAGTTGATCGCTGCCTTCCTTACTACAAGGATGCAGGCTTCTATGCAATGGAGGTATGGGGCGGTGCAGTACCCGACTCGGTGATGCGCTACCTCAACGAGAACCCCTGGACACGCTTAGAGACTATCAAGCGCGCTGTGGGCGACGTATCGAAGCTTACGGCACTGTCGCGTGGTCGTAACCTCTTTGGCTACGCACCCTACACCGACGAGATTATCGACGGCTTCTCACGCAACGCCATCGAGAGCGGCTTGGGCATTATGCGTATCTTCGACGCACTGAACGACGTGGATAACGTTAAATCGACCATCAAGTATATCAAGCAGTATGGCGGTATTGCCGACTGCGCTGTATGCTACACCGTAGATCCTAAGTACAACGACGGCGAGGAGCACGAGAAGGTATTCACCGACGAGTACTTCTTGGATAAGGCTCGCCAGATGGCTGCACTCGGCGCCGATATGATTACCATCAAGGATATGTCGGGACTTATTCCCCCCGCACGTGTTGCTGGTCTTATCAAGCTGCTCAAAAAGGAGCTTGGCGTAGTTGTCGATTTCCACACACACTGTACCCCTGGCTACGGTCTCGGTTCGGTATATGCTGCTATTGTAGCAGGAGTCGATATTGTTGATACCAACTGCTGGTGGTTTGGTGGCGGCACAGGCGCTCCCGCTTTGGAGCTTGTATATCTGTTCTGCAAGAAGCTCGGCATCGAGGTTGGCGCAAATATGGAGGCTGTTGCCAAGATTAACGTCGAGTTGAAGGATATTCGCAAGGAGCTTGAACTATCGGTATTTGGTGCCGAGAAGCCCCTGCCTAAGGCATTCAACCCCCTTACCGACGAGACTCCCGCCGAGGTGGATGCACTGCTGGACCGCTGCGTAAAGGCGGCTCAGGAGGAGAACTGGGACGAGCTGCTCACAGCATCTCAGGCTATCGAGGCATACTTCGGCTTCCCCGCACCCAACAAGCTCGTGCAGGATGCCGAGATTCCTGGTGGTATGTACTCAAATATGGTGGCACAGCTCAAACAGCTTGGCGCAGAGGACATCCTGCCCCGCGCTATGGAGCTTATCCCGCCCGTACGTCTTGCAGCAGGTCTGCCCCCCTTGGTAACGCCCACATCGCAGATTGTAGGCGCACAGGCGGTAAACTGCGCTATGGACGAGAAGGCTGGCCGTGCTATGTACACCAACAAGAGCGCACAGTTTGTGGGCTTGGTTAAGGGTGATTACGGTCGCACCCCCGTTAAGATTTCGGAGGACTTCCGCGAGAAGATTTGTGGCTTCCGCGAGGAGCGCCCCTACGACACATCTAAGTACCAGAAGCAGCCCAACCCCACTTTGGAGGAGGCTGGTGGCGTACTGCTCGCCGAGAACGAGAAAGAGGAGCTGTTGTTGGAGTTGTTCCCATTGGTAGCTAAGACATACCTCACGGGCATCAAGAAGGCTGCTTACGCCGAGAAGGTGGCTGCCGACCCATCGTTGAAGAGGGAGGAGGCTATCGTGGCACAGCCTATCACGGGCGATACCATCCTTGCACCGCTGCCTGGTCGCGTTATCGAGCTTAAAGTGAAGGTGGGCGACACCATCACCGTAGGTCAGGAGGTAGCCGTATTGGAGGCTATGAAGATGGAGAACTCTATCACGTCGGACTACGCTGGCAAGGTTAAGCAGATACTTGTCAAGGAGGGCGACACCGTACAGGCCGAGGGTATCATCATCGAGGTCGAGAACAGCAAGGCTCAGGCAGGTGCTGCAAAGCGTATGCCTGTAACTGGCAAGACTATCGTTGCTCCGCTGCCTGGTCGTGTTATCGAGTTCAAGGTTAAGGTTGGCGACAAGGTGGCTCTCGGTCAGGAGGTTGCTATCTTGGAGGCAATGAAGATGGAGAACTCTATCACGTCGGACTACGCTGGCTACGTTAAGCAGATTTTGGTTTCGGAGGGCGACACCGTACAGGCTGACGGCGTTCTTATCGAGATTTGCGACTCGTTGGAGGCTACCGAGGGCGAGGCTACGTGCGAGAAGTGCGTAACGGCGGCTGACGGCAAGGCGGTAAATGCTCCGCTGCCTGGTCGCGTTATCGAGATTAAGGTTAAGGCTGGCGACAGCGTTACCGTAGGTCAGGAGGTGATGATTCTCGAAGCGATGAAGATGGAGAACTCTATCTCGTCGGACTATGCTGGCAAGGTACTCGGCATCTTGGTTGCGGAGGGCGATACCGTGCAGGCTGACCAGCCCCTGCTCGTAATCGAGTAACCAACTCTACATATACTAAACAAGCCGTCGGGAGTACTCGACGGCTTGTTGTTTATTAACGACGCTCAGCTAAGCGGTCTTAGAGCAGTGTTTCACATCGTAGGCACCCTCCTGAGCGACCCTGCGCCCACTTAGAAGGGCAGGTCATCGGGGTCCTGAGCGGGTATCGTTGGCTGCGCTGGTTGCGGCACGGGCTGCTGATACTGCGGCTGCGCGGGCTGCTGATACTGCGGCTGCGCGGGCTGCTGATAGGCAGGTTGCTGATAAGGTGTCTGCTGCGAAGCGGGGTTATCCGAGCGGCGACCAAGCAGGGTCATCTCGTCGGCAACAACCTCGTAGCCCAAGTGGCGTACGCCATCCTTCTCCCACTCGCGGTTACGAAGACGGCCCTCGATATAGAGCTGCGTACCCTTACGAACATACTTATCCGCGACATCTGCCAAGCCTCGCCACAACGTGATATTGTGCCACTCGGTGTGGTCGGTAGCCTCGTTTGTCTGACGATTGAAGATGCGCTCGGTGGTTGCAAGACGTATGCGCGCCACCTTAACACCTGTCTCCAAGGCGCGTACCTCGGGGTCTGCGCCTACATTTCCTACTAATATAACCTTGTTTGCCATAGTATAATTTATTTTCGTTTATCCTTTTCAAACTCCTGCTCCTTGTGGTTGATGTCCTCGATGAGGTAGCGCGTAAAGTCGTGGTCGGGACCCTCGATGAAGCACATCTCGATAGGCAGATAGTACATAGCACGACGCATAGCCTCGGGCAAGCGGTGCGCTCGGCGCAGCTTGACAGCATCCTTCTCGGTCATCAGGATAATGGCGCGAGGATGGCGTTTGAGGCAGTCGTAAATGGAGCGCAGGTCCTCTGCCGTATAGTCGTGGTGGTCGCCAAAGGTGAAGGTCTCCACCTCGTTGAATAGCTTACCTGCGGTATGCACAAAGGGGCGGGCATTGCCGATACCACTCACGATAATCGCCTGCTGACCATAGTCCACCCTCTCGCGCTCGGCAAAGTAGAAGAGAGGCTCGGCATCGAGGGTGCGTATCTTCGAGAAATATACCTTCTGGTAGGCATAGGTGGTCAATTCCTTGCACCACAGACGCTTATCCAACGGCGACATATCCTCCCTGCACTTGGTAACGATGAAGAAGTGAGCCTCACGCAGACGCGAGCGCACATCGCGCAGACGACCCTTAGGAATCATACTATCGCGCGAGATAGGGCGTGTAGCATCGACGATGATGACATTGACCTTCGCCTTCAAGCGTCGGTGCTGGAGGCCATCGTCCATAACGATAAGGTTTACCTCGGGATGCTCCTTTTGGATGCGCTCGACAGCCGCCACGCGGTCCTCGGCGACGATGACGGCAATCTCGGGGTACTTCAACTTAATCTGCAACGGCTCATCACCCACATCGCGGTAGTTATCCGACGTGGTAACCTCGCGGTAGCCCTTGGTGCGTCGTCCGTAGCCGCGCGACAGCAGGGCGATGGTATATTCCGAAGAGAGTTCGGTTAAGAGGTACTCTGCCGTGGGGGTCTTACCCGTGCCACCGACGGTGATATTGCCGATGCAGACGATAGGAATATCAAAGTTGAAACTCTTGAACACACCCCAGTCGTAGAGGCGATGACGCGTAACTATCACCGCTTTGTAAATCCACGCAAGTATGGTCTTAATAAAGTTCATCCCCCTTATACTCTACTTTTTGCCACCGTAACGGTCGGCGCATAATAACACAATTTGGTCAAAGGTAGTGTAAAATTTCGTAATAGCCAAATATTTCGGCTAAAATTGCGGGGTGTAGTAGCACAAATAACGAGGCGACGAAAGCTCCCGACACAACATCGAGCCAATAGGCGCGTTAAATTGCGGGTCGTAGTCGCCCAATTGACGAGACGACGAAAGCTCCCGACACAACATCGGGCGAGGAGGCGTCGTAAAATTTGCACTATATGTACGCAAATAGAATAAAAATCTTCGTTATTCGCCGAAAAATTATTAACTTTGCCCATTATGAAGCGACTCAACATACTCTTCGCACTGCTCCTAACCCTTAGCCTTGCAGCGTGCGGCGGAAGCTCGTCCGACAACGAGACATCATCAGCATCAACCACTCCCGAAGAGGTAGAGCCTCAGCGCGAGTACGGCATCATCGTCGATGGCTACACCATCTCGAACGACACCGTGCGCTCGGGAGAGACCTTGGGCGGCATCCTCGGACGTCGTGGCATATCGGCAGTCAAGGTCGATAGATTGGATAAGGCATCAGCCGAGGTATTTCCTCTAAGACAGATACGTGCGGGCAACGCCTACACTACATTTATGCGTACCGAGCAGGACTCTTCGGGCAGTCGCGAGATACTCGACTATATGGTATATCACCGCAACGCCATCGACTACGTGGTATTCGGCTTCGTGGGCGACACGGTGTCGGTAACGCTCGGACAACGCCCCGTAGATATTGTACGTCAGCGTCGTACGGCCACTATCACCTCGTCGCTATGGGGTGCTATTATGGAGCAGGACCTGCCCTATGCCCTTGCTGCGGAGTTTGAGGATATATACCAGTGGACCGTCGATTTCTTCGGTATTCAGGAGGGCGACAGCTTCGCGGTACTCTACGACGAGAAGTTCGTGGACAGCACCTCGGTAGGCATAGGTCGTATCTGGGGCGCAGAGTTCAACCACGGCGGCAAGACATACTACGCCATACCCTTCGCTCAGGACGAGGGCAAACTACGCTACTGGGAATCTACGGGCGAGTCGCTACGTAAGCAGCTGCTCAAAGCACCGCTTAAATATACGCGCATAAGCTCTAAGTTCTCGAATGCCCGCCTGCACCCCGTATATAAGGTGTATCGTCCGCACCACGGCGTGGACTACGCAGCACCTATGGGTACTCCCGTACACTCTGTTGCAGATGGCGTGGTAACCTTCTGCGGCTGGGGCGGCGGCGGTGGTAACACCATCAAGATTAAGCACCCTGGCAACCTTATGACAGGCTATCTGCACTTGCAGAAGTTTGCCAAGGGCATCAAGGTAGGCACACACGTATCGCAGGGCGAGCTTATCGGCTACGTAGGCTCAACAGGCACATCGACAGGTCCGCACCTCGACTACCGCATCTGGAAGAATGGCACGGCAATAGACCCGTTGAAGATACCGCAAGAGCCAGCAGAGCCTATCCGCGCGGAGAATAAGGCGGAGTTTGAGGCTATACGCGACCGCGTAATTGCCGAGTTGGAGGGTCGTGCTACAGAGGCGGAGTACATCACCGACGACGACATCTTCCGCCGTAAGGACGAGGCTCAGGAGGCTGCCGACAGCACATCGACAGCTACAACGGAGCAACCCGCCGAGAAGAGATAACAAGCCAACGAGAAGAGATAACAAGCTGCCGAGAGGATGATGGAGTGCGCAACGGAGCATATCGACGAGCGTTTTGGCAAGTTCATTGCCAAGCACCACGTGCTGACACTCGCCACGACGGATAGTAGGGGCATACCCTACGTCGCCAACTGCTTCTATGCCTACGACGCTAAGCGCAACATCTTCATCTTCACGTCGGACGATAGCACGGCACACGGCACACATCTTAGCCAACGTAGGGATGTGGCACTCAGCATAGTCCTCGAAACACGCATCGTCGGCAAGGTGCAAGGCTTGCAGGTGGTGGGCATAGCGGAGCGTGGCGACGAGGAGGCTAAACGCCGCTACCTCAGACGCTTTCCGTATGCGGCGGCAGCACCTCTAAGGCTCTGGATGGTGCGCCCGACATACCTAAAACTCACGGATAACACACTCGGCTTCGGCAAGAAACTGATATGGCAAAGTATGGAGTAATAATCGTCGCAGGAGGCTCGGGACGACGTATGGGTGGCACCCTGCCCAAGCAGTTTATGTTGCTCGGCGGTGAGCCTGTGGTCGGACGCACGATAAATCGCTTCGCCGAGGCGCTACCCTCGGCAGATATTGTCGTGGTGCTGCCCGAGGAGCATATACCGCTATGGCACAACCTCAGCGCACGTTTCGACATAGCAACCCACCGCACCGTGGCGGGTGGTAAGGAGCGTTTTATCTCCGTGAAGTGCGGCGTCGAGGCGTTAGGCGAAGAGGTGGAGTATATCGCCGTACACGATGGCGTACGTCCGTTGCTTAGCAAGCGGCTGATTATCGCCACGTTGCTCGATGCCGAGAAGCACGGGGCAACAATTCCCGTTGTGGAGGTTGCCGACTCGTACCGTATGGTGGATGACGAGGGCGAGGAGAGTGCATCGCATATCGTCGAGCGCAGCCGCCTGCGCATAGTGCAGACACCCCAAATATTTCGTGCCGACCTGCTACGCAGAGCATACCAACAGCCCTACAACGCCACATTTACCGACGACGCCTCGGTGGTGGAGAGCCTCGGCGAGCGCGTATGGCTCGTGGAGGGCGAACTAACCAACATCAAGCTCACAACACCCTCGGATATGTCGTTTGCTGAGTGGTACATAGCCCAAAATAACGAATAATAACAGCGCCTAACGGACAAAGGTCTGATTGTTGCATAGTCCTACGTGAACTAAACAATTAAACGTATGACTATGACAACACTTGCAGCCACGCTCTTCACTGTGGTAGAGCTACCCTACGCCTACGATGCGTTGGAGCCTTACATCTCTGCCGAGACACTACATTTTCACCACGATATGCACTATGCGGGGTATGTCGCCAAGCTCGAAGAGTTAGTCGAGGGTACACGCTACGCCACGATGACCCTCGAAGAGATTATCCGCGAGAGCGACGGCGCCATCTTCAACAATGCGGCGCAGGCGTGGAACCACGTCTTCTACTTCGAGCAACTGTCGCGCCACGGCAGCCACCACCCCGAGGGACATCTGCTGCGGGCGATAGACGAGACGTTTGGCAGCGTCGATGAGCTACGACGACGTATGACAACCTCCGCAACGTCGCTCTTCGGCTCGGGCTGGGTGTGGCTCGCCTCGGACTACGACGGCAGATTGTATATCATCACGAAGCCCAACGCTGGCACACCTCTTAACGACTCACTTGTGCCGCTGATGTGTATCGACGTGTGGGAACACGCCTACTACCTCGACTACCGCAACCAACGTAAACAGTCGGTGGAGGACTTTTGGAAGATTATCGACTGGGACGTGGTCGAGGAGCGTTACCGCGCAGCCACAAGATAGCGCAGTGCCGTGAGCGAACAAGCGAACGGGCGAACAAGCGAACGGGCGAACAGGGGTGTTCGTCGTTCGTTGTTCGCAGTAATGGCGTGGAGCGGCTGAGAGGCGCGCGATTGGCAGTGCGCTATCGAGCGTGGTTGATTAGGGAATTTAGGGAAATTAAGGAGTTTAGGGATGTGCGGGCGATGCCCGCTACAAACCAAGTATCTGACGTCTTACCGCTATATCGAGCGGCGCGCTCCCTAACCTCTCTAAATTCTCTAATCTCACTAAACTCCCTACTTACTGCGCGCTATCGCCACGCTCCCAAGCGAGATTGCTTGGCGTCAGAAGGGTTGCAGATGTGTCGCGAAATGAAAGTGCCGCGGATGGGACATACTATGACGTATTTCCCATTCGCGGCATCTGAGTTTCGTGGCGCAGATGCGCCCTTATCACGTCAAGACCTATCGGGTTAGATATATCGCTCCGTATATATCCGAGAAACTTGCCAATACACCGCCGAGCGTCTGTATCAACTGATGGTTAGCATACTCGGGATATGCCTGCTTAAAGGCTGATATTGCATCGTCAGCATCTACCATTACCACGAGCTTGCCCGACTTCATCTTCAAGAAGCCGTTGCAGCTTAGCGATACGCCATTTACCTTGCCCGTGAAGACGATAGCTCCCGTGGTGGGGTTGTAGTCGTAGTTGCCCGACAACACCCTATCGCCCATAGTGATAGTGCCTGTGCCATTGCGACGTATCTGCACCTTGAACGACCCCTTGGTGATGCCATAAGACTCCAACTTGCTCAACGCTACGCCCTTAACCTGCGATATGGCGAGGTTAGCAAGCTGATTGCTACCCAGATACTCGGCATCCGACGAGTCGTACGTCCACACACCTACAATGTCGCGCGAGGTGGGTGCAGCCTCGGCAATAAGCTGATAGGGACTCTTCTGCTCTACCTGCTGCTCTGTCTTTTTCGAGCCGCCAAACAGGGCATTCAGCGCGTTAGAGATGTTGAACTGCGCCGAGGCGGTGGCAGGCATAAACGACGCCGCCACAACTGCCATAATGATAACTACTATACGCTTCATATCTGCTACTTGTTACGAGTGAAACCAAAGCCAAGCATCATACCGTCGTAGTTCTGAGCAAGCGACGTGATGCCATTGAGCATCGACACCTTAGAGCCGAGCTTCGTGAGGAAGGTCATCAGCTTCGAGCAGTCGAAGACAAGCTCCAACGACGAGCCGTCGATATAGGCATAGCCCTTCATAGGCGTCAGCTTCAAGAGCGACGAGGTGAAGTTAAGCTCTATGAGGTGCGTATCGGCAGTGTAGCTGTATGTGCCACTGAGATTATGCTTGCCCATAAGAGCTGTGAAGGTGTTGTCGGTGTTGAAGGTAAAGGTGCAGCTGCCCTGCTTGATGCCGATGAAGCTATACGCCTTAACCAACTTATCCTCAATGCCGCTAACCAACGCCGATGACGCCACGTCGGCAAGGAGGTTATCCTCGCTCGTAAGGCGCATAGCGGGGGCGTTGTAGCTCCACGTGCCTGGCAACATAAGCTGTGTCGCCTGACCACCCGTAACCTTATCGACAACGGTGGTGGCAGCACCCTTCAACGCATCGAGCCAACCCTGTGCCGAGGCGCTACCTACTGAGAGTGTAGCTACGGCAACAAACAATAAAAAAATCTTCTTCATCTAATCTGATATTTAATGTTTTACATCTGTTTCTGTGATGTTGCACAATTATAACGCGTCGAAACGTCGTTTTATTGCGCCACCCCACTACTTATCGTCAAGGGCATCCAACTCCGCCTCAACAGCCTCGACCTCTGCCAACCAAGCGCGCTCCTGAGCATCGGAGGGCATACGCAGGTCGCCACGGGGCGAGAGACCCACAACGCCAACCTTCGGACCATCGGGCATCGCCGAGCGCTTGAACTGCTGACCGAAGAAGCGGTGGAAGAAGACTTTGAGCCACTTGATGATGGTCTTCTTGTCGTAGTCGCCCTCGAACGCCTTGGTTGCCAACATAGCAATCTTCGCGGGAGAGTAACGGCGGCGCAACGTGCAGTAGAGGAAGAAGTCGTGAAGCTCGTAGGGTCCCACAACATCCTCGGTGCGCTGCGCTATCTCGCCATCCTTGTTTGCGGGGAGCAGCTCGGGGCTGACAGGCGTAGCTACAACATCGAGAAGTGCCTCACGCAGAACACCCTCAGCACGGTTGCGGGCATACCAATCGACCATATGGCGCACCAGAGTCTTGGGAACAGATGCGTTGATGCCGTACATCGACATCTGGTCGCCGTTGTATGTTGCCCAGCCGAGCGCCAACTCACTCATATCGCCCGTGCCGATAACCATACCGCCGCACATATTCGCAACGTCCATAAGTATCTGTGTGCGCTCACGTGCCTGCGAGTTCTCATAGGCGATGCTACGCTCCGTGGCGTCGAGGCCTATATCCTTGAAGTGCTGCTCACAAGCCTCGCGGATGGGTATCTCACGAAGCGTACAGCCCAACTCCCGAACCATACGCAGGGCGTTCTGATAGGTGCGGTCCGTGGTGCCGAAGCCTGGCATCGTAACGCCGATAATGCCCTTGCGGTCGAGACCCAACAGGTCGTAGGTGTCGCAGACGGCCAACAATGCCAACGTAGAGTCCAAGCCACCCGAGATACCCAAGACTGCCGTCTTGCAGTGGGTATGTTCGAGACGCTGTGCCAAGCCTGCCGACTGTATGGCAAAGACCTCGCGGCAATGCACCGCACGTGCTGCCTCATCCTCGGGAACGAAGTAGAGAGGCTCGATGCGGCGACGCAGGTCGTGGCGGTTGCATATCTCATCGACGTCAATCTCCACAACACGCATCTCAGGGGCATCGGGATAGTAGAAGGTGTTACGCGCCGTACGACGTGTCGAGATATACTCGACGTCGATGTCGCGGACAACCATACGGTCGTTACGCACAAAACGGTCGCTCACGCCAAGGACACTGCCTAACTCGGCGATGATGGCGTTACCCGCAAAGACAAGGTCGCTCGACGACTCGCCGTGGCCTGCCGACGCGTAGATGTATGCTGCCATAGTGCGCGACGACTGCTCGGCGATAAGCGATTTGAGGTAGTCGTGCTTGCATACCGACTCGGGCGATGCCGAGAGGTTGAAGAGCAGCTTAGCACCCTGCACCGCCTGCATCGACGAGGGTGGCACGGGGACCCACATATCCTCGCATATCTCGACGCCAAACTCGACGCCGTGAATGTCGAACATAAGGTCGCTACCGAAGCAGCACTCCTGACCTGCATAGCGTATGGTGCGGTCCTTGATGCCGTAGCCCGACACCCACCAGCGCAGCTCCGAGAACTCGCCATAGTTGGGGATGTAGCACTTTGGCACAATGCCCCACAGCTGCCCCTGACCGAAGATGGCGGCGCAGTTGTAGAGGCGGTCGGCGAAGACCACAGGAAGACCCACGATACCGATGGTGGGTATATCGCGACACTCCTCCATAAGCCACTCCAAGGCGCGCTCGGCGTCTGTGAGCAGCTTCTTTTGCAGTATCATATCGCCTGCGGTGTAGCCCACCAACGACAGCTCGGGCATAACCACAATCTCGACGCCCTCGCGGAAGGCATCCTCCATAATTTTGAGTGCGCCCTCGGCATTGCGTCGGGCATCGGCGATATGCACACGAGGTACAGCCGCCGCAACACGCATATATCCAAATGTGTTGTTCATAGTTTGCAGTTTTTAGGTTTTAGGGTGTTAGCTCTCACTAACTTTCGCTCAACTATCTTTCGCTCCTCCTTCGCTCACACCATCTATCACTCCCACACTAACTTTCTCTCACAGACGCCGCAAGCCTACTCTGCCCAGATGCGGGCGAGGTTGATGATGACATTCATCGCCTTGTGCATCGTCGTAAGCGAGACATACTCGTAACGTCCGTGGAAGTTCATACCGCCCGTGAAGAGGTTGGGGCAGGGAAGACCCATAAACGAGAGGCGTGAGCCGTCGGTGCCACCACGGATGGGCTTCACCGTAGGCTTAACACCCGACTCCAACATCGCCTTCTTAGCCTTCTCGATGACGGCGGGATGGCGCTCGACCATCTTACGCATATTGTAGTACTGGTCTTTGAGCGTGAGTGTCAGACACTTCTCGCCATACTTGCGCTGCAAGAAGTTCACCACGTCCCACATAAGCTGCTTCTTAGCCTCGAACTTGTCGCTGTCGTGGTCGCGGATGATGTAGCTTATCTCAGCCTGCTCGACACTGCCCGAGATACCCACGCAGTGGAAGAAGCCCTCGTAATGCTCGGTATATTGTGGGCGGTCGGCAGCGGGGAGCATACCGTTAAGCTCCGTGGCGATGTCGATGGCGTTAATCATCTTATGCTTCGCGGCGCCAGGGTGTACGTTACGACCGTTGATGGTAATCTTGGCACCTGCGGCATTGAAGTTCTCGAACTCCAACTCGCCCTCCATACCGCCATCCATAGTGTATGCGAAGTCGGCGGCGAACTTCTCGACAGAGAAGTAATCGACACCACGACCAATCTCCTCGTCGGGGGTGAAGCCCACACGTATCTTGCCGTGTGCCACCTCGGGGTGTGCAATGAGCCACTCCATAGCGGTAACAATCTCCGCGACGCCAGCCTTATCGTCGGCACCCAACAGCGTAGTGCCGTCGGTGTGGATGAGCGTATGACCCTTGAAGCATTTAAGCTCGGGGAACTCATCGACACGCATCCATATATCGCCACCGAGCAGGATGTCGCGGCCATCGTACGAGTCGATGATGTGGGGCTTTATGTTGGCGCCGCTCATATCGGGCGACGTATCGACGTGCGAGATGAAGCCGATGACTGGCACATTCTCCATACCGCGTGTGGCGGGGAGCGTAGCCATAACATAACCGTACTCGTCCATCGTTACCTCCTTCATACCGATAGTCTCCAACTCCTCCTTCAAGGCGCGAAGGAGTACAAGCTGCTTGTCGGTAGAGGGGAACGTGGTGCTATTCTCGTCAGACTGTGTGTCGAACGATACGTAGCGTAAAAATCTATCTTTCAGTTCCATAGGTAATTATTTATTTTTGTTATTTAGCGTATTAGGTTATTCTTGCAGCCACTACTCGCCAATCTTAGCGCGGCGTGAGTGCCAGATGAAGTAGGCGATGATGAGCATATACATCGCCAAGCCGAGCCACTCGGCAGACGACGTGCCTGCCCAGCCCGACACCATACCGTTGAAGCCCACGAAGGCGAGAACGGCGCTCACAACGCCCATAAGTGCGCCACCAGCGATGAAGCCCGAGGCGATGAGCGTACCACGGTTAAGGTTAGCCTTAGCCTTCTCTGAATCCTTGGTGCGCTGCACAGCCCACGCCACCAAACCGCCGACAACGAGCGGTGCGTTAAGCTCCATAGGGATAAACATACCCAGCGCGAAGGGCAATGCGGGGACCTTAAAGAAGGTAAGCACCAATGCCAACAGTGCGCCGATGCCGTAGAGCAACCACGGCGTAGCACCACCCGTCATAAGGGGCTTGATGACCGCCGCCATAGCGTTTGCCTGAGGAGCAACCAGCGGCTCGCTATTGCCGAGGGCTGCTGCCGCCTCTGCCGTGAAGCCGTAGGTCTCGTTCATAATAATCATCACGCCCGCAACGGTGGCTGCCGATACGAACGTACCGACAAACTTCCACGTCTGCTGCTTGCGGGGTGTCGTGCCAAGCCAGTAGCCAATTTTGAGGTCGGTGATGAAGCCTCCCGCCATCGAGAGTGCCGTACATACCACGCCACCGATGACCAGCGCGGCAATCATTCCCGAGTTGCCCGTAAGACCAATCGAGACAAGCACCAACGACGACAGAATAAGCGTCATCAGCGTCATACCCGACACGGGGTTAGAGCCAACGATGGCGATAGCGTTTGCCGCCACGGTGGTAAAGAGGAAGGCGATGAGGAAGACGATGAGCAGCGCCACGATAGTCTGCATCCAGTTGTTGAGTACGCCAAACTGGAAGAAGAAGAGCGTTGTAATGAGCGTTGCAATCAGCACCGTCATAATGGTCTTCATACGTATATCTTGCTGTGTACGAGGCTCGTCCGTAGCCACCGACTTGCCGCCAAGCTCGCTCTTTGCCAACGACAGCGCCGAGGAGATAATGCCTGCCTGACGCACAATGCCTATAAGACCCGCCATAGCGATACCGCCAATGCCGATAGGACGACCTATCTCCTCGAAGATGCCCTTCGCCGTAGAGAGGTTTGTGGTGTCGATGCCCATACCCTCCATCGAGGCGTACATCGAGCCGTCGAGGAAGATGTTGGCAAGCGGGATGATGACAAACCATACGAGCGCCGAGCCTGCGGCGATGATAAGCGCATACTTCAAGCCGATGATGAAGCCCAAGCCGAGTACTGCCGCCGAGGTGTTGATACCGAGCGTAAGTTTTGCCTTGTAGGCGAGGTCTCTACCCCACTCCCACATCTCGGTAGATATGCGCGACGACCACAGACCGAAGGTCGAGACGATGAAGTCGTAGAGACCACCGATAAGACCTGCGATGACGAGTATCTTAGCCTGCGAGCCACCCTTCTCGCCCGACACCAACACCTCGGTTGTTGCCGTAGCCTCGGGGAAGGGGTACTTGCCGTGCATCTGCTTTACGAAGTACTTGCGGAAGGGGATGAGCAGCACAATACCGAGGATGCCGCCCAACAGCGACGATAGGAACACCTGGTAGAATGCCACGTCGAGGTCGAGGATGTAGAGTGCGGGGAGCGTAAATATAGCGCCCGCCACAATCACGCCCGACGATGCGCCGATAGACTGGATGATGACGTTCTGACCGAGCATATTCTTCTTGCCACGCATCGTGCCTAAGCCCACGGCGATAATGGCGATGGGTATGGCAGCCTCGAACACCTGACCCACCTTCAAGCCGAGGTAGGCAGCCGCAGCCGAGAATATCACAGCCATAATAAGTCCGACAGATACGGAGTAGGGAGTAACCTCCACGGGGTTGTCCTCAGCGCGCATAATGGGCTGATACTCTTCGCCCTCACGCAGCTCACGATAGGCGTTGTCGGGGAGTGATGTTTGTTGTTTTTGCTCTTGCATAAGTATTAAGTTTTAAGTTATTCGCCTCTTATCTCGCGGCTTGGCAGCAGCGCTCGCTCTCGGCTCTGAGACATACTTTCTCGCGGCTTGGCGGCAGCGCTCTCTTGGCTTGTTAGGCACGTCGTGTACGCCCGCGACACGCGCCCACGCGCGCACAATCATACAAAGGTACGTAAAAAAGTTGAAAGTAGCAAACGATTGGCTAAGAAAAGGTGGAAAAGGTCGGGAGTGAACAACCGAACGCACGAACAAGCGAACTGGCTGAGGGCTGAGAAAGACTGAGAATGGCTGGGGTTTTCAGAGGACTTCGGGACTACGGGACTACGGGACTACGGGACTACGAGACTACGGGACGACGGGATATTGCGGACGATGCCCGCGTCGTCTCATTGGCGCGCTTCCCAGGCGTTCTCAGGCATTCTCAGGCGTTCTCAGTCCTTCCCAGTAAATCGCGCGCCACCAACTACTCGCGCGCCTCAACCTCGCGCACCACCAACTTCTCGCACCCCACTCTCGCCTCTCTGCCTCCCCGAACAACCGAACGCACGAACAAGCGAACGGACGAACGAGCGAACGAGCGAACGAGCGAACGGGGCGTTCGCTTGTTCGTGCGTTCGGTTGTTCGCTCCCGCCCTTTTGCGCCCTTTCTTAGCCATTCGTTTGCTACTTTCAACTTTTTTACCTATCTTTGTACGATATATGTGCGTATATGCGCGCGAGACGAGTACACATTATGCGCGTGAAAGCACATCAATCAAAACGTACAAAATAGTAATAAACGATTAATACAGACCGACTTATGCAGATTGCAGACAAGTATTCGCCCGAACAAATCGAGCAGAAGTGGTACGACTTCTGGATTGAGAAAAACCTCTTTCACTCGACGCCCGACGAGCGCGAGCCATACACCATAGTTATCCCGCCACCCAACGTTACGGGTATGCTCCATATGGGGCATATGCTCAACAACACGCTTCAAGATGTGCTGGTGCGTCGCGCACGTATGCAGGGCAAGAACGCCTGCTGGGTGCCTGGCACCGACCACGCATCTATCGCCACGGAGGCAAAGGTGGTCGCCAAGCTCAAAGCCGAGGGCATAGACAAGGCATCGCTGACGCGCGAGGAGTTCTTGGCACACGCCTGGGAGTGGAAGGAGAAGCACGGCGGCATCATCCTACGTCAGCTGCGCAAGCTCGGCGCATCGTGCGACTGGGAGCGTACCTGCTTCACGATGGACGAGGCGCGCTCGGCAGGCGTAATCAAGGTCTTCGTGGACCTCTTCCGCAAGGGTCGCATCTACCGCGGCGTACGTATGGTAAACTGGGACCCCTCGGCAAAGACCGCACTCTCGGACGAGGAGGTGATATACAAGGAGTCGCAGGGTAAATTGTACTACCTGCGCTATATGGTCGAGGGCAGCGACGAGGCTATCATCGTGGCGACGACACGCCCCGAGACCATCCTCGGCGATACCGCCCTCTGCGTAAACCCCAACGACGAGCGCTATGCCCACCTGCCTAAGGATGCACGTGTTATCGTACCCCTCGTAGGTCGCTCCATCCCCGTCATCCGCGACGAGTATGTCGATATGGAGTTCGGCACAGGAGCGTTGAAGGTTACCCCTGCGCACGACGTAAACGACTATATGCTCGGCGAGAAGTACGGCTTGGAGTCTATCGACATCTTCGAGGACGACGGCACGATAAACGACAATGTGGGAATGTATGTCGGCGTGGAGCGCTTCGAGTGCCGCCGCATCATCGAAAACGACCTCGCCGCCGCCTCCCTCTTGGAGCGCGTAGAGCCATACACCAACAATGTGGGTTACTCGGAGCGTACGGGTGTCGCCATCGAGCCTAAGCTCTCGATGCAGTGGTTTCTCTCGATGGAGGAGCTTGCCAAGCCCGCAACAAAGGCTGTGATGGAGGACATCATCAAGTTCGTACCCGCCAAGTACAAGAACACCTACCGCCACTGGATGGAGAACATCAAAGATTGGTGTATCTCGCGTCAGCTGTGGTGGGGACAGCGCATACCCGCCTACTACCTGCCCAAGGGCGGCTACGTGGTGGCAGAGAGCGCCGAGGAGGCATTGGCACTCGCCCGCGAGAAGGATGCGTCGCTCACTATGGCAGACCTGCGCCAAGATGAGGATGTCCTCGACACCTGGTTTTCGTCGTGGCTGTGGCCCATATCGGTATTCGACGGCATACGCAACCCCAACAACGCCGAGATAGAGTACTACTACCCCACCAACGACCTCGTAACGGGTCCCGACATCATCTTCTTCTGGGTGGCACGTATGATTATGGCGGGATATGAGTACCGCAACCAGATGCCCTTCGGCAATGTCTATTTCACGGGCATCGTGCGCGACAAGCTGGGACGTAAGATGTCGAAGCAGCTCGGCAACTCGCCCGACCCGCTCGACCTTATCGCGAAGTATGGCGCCGACGGTATGCGTGTGGCGATGATGCTCTCGACCTCGGCGGGCAACGACGTGATGTTCGACGAGGCACTATGCGAGCAGGGTCGCAACTTCGGCAACAAGATATGGAACGCCTACCGCCTGATAAATATGTGGGAGGTGGACCACAACCTCGCTCAGAGCGACGCCTCACGCAGCGCCGTGGAGTGGTTCGACGAGGTGATGACGGAGCGTATAGCACGTATCGACGAGGATATGCGCGCATACCGCATCTCGGAGGCATTTATGGAGCTTTACCGCCTCTTCTGGGACGATTTCAGTGGCTGGTATCTCGAAGTCATCAAGCCCGCATACGGCGCACCTATCGACGCCAAGACCCTCGCCCGCACCAAGGAGTATGTGGATATGCTTCTGCGCCTCTTGCACCCCTTTATGCCCTTCGTCACAGAGGAGATATGGCAGGACTTGCAGCCCGAGAAGGGGTGTGTATCTATCGTCGTAGCACAGCAGCCCAAGGTGGAGCGCAACGCAAACGAGCATATCCTCGCCCGCTTCGAGCTTACCAAGGAGGCTATCAGCGCTATACGTAACATCCGCAAGCAGCGCAACATAGCGCAGAAGGAGGCTCTCGTGTTGCACTACATCGCCGACGAGAACTTCCCCACGGAGTACGCCGCAGTCATCGAGAAGATGGCAAACCTCAGCGAGCTTCGTGCCGTAACGGAGAAGGATAGCACCGCCGCAGCATTTATGGTCAAGACGACGCAGTACTTCGTGCCTATGGAGGGTAAGATTGACAAGGCCGCCGAGCGCGAGAAGCTACAAGCGGAGCTTAGCTACTTGGAGGGCTTCTTGCAGAGCGTGATGAAGAAGCTCTCGAACGAGCGCTTCGTGCAGTCGGCACCCGAGAAGGTGGTGGCAAACGAGCGCGCTAAGCAGGCAGACGCCGAGGCGAAGATTGCAGCACTCAAAGAGCAAATCGAGGCACTCAGTTAACACCCTATCGCTATGGCAGATATAACCATCTATACCGACGGCTCGGCACTCGGCAACCCTGGACCTGGCGGCTACGGCGTAGTGCTGCTCTCGGGACCACACCGCAAGGAGCTGTCGGCGGGCTACCGCCTAACGACCAACAACCGTATGGAGCTTATGGCAGTGTGCGTGGCGTTGGAGGCACTGCGCTTCGAGGGCAGCAACGTAACGATATACTCCGACTCGAAGTATGTTGTCGAGGCTGTCAATCAGCGCTGGATAGTAAACTGGGAGCGCACAGGCTTCAAGGGCAAGAAAAACCCCGACCTGTGGATGCGCTTCCTACGCATCTACCGCCGCCATAACGTCCGCTTCGTATGGGTCAAGGGCCACGCCGACACCGTGGAGAACAACCGCTGCGACTGCTTGGCGGTGGCAGCAGCCTCGGGCGATAACCTATTGGAGGATACGGGATACAACGAGATGTAGTCGTGCAACAGAGGGGCAATAATAGGAGGACGAGCAACAGAGACGAAGTCGTGCAACACAACCAGAAGAGTACCAACCCAACAACCGAGCAAGAGAGCGAGGTAGCGGCTGACGCCTACAAAACAGCGTCGGTGGCTACCCCGAGCGTGGAGCGTGGCACGGAGACAACGCCACGTGGCGTTGTTGCGCGCCTATGGCACCGCTTTAAGCCCACACGCCCAGTGTTATACCTCGCCATAGTGGCTATGGCGGGACTACTCACATTCAGCCTCATACGCCTTGTGCTTTTTATGCGCAACGAGGAGCTGCTCAGCATAGGCATCGACACGAGCGACACGCTCCTCTTCGACGCTATGTTGGTGGGAGTGCGCTACGATGTGGTCGTCAGCTTCTACATACTGCTCATACCGCTACTGCTGCTCACCATCGGCGACTTCCTATCGCCAAAACCGCGCAAGGTACTCTCGAAGGTGGCTGTGGGGTGGATTGCGGTGTGCTACCTGCCGATAATCGTCTGCGGCATAGGCGACATACCCTTCTACGAACACTTCGACACCCACGTAAACGCCGTGGCTATCAGCTACCTGCTCAACGATATGGGTCAGGCGACGTCGATGATTTTCCACGACGTGGGATACCTCACATTCGCCCTCATATCGTTCATCGTGGGCATACTCTTTGTCGCCCTCTGCATACGCGTCGCCCGCCGTATGGAGCTTCACAGAGGCTCCGAGCGCAAGTATATCAGCCTGCTGCTCACCATACTGTGGATAGGTGCCTCGCCACTTATCATACGAGGTATGCACCTGCAACCGCGACCTATGTCTGCGCGCGATGCCGCCATATCGGAGAATAAGTTTGCCAACGAGCTATCTAAAAGCCCCGTCTTCGTCCTCGCCAAGTCGGTGGGTACGCTGTGGAGTTCGGTAAACCTGATGAATCCCAACAAGGCTTGCCGCTATGTTCGCGAGGAGCTGGGACGCGATAACACCCTGAGCCTCATCAGCCCCGCCAAGGAGACGCCGTGGGAACACGTGGTAATCGTCGTGCAGGAGAGTAGCACCGTAGCGCGTCTTGCCCGCGAGGGTAACGACGAGGGTCTTACACCCTGCCTCGATAGTCTCATACGCGGTGGTCGCTACTACCAAAATGTCTATTCGACAGGCACACACACCTGCCACGGACTATACAGCACCATCACATCGCTGCCCTCCTACATCAACATCAACCCACTTACCGACGGCTTAGGCTCGCAGCTGAACACCATCTACTCACAGATAGCCCAGCGTGAGGATGTCAGTACTATGTTCTTCGTTACGCACGACCCCAACTTCGATAACGTCTATGGCTTCACCACCACCGAGGGCTTCGAGCTATTTTGGGGCGAAAACCAGTACACCGCACCCACGCAGCACAAGACGTGGGGTGTCGATGACCACGTTATGTTCGACCACGCCTTAGAGTCGATAGATAGCCAGATAGTCTCGGGACAGCGCGTCGTGGCGATGATACTCACCTGCTCCAACCACGAGCCATACAACGCACCTCTCGACGTGGGCTTCACGCCGACAGCAACCGACGAGGAGAGTATCGCCGTGCAGTATGCCGACTGGTCGTTGGGCAGATTTATGGATATGGCACACGAGAGGGAGTGGTTTGACAAGACGCTCTTCGTCATCACGGGCGACCACGGCAAGGCTATCACGTCGGACTACTTCATCCCCGACAGCTTTGTGCATATACCGCTGCTTATGTACTCGCCCGCACATATCGACGCAGAGGTGCGCGACGACCTTATGTCGCAGATGGACACCACGCCTACGGTAATGGCGATGCTGGGCTACGAATATACCAACCGCAGCCTCGGCATCGACGTAAATAGCACCTCGCGACGTATGATACCCTATGGCGCCGATGGCTGCATAGCCGCCCGCGACCGCCGCTGGGTATATATCTACGCCGCCAACGATAATATGCGCTACCTCTACGACTTGGAGGCAGATAGCAACGAGCGACTACGTAACGTGGCAGCACAACACCCCGCTGTGGTGGATAGTATGCACCTATACATCGCCTCGATGACACAGACGGGCTGGGAGATACACAACAACCCCAACCGCACGACATTCTAAACGTAAGACGCTATGTCCGAGAAGATTACACCTAACAACGTAGCCTCCGAGGAGGCATCACAGCCTGCTGCTGCCGCCCATATCGAGGGCAAGCAGACGTGGAAGCCTGGCACGCTGATATATCCGCTCCCTGCGGTCTTGGTCAGCTGTGGCAGCACCCCCGAGGAGTACAACCTGCTCACGGTGGCGTGGACGGGTACGGTATGCACCAACCCTCCGATGTGCTACATCTCGGTACGCCGCGAACGACACTCCTACGACATCATACGCCGTACGGGAGAGTTCGTCATCAACCTCACCACCGAGGCTATGGCACGTGCCACGGACTGGTGCGGTGTTCGCTCGGGACGCGACCATAACAAGTGGCAAGAGGCAAACCTTACGCCGATGTCAAACAGCCACGTTGCAGCGCCTATGGTTGCCGAGTCGCCGCTGTCGATATGCTGCAAGGTGCGACAGGTCATCGAGCTTGGCAGCCACGATATGTTCCTTGCGGATGTTGTGGGCATCGAGGCAGACGAGCGATATATCGACCCCGCGACGGGACGTTTCTCGTTGGAGAGCGCCCGCCCGATAGTCTATTCGCACGGCGAGTACTACACCCTCGGCGAGCTTATAGGACACTTCGGCTGGTCGGTGCGTAAGCCCATAAAGCGCGCTAAGAGGAGGGCTAAACAGAGTAAGAAAACAACAAAATAGAGAGATAGTATGACAGAGCAACAACACGATATTTTGAATCGCTACGAGGAGTCGTTGCGCAAGACGCTTACCGACCACCTCAGCCAGCGCAAGTGGCTCGACGGACGCCTCTTGGAGGTCGAGGAGCTTAACGAGAAGTGGCGCAGCTCAGCGCCGTCGTATATGGCAGATGCCGTCCCCGAGATAGCGAAATACCCCCTCGTGGCTATCGCGTGGGCGATGTATGAGGGTATGGGTGCCGCGGTGCTGTGGGATAAGGAGTGGAGCCGCTATGAGAACATCGACGACCTACATAAGATGTTCACAGAGCCTCGCGGCTTCGACTGTATGGATGAGTATATCACCGAGATACTCTTGGCGCTGCCATTGGGTAGCGAGGAGGCAGAGAGGGTGGAGGATATGGTGCGCTCTACGGCAGAGTGCGCCCAGTCGCTCATACGCAAGGAGCAGATTGAGGCACAGAGCGTTATAGCGTTTCACATCTTTGCCCGCACGACAAAGGTTATGTTCGAGGCGGGTGTTGCCGTATCGCTACGCCGCTTGGGCTACAACTACGTGAAGGTAAACGCCGAGGTGGTAAACTAATGCCCACCGCCCAAACGAGGGGGCGAGACCACGAGACCACGAGACTACGAGACCACGAGACTACGAGACTACGAGACTACGAGACCTAAAAGAAGCGGGCAATGCCCGCAATATCCCGTCGTCCCGAAGTCCCGAAGTCCCGAGAAAGACCCAGTCTTTCCCAGTCTTTCCCAGTCTTTCTCAGCTGTGCGCGGCAGCTTGGTGTCAGAGTGGTGCAGATGTGGTGCATCGCAAAAGAGAGTACCACGGGATAGTACTAAAACGTACAGCCCGTGGTACTTTACTTTTTGGGATGTGCCGCAGATGCGCCGCTATCACACCAAGCTATCACGCCAAGCTATTGGAAGCTGACAGTCGGCACTACCTCTGCACCCTCCTGAGCCTCCCAGTTCTCCGCCTTGTCGAAGCCAAAGAGCGACGCTATGATGGTCGTGGGGAACTTGCGTATTGAGGTGTTGTACTCCTTAACCGCCTCGTTGTACCTTCTGCGCTCGGTGGTGATACGATTCTCCGTACCCTCCAACTGAGACTGCAAATCGAGGAAGTTCTGGTTAGCTTTGAGGTCGGGATATGCCTCGCCTACGGCATTGATATAGGTCTTCAACTGCTCAGCCGACACCGTGGCAGGGTCAATATCGAAGCCCTTGACACGTGCGTCAGTAACAGCGGTGAGGGTCTCCTGCTCGTGTGCAGCGTAGCCCTTAACGGTCTCGACGAGGTTGCCGATAAGGTCGGCGCGACGCTGATAGGCGTTCTCGACATTCGACTTAGCCTCTGCCAAGCTCTCCTCCTTGCTTACTAAGCCATTATAGCCAGCAATAAGCCAAATAACTACCACGGCAACAACGCCGATGATAATCCACATCTTCTTGTTTTTCATAGGTTTATTGGTTTAGTTGATAATTAATTCTTCGTTACGTTACCAGCGTGAGCCTGCGCCACCGCCACCAAACGAGCCGCCGCCGAAGCCGCCACCAAACGAGCCACCGCCCATAGAGCCACCACCGAAGCCTCCCATCGGGAAGACCCACATACCGCCGCCACCACGGCCACGGTTGTTGCGCTGGTCGTTATCGCGGACGATGGTACGTGTATGGTCCGTGTTGCAGGCGTCGCAGTGCAGCTGTTGCAGGACGGTAACCGTTGTTGGGGTGCGCTCAACGATGGTGGTCTTTACCACGCGCAGCTTATGCTTCGAGCAGGTAGGACACTTTGTCTTGCGGTACTCGTCGATAAGTATAACGCCGAGCGGCACGACGATAAGAGCCATCACTATCGCAAGTGAGAGCCACGCCCACTTATCCTCCTCGTCGGTCTCCGCGAGGTCTAAATCGGCGCCGAGCAGCAGCTGCTCCACGGCACTGACACCCTCAACCATACCTGTCGAGTAGTCGCCATCGCGGAAATAGGGCACCATATACCTCTCTTGCAGACGGCGGCAGGTAACATCCGTCAGGGTCTCCTCCAAGCCGTAGCCCGTGAAGAAGCGCACCTCGCGAAGCTCCTCGACAAGGAGTACTCCCAGACCGTTGTCGAGTTTATCGTCGCCTACACCCCACCCCTCGAAGAGCTCGATGCCGAACGAGAAGGGGTCGCCACCCTCGATATTCTCTACCGCCACCACAGCGACCTCGGCAATGCCCCTATCGCGTAGCGAGGCACAGATGGCGTTGATACTCTGCACCGCCTCGGCACTCAGTATGCCGTCGGGATTTGCGACAAAAGCCCCCTTATCGGCACGCTGCACATTTCTAACCTCGGCGACGCTGTACGTACGCGCTACGGCAGAGGTGCTAACACCCACAAGGGCAACAACAAGTAGTAGTAATCGTCTCATACGCTTATAAACAATAAACGGGCAGGGATATTGCATCCCGCCCGCCTATTTTGACATATTTATCAGAAGTTACGACCTTTTGGCATCGATAAGCTGTGCGAGGCGGGCAAACACCTCATCCATCGAGCCAAGACCGTTAATCTCGGCGTACTTCTGCTGCTTGGTATAGTGTTCAGCGACGATAGCCGTCTGCTGGCGATATACCTCGATACGGTTACGGATAACCTCCTCCGAGGCATCATCGGCACGTCCCGAGTCCTTGCCTCGCAAGAGTATGCGACGCACGAGTTCATCCTCGGGGACATCCATATATATCATCACATCGACCTTTTGGTTGATGTCGGCAAGCAGCGTATCGAATATCTCCGCCTGACGGGTGGTGCGGGGGAAGCCGTCGAAGATACAGCCCTTATCGGCGTGGGTGCGCATATAGTCTCTAACCATCTCTACGACGATAGAGTCGGGAGCAAGCTCTCCACGCGAGATATAACCCTCCATACTACGACCCAGCTCCGTGCCACGAGCTATCTCCGAGCGGATAACCTCGCCTGTGGAGATGTGGTATAGGTCGTAATGTTCTGCCAAACGCTTCGCCTGCGTACCCTTGCCGCAGCCCGGAGCTCCAAAAAGTATTATATTTAACATTTGCTCAGAAAAAAAATTATGCGCAAAGTTACATTTTTTTTTGCAGATTAACAATCAAAAAGGTATTTTTGTGAAAATTTAATAACTCATTGAGTATGTCATCGACCAAAACAACAGAGATAGCCGCATTGGGCGAGTTCGGGCTTATCGACCGCCTCACAAAGCAGTTAGGCAGACGCCACGCCACCACGCTATACGGCGCTGGCGACGATGCTGCCGTCATCGACCTCGGCGACGAGGTGTTGCTCATATCGTGCGATATGCTCTCGGAGGGCATCGACTTCGACCTGCGCTACTTCGCACCCAAGCTCTTGGGCTACAAGGCTGTGGTGCGTGGCATCAACGACATCGTGGCGATGAACGCCCACGCCGAACAGATTGTCGTGGCGTTAGGAGTCTCGGCGAAGATTTCGGTGGAGTTCCTCGACGAGCTGTATGAGGGCATCGAACACGCGTGCAAGCAGTATAACGTCGATTTAGTGGGTGGCGATACCACCTCAACGCTCAACGGTATGACCATAAGCATCACCGCCATAGGTCGCGCCAAGAGGGAGGATGTGGTATATCGCACGGGCGCGCAGGAACACGACTTAATATGTATCAGCGCCAACCTCGGTGCTGCATATATGGGTCTGCACCTGTTGGAGCGCGAGAGCCGCGTGCTGAGCGACATCGACAACCCCGAGCCAAAGTTCGCGGGAAACGAGTATCTGTTGGAGCGCTACCTAAAACCGCGCGCACGTATCGACATTATCGAGGCCCTTGCCGAGGCTGGCATACGTCCTACCTCGATGATTGACCTCTCGGACGGCTTGGCAAGCGACCTCAGGCAGATATGCCGCTCGTCGAAGTGTGGCGCGCGAATCTACTTGGAGCGTATCCCCATAGCACGTCAGACCACCGCGCTTGCCGAGGAGATGAACATCGACCCCGTCATCGCGGCACTCAACGGCGGCGAGGACCACGAGCTACTCTTCACCGTGCCTCTCTCGATGCAGGAGAAGATACAGAGCTTGCAGATGGTCGATATAATCGGACACATCACCAGCGAACAGAGTGGCGTAACGCTCGTAACACCCGACGGCGAGGCGATAGCACTCAAAGCTCCCGCCTTCGACAGATAGCACCGCAACAGCACGACGGCAAAACGGCACGTTCGGCACAATAAAAGAACGACTCGGCAACCCTCTGACGGCACCGAGTCGTTATTTTTTTCGTCGCTTGGCTTACTCTTGCTTGATAAGTTGTTCGACACGCTCCACGACCATCTCGGGAGTGATAGCATAGAGACACTTGTAGTCGCCACTCTTGCACGGCTTGCTGCCATATACCGAGCAGGGACGGCACGGCAACGACTCCTGCATAACACCCTCGCTACCCATACCGTAACCCGAGAAGCCAAACTCGGGATGTGTAGCACCCCATATCGAGACGGTGGGTGTAGCTACCAACGCTGCGAGGTGCATCACAAGCGAGTCCATCGTTACGACGCAGTCCAAGTGCGATATAAGGTCGCGCTCAGCACCCAAACGCACCTTACCCCAGAGGGCAGTAACATTGTCGTAGGTGGCCTCCATACGCTCCGCAAAGGCTGCCTCATCGCCACCGCCACTATGGATAAAGACCCTATCGTAGCGCTGAGCGAGTAGCTCTACAACCCTGTCGCGCAGAGGCTCGGGATAGGTTTTACCTGCGTGTGCCGAGAATGGAGCGAAGCCCACCCATACACCCTGCTTCTCGCCCATAGGGTTGCTAAGAAGGGGTTTTACGGCTGGCTGCGGGTCGTCAAACTCGAAGCCTAAGCGACGTATCGTATCGGCGTAGCGCACCACGCTATGCTTCAAAGGCACAGCCTTAGAGTGGCTATAACCCATACGGAACCACTTTTCGACACGTCCTTTACGTATCGAGCGTGAGGGTATTAGACCCCTCAGAAGGGCAAATATACGCACCGTACGCGAGCGCAAGACACCGTGGACGTCGGCAATAGCATCGACGCCGAGCGCCTTTATCTCGCCCGCCAAGCGCCACAGACCGCCTATGCCACGATGGCGCCCCTTGGTGTCGGCAAACAGAAACTCGACATCCAAGCCGTCGAACAGCGGGGCAAGGAATTCGCGCGTAAGCACCGTAACACGCACCTCGGGGTATGCCGTCTTAAAGGCTCTGAGCGTATGGGGCAACATCGCCACATCGCCCAACGCCGAGAGACGCACCACCAAGAGGTGTTTATACCTCGTCTTTTTACTTTTTGTTGGCATAGAGTACAGGGTTGAGCGACGGGTCGTTATACATCTTCATCTGCTTGTAAGTCTTCATATACTTACGCCCAGCCTCGATGTCCTCGATAAGCTCCTCGATGGCTGTCGAGAGGTCGATGCGCTGTTGTAGCAGCGTGTCGAGCTTCTTCTGACAAGCCTCCTTGTGCGCAGCATCTACGTCGGTGCGCTCCACCTCGCAATTCATATGATATATCTTCAACGCCAAGATTGACAGACGGTCGATAGCCCACGCAGGGGTCTCGGTGTTAAGACGTGCATCCGCCAAAGGCTTGATATTCTTGTACTTGTCGAGCATATACGAGTCGATATACTCCACCATATCTGTACGCACCTGATTCGAGCGGTCGATACGACGCTTGATTTCGAGAGCCTTAACGGGGTCAATCTGCGGGTCGCGGATTATATCCTCCAAGTGCCACTGCACGGCGTCCACCCAGTTCTTCTCGTAGAGCAACGCATCGAGTGAGCCAGCAGCATAGGGATTCTGCATCGGCTGATCGACATTATCCCACTTATGATAATCCTCTATCGAGCGCACGAAGATTTTGTTTGCGTTTTCAGTAAACATAGTAGTAGTTTTTTATTGTTTATTTCATATAAAATCTTACCTTTGCAAGAGGTAAGCGTACAATTAATTACACAAATATAATGAAAATAATCGGTAAAACAACTTTTTCGCTCTTATTTCTTCTCGTAGCCACACTTCTTACAGCGTCGCAAAGCCACGCTCAGGAGCGTATGACACGTGCTGAATATATCGCAAAATGGCGACACATAGCCATCGACAATATGGAGACCTACGGCATCCCCGCAAGTATCACTATGGCGCAGGGACTGCTCGAATCGGGGGCTGGCAACAGCGAGTTAGCGCGTAAGTCGAACAACCACTTCGGCATAAAGTGTAAATCGACGTGGACGGGCGACAAGGTGTACCACGACGACGACGCCAAGGGGGAGTGTTTCCGCGCCTACCCCACCGTCGAGGAGTCGTACGAGGACCACGCCGAGTTTCTGAACGTGAACAAGCGCTACGAGTCGCTCTTCGCCTACGACATCACCGACTACAAGAGCTGGGCGCACGGCCTCAAAGCCGCAGGCTACGCCACAGCACCCGACTATGCCGAGCGCCTTATCAAGCTCATCGAGGAGGAGCATCTCTACCTTCTCGACCAGACTGATGGCACTACCCTCTACGATAACTATATGGCAGATAAGCTGGGCATAAAAACATCTGAGCCTACGCCCAAGAGTGGTAGCGAGCCACAGCCCGCACCACAGCCCACACCTACCGTTACGCGCGATATGACCACGGCATACTCTGACCGTGGCATCGACCCCGACAACTTCCGCGTAACGATAAACTCGCACCACGGCTACAACGTCTATAAGACCAACGGTGCGCACTACATCATCGCTAAGGAGGGCGACAACTACGCCAAGTTGGGCAAGCTCTTCGAGATGTCGGCATCGACGCTGCGTCGCTTCAACGACGTGGGTAGCGCAACAGAGCCGTCGGCGGGCGACATCGTATATATCGAGCGCAAGTCTGCCCGCTGGAAGGGTTCAAACCTCCTGCACACGGTAACATCGGGCGAGACGCTACACACCCTCTCGCAGGTATATGGCGTACGCCTCGACCAGCTCTCGAAGCTCAACCGCATACGCCCCTCTGACCCACTGAGCGAGCAACAGACCATAAAACTACGATAACAATAAACACAAGAATATGAGTGCTATACGCGAAAAAATCTTGGAGTCGATAGTACGTAAATCGACCCTCAAACAGCAAATCTTCGACAACACCTTTTCGACCTTCAACGAGCTTAAAGAGACGCTCTTCGAGATGGCGTCGGAGATAGACGATGAGCTTGATGGCAAGCTCGACCGTCGTGTACGTATCGAGTACCGCGACCGTGGCAAGTTCGAGGCGCAGTTGCAAGTGGCAAGCGACATTCTGCTCTTCCAGATGCACACCGACGTCTTCGCCTTCGATGCAAACCACATCATCTGGCAGAACAACTACTTGCAGCAAAACCGCGAGAATGCCTACACGGGAGTCATCAACATCTACAACTTCCTCTCCGACTCGCTCAAATACAACCGTAACGCCGACGAGGGCTACCTCATCGGACGCATCTTCATCAACCGTGAGAAGTGCTTCTGGGTGGAGGGCAAGCGACAAACGCTGGTGCGCCCTATGGCTTTTGGCTGCCGCAAAATCGACCGCGAGGCGTTAGTGTCGATTATCGAGACGGCGATAAACTACGCCCTCAACTTCGACCTGCTTATGCCCCCCTACGAGGAGAATATACGCGTTACGGTGGACCAGTTCAACTCGAAACTCGACAACTCGAAATTTACCACGGGTAAGCGCCTTAGCTACGACTTCTCGATGGACGACATTTAGACTATTTAACGAATACACAATGAAGAGAGTTATAACAGCATTTATCCTGCTCGCCACAACCATTAGCGCATCGGCGCAGGTGAGCTACCAGCAGATGCTCCGTGAGCGTAACGCACAAGCACCCCGCTACGAGCATCCCCAGTCAATCACACCCGTAGAGGGTACCAACAAGTATATGCGCATCGACTTTAACCGTGTGCTACTCTACGACTACACCTCGGCAGATAATGGCGTCGAGGTATTTGCGGCTGACAACCAGTTGCTCTCGTTCGTGCAGTCGCCCGACGGCAGTATGGTACTCTACGACGAGCTTAATGATGACGGCAGCACCCCCCGCAAGCAGATATACCGCCACTCGTTCACCTCGGACTTCAAGCTATGGGTGGGAGATAATCGCAACAGCACCGTGGCGACCTTTGGCGATGTTCGCGATGTAACATTCTCGCCCGACTCTCGCCACTTGGCAATGTCTTTCGACAACAACCTCTACATCTATACCATCGCCGACGATAAGCTCACAAAGATTACCGACGACGGTCGTTGGAACCACATCATCAACGGCACTACCGACTGGGTATATGAGGAGGAGTACGGCTTCACGAAGGCTTATGCCTTTTCGCCTGACAGCCGCGAGATAGCCTTCTTAAAATTCGACGAGAGCCGTGTGCGCGAATTTGAGATGATGCGCTACGACAAAGAACTATACAACAAGGCGTTCCGCTTCAAGTACCCCAAGGCGGGCGACCACAACTCTATCGTCGAGCTCTATGTTTATGATATTGCCTCGGGCGCCACACGCCACATTCCTACGGGCAGTACGAGCGACCAGTATATCCCACGTGTGGGCTACACCCCCGCAGGTGCGCTCTTCTACTACCGCGTAAACCGCCTGCAAAACCACTTTGAGGTGGTTATGGTCGAGGATGACGGCAGCCAGAGGGTCATCTACGACGAGCGCGACGAGAAGTACGTGGAGCGTCCCGACCACAGCACCATCACCTTTATCGACGGCGACCGCTTCATCGTGCGCGAGGAGACCTCGGCAGGCTGGTTTCACCTCTATCTGCACTCGACAGAGAGGGGACGCCTCGGCGCTATCACCACGGGCGAGTGGGAGGTTACGAAGCTCGTCGGCGTATCCAAAGACAAGAATACGATATACTACCTCTCTACGGAGCAGGCTCCCGAGGAGCGACACCTCTACGCCATCGGCATCAACGGCAAGAATAAACGCTGCCTACTCTCAAATCGTGGCTACTGGTCGGTATATCCCTCGGCAGATATGAGCTACTTCGCCGCCGAACACTCAGCTACCGACTGCTACCCCACCGCAGCGGTCTATGATGCAAAGGGTAAGGAGGTACGCTCACTGATGGTTGATGCACCGACAACGGCTACGCCCACCTATCAGCGCAAATATAGTAGCTTTACCACCGAGCGTGGCGATGTTTTGAGCTACTACCTTATCTACCCCGAGGATTTCGACGCCGAGCGCAAATACCCTGTTCTTATGACGCAGTATTCGGGTCCTGGCTCACAGGAGATTGCCAACCGCTGGACCACCGACTGGGAGGAGACGTTGGCACGTAACGGCTATATCGTAGCTTGCTGCGATGCACGTGGCACGGGCTACCGTGGCGAGGCGTTCAAGAAGGTTACCTACGCCAACTTGGGCTATAACGAGGTCGAGGATCAGCTATCGTTTGCTCGCCACCTCGCGTCGCATAGCTTCATCGACTCGGAGCGTATAGGCATCTACGGCTGGTCGTTTGGTGGCTTTATGGCGTTGGGCTGCTCGTTGAAGGGCGACGGTATGTTTAAGATGGCTATCGCCGTAGCTCCTGTAACGTCGTGGAGATACTACGACTCGATATATACGGAGATATATAACGGTCTGCCACAGGATAATGCCGCAGGCTACGACAATAACTCGCCCATCAACTTCGCCGATAGGCTGAGCGACGATACCCGCCTGCTCATCATCCACGGCACGGCTGATGACAACGTACACTTCCAGAACGCTATGGAGATGTGCCGCGCGCTGAATAGGGCTGGCAAGCAGTACGATATGATGGTCTATCCCGACCAGAACCATTCGATGCGCCCGAATGATATGATTAACATTCGCGAGAAGATGGTAAGCTACTGCTTGGAACACTTGTAGCAGTCCCAAAGCAGATAAAAGGTCCGAACAGCCCCCTGATTTACTGTTCGGACCTTTTATTTATTAGACCACGCCTCGCCGACGTCGCCTCGTTGCCTCGTTGCCTCGTTGTCCCTGTCGCCTCGCCATCCCGCAGTCGCACCACATTGCCGTCTCGCCATCCCGCCTTGCAGTCTCGCAGTCCCGTAGTCTCGTTGTCCCGTGGTCTCGTAGCCTTGTTGGCGCGCCTCCCAGTCATTCTCAGGCGTTCCCAGTCATTCCCAGTCATTCCCAGTCAATCGCGCGCCTCTCAGGCGTTCTTAATTATTTAAGCTCAATGCAACATATACACAAAAACAAAAGCCACTCGAAAAGGGCTGTCCTTTTTCGGCGGTGAATAACGGAATATTCCTGAATTAACTGAATGATAGAGTGTTAAGTTGTTTAACGGTGAAACGACTTTCAGCACCAAAGTTATTTGAACGTTATTATTGTTCTTCTCGTGTAGTCTTAT
>JAFQAN010000030.1 GCA_017416915.1 Alistipes sp. | reverse complement strand
TCAAAGCCCAAATCGTAGTTAATCATATAGCGATACTGCAAGAAGAAGACAGCGGTTACAATGATGAGAATCATAGCCACAGTAAACTGCATTCCTACCATAATAGAGCGAAGTCTGCGACCTGTTGCCGACTGTGCAAAACCACCCTTAACACCCAACGAAGCGTTGAAGCGGGTGATGTAGAATGCGGGATAGAGAGCAGCAATAACAGCGAGCAATACCATCAGCACAACCACCATAATAATCACGGGTATATTATCCGATAGGGCAAGTGAGCAAATCGAGTAGTTCGTAATAAAACTATCCTGAATAACCACCATCAGATAGAGCGTCAGAGCCATTGAGATAAGCACCAATCCGATAGCCTCAAAGAGAAAGTTCCAACGCAGTGTACCTTGACTCGCGCCGAACACCTTGCAGATATTCACTGCACGCATACGCACGGGTACAAGGGCGAAGAAGAAGTTGATAAAGTTAATAAATGCAATCAGCACGATAATAAAGGCAATACTCGAAAGGATAACAGCGGTTGACACAGTTCCTGTTCGGAAGTTGCTATTCTGCGTGAAATTACCACCATAATAGATATTATCAACACGCACCAAACGGGTTTCCAGCACCTGTGCGCCGCTTTCCAACTCCTCCTGAGCCATAGCCTTCTCTTCGGGATCTTCAACCTCGGCCATCCACTCCTGCACCATTCCGAGGAACCAGTCGGCATAACCCTTCTTGAAGATTTCGATATAGCCATTGAGGTTGGCACCCTCACGCATACGCACAAAATTCGAGTAGTTCCAATTGTTATTACCCTCAGTATAGACACCTTCGTCGTTCTGCATAATACCCCAATGGCTGAACATACAGTTTTTGGGCATATCCTCGTAGATGGCTACGATGGTCTGCTGAACGGTTGGCTTGCCGTCGTCGTTGTATTTTCCACCCTCAAAGTAGATTACATCGCCCACGCCGACGCCCAATTTTTCGGACTTCGAGCGAGCCATCGCTACCGTATTAGGCTCTTTGAGTTGTGAGAAATCGCCTGCTAAGCACTCAAAACCGAAGAATGTGGGCACATTGGCCGTTCCTTGATATACATATTCATTGAACGGTTCCATAGTGTACTCATTGCGCTTGATCCAGATGCGGCTAATGCGTGGGTAAGGCATAGTTGAGGCGACCTCCTCGGCATCGGGGAACTGCTCGGCAGCGGTATAGGCCAAGTTACCGGGTGAATTGGTACTCCATTTGACTTCGCCATCGTTACCTCCACCGAAGTCGGGCGAGATAAGATAGGTGCGGTCGGCATTGGGGAATGAGTGGTTGTAGGTAATTGTGAACCATACCTGCGATGCGATGATGTAGAACGCCACAAAGGCGAGGGTCAAACCGAGCACATTAAGCAGCGATGCGACCTTGTAACGCTTGAGCGTCATTAGGAAATTTTTGAAAGCAATCTTCATAATTATTAAGTTTTATTTGTTTTTTGTCTTAGTGATGTGGGAGGCGGTCAAGCCAACCCACACCTGTTAACGCTTTTTGCTTATGGTAGTTGCGTCTTAAATATTCGTTTAGAGCTTGCTCTTTACATCGGTTACAATCTTACCATCAAAGAGGCAGATGGTACGGCTTGCATACGAGGCATCGTGCTGCGAGTGGGTAACCATAATGATGGTCGTGCCCTCCTTGTGAAGCTCCTGCAAGAGGGTCATAACCTCCTGTCCATTCTTCGAGTCGAGGTTACCCGTAGGCTCATCGGCAAGGATTAGTTTGGGATTCGACACGAGGGCACGGGCGATGGCCACACGCTGCTGCTGACCACCCGAGAGCTGCTGCGGGAAGTGGCCCGCACGGTGCGAGATGTTCATACGGTCGAGCATCTTCTTTACGCGCTCCTTACGCTCCGAGGGTTTCACGCCCATATAGATAAGCGGCAACTCGACATTCTCGGCCACCGACAACTCGTCGATAAGGTTGAACGACTGGAATACAAAGCCGATATTGCCCTTGCGGAAGGCGGTGCGCTCCTTCTCTTTCAGACCGCCCACCTCTTGGTCGAGCAGCTGGTATGAGCCGCCCGTAGGATTATCCAAGAGGCCCAAGATGTTGAGCAGCGTAGATTTACCGCAACCCGAAGGTCCCATAATGGCAACAAACTCTCCCTCCTTAACCTCAAACGACACACCGTTCAGAGCAACAGTCTCGATCTCCTCGGTGAAAAAACTCTTCTGTAAATTTTCTACTTTTAACATAGCTGTAATGTTTTAATTGTTATTTAATTTTTGAATTTTAGTGCATTATTGAATTTGTAGGGTTTTCGTTGGCTGCTGACCACGAACGGAGCGAAACGGTAACGATGGTAATCAACAGGATAACTCCCACCGCCAAGGCATATACCCACCACGACATCTCCACGCGATAGACATACTGCTCCATCCAGCGACTGATGATGTAGTAGCTCACTGGTATTGCCACAGCCGAGCAAGCGGCGACAATGTAGAGGTACTTGCGGTTAAACATCTGCAAAATGCCACCCACCGATGCTCCGTGTACTCGGCGAATACCAATCTCGCGGCGGCGATACTGCGTCTCGAACAACACCAAGCCAAACACGCCGATAATCGAAATCACAATCGAAAGGAACGAGAACAGGGTAACGAGTGTCGAGAGCTTATCCTCGCGCTGATATACCAACTCCAACTCGTTGTCGAAGAATTTTACATCAACCTTCTCGGGATCGCTGTTCGGCGAAATATCCAACACCGTATCAATAATATGCTTTCTCACCTCGGCAATGTCAGCTCCTGCCACCGTGCGGATATAGGCAATGCGTGGCAAATCCCAACCATATTTACCATAAATAAGGAAGGTAAAAGGTATGACTTCGTAATGTGCCGACTGGAAGTTGAAATCCTTGCAGATACCGACAACTGGTGTTTTTGCTCCGCTTATATGTCCATCAATAGCAGACTCTGCGGTTATCTCAAACTCTTTTGCCGCTGTTTCATTAAATATCAACGCACCAGTTTCGGTAAGTTCATCGGATGGCATAAAGTCACGACCATCGATAATATCAATACCCATTACCTCCAAGAAATTATGCGATACTACGTGTACCGCAAAGTGTTGACTTGTGCCATTTGGCATATCGCGAGTCCACGCCATTCCGACGTTTGTGAGCTTACCTCGGCTCATCGCAATATCCTTGATTTGAGGATTCTGCTTCAAGCGGTCGATGAGTGCATCGCGCTTAGTGTAGTCCAGCACATCAGTAAATTGCCCATTTACAGCCTCATAAGGCAGGGTGGCAACCAAAAGATTCTCTTTGTCGAAGCCCATATCCTTGGTGAGCATATAATGATGCTGACGATAGATAAAGAATGAGCAAATAATCAGCGCAATGGAGATAGTATATTGTATGCCCACAAGCGTATATCGCAATATGCGACCGGACTTTGAGGCCGAGAAATCGCCCTTGATAACAAATGCCGGTGAGAACTTGGTAATGTACCACGCTGGATAGAGCGATACCACCACACCGAGCAGTACAACGCACAATGCCATTCCGCCCGCCAGCGACCAATTCTCGTTGATGGCAACCGAGGTAGAGATATACTCTTTGAGTGGCGTATCGGCAAAGAGTACCACAATAACGGCTGCACCAAACAACGATACGAGGATCAAACCTACCGTTTCAAAGAGGAAATTCAGGCGCAGTTTCGCAGTTGGAGCACCAAAGATTTTGTAGTTATTGACGGCACGGATTCGGCTCGGTATCAACGCAAAGAAGAAGTTTACAAAGTTGATAAACGAGATAACGAGAATCAACACAGCAATAGCGATCAGCGTGTAAGTGGTACTACGACTGCCGTGATACCACTCTGGCTCGGTGTCATCAGCGAAATAGAGGTCAGCAATTGGAGTCAGTCGAGGGGTAATACGTTTAAGTTGCTCTTTTTTCTCTTCCTCTGAAAAACCACGTTTCTCGCAGTCGTTTATAACATAGTCAAGCATTCGCTGTTCCGCCTCCTCGCGAGAAGCGCCCTCACGAAGTAATACATAGTAGGATTGGCCCCAGTTATGCTCATCTTCGGGTTTTGCATCGGGCATAATCACATAACCTTCGCTATATGCCATTGTTGAGGGCTGTGGAAAATCCTTGTAAATACCCGAAATGATGCGTTGTGCCTGATTTACAGCACCACGACCATAGTTAATTCTGTCGCCAACTTTCAGGTTACAACGCTTGGCTACACTCTCCGAGATAATCATACCATAGTTAGCCTTGAACTCCTCGTCAATGCCTCCTGCTATAAACTCGAAGGGGAATACTGCCAATCCGCTGAGCTCGGTGCCACAAACTCCGATGGTAAAATTCTCAATCGTTGAGTTGCGTTTGATAGAGTATTCGTTTTGATATTGCGAATTACCATAACTGCCTGTCATATCAATAGCACCGGAAGCCTCAACTTCGGGGCATACGGCGCACATCTCGGTTGGGATGCGTCGATTCCAATACCATTCCCAGTGTCCCTCTTCCGACCACGATGGGTGATCCAAACGATAGATGCGCTCCGAGTTGGGGATAACGCGGTTGTACGATAGGTCAAACTTCACCTGCACAGCAATAAGATATACCGCTGCAAAGGCCACTGCCATTCCCACGATGTTCAGCACCGACGATGTGGTGTAACGGCGAAGCAGGGTTAGAAAATTTCTGATATACATAACAATAAATTCAAAATTTAGAATTCAAAATGCAAAATTATTTGTTGAGGATAAGCACCTCGTTTTCGCCAAAGTTGTCGTACGACGAAGTTATAACTTTTTCGCCAACTTGGAGGCCCTCGATAACCTCATAATACTGCGGATTCTGTCTGCCGATGCGAATCTCACGGCGGTATGCCTTCTCGCCCGAAGCATCGACAACATATATCCACCTTCCGCCAGTCGCCTGATAGAACGAGCCACGAGGTATCAGAATTGCCTCGGCAGCCTCGCCCAACTGCAAGTTGAGGTAGTAGGTCTGACCGCTACGAATATTCTCGGGGGCAGCACCGCTGAAACGGAAGTCCGCCTTAAACTGACCATTGCGTACCTCAGGATATACCTTGCGGAGCTGCATTTCGTACTCCGCGCCCTGACGCTCAAACGATGCTACAAGACCCGTTGTTACGCGGTCGATATAGTGCTCATCGACCTGTGCCTGCACCTTGTAGGTCGTAAGGTCGTTCACCTGACCGATGTTTGCACCCTGCTGCAACGACTGACCAAGAACGGCATCCAACATACCCACCTCGCCATCGATAGGAGCCTTAACCTTGAGGTTATCCACACGCTGGCGGATAAGCTCCATATTGCGCTGCATCGAGCGGAGGCTCTCCTCCATCTGCGACACCTGCGAGGTGCGGTAGAGCGAATCCTGCTTCTGCCGCTCCAAGACCAAATCGCGCTTACGCACCGCGAGTTCGTAATCCTCCTTTGCACGCAAGTACTCCTCACGCGCCAAGAGGTTGTCATTGTAGAGGTTTTCGTTCTGTTTATAGGTGCGATGTAGGCGCGACACTTCGAGGTCGAGTTGCAGTTTCTCCTGACGGAGGGCAAGACGCTCCTGTTCCATAGAAATCATCGTGTTACGCAGGATGTTCTGCTTCTCGGCGAGGTCCGCCTCCGACTGCAAAATCTGCATCGAGAGGGAGTTGTTCGACATTTCGAGGATTACATCGCCACGCTTAACTTGCGCTCCCTCCTCGGCAACGATACGCTCCACCACGCCCGATTCAAGAGGCGAGAGCTGCACGGTGGTCATCGGCTGAACGCTACCCGTCAGGCGTACATAGTCGTTAAACTCGCCCTGCTCAACGGTGGCGATGTTTACAAGTCCTGCATCAACACGCAAGGTCGAAGAGTTATCACGCAACACCAACCAGCCGATAAAGCCAATCAGCACCACAACTGCTGCATAGGGCAGATTCTTCTTCTGAAAGATGGCACGCCATCCTTTCTTCTTTTCAAGTTTGATATCCATATTGTTTGAGTTTTATTTGTTATCTAATAAGTGGCATTCCGTTGTAGTAATCGACCATTCGGCTCTTGACAATATATTGCAGGCGAGCACGGAGCTTGTCCGACTTGGCTTGCAACAAGGTGTTGGCGGCGGTTTGAAGGTCGAGAGCGGAGATTAAGCCATTCTCAAACTTGCGCTCTGCACCATCGTAGGCAAGCTGTGCTGCCGAGACCTTCTTCTGCCCCTGCACATACTGCTTGCCGAAGCCCTGCATCTCCTGCCAAGCTTGGCTCACCTCGCTCTCCACAGCACGCTGCACGGCTATCTCCTCCAACTGTGCCGAGCGATAGGCGTTCTGTGCACGACGCTTCGACGAGCGAGCCGAAAGACCGTTGAAAATAGGAATTG
>JAFQAN010000029.1 GCA_017416915.1 Alistipes sp. | reverse complement strand
TTGTAGCCGTGTTTGACGAGGGTGCGATGCCCACATTTTGGGCAAACTTTTTATCCATTTCTAACGCAAATAGTGCAAATATATAAAAATCAATCAATTGCTCCGATTTTATGTACTAATTTTGACCAATAAGCCCCAAAAAGTAGAGTACCACGGGCTGTACGCTTTGGTACTATCCCGTGGCACTCTCTTTTGTGATGCACCACATCTACACCACTCTGACGCCAAGCTGCCACGCGCAGCTACGCACAACTGAGAACGCCTGAGAATGACTGAGAACGCCTGTGTTTTTCCGTGGTCCCGTTGTCCCGTCGTCTCGCCGTCTCGCCGTCTCGCCGTCCCGTTGTCTCGTCGTCCCGTCGTCTCGTCGTCCCGTTGTCCCGTTGTCCCGAGGTCTCGTCGTCTCGCAGTCCCGTTGCCCCGTTGTCTCGCAGTCTCGCAGTCTCGTCGTCCCGTGGTCTCGTTGTCCCGTTGGCGCGCCACCCTGCCATTCTCAGTCTTTCTCAGTCTTTCCCAGTCATTCTCAGCCAATCGCGCGCCCCTCATCAATCGCGCGCCCCTCAGCCGTACCTACTGCAACCCGCTAAACAAAAAAAATCGGAGCCTCCCAAACGAGAAGCTCCGAAGTCAATTCTTCGAGACCAACTATACTATTGCTGTGGTCGATGTTCCTGTATATTTAACACCCGTAGCAGTAACCGTAAGATTTACTGTTACCGTTAAATCTGGGTCGTTAATTTGGGCAGTACCACTAACCGCAGTCTCTGTACCATTCAATATTACTGAACTTATAACAGAGTGACCACCAGCACGAAGACCCGAGATAACCATTACGTCGCCATTGTCGCCAGTTAGTGTTACGGTAATACTTGCGTAACTACCACCCGTCATCTTAGCGCTAAACGATGTCCAAGAGCCGCCGCCCTCGCCACCGCCTTCGCCGCCGCCCGTGTCGCCGCCACCTTCGCCGCTACCGCTCTCGGCAGCTGCCTGATGCAGTGCGATGTTGTGGCTGAGTGAGCCTGCTATAACGGTTACAGTGCCTGTAAGCTCACTTGTCGAGCTATTCTCGGGTGCGCTGATGCGTAGCGTTGTGCCGTTTAGCGTATAGCCGAAGTGCGCATTGTCGCACGTTACCTCTATTGCGGCGTCAGAGTTCTCCAACGTTATGGTAACCTCCTTTTCGCCACCCGTAGCCTCAAATGAGAGGCTATCGCTGCTCACCGTGAGCGACGGTACGGCAGCGGGAGGCAGTACCAAGTTGCCAAGACCAATAAAGCCTGCCGTGTAGGTCTTGTTGTAATCGCTGTGGTACAACTCCCAGTATATGCGGTACTCGCCATCGACAACTTCGACGGTCATAAAGCTCTTCGAGGTGTCGTAGCATGTAGCGCCTATGGCTTCACTCTTAAACATAGTGCGGTTGAGACCGAATGATTCCTTGGCGGGAACTCCCGTAGAGCCTGCATAGCTGTATCTACCCGCCATAATAGAGTTGTTGTTGGGGCGGTCGCTCGCGTTGAGATATACGCGCAAGTAGTCGCCGCTCTCGTTCGTGAATGTGAAGTAGCTGCCACTCCACTCTACGCTTGTCATTACGTACTCGGCGAAGGGGTCTATATCGGTTGTCGCCTCGATAGCGTGGTATCCCGAGTCCTTATACATCGTATTTTCGAGGTCAGCGATAGCCTTAACGCGGAACTCATAGGTGGTGCTATACTTCGGCATTTGGAAGGTTGCGCTGCACTCCGTTGTTGTCTGCGGTGCCACGCCAGCGCCCTCCGTGCTGCAATATATCTCATAGCCCACAGCGTTCGTTACAGGGTCCCACTCTACGGTAATCTGCTTGCCATCGACGGTTGTGCGCAGGTTATCGGGCCACGAGAGGAAGGTACGCAAATCAACGCCCTCGACAACGCCCAAGTAGTGAGCCAACAGGGTGTTACCCTTGCTGGTGGTAATGTTGTTGAACGTAATGTCATATTTGTTATCGGTGGTAGTCTTGAATGTTACGCTACCATCGGTAAGGGCATACTGCGTTGTGCTGCCAACAGGACGCCAGAAGGTGTTTTGGTTGTCGAGGCCCGAGTTATTGTAAATTTGGTTGGGGTCGGGACCAAAGCCCATCGTTATATCCACGATGTCGCCAAAGTCGCTCACAGCGATAAAGATGCTGAGCGAGATATGTCCCAGCACATCGTCCTCGAAGGTGAGGTACGAGAAGCCAGTGCTTATGGGGTCTTTGACAATCTTGGCGCTATCAAGCTCCTGCACCTCGGCGGCACACTTCACAAACGAGCCGACCTTGAAACGTGCTATACAGCTCTTGCTAAGCTCCAAAGGCTCGTTCTTCGACTGCATATCGCTTATAACACGCTCATATACATCTGCCGTGGTGGTGGTAAATGCCACACGCATAGACTCAATGTAGTTATCCTCCTCGACAGCAAACCACACTCTCGGACTCTCCATAGTGCTGGGGTCGAGGCGTACGCGGTAGTTGCGCTCGTCGATGGTAAGCATCACATTTACTAGCTCCTTAGCTGTAATGCCCGTAGGGAGTGTGAGCGTCATAGCGCCGTATGCCACATCGTGCGTGAATGTCATCTTCACTGCCGCCGCTGCGACGTATGCCACGTCGTCGCTCGTAAGGCGCATTGCTACCTCGCCGTCGTGCGACATCAACTGCTCTTCGAGGTTGTAATCGCGGTTTGCGTAGGCTCTCAGGTAGGCTGTTGTCGCGGGCAGGTTGTCGAAGGTAGCCTCGAACGTGCCGTTGCTCTGCATTGTTGTCGTCGTCGTAGCTACAACATTGCGGTTGCTGTCGAGGGCTACAACGGTAATATCTTCGCCGCCACTCCACTGTGCGGTGTAGCTCTGAGCATCTTTCTCATCGAAGAAGGCGCGTGATAGCTGATTCTCTATCTCGGCGGTAAAATGGATGGTCGTGGGACGCTCCGTGGGCACTGTCTCGCCCTCGAAGGTCGAGCAGCCCGATACTACGATAAGCGTAGCCATCAAGACCCAAAGGTGGTTGAGTATGCGACTCATAAAAGGTTGTTTTAGGTTGTAAATCAATTAACTATCCCCGAACGGAACAGCAAACAATGTTCGGTTCGGGGAGTTGTCGTTGTACTTGCTTATCTGTTAGTGGCAGCCTCCGCAGTCGCAGCCATCGCCGCACTCGTGGTCGCCGCAGTCGCCACCGCAGCTGCCGCAGCCGCAGCCCTGCGATGCGAGGTCTTCGGGCTGTACGTCGCGTACATCCACTACCGTAACATCGAAGTTGAGGGTCTTGCCTGCCATAGGGTGGTTGAAGTCCATCATAACGCTCTCCTCCTTAACCTCCTTGACGATACCCATCATATGCTGACCCTCGGCTGTGGACATAGGTATCTGGCTGCCTACAAACAAAATCTCCTCGGCAACCTTGCCATCCATCATAAATACGGTCTTGGGCAGCTCCACGATAGCCTCAGCGATAACCTCGCCGTAGCCATCCTTAGCCTCCAACGTGAACGATACCGACTCGCCAGGCTCCTTACCCATAATAGCCTCCTCGAACTTAGGAAGCAACATACCCATACCAGCGATAAACTGCAAGGGCTGACCAGGCTGTGATTGGTCCGCGATTTGACCATCTACGGTAAGCTTATAATCGACGCTTACCATCTTATTCTGCTCTACTTTCATAGTTATAATTGTTTAATAAATTCTCAATATATCATTAAGCGCGTGCAAAGATAGTAAAAAAATCTAATATATACATATAATTTTTGTGATAAGGGGCTATCTGCGGCACTACCCTCATCTGCCTGAATGGGGATGTACGCCTAAGTACACCCCCATCCAGCCATCTTTCGGGATAGCACCACATCTAACCCCTTCTGACAAAAATTCATCTCGCTGCTGAGCCGTATGTTACACTCGGCGCCCTTCTCCCACCAAGTTCTTGACGTGATAGCGGCGCATCAGCGCCGCCTCAATCATTGGGCTGAATGGAATGTACGCTTAGTACTATCCATCCAGCCCAATCTCTTTATCGGCGGTACTGCTGCACCACTCTGACGCCAAGCTGCCACGCACAGCCACGCACAACTGAGAACGACTGAGAATGCCTGAGAACGCCTGTGTTTTTCAAGGGTCTCTCGTAGTCTCGTAGTCTCGTCGTCCCGTGGTCTCGTCGTCCCGCAGTCCCGTAGTCCCGTAGTCCCGCAGTCCCGCTGGCGCGCCACCCAGTCTTTCTCAGTCTTTCCCAGCCGTTCTCAGCCAGTCGCGCGCCCTCAATCAATCGCGCGCCCCTCGGCTGTTCCCTGCCGTTCCGTTACTTTCTGTCGGCTCTTGTATTTGCGTCCGTTGCCACGTTGAACATTACTAACGACGTAGCCTCGGGACTGTACTCCTCGCCGACACCGCTCCACGACGCTGTAATGAGGTGTCCGCGGTCATCCGTAGCGCTTATCTCGATGGTAAAGAGACCATCGCTCGACTGCTCGACACTCATCTCGCCCGTGCGGAAGGGTGCCATCTGCTCCTGATCCACGGTGAAGTACCAGCTACCCTCCAAGCTGCCGCCAATCCATCCAGGGATGAACGACATCGGCGCGAGGTAGTCCGACGCGGTATAGACGCCCACAAAGCCCTCTTCGACGGTGGGGTGGGCTATGATGTCGAACTGGAAGCAGTCGCCAACGTCGTCGTTGGGCTTGATGACAAACATCCAATTCTGGTAGCCATAGTCGTAGTAGTCTCCCTCCGAGGCGTAGAGCATATAGTGGTCGTCGAGGGTCGCCTCATAGTCGTCGGTAAGGGTGCTATACACCACCTGTGTTGCCGACTCATCGACAATCTCGGGTACTCCCTCATATACGGCGGTGTGTGGCTCGCCCGCGATGACCCACTCGATAGATATGCGCTCCTTCTCGACGATAAGTGTGCCACGCTCGGGAAGCAGCTCCACATTGTTGTTGCCCGTGCTGTCCAAGTACATAAACGAGGCGTACTCTGCCGAGAAGGTCCACTCGGCGCCGCTATTCGACGAGTCGAACGAGTAGCGTCCCTCGGGGATTACCACCTTGCCATCCTCGATTGTCGCCATAGGGCCGTAGGCATCCACACGGTAGTAGGTGCCATTGGGCTGGTAGCGACCAAGCTCGTCGAAGCCTAAGTCGGTGAAGAAGAACCAGTAGTTGCCCACACCAGGCGAGAATTGGTCGCCATAGTAGATGCCGTGGAGTATCGAGGCGGTGAAGTAGCGCTCGCCCTCGGCACTCTGAACGAGTGTTACCGTCTTTCGCACGTGTTCGTAGCCTACCGTTATGGTTGCCGTGCGGCTCTCGGTGGTGTAGTTGGGATATACGTTGATATGTATCACGCCCTCCTCTGCCGTGTCGAAGGCATATACCCACTCGGCATCGGCAAAGGCGTAGATATAGCCACTTGGCGTGGCGAAGTCTATGTGGTACTCTACATCCACGACGCGGTTGTTGCGGTCGATGGCTATCTCGCTATCCGAGGTTATGGTAAACTCGGGATTGTCCTGTCCTGCACCATTTTGGCGTAGGCGCACATACTGCTTCGCGCTGCCATACTGCAACGTTATGGTCGCCTGGCGCGACTCACTCGTCGTATTCGGGGCAACAGCAAAGAGTACCTTGCCCTCGTGTGCCGTGCTGAATATCGTTACCCACTCGGCATCGGGCTTCGCAGTGAGACTCACACCCTCTTTTGCATCCTTGATGTGGTATAGTATCTCGCTCTCCAACCCTGTGCTTGCCACCGTCAGCGATGCCTCGCTGTCGAGGATGATGGCAGATGTAGCACCCGTAGGCTCGCTGTTCTCATCGCACGACGTGGCGGCAACCGCGCCAAGTGAGAGTGCTATCGCGACGATAAAAAGACGAATATTGCGTATCATAATACTCTGTTGTTTAGTCCGTTATCGCTCTACGCTTAGTTGTTGCTCTCATAGACTAAGCTCTCGGCTGCGCCGCACTTGCTCGCCTCGGGCGTAAGCTCATACTTGTAGAGCGCTCCCCAGTTGCCGTCCGAGTCCTTAGCCACGCCCATCAACGTATAGGTTGTACCCACCGTGAGGAAGAAATTATAGTGGTTGCGGTCGTACTGCTGGTACTGCTGCAACAGGGTAATCCATTGGTCGTCGGTGTAGTAGTCGTGTACTAAGGGCATCGCCGCGTAGTAGATGTCGTAGGCGTATGGCTCAACCGTAATATCCACGGGCAGAAGCACCGTATTGCTATTATCGGCGTATGATCCCCAGTTTGTGGGGTCGTATGCCGCCAACTCGCTGAGTAGGTAGTAGTCGTCAAAGCTCATTGTCAGCTTCGACTTGCCCTCGACCTTTGCCAAGGTGCGGAACGAGATGCTGAACAGCTCGGTGATGGGCTGACCACCCTCAATGCCAAAGGCAAAGGCGATATACTCGGTATCGGGGGTTAAGTTCGAGAGGTTCATATCGGTCTCGCCGCGGGCGGTGAAGAGCGAGTACTCGGTGCAGAAGGTATGCATACGCTCCTCGTCGGTAGTGCCTGAGGCGTCCCACTGCTCGCGTGTAAAGACGCTACGAGCGAACTTCTTGTCGTCGGTCGATGCTGTCCAATAGACGTCTGCCGTGGTCGAGAGGATGTTCTCTACGCGGATGTCGATAGTCATATCCACGCCTGCAGGCTTCTCGGTTGTTACGTATGTTAGTAGGCACTCCGATACGGCGAAGCCTGTGGTCTCATCCACGCCAAAGACGAAGAGTACGTAGTCGGTCTGGGCAAGCAACTCGTTGTGTTTGATGGTCTGCTCACCGCTCTTGCACAGCTCCTTTACCGTCTGCTCCTTGCTCTTGCCGTAGGCTGTCTGCTGTATTTTGAGCGTGTCGTACCACTTCTTGATGAAGGTGTCCTGCATATCGGCACCTGCGCCAAAGTACGCCTTAAAGTCGCTGACGCTCCAACAGCCATAGTAGTAGTATCCATCCCAGTTTTTGGGCTTGATAGTCTCGGTTATCGACACGCTGTCGGCGGTGTATGTTACCTCGAATGACACCTCTTCGGTAACCTCGGGCTTGGCGGTGCGTGCTTCAAGACGCTCTATCGAGCCTACGAGGGTGGGGTATGCTGTCGAGGTATCTACGTGGTAGCAATATACGATGTAGTCGGTGTCGGGCAGAAGTCCCGAGAGGGTGTGGTCTGCCTCGCCGATAGAGGCAATCTTGTTGATGTAGTTGTGCAGACCCTGCATACCTGCCTCGCTCTTCATCGCGTCGAGGTCGTGCTGGAAGAGGGTGGCATCGTCCGTAAGGCCAAAGATGTAGATATACTCTGCGGTGTAGGCACGTACCACATAGTTGGCCTCTCTATCCAGGGGCTTCACGTGTACGGTCAGTGCCGTCTCCTCTGCCTTGCTAAGTGTCAGCTTCAATGGCTGCTCGGTAGAGCCTGCCTGCTTAACGGTGAACTTCTCAGTCTTTTGTGCTGCCGAGTATGCCACCTCGACGGTTGCGGTGCGCTCCGTTGCCGAGTTGTTGGGAGCTACGGTGAAGCTGATGACACCCTCGACGTCGGTTGAGAACTTGCCGAGCCACTTCTCGGTGGTCGTAGCAGAGATTTTGCCCCCTTCGACGGGGTTTAGAATCGTGTAGTTGATGGTGTAGTCGCCTCCGTCGGCAGATGCCTCTACGGTGGTCGCTTTAAGGCTTATGGTTGCCTCTGCGTCGGGGTTGGGGGTAACATTTGTCTCTTTGTCGTCGCAAGCTGTAAATAGCGTCATAGCAACAAGCATAGCCACAGAGAAGATGGTGTTAAGTGCTTTCATAATGATTTTATCTTAGGTTTATAGTTACTTTACGTTGCAATATACAAAGGTAGCAAATTTCTCGAAATCGAGCAACAAAACACAAAAAAAAGAGGGATGACTAAAAGGTAAATTTGTCATCCCTCTTGCTACTATCGCTCAATAGAGCTACTCCATACAGCGGCAGACGAGGTTGCGGTCGCCATAGCCGTTGTCAATCTTTGTTACGTAGGGGAAGAACTTGCCCTCCTTAATCCACTCCAACGGGAAGGCAGCCTCCTCGCGTGAGTAGGGGTGCGACCACTCGCCAGCAAGCTCTGGGGCGGTGTGCGGAGCATTTACCACTACGTTGTCGGCACTGCCCTCGGCAGCGGCAGCCTCGCACTCGCGCTTGATGCGTACCAACGCCTCGATGAAGCGGTCCATCTCCGCCTTCGACTCACTCTCGGTAGGCTCGACCATAAGGGTCTCGTGTACGGGGAACGAGAGGGTAGGAGCGTGGTAGCCGTAGTCCATAAGACGGTGAGCGATGTCGCCGCAGTCGATGTTGTAGTCGTGCTTGAAGCGTGTGAGGTCGAGAATCATCTCATGACCTACACGACCTGTCTCGCCCGAGTAGTAGGTGCGATACTCGTTTTTCAGTGCCGACGACATATAGTTGGCATTGACGATAGCCAACTCTGTCGAGCGACGCAGACCCTCGAAGCCGAGCATACGGATATAGCCGTAGGTGATGGGGAGCAACATTGCCGAACCCCAAGGCGACGACGCTACGGCGGTGATACCCTCCTCACCACCAGTCTCCATAAGCGAGTGTGTGGGGAGGAACTTAACTAAGTGTTCTGCAACGCAAACAGGACCTACACCAGGACCACCGCCGCCGTGAGGCATTGCGAATGTCTTGTGGAGGTTGAGGTGGCAGACGTCAGCACCGATATATCCAGGGTTGGTCAAGCCCACCTGAGCGTTCATATTGGCGCCGTCCATATATACCTGACCACCAGCGTCGTGTACTGCATCGACGATGTCGCGGATGCGGCTCTCGAAGACGCCGTGTGTCGAGGGGTAGGTAACCATCAGACCGCAAAGCTCCGAGCTATGCTCCTCAGCCTTACGTTTGAGGTCATCGACGTCGATATTACCATTCTGGTCGCACGCTACGGTTACAATCTTCATACCCGCCATAGCTGCCGACGCGGGGTTTGTGCCGTGTGCCGACGAGGGGATGAGGATGATGTTGCGGTAGCCCTGACCACGGCTCTGGTGGAAGGCGCGGATAATCATAAGACCCGTATATTCGCCCGCAGCGCCCGAGTTAGGCATCAGCGTACAGCCTGCAAAGCCTGTGATGACTGCTAAGTAGCGCTCCAACTCGCTGATAAGCTCCTTGTAGCCCTCAGCCTGGTCGGCGGGGGCGAAGGGGTGCATATTCTGGAAGCCCGATAACGAGAGCGGCTGCATAAGCTGTGCGGCGTTGAGCTTCATTGTGCAAGAGCCGAGTGAAATCATAGAGTTCATCAGCGAGATGTCGCGGAGTTCGAGACGCTTGATATAGCGCATCATCTCGGTCTCGGTGCGGTACGAGTTAAATACCTTCTCGCTAAGGATGTCGCTCTGGCGCTTCACGCAGTCGCAGATGGCAGCCTTCTCCACGCGCTTAACGACCTTAGCCCTCTTGCCACGTGCCTCGGCGAAGATGTCGGCAACGCTCTGCAACTCCTCGTCGGTGGTTACCTCGTCGAACGACATACGTACGCAGTCGTCCGAGGGGTAGTAGAAGTTGATGCCGCGGGCAAGTGCTATATCCTGAATTACAGATGCCTCAGCCTCTACCTCCAACGTGTCGAACAGCGCCTTGGTGCGTACCGTGTAGCCCATAGCCTCCAACGCCTCCTTGATGCTAAGTGCTGCGGTGTGAGCGTTGAGTGCTGCGCGCTGCAAGCCCTCCTTACCATTATATATACAGTAGAAGCCTACCATCGACGCCATAAGTGCCGAGGCGGTACAGATATTCGATGTTGCGCGCTCACGCTTGATGTGCTGCTCGCGCATCTGCAACGACATACGTAGCGCCTTGTTGCCAAGACGATCTACCGATACGCCGATGATACGTCCAGGCATCTGACGCTTGTGGGCGTCGCGCGTAGCCATATATCCTGCGCTCGGACCACCAAAGCCCATAGGACAGCCTAAGCGCTGCGATGAGCCTACGGCGATGTCGGCACCCCACTCTGCGGGAGCCTTCATCAGTGCCAACGCCAAGAGGTCGGCCACGGCGGTTACTGTAGCACCCGCCTCGTGTGCCGCTGCGGCAAAGGCGGCGTAGTCGCGTACCTCGCCATTGGCGGCGGGGAACTGCACCATAGCGCCGAACTCCTTGCCCGAGAACTTGTATGTCGAGAAGTCGTCGCGGATAATCTCGATGCCGAAAGGCTCCGAGCGTGTGATAAGCACGTCTAAGGTCTGTGGGAAGATGCTCTCATCGACGAAGAGCTGGTTGCGACCCTGCTTCACGGCGTCGCGCGAACGCAAGGCGTACATCATAAGCATCGCCTCGGCAGCGGCTGTCGCCTCGTCGAGCAACGAGCAGTTGGCAACCTCCATACCTGTCAGCGAGAGGATGGCTGTCTGGTAGTTGAGCAGCGCCTCCAAGCGACCCTGCGAAATCTCCGCCTGATAGGGGGTGTACGATGTGTACCACGCGGGGTTCTCGAAGACATTGCGCGATACTACGGCAGGTACGACGGTGGGGTAGTAGCCCATACCGATAAACGAGCGAAGCGTACGGTTTTTAGCTGCCAACGCTGCGATGTGGTTGGCATACTCATACTCGCTCATTGCTGCGGGCAGGTCGAGAGGCTTTTTGAGGCGTATCGACTGCGGTATTACCTGCTGCAAAAGCTCCTCTACTGTGCCTACACCGATAGTGTCGAGCATCTGCTTCAAGTCGTCCGAAAAGTTGAGACCGGTATGACGGTCCACAAAGCTGTCAAAGGTTTTCATTGTCGGTTTTTGTATTAAGTTTTATTAATTATTTATATGTATTCGCTCAATATTAAGTCTCGTTCGTTCTCAAAAAAATCTCTCGCTCCCTTGCTAATACTTGAACGCGCTGCCGCCGATAAACTCTCTCAGCAGCGAGGTGGGAGGTATCTCGTCGGGGGCTATGGGCGTGAAGTTATCCAAGAATTTGAGCATACGGTGAGCCTCGGCATACTCGGGTGCGGTGTCGGGTACCTCTCTAAGCACAGGCTCGGCTATGGCGCGCAACACCGAAATCTCGTAGAAGAGCGACGAGTTGAACATCACGTCGGCATTCTCCTGATAGGGGAATATGTGTCGCTCCTCGCCACGACGTACCGAGGGCCACATCTCCAAGGTCCTGAGGGCGTTATGTCCACGTGTGGCGTTGTCGCGGATGGTGCGACGCAGCATACGGTTGTCTGTGGTGGGTATGCGCGAGAAGTTGTCCATCGCTACCGATGTGAAGCACGATATATATATCTTGAACTTTTGGTCATCGGCAATGCCAGGTGTAAGGCGCGGGTTTAGGGCGTGTATGCCTTCGAGGATAAGTATAGACTTCTCGCTCAGTTGCAGGGGCTTCTCGTGCCACTGGCGCTTGCCCGACAGGAAGTCGTAGCGCGGTATCTCGACGCTCTCGCCCGCCGCCAAGCGGCGTAGGTGGTCGTTGAGCGTGGCGAGGTCTATCGCCTCCAACGCCTCGAAGTCGTACTTGCCATTCTCGTCGAGGGGTGTCTTGTCGCGCTCGACGAAGTAGTCATCGAGGGCTATTAGCACGGGGTCGAGACCGAGGACGCGCAGCTGCACACCGAGACGCTTCGAAAAGGTTGTCTTGCCGCTCGACGATGGTCCCGAGATAAGTGCCATACGCACACCGCAGTCGCTGTTAGCCTTGGCTATGGAGCGCGCTATCGAGGCAATCTTATTCTCGTGGAAGGCCTCCGCAATCTTTATCAGCTCCGAGGCGTCGCCCTCCATCACGCGGCGGTTGAGGTCGCCCACGGTGGGTACACCCATAATATCTATCCACTGCTGATACTCGTGGAAGATGTCGAACATCTTGTCAAGGCGTATGTTCGTATTTACGCTCTCGGGGTTGTCTCTCTGGGGCAGTGCCACGTAGAAGCCGTTGTAGTAGGGTGCTATGTCGAAACGCGGCACGTAGGATGACGACGGTGCCAACGCTCCGTAGAAGTATCCTGGCATATCGCCCATATAGTTTACCGAGCGGTAGAGGTGCTGACGTGTAGATAGCAGCTCCACGCGGTCGTCGAAGTTGTAACGCTCGTAGTCGCGCAGTACCTCCTCGGCAAGACGTTTGTGGCGTGTGATAGGGAGGTTGCGGCGCACGATGTCTGCCATACGCTCTTTGAGGCTGCGTAGGTCGTCGCGGCAGATGTCATTCACGTTGTCAAACTCGCAGTAGAAGCCACTGCCTAAGGTGTGGCGTATGTGGAGCTTACGCTCGGGAAATAGCTCTACGGCAGCCATCTGTAACACGAACGATATGGTGCGCTGATATACGCGGTAGCCCTCGTAGTGGCGGATGTCGAAGAACTCCACCGTAACGGGCTTATATACCTTGTAGCTCAGCTCTTTATAGCGGTTGTTTACACGTGCAGCAAGGATGGGGTAGGGCTGCTCGAACGAGACTCTGTCGAGTACCTCTGATAGTGATGTACCCATCTCTACGTCGATGGTAGAGTTGCTGTTGAGGCATATAAGCTCCATTGTTTGTAACATATCGCTGCTTTTTTGAGAGTTTAATTGTGTAAAGATAGTAATTTTTTTGTAATTTTGATGCAAATATTTAACGAACTATGCGAAAACTTTTTATTATTTCGACCTTTTTACTCCTCTTTGCCACCTCTTGTACTACGACAAAGGGGGACGATAGCTCGCATATCTATATCATCGCAACCAACGATATGCACGCCAACATATACTCTATGCCGCAGCTCGCTACGCTCATCGACGAGTACGAGCAGCTCGGCGACGTGCTTGTTGTCGATGCTGGCGACCGCATCTCGGGCAACGCCTTTATCGACGACAACCCCCGACAGGGAGTCCCTATGATTGAGCTTATGAACGCTATGGGCTACGATGCCGTAACGCTCGGCAACCACGAGTTCGACAAGGGTAGCCAAACGCTTGGCGCTATGATAGATGCCGCCGAGTTTAAGACGCTCTGCGCCAACCTACATCCGCTCGTCGAGAGTGTCGCCGTAGAGCCTTACACCATCTTCTCGGTCGAGGGCATACGCATCGGCATTGCTGGCGTCGTCGATACCGACCAGGACGGACATCCCCTCGGCAGCGATGCCGCCTACGAGGACTACCGCTTTACGAGCGATGTGGAGACCGCTGTTGCCACGTGCAAGGAGCTTGCTCCGCAGTGCGACTTTGTCGTTTTGCTCTCGCATATGGGCGATAATGTCGATAGTAAGTTTATCGCCGAAGAGCCTGAGTGTGATTGGGTTGTGGGCGGTCATACGCACGTCGATATAAACACCACAATCAATGGCATACAGCTCACGCAAAACCCCAAGAATATCGCCAAAGTTACCATCGCCGATATCGAGGTACGCAATGGCGAGATACTCTCTGTGAGCTACACGCAGCAGAGCGTGGGCGATAGGGCTGCGAGGGGCGATATTGTCGAGATGGTTGCCGCTATCAAGCGCGAGAGTCCCGAGTTGAGCATCGTCGAGGGTCGTGCCGCCGACCTCTTTACGCAAAATGGTGTCGCTAACTTCACTATCGACGCCCTTGCAGAGTACCCCTACGAGGATGGCTTCAAGCCCGAGGTAACGTTCTATCACTTTGGCGGTGTGCGTCTTACGAGCATCCTGCCAGGCGACATTACACGTGGCGACATCTTCAATAACGACCCCTTCGTCTCGACCGTCTATGTGGGCGAGCTTACGCCGCGCCAGATGCGCCGCTTCATCCTCGATAAGTACAACAGCTACGGCGAGGATGGACGCCACGATAAGGAGTCGCACTACCCCTACTTCCGCTCCGATATGGCGTACGAGATAGTGCTTGGCGATAGCCCCGCTGCAATGCCCGATGCCGTGGATGTACTCCTTGCGTTGGACGAGGATAGAGCGTACCGTGTTGCGATGTGTAACTATATCGCCGATAACTACATAGATAAGGCGGTCGTTGCCAAACAGCTGCGTCCTACGGGCGTTACCGTGCGCGAGGCGATGCTCGACTATGTGCGTAGCCACGACGAGCCTCTGAGGGCAGACAATACCGTGTACCAGACCGAGCGTAAAGCACAAAAATAGCCGATACTATGTTGGAGACAAGCTATCAGAGAGACCTTATCGAGGCGGGCTGCGACGAGGCGGGACGAGGCTGCTTGGCAGGTTCGGTCTTTGCTGCTGCGGTTATCCTTCCCCCCGACTTTCACCATCCGCTGCTCAACGACTCGAAGCAGATGACCGAGAAGCGCCGTGATGTGCTGCGAGCGATTATCGAGCGTGAGGCTGTGGCGTGGCGTGTTGAGGAGGTTACGGCAGAGCGTATCGACAAGATAAACATCCTAAACGCCTCTATCGAGGGTATGAACCTCGCTATTAAGGGGTTGTCGGTAGCTCCCGAGTATATTGTTATCGACGGCAACCGCTTTTATACCGACCTCACGACGCCGTGGAGGTGTGTTGTCAAGGGTGATGGCAAGTATGCAAATATTGCCGCTGCGTCTGTGCTTGCCAAGACCCACCGCGACGAGTATATGATGCGTCTTGCGAGCGAGTATCCTATGTATGGTTGGGATAGAAATAAGGGTTATCCTACACGTGAGCATCGTTTGGCGATACGAGAACACGGACTTACCCCCTATCATCGTTTGACGTTCAATATGGTGCCAGAGCAGATGGAGTTATTTTAAGCGCTTGTTGCTTGGGAGCGTGGTGATAGCGCGCAGTTATTAGGGAGTTTAGTGAGATTAGAGAATTTAGAGAGGTTAGGGAGCGCGCCGCTCGATATAGCGGTAAGACGTCAGATACTTGGTTTGTAGCGGGCATTGCCCGCACATCCCTAAACTCCCTAATTTTCCTAAATTCCCTAATCAACCACGTTTGATAGCGCACAACCACGCACAGCTGGGAAAGACTGAGAATGACTGGGAATGACTGAGAAAGGCTGTGTTTTTCAGGGGACTTCGGGACTTCGGGATATTGCGGGCGATGCCCGCATTTTTCGCAGACGTGTAGCCTCGTCGTCTCGCGGTCTCGTCGTCTCGTTGGCGCGCTTCCCAGCCATTCCCAGGCGTTCCCAGCCTTTCTCAGTCATTCTCAGTCAATAGCGCGCCACCCAGTCGTCCTCAACCCCCCCCACGTTACTAACTCGCTCAGCAACCACCCAACGCTGATGAGTTGTGTCAGTCGCGGCATACTGCGTAGCAGCGTTGCTTTTGAGGGCTATGCTGATGCTTGCATCGAGGCATCACCCTCAAAAACAACGAGGGCATCCAGCCCTGCCGCGACACTACGGCAGCGCCCAAAAACAAAAAAGACGACCTAAAAAAGTCGTCTAATCTGCATCGTTTAGTGGGAGCTGAGGGATTCGAACCCCCGACCCTCTGCTTGTAAGGCAGATGCTCTGAACCAGCTGAGCTAAGCTCCCGTTTTGTTAAGGCTCGGGACTGCAAAGGTAGGCATTATTTTTTATTCTGCAAATTTTTCGATAAGTTTTTTAAGAGTCTCGTCATCTTTTAGAAGCTCGACCGCATCGTCTGCCTATCTTCGGCGGCTTTCGCCCCCTCTTCTTCGGCGGCTCTTGCCACCTTGCAGCATTATCGTTTGCTACCCTCTTTTGTGCGTCCCTCGCACTTGTGCGCCTGAACAAGGACTTGAACCTAGGACCCCATGATTAACAGTCATGTGCTCTAACCAACTGAGCTATTCAGGCATTGTAAAGAACGTCTTTGCGTTGTTTTGCGGTGCAAATATAGAGCATATTTTCCAAACTGCAAACTTTTTATCGAAAATTTTTCAAAAAAATTATGTCTTATTTTCTGCGCCATGCATAATATATTGATAACAAGCACTTTGCGCTCAGCGACTATCTTGCACTCCAAAAACCTTTGTCGTGCGGCTTGGATATGACGTCGAGAAATAGTATATTTGTAGTGTGAAACACCTATATAAATATATTGTATTGCTCTTGGCGGTGCTACTCTCGACGGCAGCATACGCCCAGAGTGAGGGTGTTGTTGCGCCTCTGCGCTTCGACAGCGAGGTCTATGATTATGGCCATATCAGCGAGACGGGGGGTAGTGTAGCCTGTCGGTTTGTGGCTGTCAATGGTGGGGAGAGGGGTGTTGTTATCAGCAATGTTGTTACCTCGTGTGGTTGCACCTCGGCGCGTTATCGCCGTGATACGATAGCTGTGGGCGACACGGTAAGTATTGCCGTTAGCTTTGACCCCTTGAACCGCCCTGGACGCATCGACAGGTCTATATATGTCTATACCGATGGTGGCGAGGCATACACGAGGCTGCGTATCATCGGCAATGTTACGCCGCGCGAGCGCTCCGTTGAGGAGATATATTCGTTCGATATGGGTGGCGGTCTGCGCTTAGATAGTAACTTCCACGCCTTCTCCTATGTCGAGCATGGCAGGAGCATCGAGACACGCATCGGCTATGTCAATAACTCCGATAGGCGCATATCGTTACAACTCCTCTTTGCGCGTTCGTCGGGGGCGTTGGCGGTCGATTATCCGCACTATATTGAGCCACACGCCACGGGCGATATAGTGCTATGTTACAGCCTGCCGCTCAATTCGTCGCGCTATGGCACTATGGAGGACTTTATGACGGCGGTTGTCGATGGCAAGCCCTCCGAGACGCTTATCACCACACACGCCATTGCGGTAGATAATTTCAATTTAGTTGATGATATTTCGTCGCCAAGAGCGGATATTTCAAAAAATATTATTAAATTTGGGTCTGTAAAGTGCGATGAACGTGTTTTGGAGCAGAGCTTCACGCTGCGTAATGGCGGTGTTGAGCCTCTCGTTGTACGTGCCGTAGAGTCGGGCAGCGATGCTGTTACGTGCGACCTAAAAGCGGGTACGACCATTGTCGCAGGTGGCGAGGTGGTTGTTACGGTGCGTCTTCGCACGAGGGATATAGACCCCGATGTGCCGTTTGTTACGCGCCTAAGGATTATTACAAACGATGCGCTGAAACCTATGAGTCAGGTGCGTGTCAATGCCCTGCCCGAGTAGAGGTTTATGCAGAGTAGCAATGCCGCCACGAAAGCGCGGCGATATGCCCCTGAGCGCACTACCAAAGAGGGTGCTTAGAGGCTGCAAACAGAGTAGCAATGCCGCAACGAGAGCGCGGCGCTATGCTCCTGAGCGCACCACCAAAGAGGGTGCTTAGAGGTTGCAAACAGAGTAGCAATGCCGCAACGAGAGCGCGGCACTATGCTTCTGAGCGCACTAAGAAGGAGGGTGCTTAGAGGCTGCAAGCAGAATAGCAACCACGCAACGGAAGCGCGGCGCTATGCTCCTGAGCGCACTACCAAAGAGGGTGCTTAGACGCTATGAATACAAAAACACATAGAAACCAGAATAAGTATGTTTAAGATTGTTGAAAAACGTAAACTTGCCGAGAACATCTATGAGATGAAGATTGCGGCAGAGCGTGTAGCACGAGCCGCCCTCCCTGGACAGTTCGTCATTGTACGTGCCGACGAGGGTGGCGAGCGTATTCCTCTCACCATCGCCGACTACGACGCCGAGGCGGGTACGGTAACTATCGTTACGCAGACCATCGGTCTCTCTACTAAGAAGATATGTGCCTTAGAGGCTGGCGACTACCTCGCCGACTTCGCTGGTCCGTTGGGTCGTCCTTCGGAGTTCGTGCATATGCCCATCGAGCAGTTGCGTCAGCGCAAGTACCTCTTCGTGGCAGGTGGTGTAGGCACAGCGCCTGTCTATCCGCAGGTCAAGTGGTTGAAGCAGCACGGCGTCGAGTGCGATGTTATCATTGGTGCCAAGACCAAGGATATGCTTATCTATACCGACCTTATGGCGGCACAGGGCAATGTGCATATCGCCACCGACGATGGCTCGGAGGGCTTCAAGGGTATGGTTACAGGGCTTATGAAGGAGCTTGTCGAGGGCGAGGGTCGCCGCTACGACGAGTGCGTATGTATCGGTCCTATGATTATGATGAAGTTTGTATGCCTCACCACCAAGCCGTGGGCGTTGCAGACCACCGTGTCGCTCAACGCACTGATGGTTGATGGTACGGGTATGTGCGGTGCTTGCCGCGTGTCGGTTGGTGGCAAGACACTCTTCACGTGTGTCGATGGTCCCGAGTTCGACGGTCATCAGGTAGATTTCGACGAGGCAATGCGCCGCCAGTCGATGTATCGCAATCAGGAGAAGAGCGCAATGGAGAAGTACGAACATCACTGTAACTGTTATGGCAAATAAGATACCGCGTGTCCCCGTCCGCGAACAAGATCCGGTAGTGCGCGCTACCAACTTTGACGAGGTGTGCTACGGCTATAATTTGGAGGAGGCGTCGTTGGAGGCCACCCGCTGTTTGAATTGTAAGAATCCGCGTTGCGTGGCTGCCTGCCCCGTGAATATCCGTATTCCAGAGTTTATCCACCACATCACCGAGGGCAACCTGCGCGCTGCCGCCGACACCATCCACCTCGACAGCTCGTTGCCGTCGATTTGTGGCCGTGTATGTCCTCAGGAGTCGCAGTGTGAAGGCTCGTGTATTCTCGGCATCAAGGGCGAGCCTGTGGCTATCGGCAAGCTCGAACGCTTCGTTGGCGACTGGGCGCTGGACAATGCCGCCGAGAATAGAGATGTTGTCATCACCCCCAATGGTAAGCGTGTTGCCGTGGTGGGCAGTGGCCCTGCGGGCTTGGCGTGTGCGAGCGACTTGGCAAAGATGGGCTACGAGGTGAGCGTCTTCGAGGCGCTGCATAAGTTGGGCGGTGTGCTTGTCTATGGCATCCCCGAGTTCCGTCTGCCGAAGGAGCGTGTTGTGGCGCGCGAGATTAACGAGGTTAAGCGCCTTGGCGTTAAGTTCGAGAACGACGTCATCATAGGTCGCACGATGACTATCGACTCGCTGCTCGACGAGGAGGGCTACGATGCTGTCTTCGTAGGCTCGGGAGCGGGTCTTCCGCGCTTTATGGGCATCGAGGGCGAAAATCTCAATGGTGTGCTTTCGGCTAACGAGTTCCTCACGCGAGTAAACCTTATGGGCGCTTGGAATCCCGAACACTCGGATACGCCTGTATATGTAGGTCGTAAGGTCGTTGTCGTGGGTGGCGGTAATGTCGCTATGGATGCTGTGCGCACGGCAAAGCGTCTTGGTGCGGAGGCTGTTATCGTCTATCGCCGCGGCGAGGCGGAGCTTCCTGCACGTAAGGAGGAGGTTCACCACGCCAAGGAGGAGGGCATCGAGTTCCGTATGCTCACCAACCCCACACGTATCCTCGCTACGGAGGATGGCTGGGTTAAGGGCATCAACTGTGTGGAGATGGAGCTTGGCGAGCCTGATGCAAGTGGTCGCCGCTCGCCGCAGGAGAAGGCAGGCTCGGACTTCACTATCGACTGCGATGTCGTTATTATGGCTCTCGGCACGTCGCCTAATCCGCTTATCGCCTCTACTACGGGCGGTCTGAATATCAACCGTCGCGGCTGTATCGAGGCCGACGAGATGGGTGTAACCTCGCGTGAGGGTGTCTTTGCGGGTGGTGATGCCGTTACGGGCGCCGCTACCGTGATTTTGGCTATGGGTGCAGGACGTAAGGGCGCTAAGGCTATCGACGAATATATCAAGTCGAAGAGATAAGAGAACAACTAACCATTAAAATTAATAGTTATGAACGTATTTCAGAAGAAGTATTTCGCCGAGTTGCTTGGCACAATGTTGCTCGTATTCCTCGGCTGTGGCACAGCGTTGTTTACCAATGTTGATATTGTAGCCACTGCATTTGCATTTGGTCTCTCTGTTGTCGCTATGGCATATACCATCGGCAACTTCTCGGGCTGCCACATCAACCCCGCCATCACCTTCGCAGCGTGGTTGTCGAAGCGTATCTCGGGCTTTGATGCCGCTATGTATGTCATCTTCCAGTTTATCGGCGGTATCTTTGGTGCGCTGTTGCTCTACATCCTTATCCCCGAGACCGATGGTTGTAACTTTGGTGCAAACCTCGCCCCTGTGGATGTTGCTGAGTCGTTGAGTGGTAATACAGAGTACTTCCTTGGCTCTGCATTCTTCGCAGAGGTAATCTTTACGTTTATCTTTGTTCTTGTAGTTCTTGCCGTTACCGACGAGAAGCAGGGCGCAGGCAATAAGGCAGGCTTCTACATTGGTCTTACGCTTGTATTGGTACACCTCGCTTGTATTGGCGTTACTGGCACGTCTGTTAATCCCGCACGTTCGTTCGGTCCTGCATTGTTTGCTGGTGATGACTACTTGTCGCAGATTTGGATTTTCCTTCTTGCTCCGATGATTGGTGCAGCTCTGTCGGCAGGTGTTTGGGCATTGTTTACCGATAAGATTAAGTTTAGTGTGAATAAGCAGTAACCGTTGCTTGGCGTGATAGCGGCGCATCAGCGCCCCCTCAATCATTGGGCTGAATGGAATGTACGTCAAGTACTATCCATCCAGCCCAATCTCTTTATCGGCGGCACTGCTGCACCACTCTGACAACAAGCTGCCTCGCACGACTGTGAACGACTGAGAATGCCTGAGAATGCCTGAGAACGACTGTGTTTTTCAGCAGTCCCGCAGTCTCGTAGTCCCGTAGTCCCGTAGTCCCGTGGTCCCGTAGTCTCGCAGTCCCGTGGTCTCGTCGTCTCGCAGTCCCGCAGTCTTGTCGTCTCGTGTTCTCGCGGTCTTGTTGGCGCGCCTCCCAGTCATTCCCAGGCGTTCCCAGTCATTCCCAGTCATTCTCAGCAAATTGCGCGCCCCCTCAGCAAATCGTGCGCCCCTCAGCTGCTTCAGCAGCCTCGCAGAAAGCCTATATCTCGGAGGTAAACTTAAAGACAATATCCTTGAAGTTCTCTTGTGCGAGTGCCAGCGCATAGCTTGTATCCGCCAAGAATACATCCCTGCCGTGCTTGTCGATAGCCATATTCGTATGCTTGCGGCGCTTAAAGTCGGCGAGCTGAGCTTCGTTCTCGGACTCTATCCAGCAAGCCTTATGTATCGATATAGGCTCCCAGCGGCACTTAGCGCCGTACTCGTGCTCCAAGCGATACTGTATAACCTCGAACTGCAACGCACCCACCGTGCCGATAATCTTACGGCCGTTGAGCGACGAGGTGAAGAGCTGTGCCACACCCTCATCCATAAGCTGGTCGATGCCCTTTGCAAGCTGCTTAAACTTCATCGGGTCGGCATTCTCGATATAGCGGAAGTGTTCGGGAGAGAAGGATGGTATGCCCGTGAATTTCAGCTTCTCGCCCTCGGTGAAGGTGTCGCCAATCATAAATGTTCCCGTGTCGTGCAGACCCACGATGTCGCCTGGGAATGCCTCGTCGATGACCGACTTCTTCTCCGCCATAAAGGCTGTGGGCGATGAGAACTTCTGCTGCTTGGCGCTGCGCACGTGCAGGTAGTTCTTGTTGCGCTCGAAGCGTCCCGAACATATCTTCATAAAGGCGATACGGTCGCGGTGGTTGGGGTCCATATTGGCGTGTATCTTGAAGATGAAGCCCGTCATCTTCTGCTCGTGCGGCTCTACGATGCGTGTTGCGGTGGTGGCGGTGCGTGGCGAGGGTGCTATGTTGATGAAGCACTCCAAAAGCTCTCTCACACCGAAGTTGTTCACCGCCGAGCCGAAGAATACGGGGGCGAGGTTGCCTGCGAGGTACTGCTCGCGGTCGAAGGCATCATAGACGCCTTCCACAAGGTCGATATTCTCGCGCAGCTGCGTGGCAAACTTATCGCCGATGTAGTAATCTACATCCTCCGAAGAGAGGTCGGCGATATCCACCGTCGAGGCGTCGGCAGTCTGTCGCTCGTCGCTCGTGAAGAGCGACAGGTTATGCTCGTAGATGTTATATACGCCCTTGAAGGTGTCGCCCGACGATATGGGAAAGGCCAAGGGACGCACCTTTATTTGAAGCTCACGCTCCACCTCATCCAATAGGTCAAAGGGGTCCTTGCAGGGGCGGTCGAGCTTGTTGATAAAGACAATCACAGGGGTATTGCGCATACGGCACACATCCATCAGTCGGCGTGTCTGCGTCTCGACACCCTTTGCGCCGTCGATGACGATGATTACAGAGTCCACGGCGGTAAGCGTACGGTAGGTATCCTCGGCGAAGTCCTCGTGGCCTGGGGTGTCGAGGATGTTGATTTTTAGACCCTTGTACTCGAAGCCCATTACCGATGTCGCCACCGAGATACCACGCTGACGCTCAATCTCCATAAAGTCGGAGGTTGCACCCTTCTTAATCTTGTTGCTCTTCACGGCGCCCGCAACGTGTATTGCGCCACCAAAGAGCAGTAGCTTCTCAGTAAGAGTGGTCTTACCAGCGTCGGGGTGTGCGATGACCGCAAAGGTGCGGCGGCGTGTGATTTCGTCGATTAGTGCCATATAGTAGTCGAAAGTTTTGTTTTTCTATCAGGCGACAAAGGTAACTATTTTTCGTCGCTCGACAATAGGCGCGTACGTTTTTTTCGCTATAAGCGACCTTTTCGGCTTTTGTGTGCAAAGGGTAAAATTTATTTTGTAAAAATAATCGCTAAAATTCGTTGTTGTTTGTGAATTGTTTTGTATCTTTGTATGGATATAACTATATCTGAGCCTCTGCCTTTGACGGGTGGGGCGTAGCGGGTGGGTGCCGCAAGCAGAAAGATTAATGAAAAAACCGATTATATATGGCAAATGCTAAGTACACTTTGACGGAGGTTAAGCAGGGCGACAAACGCTTGGAGCGCGAGTTCTTGGACCTCCCTAAGAAGATTTACGAGGGTAACCCCAACTGGGTATGCCCCTTCGATAGCTCTATCAAGGCGGTCTTCGATCCCGCAAAAAATAAGCTCTTCCAAGATGGCGAGGCTATCCGCTGGGTGGCGCACAACACCGAGGGTGAGTGCGTAGGACGTATCGCCGCCTTCTACGATAAGACCCACGCATACAGCTACGAGCAGCCTACGGGCGGTTGTGGCTTCTTCGAGGCTATCGACGACCAGAAGCTGGCAAATATGCTCTTCGACGCCTCGCGCGAGTGGCTTGTGGCGCGCGGTATGGAGGCGATGGATGGCCCCGTGAACTTCGGCTCACGCGACGCTTGGTGGGGTCTTTTGGTCGAGGGTTATGAGTTCCAGCCCCTCTTCGAGAACCCCTACAACCCGCCCTACTACAAGGAGCTTTTCGAGAACTACGGCTTCCAGAACTACTTTAATCAGAATACCTACGTGTGGAAGGTCTATGATGACGATGTGAACGAGGTGGTCTATGAGCGTGTGAAGCGTCTTATGTCCACCCCAGGCTACCGCTTTGCGCCCATCGGCAACGAAGACCTCTACGACGCTGTGGAGAAGTTCCGCGTGATATACAACAAGGCGTGGTCGCTCTTTACAGGTGTGCAGCCTATGACCGTCGAGGAGGCACGTAAGATGGCGGATACGATGCGCCCGATAGTGGACCGTAACCTCATCTACTTCGCATACTTCAACGACGAGCCTATCGGCTTCTTCATTATGGTTCCCGACCTTAACCGCCTCATTGGTAAGTACAACGGCAAGTTCGGCATCATCAACAAGCTGCGTATGATGTGGGATTTGAAGGTGCGCAAGAAGTGCGACAGAGTCTTTGCCATCATCTTTGGCATCACCCCCGAGTTCCAGGGCAAGGGTGTCGAGTCGGGCTTTATGAAGGCGATGCTCGACAACTATGTGCGTACGGACAAGAATCAGTACCGCACCATCGAGTTTGCGTGGATTGGCGACTTCAACCCCGTGATGAACCGTATGGTCGAGCGCTACATCTGCGCCCGCAAGCATAAGGTACACACCACCTACCGCTACCTCTTTGACCGCACCAAGGAGTTTACGCGCTGCCCACGTGTGGGCTTCAAGCCGCGTCCTAAGGGCGAGGAGGCAGCCGCCGAGCAGTCGCAAACAGCCAGCAACGACTAACGGCAACCCCACAGACGACTAATGGCGATAATTGACCATATTGACGACAGACGACAACAGACGACAACAGACGACAATAGACGACGACAGACGACAACAAATTATTAACTAAATAAAACCAGTAAAACCGATGAAAACAACAGCTTTTACCAAGTATCACCTTGCTAATGGTGCCAAGATGGCGGAGTTTGCAGGATACAATATGCCCATCGAGTTCTCGGGCATCAACGACGAGCATATCAACGTTCGCGAGAAGTGCGGCGTGTTCGACGTGAGCCATATGGGCGAGATTTGGGTTAAGGGACCCCGCGCTACGGAGTTCTTGCAGCGCATCACCACCAACAATGTTGCCGACCTCTACGATGGCAAGGTGCAATATACCACTATGCCTAATGGTCGTGGCGGTATCGTTGATGATGTGTTGGTATATCGCATCAACTCTCAGAAGTATATGCTCTGCGTGAATGCTGCCAACGAGCAGAAGGATTGGGAGCATATCTGCCGCCAGGGCGAGGCTTTCGGTATGAAGGCTGGCGAGGAGTTGGAGAACAGCTCGTCGAAGACCGCACAGCTCGCTATTCAGGGTCCTTTGGCTATGAAGCTTGTGCAGAAGATGACCGAGGAGCAGGTTGAGGATATGGAGTACTACACCTTCAAGATTTGCAAGGTGGCAGGTTGCGAGGTTATCCTCTCGACTACGGGCTACACTGGCTCGGGTGGCTGCGAGATATATATGTATAACGAGGATGCCGACACCATCTGGGAGGCTATGTGGAAGGCTGGCGAGGAGTTCGGCTTGAAGAATATCGGTCTTGGCGCTCGCGACACCTTGCGTTTGGAGAAGGGCTTCTGCCTCTATGGCAACGACATCGACGACACCACATCGCCTATCGAGGCAGGTCTCAACTGGCTCACTAAGTTTGTCGATAACAAGCCGTTCATCGACCGTGAGCTTATGGAGCGTCAGAAGAAGGAGGGTGTAGAGCGCAAGCTCGTAGGCTTCAAGCTTATCGACCGTGGTGTACCCCGCCACGAGTACCCCTTGTGCGACTTGGAGGGTAACCACATCGGCCACGTAACGTCGGGAACGATGTCGCCCTGCTTGAAGATTGGTATCGGTATGGGTTATGTTAAGCCCGCCTTCGCTAAGGCAGGTACCCAGATTGCTGTCGAGGTACGCGGTCGTCTGTTGAAGGCTGAGGTGGTACGTCTGCCCTTCGTCTAAGGCTGCGCAGAGCGGGAGTTAGCACCGTAGGAATATCGCTTTTTTGAAATATAGTGGCATAAAGTGCCGATAGTTGAAAAAAAGAGGGGGCGAAGGGTGCTAATCTCGAATAATATTCTTATATTTGTATTATTGTTTGGCGCACTATGAGGATGTGTGCCAAGAGATGGTGCAACGAGAAGATACAAAAAATAGAAAAACAGCTATATTAATACATTATTTTAACCTTTTAACTTAACTAAAACTATGGATGTAAAAGTTATTATGGCCAATTTGGAGGCCAAGCACCCTGGCGAGAGCGAGTACTTGCAGGCGGTTCAGGAGGTATTGGAGTCAATCGAGGAGGTTTACAACCAGCACCCCGAGTTCGAGAAGGCAAAGATCGTTGAGCGTATCGTAGAGCCTGATCGTATCTTCACTTTCCGCGTAACGTGGGTAGATGACAACGGTGAGGTACAGACCAACCTCGGCTACCGTGTACAGTTCAACTCGGCTATCGGTCCCTACAAGGGCGGTTTGCGTTTCCACCCCGCTGTTAATCCTTCAATGTTGAAGTTCCTCGGTTTCGAGCAGACCTTCAAGAACGCATTGACTACCCTTCCTATGGGTGGCGCTAAGGGTGGTGCCGACTTCAACCCCGTTGGCAAGTCAGACGCTGAGATTATGCGTTTCTGCCAGGCATTTATGCAGGAGTTGTGGAACAACATCGGTGTTGATACCGACGTTCCCGCAGGCGACGTAGGCGTTGGTGGCCGTGAGATTGGCTTCCTCAACGGTATGTATCAGAAGCTTGCTCGCAAGTACCACACTGGCGTATTGACTGGTAAGGGTATGACTTGGGGTGGCTCTATCCTCCGTCCCGAGGCTACTGGTTATGGTGCTTTGTATTTCGTTGAGCATATGTTGGCTAAGGCTGGTAAGAACATCGCAGGCAAGACCGTTGCTGTATCAGGTTTCGGTAACGTAGCTTGGGGTGCTTCTCAGAAGGCTGTTGAGCTTGGCGCAAAGGTTGTTGCTATCTCTGGTCCCGACGGTGTTTGCGAGATTCCTGGCGGTATCACCAACGAGATGATTGACTATATGCTTGTTATGCGCTCTTCTAACCGCAACAAGGTTGAGGATATGGCTACTAAGTTCCCCGAGGCTTGTAAGTTTACCGCAGGTAAGAAGGCTTGGTCTGTTAAGTGCGACATCGCATTGCCTTGCGCATTCCAGAACGAGTTGAACGGCGATGACGCTAAGGAGCTTTTGGCTAACGGTACTTGGTGCTGCGCTGAGGTTTCTAATATGGGTTGTACTCCCGAGGCTATCCACACATTCCAGTCGGCAGGTATCCTCTTCGCTCCTGGTAAGGCAGTTAATGCTGGTGGTGTAGCAACTTCTGGTTTGGAGATGACTCAGAACTGTATGCACCTTTCGTGGGCAGGCAAGGAGGTTGATGAGAAGCTTCACTTCATTATGGAGTCTATCCACGAGGCTTGCGTGAAGTATGGTCAGCAGCCCGATGGCACTATCAACTATGTTAAGGGTGCTAACGTTGCAGGTTTCATGAAGGTAGCTCAGGCTATGTTGGAGCAGGGTATCATCTAATAACTTAGCGAGATAAGGGCGCATCTGCGTCCTATCCCAAAAGTAAAGTACCGTGGGCTGTACGTTTTGTACTATCCCACGGTACTTTCATTTGCGATAGAACACATCTGCACCCTTCTCCCACCAAGCAATTTTTGTGATAAGGGGCTATCTGCGGCACTGCCCTCATCTGCCTGAATGGGGATGTACGCCAAGTACACCCCCATCCAGTCATCTTTCGGGATAGCACCACATCTAACCCCTTCTGACAAAAATTCATCTTGTCGTGATAGCGGCGCATCAGCGCCGCCTCAATCATTGGGCTGAATGGAATGTACGCATAGTACTATCCATCCAGCCCAATCTCTTTATCGGCGACACTGCTACACCACTCTGACACCAAGCCCTTGACGTGATAGCGGCGCATCTACTTCCGCTAACGAATTATCTCGCCAATGGGCAGTACGCCTTAGTACAGCCCATCGGCTCGAAATTCGCCGAGCGTTGTAGCTGCACCACTCTGACGCCAAGTTGCCACGCGCAGCCACGCACGACTGAGAACGCCTGAGAATGTCTGAGAACGCCTGTGTTTTTCTGTTGTCCCGTTGTCCCGCAGTCTCGTTGGTGCGCCCTCTCGTCCTCTCGTCCTCTCGTCCTCTCGCCCTCTCCCCCCCCCTTAATAAAAAAGCCTGCTCGAAGCAGGCTTTTAACTATTGTTCGTTGTGTTCTTTGAGCGCCTCGCGCAGATGTGCGGGGTAGTTACCTCTGATGTCGCGCTCCAAGGCGAGAATCATCGAGCATATAGCGCGCGCCGACGAGCTGCCGTGGCCGATAACCACGGGGGCGTTGATGCCCATAACCTGCAAGCCGCCAACGCTCTCGCCGTTCATTGCCTCCCAGAAGTCGTTCTGCCAGTATAGCTTAGGTATGATGCGACCGAGTATGGGGCGCAAGAAGTTCTTCACGCGGGGCTTGCCGCCACCCAAGCGGAAGTTGATGCGGTATAGGGCCTCTGCCATTTTGAGGATGCTGTTACCCACGAAGGCGTCGGCAACGACAACATCGGCGATTTTGCCTGTGAAGATGTACGATGCCTCGACATTACCCGTGAAGTTGTAGCGACCGTCTGCCTTCATCAGCTCGTATGTAGCCTTCGACTGGGCATTACCCTTGCCCTCCTCCTCGCCAATGTTAAGCAGCGACACACGGGGGTTCTCCAAGCCGAGTACCGACTTAGCGTATATCGAGCCGAGCAGACCATATTGCGCCAGCACCTCGGGCTTAGCATCTACGTTGAGACCCACGTCCATAAGGATACCGCGCTGTATGCCCTTTGTGGGCGATATTGTGGGTATGAGCGTTGCCAATACTGGGCGTATGACACCCTCGATGGGCTTAATCACCTGCATCGAGCCTACCATCATTGCGCCTGTTGAGCCAGCACTTGCGAAGCCATCAATCTTACCCTCGGCGAGGTATTTGAAGCCTACGGTGATGCTCGAATCCGACTTGGCAACGAATGCCTTTGCGGGGTGGTCGCCCATCTCGATAAGCTGTGTTGTGGCTACGATGTCGAAGTTGGTAGCGGGGCAGTTGTGCTTTGCTAACAGCTCCTCGATACGTGCCTTGTCGCCGAAGAGGACAATGCGGCTGTCGCTGCCAATCTTCTGCAATGCTGCCACAGCGCCCTCGACAGCTACCTCGGGAGCGAAGTCGCCGCCCATAGCATCGATACCTATCTTTATCATAACTTTTGGTTTTTTGTTATACACCTGATGCGCTCTACGCTGCTACGTGGTAGGCGCATAAAACAAAAAGAAGCACTACCGCCTTTGCGGTGTGCCCCTTTCTACGTTTTGAAGACTACTCAGCTGCCTTCTTCTCGATTGCGAGCTTACCGCGATAGAAGCCGCACTCGGGACATACGCGGTGGTAGAGTACTGCTGAACCACAGTTCGAGCAGGTAACTACGGTAGGAACTACTGCCTTGTAGTGAGTTCTTCTCTTGTCTCGACGTGTAGAAGAGACTTTGTGTTTAGGATGTGCCATCTTACAATATAATTTTTAAGTTTTATGTTTCGTTTTTGTCTGCCTCGGTGCCTGACGGATAAGCCCCGCGACGCGACAACTATATCTATTCTTTTGGGTTATCGCCACTACTCTGCGCCCTCTTCCAGTTGGCGCTTCAACTTTTCGAGTAGTTCGCGGTTATCCTCGTTGAGCATCACTTCGTCGCCCTCCTCCTCGCTGTCGGCCTCTGCCACTATGCGCTCGAACTCCTCCTCGCTTATAGTGTTTAGTGCCGCTATCATCTCGGGGTTGCACTCGCCGTCGGGATGTACGCGGCGGTAGGGTAGTGATAGCACTATGCTCTCGTATATGTACTGCGTGAGGTCGAGTGTATCTTCGGTAGGCGATAACCACATCACCTCGCCGTCGTAGTCGTCAATCTCGTCCGAGAACTTAACTACTAAGTCGCCTACGTAGTCCACAGCCACTGCGCAATCTTCCAAACAACGGTCGCACTCACAAATTACCTCTCCTGAGATGATGACGTTAAGCTCCAACATCGTCTCTTTGCGGTCGAGCTTTACGCGCACCTCGCACTTGCCACCCTTTATCTCCTCACGGTCGTACGCCTCAAATAGGGCGTCATCTACCTGAAAATCAAAGTCATAGCTTCCTGCTTTGAGTCCTTTGTAAGGTATTCGGTACAACATAATTTGCTTCATTTCAGCACAATTAGTCTGCAAATTTACAACAAAAAACCAAAATCTGCAAATTATTATTATTTTTGTAGCAAAGTTTTACGTAAAATGATAAAATATTTTTCGCATTATGGCACCATATCGTATCTCTATTGAGTGTGATTATCGGGAGTTTTGGCGCTACAATCTTGCTCTTTCGGGCGAGGTGCGTGCCGATGGTAGTCGAGTGGGGTATATCGCCTACACGGATGATGTTGCGGCGGTAGGCTCTCAGCTTAGCTCAGCCCCCGCAGGGTATAAGCGCCCTCGCCGCACTGTTGTAGAGGGTGCTGCTGGCGATGCGCTTACCTTATATATATATATAGTCCCCAACACGCTTCCCGAGTCGCGTATTGTTGCTGATAGTGCGCCCTTTGAGGTAGCTGTTAGCATCAGCCATGGCGATAGTGTGGTCTATAATCGCAGACTGCTTATCAATCAGTGGTCGGGCGATAATATCGAGATTAAGCTGGGGGACGTTGCGCGAGGTTGAGTGCCATCGAGCGTGGTAGGTGCAGTGCTATGTGTTGCTTGCAACAATCAAAGCACTACACCTGCATAGATGCTCGCAGAGCATTTGCAAGCGCTATAATACAATTTGACCCAGCCTCGATACCCAACCACCACCCGTAACCACACAAAAAAAAAGCGATCTTCAAAAGAAGACCGCTCTTAGTTGGGCTACCTGGATTCGTACTTCGAAAAGTCATTTTCGAAGTGGAGCCGATACCGCTAAAAAAAGGCGCAGACCGCAGGTCGAGCAATAAATCACTATCATATCGGCTCAACCATCCCCCGCGAGAATTAGGCAGTCCAACAATGGATGTAGCCATATTGTCGAATGTCGCTTGCAAAAACAGCTTGCTGCTATGCGAGTGCAGTGCTATGTGTTGCTTGCAACAATCAAAGCACTACACCTGCATAGATGCTCGCAGAGCATTTGCAAGCGCTAAGAAATCGTTCGCCTACGCCCTTAAACACCCAACCACCACCCGTAACCACACAAAAAAAGCAGTCCTCAAAAAGAAGACCGCTCTTAGTTGGGCTACCTGGATTCGAACCAAGAATGACAGGACCAGAATCTGTAGTGTTACCATTACACCATAGCCCAATATTTGTTTTGACGATGCAAAAGTAGAACATTTATTTTGATTTGCAAAGAAAATTGCAAAAATTTTTCATATCTTTGTTAAACTTTTTGCAGTGAGTAAGCAAAATAATAATATAAAATACTGATTATGAATAGTATTAAATCTCGATTAATCGTTATGAACTTCTTGCAGTTCGCAGTGTGGGGTTCATATCTTACCTCTATGGGTACGATGCTTGCAGGTCTCGGCTTTGCCAAAAATATCGGTATCTTCTATGCTATGCAGGGTATTGTCTCGCTCTTTATGCCCGCAATCATCGGTATCATTGCCGACAGAAAGATACAGGCACAGCGTCTGTTGGGCATCTGCCACCTGCTTGCGGCAATCTTTATGGCTGGTGCTGCGTACACCATCCAAAGCGCTGCGGGGGCTACGAATCTTCGTCTGCTCCTGACGCTATATACGCTTAGCGTAGCCTTCTATATGCCCACCTTGGCGCTCTCTAACTCGGTGGCATACACCGCCTTGGAGAAGAGTGGTCTCGACACCGTTACGGCATTCCCGCCTATTCGTGTGTGGGGTACTGTGGGCTTTATATGCGCTATGCTCCTCTGCGATTTTGCAGGTTTCCAGGCTACCTATGAGCAGTTCTATCAGAGTGCAATCATCGGCATTTTGCTTGCGGGCTACGCCTTCACACTGCCCACTTGTCCTGTGAATACCTCGACGCAGAAAAAGTCGTTTGTCGAGGCGTTGGGTCTTCGTGCCTTTGCGCTCTTCAAGGAGAAGAAGATGGCGATGTTCTTCATCTTCTCGATGTTACTCGGCGTGTCGTTGCAGATAACAAACGGCTTTGCCAACACCTTTATCACCTCGTACGAGGCTATTCCGGAGTATGCCGATACGTTTGCAGCTCAGCACGCCAACGCGCTAATATCGCTGTCGCAGGTGTCCGAGACGCTCTGCATCCTGCTTATCCCCTTCTTCCTTAAACGCTATGGCATCAAGACGGTGATGCTTATCGCAATGTTTGCGTGGGTGTTGCGCTTCGGTCTCTTCGGTCTTGGCAACCCTGGCGGTGGCGTGTGGATGTTTATCCTCTCGATGGTTGTCTATGGCGTGGCGTTCGACTTCTTCAATATCTCAGGCTCACTCTTTGTGAACAACGAGACGGATGCCTCGATACGCTCGTCGGCGCAGGGTCTGTTTATGATTATGACCAACGGTATTGGTGCTACGATAGGCACTCTCGGCGCTCAGGCGGTTGTCGATCACTTCGTGCTGTCGCAGCAGACCCCCGTGGCGCAGATTGAGGGGTGGAGTACCACGTGGCTCATCTTCGCGGGCTATGCCCTCGTTGTGGCTCTCGCCTTCTGGGTGCTGTTCCGCTATAAGCACGAACCCGACAAGCTTGGCGAGGTCAAACATTAGTAGCAACAACCAACTATTGTGGGCTGCTCTCGATGGTGTGGGCAGCCCTTAATATCTCAAAGTATGGCACATCAACCCTTAGCCGAGCGTCTGCGTCCGCAGGGTCTCGACGACTACATAGGACAGAAACATTTGGTCGGCGACAATGGCGTCTTTCGCAAGTTTATAGCCTCGGGTAGCGTCCCCTCGTTTATCCTGTGGGGTCCTCCTGGTGTGGGCAAAACCACGTTGGCGAAGATTGTTGCCAAAGCCCTCGACCGCCCCTTCTACACCCTCTCGGCTGTTACGTCGGGTGTCAAGGATGTCAGAGAGGTCATCGACAAGGCGAAAAACCAACACCTGTTCAACGCTCGTCCCGCCTTCCTCTTCATCGACGAGATACACCGCTTCAACAAGTCGCAGCAAGACTCGCTGCTCGGCGCCGTGGAGCAGGGCATCGTTACGCTCATAGGCGCCACCACCGAAAACCCCTCGTTCGAGGTTATCTCGCCGCTGCTGAGCCGCTGCCAGGTATATGTGTTGAAGCCGATGAACGATGGCGAGTTGCAGATGCTGCTCGACCGCGCGCTGAGCAGCGACGAGGAGCTTAAAAACCGAAATATCGAGGTGCGCGAGACCGAGGCGTTGTTCCGCTTCTCGGGAGGCGACGCCCGTAAGTTGCTCAACATTATAGATATTATCGTAGGTGCGTCGGATGGCGATATTGTCATTGACGATGAGCGTGTTACCGAGTGCCTACAACAGAACATAGCGCTCTACGACAAGTCGGGGGAGCAGCACTACGACGTCATATCCGCCTTTATCAAGTCGGTGCGTGGTAGCGACCCCAATGCCGCCATCTACTACCTCGCGCGTATGTTGGCAGGTGGCGAGGAGCCTCGCTTTATCGCCCGCCGCTTGGTCATCCTCGCCTCGGAGGATATAGGTCTTGCCAACCCCAATGCACTGCTGTTGGCAAATGCCTGCTTCGACACGGTGCATAAGATAGGTATGCCCGAGGCGCGTATCACGCTGGCGGAGACGACCATATACCTCGCAACAAGCCCTAAGAGCAACTCGGCGTATATGGCTATAAATAAGGCACTTCAAATGGTCGAACACGACACCACAAACCGCCCCGTGCCGCTACATCTGCGCAACGCCCCCACACGTCTGATGGGCGAGTTGGGCTACGGTGCCGAGTATAAGTATGCCCACGACTTCGCGGGGAGCTTTGTGAAGCAGGAGTTCCTGCCCGAGTCGCTGAGTGGCACACGTTTCTATACGCCCAACGAGCAGAATGGACAGGAACAGAAGATAGCGGAGCGTATGCGTCAGCTCTGGGGCGATAAGTACGACAAGTAGTCTTGGGACGCCCCTCGGCAACTGACAAAATGTCAGTCGCACGCCGTAAACCGAGGTACGACGGTGGCAAAATGCTCTTTGCGGAGTGTTTGGCATAAAGATTGACCTACGGCGGTAAAACAGAAAATTAACTATAAACAATAAAACAGAAGACTATTATGGCAGTAAAACCACTTTCGGACCGTGTATTGGTAAAGCCCAATCCGGCAGAGGAGAAGACCGCAGGCGGTCTCTTCATCCCCGACACAGCAAAGGAGAAGCCCTTGATGGGTAAGATTGTAGCCGCAGGTCCTGGTACCTCGGAGGTCAAGATGGAGGTCAAGGTTGGCGACGTGGTGATGTATGGCAAGTATGCAGGCACGGAGCTTAGCTACGAGGGCGAGGACTACCTCGTTATGAAGCAGTCGGATATTATCGCAGTAATCGAGTAACTTTTTAATTCAGAGAATATTATGGCAAAGGAGATTAGATATAACGTAGAGGCTCGTGAGCTTCTCAAAGAGGGTGTTGATGCGTTGTGCAATGCCGTGAAGGTAACGCTCGGTCCTAAGGGACGTAACGTCATCATCGACAAGAAGTTCGGTGCGCCGCAGGTAACCAAAGATGGCGTTACCGTGGCCAAGGAGGTAGAGTTGGAGGATACGTTTGCCAATATGGGTGCGCAGATGGTGCGCGAGGTGGCATCGAAGACCAATGACGACGCTGGTGATGGTACCACCACGGCAACGGTCTTGGCGCAGTCGCTTATCTCAGTAGGTATCAAGAATGTTACCGCTGGTGCTAACCCTATGGACCTCAAACGTGGTATTGACGCTGCTGTTGAGAAGGTCGTGGAGTCGCTCAAAAAGCAGAGCCAGGTTGTAGGCTCGGACTTCGATAAGATTGAGCAGGTGGCAACCATCTCGGCAAATAACGACAAGAAGATTGGTAAGCTCATCGCCGAGGCTATGGCTAAGGTGAATAACGAGGGTGTCATCACCGTTGAGGAGGCTAAGGGTACTGAGACTCACGTAGATGTTGTCGAGGGTATGCAGTTCGACCGTGGCTATATCTCGGCATACTTCATCACCGACACCGAGAAGATGGAGGCACAGCTCGACAAGCCCTACATCCTCATCACCGACAAGAAGGTATCTACGATGAAGGAGATTATGGGTATCTTGGAGCCTGTGGCACAGAGCGGCCGCTCGCTGCTTATCATCGCCGAGGATGTCGATGGCGAGGCGCTGTCGGCGTTGGTTGTCAATAAGTTGCGTGGCACGTTGAAGATTGCCGCTTGTAAGGCGCCTGGCTTCGGCGACCGCCGCAAGGAGATGTTGGAGGATATAGCAACGCTTACGGGTGCTACGGTAATCTCGGCAGATAAGGGTATGAAGATTGAGGAGGCTGGTCTCGAAGCTCTCGGCACGGCAGATAAGGTAACGCTCAATAAGGAGAACACCACCATCGTCGATGGTGCAGGCTCGAAGGAGGCTATCGCTGCACGTGTTCAGCAGATTCGCGCCTCTATCGACGTTGCTACGTCGGACTACGACCGCGAGAAGTTGCAGGAGCGCTTGGCGAAGCTCGCAGGTGGTGTTGCGGTACTCTACGTAGGTGCTGCTACCGAGGTAGAGATGAAGGAGAAGAAGGACCGTGTCGATGATGCATTGGCAGCTACACGTGCCGCTGTCGAGGAGGGTATCGTGCCTGGTGGTGGCGTAGCCTACATCCGCGCTGTGGAGTCGTTGGAGGGCTTAAAGGGCGAGAATGACGACCAGACCACAGGTATTCAGATTGTTAAGCGCGCCATCGAGGAGCCTTTGCGCCAGATTGTAGCCAATGCTGGTGGCGAGGGTTCGGTAGTGGTAAACAAGGTTAAGGAGGGCAGCGGAGCCTTTGGCTATAACGCTCGCGACGACCGCTACGAGGATATGCTTGCTGCGGGTATCATCGACCCGACGAAGGTGTCGCGCGTAGCGTTGGAGAATGCGGCATCTATCGCCTCGATGTTCCTCACCACGGAGTGTGTATTGGCTGAGAAGAAGGAGGACAATCCTCTTCCAGGTATGCCAGCAGGTGCAGCAGGGATGGGAGGAATGATGTAGTTGCTTGGCGTGATAAGCCGCAATCTGCGGCACATCCCAAAAAGTAGAGTACCACGGGCTGTACGTTTTAGTACTATCCCGTGGTACTCTCTTTTGCGATGCACCACATCTCACGACTTCTGACGCCAAGCCCTTGACGTTATAGCGGCGCATCTGCGCCGCCTCAATCATTGGGCTGAATGGAATGTACGCTCAGTACTATCCATCCAGCCCAATCTCTTTATCGGCGACACATCTGCACCACTCTCACGCCAAGCAATTTTTGTGATAAGGGGTTATCTGCGGCACTACCCTCATCTGTCTGAATGGGGATGTACGCCCAAGTACACCCCCATCCAGCCATCTTTCGGGATAGCACCACATCTAATCCCTTCTGACAAAAATTTATCTCGCTGCTGAGCGTGTGTAGCACTCTGACGCCATGCTGCCTCGCACTGCCTCGCACAGCCTCGCACGGCTGGGAATGCCTGAGAACACCTGAGTTTTTCAGGTAGTCTCGCAGTCTCGCAGTCCCGTGGTCTCGTCGTCTCGTCGTCTCGTCGTCCCGCAGTCTCGTAGTCTCGTTGGCGCGCTACCCAGTCATTCCCAGTCATTCCCAGTCATTCCCAGTCATTCTCAGTCAATCGCGCGCCTTTCAGTCATCCCGTCGTCCCGTCGCCGCATCATCCCCTCTCTCGGCTGGGCTGCCAACAAAAAAAAAGTGTCCCGAAGGACACTTTTTCCTATTTATCGTATCGCGCCACAATTTCTACAAATGTTTCCCATAATCACTACTCCTTATTAGCGCAAGCCTTGCAGGTCAAGCCAACAGCGGCGCAGAACGAGCCAGCAGCAGCAACCAATGCCGACAAGAAGTAGAGGATAGAACCCCAACGAATAATATTAACATCAATACCAAGCTCTGCACCAGCCATCTTAGCAGCCTTAACAGCGAGCTTAATGTACTCGGCATCAATAGTTACACCATCTTTCGACAGTGATGCGTAGCAAGCCATACCCAAGATACCCATCAATACGCATACAAGCGACGAGAAGAACGCGAAGTTGTAGTGCTTATAGAGTGAGAAGCAGAGGGTTGCCAACGCAAAGATAAAGCCCAAAATACCATACCACAATGTGATACCAAGACGGCTAACAGACACACCCTCAGCAGCCATACCAAACCAGGGGCAGAATACGAATACTACCATCAGCAGCGACGCAACCAATGCCGCAACGCCGAAAATGTTCTTAGTATCAACGGTGGGGTTAGCAAAGTTAGTCTTGCCCAAAGCGTTGAAATCGGGAGTAAGTTTCTTCAAATCCATAACTTAAAAATTTTTATTGGTTAATAATAAATGTCTCCTCGTGCGGGGGTATTCGACGTCGCACACAGCGGCATCCAAACATAAACAGGTTGTTATCAAGAACAAATTTAAGATAAAAAAAGCATTTATCCAAATTTTTGAATAACAAATACAACTTATTGTGCCGTGCCTCCATATAAAATAGTTGTGAGACGCCTACGTGGCACACTTTGTGTCGAAAAAATTTGCCAATTCGAAAAATTCGTTCTACCTTTGTCTCACATTTGAAGGAGTTCTAATCTATATCGGATTGGGATTCATTATTTTTTTATGCTTACCGAAAATAAAAAAATTAAAATTATAGACTATGAGTAAAGAGATTATCTACCTTACTGCGGAGGGTATGAACAAGCTTAAAGAGGAGCTAAACCATATGCTCTCTGTTGAGCGTCCCGCAGCAGCACAAGCTATTGCCGAGGCTCGCGACAAGGGCGACCTCTCGGAGAATGCCGAGTACGACGCAGCGCGCGAGGCGCAGGGTCTGCTCGAAATGCGTATTGCGCAGCTCGAAAACACCCTGTCGAAGGCTCGTATCATCGACGAGTCGAAGATTGACACCTCAAAGGTGCAGATACTCAGCCGCGTGAAGTTGCTCAACCACAACGTGAAGCGCGAGGTGGAGTACACCATCGTATCGGAGAACGAGGCAAACCTTCGCGAGGGCAAGCTCGCTATCGGCACACCTATTGCCAAGGCACTACTGGGCAAGAAGGTTGGCGATGTAGTTGAGGTGCAGGTACCCGCAGGGGTGTTGAAGTTGGAGATACTTAATATCTCAATTTAGCTTGTCGTGATAATCTTGGCGTGATAAGGGGTCGATTGCGTCCCCTAACAAAAAATGCCGTCAATGGGACGTACGCTTTAGTACTACCCATCGACGGCTTTTTTGCCGAGTGTAGCACTCGGCACCCTTCTGACGCCAAGCCCTTGTCGTGATAGCGGCGCATCTGCGCCGCCTCAATCATTGGGCTGAATGGAATGTACGCTCAGTACTATCCATCCAGCCCAATCTCTTTATCGGCGACACAGCTGCACCACTCTGACGCCAAGCTGCCTCGCACAGCCTCGCACAGTCTCGCACGACTGAGAATGCCTGAGAACGCCTGTGTTTTAAGTGTTCTCGCAGTCTCGTCGTCTCGTAGTCTTGTCGGACCGTTGGCGCGCCTCCCAGTCTTTCCTAGGCGTTCTCAGTCATTCCCAGTCAATCGCGCGCCCCTCAGCCAATCGCGCGCCCTATTCAAAAAAAAGAGCCGTCGATGGAGTGTACGTCAAAGTACTGCCCATCGACGGCTCTTTTTGTTAGGGGGCAAGTGCGCCCCCTTATCACATCATACTACTTGATGCCGTAAAGCTCCTCGAACATCTTATCAACACGCTTGTTGAAGCCCTCCGAGCCTGCCTCAACACGCTCTTCAAGCTCGATGCGCTTATAATCAACCATAAGCTCTACATCCATAGGTGTCATCGTGTGAGGACGTGCCATAGGCTTAGCTACATAGCCATTAAGACCATTTATTGCCTCAGCCTGCTCGTAGCTACCACGAGGCGTGATAGAGGTAGAAGAGCTCTTAGCACCGCTCTTACGCTTCAAGACAACATCGCCGCCAATGCAGGGCATAAGAGGCGACGCCTGACCATTCTGCAACTGTGCTATGCAAGGATAGTAGGTCTCCTTCTTGCCATTAGAGTCGGTATATTCGATAGGCTTGATGGTGATGGTGTTGCGGTCATCCGATACCTCCACGGGGAAGCGCGCGTCGGTAAGCAGCTCGCCCTTCTGGTTGTACAACGGACCACCGATGTAGGTCTCAGTGCCGATACCGAACATATAGAAGGTGTAGTCCATACCGAAGTTCCAAGTTGCCATCGGGAACTCGCGCTCCATATCGAGAGGCAACCATACCGAGCCATCCTGGTCAATCTCCAAGTTCCACTTAGGACCGAAGTCGTAGAAGAGTAAGCTAAGGTCGGCAGCGCCATACTCCTCGTCGCAGAAGAGGTCGAAAGGCGTAGCTACCAAGTCGAGCATATACTCCTTAGATGTGAAGTTGTAGCCGAGGCACAACAGACGGTTGAAGCCACGGGTGCGGTTGTTGTAATCCTTAGCGAGCTTCTTGAACTCCGTATAAAGAGCGTCGGTCTCAGACTTCGACAAGCCTGCCTTATCGTAGGTGTCGTAAACGCTATTGGGAAGTGTCTCGGGGTATTCAACGCCCGCAGCGATGGTTACAGGGCTTGTCTGTGTGCCGTCAGCCTCCCACGTGCCACCGTTGCCATCCTCCGAAGCGACATACTTACGCATAGATGCCGTAGCCTCCCACTCGCCAAGTAGCTCGGTAAACAGCGATGAGTTCACCTTAGGACGGTAGGGCGCACGAGGCGTGGTGTACTCGCATACGGCGGGCGACATCGAGGCATTTACGTTGTTCGACGTACCCTCCCAGTTGTAAACCAATACGGCAACACGCGATGTAGCGTTCTCACGGCTGGTGAAGGTGAGGTCGAAGCCCTTAGAGCTATTAATTGCCTGTATCTCCTGAGGACCAAACGGATAACCGAGCTGCTCCAAGAGTGAGTTGTAGCTGTAACTATTCAGGATAGTGTTGAACTCGCGAACGTAGTTACATACGAACTTAGCCTCGGTAATCTGCTGACCATCTGGGCTGGTGTTGCGGATGTTGAAGGTGATAGAGTATGGGTCGCTACTCTCGACAGCCGTAACGGTAACCTCGGGTGCGGGTAACGTCTTCTCGGGAAGAGTGAACTGGGTAGTGTTGAAGCACTGAGTATGTCCATACATATCGCCCATACCAGTAACAAATACACGGAAGGTCTTACCTGCATAGCTCTTGGTGTCGATATACCAGTCAGAGAGGTATATCTCGGTAGCAGAACCGTCGGTAACAGTCATCGTAGGACCGTTGAATATAGCGAAGTACGATGCTGTGAACCACTGCATATACTCCTCGTTGTTGTTGAGCAACGGCAACACGTTTACCTGATACTCGCTCTCCTCAACGATATAGAGGCTATACATCAGCACACTATCATCGGGCGTAAAGCGGATAAGGGCGTCGATAGGCTTCTTATCCGATACCTCAATCTCAACATTGCCTTTCATAGGCTGAGGAGGCAAGCAATCAACCTGAATACGCTCGTAGTAGCCTGTCCAGAACTCCTCGCTCATCAAAGGCTCGAAGTCGGGGCTATCCCATACGGGGACGAACGATGCGTAGTCGTACTCGGCTACAAACCAGCCCTCGCCCCAACCAAATGGACCTGTATCCTTGTTGCCAGGACCAAGCTCGGGATCATACTCCTGCAAGTGGTACCACGAGAACTCACCTGCAAGGAACACGCCTGGCTCACCAGGAGTCTTAGGATCGCTAAATGTCTCATACAAGCCATCCTCGTCGATAATAATGTCGCCATTCTCATCACGCGGAACGTTGTGCTCCTCGTCGTAGATGATGGTCTTGTCGGTCTCGGTTACCTGACCTGCGTTGGTCATAAGCATATCCTGAGGGAAGAACTCTCTCTGCAACTGCAAGTTGAACATAGGCAAACAAGCTGTCGTGTAGCGAATGGCATTGCCACGCTGCTTAACATCCTCGGGGATGGTGAGGTGTACTTTGAAGCCGTCGTACATCTGCTCAATGACGGTAAGTGCCTGACCAAAACCTGTGGTAGAGAACTCCGCCTTGACAACCTCGTCGTAGAACTCGCCGCCAACGACGTGAGCAGCCACTAGCAGGGTGTAGTTTGTCGAGGGCGCCAAATCTTCAATCTTGATGTCGAACGACTGGGGTTTTGAGGTGTCGCTAACCGTTACCTTCTCGCCCGAGCCGATAATTTGGAAGGCTTCGAGGTCATCCTTGTCGCTCATCAAGTAGGCAAAATCTGAGATGCCCTGAACGGTAATTTTGAGCGTTGCAGAGATTTGATCTGCCGAAACAAGCTCAACGTTTACGGTAGCATCGGCACTGGGGGTAAGTGGGTCTTCGGGCGTACAAGCCACAGTCGCCACACCTGCTACAAGTGCGATTACCGCAAAGAAATGGGTAAAAAAGTTTTTCATAAAAATAATTATTTGGTTTTTAGTGTAGTTGTCGCGTCTATATTGCGCAGTACTCACAGTTGCAAAGATAGTAAAGTTTTGCATAACTCCTACATAATATGGCGAGTTTCTTGCATTTATGCAACATTTATTCTGCTTTTAAGCGGTAAGTAGTTATAAGGAGGGGTGAAAAAAGTAATTTTGGTTAGAGTAAGAGGGGTGCGGAAAAGTGGTTTTTTGGTCTTTTGGAGTGGATGGAGCGCGCGATTGACTGGGAGGCGCGCCGACGAGACAACGAGACGACAAGACTGCAAAAAATAATGCGGGCATAACCCGCATTATCTCGAAGTCCCGCAGTCCCGCAGTCTCGAAGTCCCGCAGTCCCGCAGTTTCGCAGTCCCGAAGTCCCCTGAAAAACACAGCCGTTCTCAGCCGTTCCCAGCCGTTCTCAGTCTTTCTCAGTCTTTCTCAGTCTTTCTCAGTCTTTCTCAGTCTTTCCCAGTCTTTCTCAGCCACTCTCAGCTGCGCCACTATCCCGCGCGCCTATGCCGAGAAGGTAAGCCTGTCGCCATCGGCATCCAATCTTATCGGCTTTGTGCGGTCGATGTCGCCCGCAAGGATGCGCTTCGACAGCTCGTTTACAACCTCGCGCTGTATGCATCGCTTGATGGGTCGAGCGCCATAGAGCGGGTCGAAGCCTGCTTGGGCGATATGGCGACGTGCCGCGGCAGTATATATTAGTTCTATGCCGTTGTCGTGTAGGAGGTTAGCGACAGAGCGTAGCTGCATATCCACTATCTGCTCAACCGCCTTGCGTCCCAATGGCTCAAACATAACAATCTCGTCGATACGGTTCAAAAACTCGGGTTTGAGGTGCTGCTTCATAAGCTCCAAGACCTCCTCCTTGGTGCGCTCAACGACCTCCTCGGAGGGTTCATCGCCCGCCGCAGCAAAGCGCTCCGAGATGATGTGAGACCCCATATTTGAGGTCATAATGATTATGGTGTTGCGGAAATCGACGGTGCGTCCCTTGTTATCGGTAAGGCGTCCGTCATCGAGTACCTGCAACAAGATGTTGAAGACGTCGGGATGTGCCTTCTCAATCTCGTCGAGCAGCACCACCGAGTATGGCTTGCGGCGTACCGCCTCGGTGAGTTGTCCGCCCTCGTCGTAGCCCACATATCCAGGAGGCGCTCCCACAAGGCGCGAGACGCTGTGGCGCTCCTGATACTCCGACATATCTATGCGTGTGAGCATCTGGTCATCGTTGAAGAGGAACTCGGCGAGCGTCTTTGCCAGCTCGGTCTTACCCGTACCCGTAGTGCCGAGGAAGATGAACGAGCCTATCGGTCGGCGACCGTCGCTCAGACCTGCGCGCGAGCGTCGCACGGCATCCGACACCGCCTCGATAGCGACATCCTGTCCCACCACCCTGCGGTGTAGCTCGCTCTCCATATTGAGTAGCTTCTCGCGCTCCGAGGCGAGCATACGGCTTACGGGGATGCCCGTCCAGCGCGACACCACCTCGGCGATGTCGTCTGCCGACACCTCCTCCTTTATCATTGCCGTAGAGGCACTTAGGCGCAACTCCTCTTCGAGTGCTGCCACCCTCTTCTCCAACTCGACGATAGTGCCATAGCGTAGCTCTGCCACGCGCCCGTAGTCGCCGCTGCGCTCCGCCTGTTGTGCCTCAATCTTGGCGCGCTCAATCTGCTCCTTTGCCTTCTGTAACTCGTGCAGACGGTCGCGCTCTGCCTGCCACTTGGCACGTAGCGCGGTGTAGGATGCCTTCTGCTCGGCAATCTCGGCGTCGAGCTTAGCGATGCGCTCCTTGTCATTCTCGCGACGTATCGCCTCGCGCTCTATTTCGAGCTGACGTATGCGGCGGTCGAGCTGGTCAATCTGCTCGGGTACGGAGTTCATCTCCAAGCGCAGTCGCGATGCCGCCTCATCGACAAGGTCGATAGCCTTATCGGGCAGAAAGCGGTCGGTGATGTAGCGGTGCGACAGCTCGACAGATGCCACGATAGCCTCATCCTTGATGCGCACGCGGTGGTGGTTTTCGTAGCGCTCCTTCAAGCCTCGCATAATCGAAACGGCATCTTCCATCGTCGGCTCATCGACCATAACCTTCTGGAAACGACGCTCTAACGCCTTGTCCTTCTCGAAGTATTTTTGGTACTCGTCGAGCGTTGTGGCACCGATGGTGCGCAGCTCACCACGTGCAAGGGCTGGTTTTAGGATGTTTGCGGCATCCATCGCACCGTCGCTCTTGCCCGCACCGACGAGCGTGTGTATCTCGTCGATGAAGAGCAGCACCTCGCCCTCGGCAGCCGTAACCTCCTTAACCACAGCCTTCAATCGCTCTTCGAACTCGCCCTTGTACTTAGCTCCTGCAATCAGCGCTCCCATATCGAGCGAGTAGAGGGTCTTGTTTTTGAGGTTTTCGGGGACATCGCCATCGACGATGCGGTGGGCAATGCCCTCGGCAATAGCTGTCTTACCCACGCCCGCCTCGCCGACGAGGATGGGGTTATTCTTAGTGCGGCGCGAGAGAATTTGCAGCACACGGCGTATCTCCGCGTCGCGTCCAATGACGGGTTCTTGCTTGCATGTACGCGCCCCCTCGTTGAGGTTTATGGCGTACTTGCCCAGTGCGTCGAACTCCATACTCTCGGTGGGCGACGATATTGTCTCGCCCTTGCGAAACTCCTTTATCGCCTCCTTCAACTCCTTTTCGCTCACGCCGTTACGATGCAGTATGTCGCGGGCCGAGGAGCGTTCGGCGGCAATAGCCAACGCTATATGCTCCACCGAGGCATAGCGGTCCGAAAAGTCTCGCGTGAAATCTACGGCGCGCTGAATGATAAGCGACGCCTCACGCGAGAAGTAGCTATTATCCTCCGAGGTCTCCACACGTGGCAGACGTGCTATCTGCTCGGCGCACTCCCTACGTATCGCGGCGAGGTTGCCCCCACTACGACCGATAAGGAAGCTCACCAACGAGTCATCCTCCGTGGTTGCGGCGGCGAGGATATGCACCGCCTCGACAGACTGCTGCTTACGCTCACGCGCCAGAGCCATTGCGCCCTGCAACAGCTCCTGCGCCTTGATAGTTAATGAATTAATGTTCATACTCTTATTTTTTTAGTTATTGTTTATCGTTTATTTGGTCTATTCGCTCGACGCGCAAATCTTCTGCCACAACACAACTATCTGCTGTTATGTCATACGTAGCGACATTTAGACAGAGTGCTGACCGTGTCAAGTGCCACAATGTCATCTGTTTGTCATATTTTTTTGTGGGCGATACAATTTTTTTAATATTTTTGTCGTACCTTTGCTATAAGAAATATGATTAACTAAACTATAACCAACAAGATGAAAAGACTTTTTGCACTGTTGGCTGCCGTGGGCATCACCTTTACGGCAGTTGCCGACGAGGGTATGTGGCTGTTGCCCTACATCAAGAAAATGAACAGCAAGGATATGAAGGCACACGGCTGTAAGCTCTCTGCCGAGGATATATATTCGGCCGATAAGTCGTCGTTGAAGGATGCTATTGTCATCTTCGGCGGTGGCTGTACGGGTGAGATTGTGTCGCCCGATGGTCTGCTCTTCACCAACCACCACTGCGGCTACGACGCTATTCAGAAGCTATCGTCGGTAGAACACGACTACCTTGCCGACGGCTTTTGGGCCGCTAACCGCTCTGAGGAGCTGCCTGCCGAGGGCCTCGAAGTGCGCTTCGTACGCCACATCTTCGACGTTACGCCAGATATCGTTGGTTCAATACCCTCGACTGCCTCTCAGCAGGAGTATGAGAGCATTGTCAATAAGAATAAAGCGGCTACCATCGAGCGTTTGGAGGCGGAGTACCCGGGTATGGAGATTATCATTCCCTCGTTCTTTGGTGGCAATCAGTTCTTTGCGTTTGTGCATGAGGTATATACCGACATCCGCTTAGTGGGTACTCCTCCCTCGTCTATCGGTAAGTTTGGTGGCGATACCGACAACTGGATGTGGCCTCGCCACACGGGCGACTTCTCAATCTTCCGTGTATATGCCAACAAGGATAACCGCCCCGCAGCATACTCTGAGGATAACGTACCCTACAAGGCAGAGAAGTGGCTCAACATATCGCTCAAAGGCATCGAGGAGGGCGACTTCGCAATGATTATGGGCTTCCCAGGCTCTACCGAGCGCTATATGACATCGCACGAGATAGACTATATGTTGGAGGTGGACAACCCGCAGCGCATCTACATCCGTGGTGAGCGTCAGAAGATACTCCGCAAGTGGATGAACTCTAATCAGGCTATCCGCATACAGTACGACTCGAAGTATGCGCGTTCGTCGAACTACTGGAAGAACTCTATCGGTATGTCGCGCGGCATCGAGAAGCTGAAAGTTCGCGATAAGAAGGCTAAGCAGGAGGCAGAGTTCCAGGCGTGGGCAAATGCCAACACCCTGCCCGAGGAGCGCTACATCGATGCACTCTCGATAATCGAGGAGTCGGTAACGTCGTGTGCCGATAAGAAGGCTACGATGCAGTACCTCTCGGAGGCATTCTTGCAGTCGGTAGAGCTTATTCAGGTGATGTATATACAGGACAGAAACGAGACGGAGCAGTTCTACAAGGACTTCAACGCCGACGTTGATAGAGATGTTGCTAAGCGTATGTTTACCATCTACCGCGAGAATAACACCGTGCTGCCCACGATATACCAGAAGATTGACGCCGAGTTTGGTGGCAATAGCGACGCCTATGTCGATTGGTTGTACGACAATAGCATCTTCACTTCGGCAGAGTGCATCAACAAGCTCAACGAGGCGGAGAATTCCGAGGAGCTAATCGTTTCCGACCCGCTCTACGAGCTGGCAACGTCGGTGGCAACGCTTTATAGTGAGTTACGCCCCGAGATAATGGCTGCCAACCAGCGCTTTGCGGAGGGTCATCGCCTCTATATCAAGGGCTTGATGATGATGCAGCCCGACAAGGCGTGGGCGTCGGATGCAAACTTTACGCTACGTCTTACCTACGGTAACGTGCTGCCATATAGCCCTGCCGACGGCGTCATTTACAAGCACTACACCACCCTCGATGGTGTCATTGCCAAGGAGGATAAGTCTAATCCTGTGGAGTTTACCGTGCCAGAGCGCTTGAAGGAGCTACACGCCAAGAGGGATTATGGTCGCTATGCCGACCGTAACGGAGAGCTTCCCGTGGCATTCCTCGCCAACTGCGATATTACGGGCGGTAACTCGGGTTCGCCCGTACTCAACGCCAAGGGTGAGCTTATCGGCTTGGCATTCGACGGCAACTGGGAGGCGATGTCGGGCGACGTAGCTTTCGAGCCAGAGTTGCAGCGCACCATCGTTGTTGATGCCCGCTACGTACTCTTCATCATCGACAAGTTTGCAGGTGCTGGCTGGCTCCTCGACGAGCTTACGATTAAGTAGTAAAGCGTCCTCACAGCAAAAATATTGGGGTTATGTTGTGGCATAACCCCACTTTTTTTCTACCTTTGCGACGAAAAAACTTATATTTAGGATGAGCGTAGAGCGACATATCTCAATAAATGACTTCGACTACCCGCTGCCCGATGAGCGTATCGCTAAGTTCCCTTTGGCGAGGCGCAGCGACTCGAAGCTACTCGTATATGACAACGGTGCTATCACCCAGAGCCACTTTTGCGCGTTGGGCGACTTCCTCGCCCGAGGCACGACACTTGTGTTTAATAACACGCGCGTAGTGCGCGCGCGTATGGTTATGCACAAGGCCTCTGGCGCACGTGTCGAGGTCTTCTGCTTGGAGCCTCACAACCCCGCCGACTATGAGCGCGCCTTCGCCATTAGGGGCGAGGCGGAGTGGAGCTGCATCGTGGGTAACCTCAAAAAGTGGAAGGAGGGGGAGGTCGGCATCGACTATACGGCAGATGGCACGTCGCATAGCGTACGTGCCGAGATTGTGGAGCGTGGTACACGTGAGCATATCGTGCGTCTGCGTTGGAGCGAAGACTGCACCTTTGGCGAGCTGTTGGAGCGCCTCGGACGCATACCTATCCCGCCATATCTCAACCGCGACAGCGAGGAGTTGGACAATACGCGCTATCAGACCGTCTATGCCCGCTACGAGGGGTCGGTGGCAGCACCTACGGCGGGTCTGCACTTCACGCCCGAACTTATTGCGTCGCTTGGCGAGAGGGGCGTCAGCTTCGATGAGGTAACGCTGCACGTGGGGGCAGGCACATTCCTCCCCGTCAAGGATGAGAATGCCGCGAAGCATAGTATGCACACCGAACACTTCTCCGTAACGCTCGCCACAGTGGAGCATCTGCTGCAAAATATCGACAATATCACCGCCGTAGGCACTACCTCGGTGCGTACGTTGGAGTCGCTCACGGCGCTCGGCTGGCGCATACGCAACTATGGCACACCCGATACCGAGCGCGCCGTAGGTCAGTGGGAGCTATACGACATCCCCGCAGAGTTTTCGGGAGAGGAGGCGTTACGCGCCATTGCGGAGTATATGTCGAGTAACAGCCTTACGCAGTTGAAGGCGGCGACCGAGATAATGATTACGCCGCTTGGCTACCGCTTCCGCGTAGTGAGCTACATAATTACGAATTTTCACCAGCCCAAATCGACGCTGTTGCTTTTGGTTGGTGCCTATGTGGGAGATGATTGGCACAAGATTTATGACTATGCGCTAAATAACGATTTCAGATTTTTGAGCTATGGCGACTCATCGCTACTAAAAGTATCGAGATAGGATTAATATTGGTCAAAAACGGAATATTGCAAAAATATCAAATAGTAAATTATACCGCTAAAATTCATTTTTGGCGGTATAATTTTGTTTTAATGTTTGTATATTTGCGAACATATTTATTCATTAAACATTACAACAACAATATGAAATCACTGAAAATCGGAGACCTTATCGCCTCGCTACCCATCGTGCAGGGCGGTATGGGTGTAGGCATATCGCTCTCGGGACTCGCCTCAGCGGTAGCTAACGAGGGTGGCGTCGGCGTGATATCGTCGGCGGGCTTGGGACTTATATACAAGGATGCGAAGCTGAGCGTTGCAGAGTCGGCCATTGTGGGTTTGAAGGAGGAGTTGCGCAAGGCGCGCGAGAGGACTAAGGGCATCATCGGCGTAAATGTTATGGTTGCTATGACCAACTTTGCGGATATGGTGCGCACGGCGGTTAAGGAGCGCGCCGACATCATCTTCTCGGGTGCAGGTCTGCCGCTCAACCTGCCCTCGTTTTTGACCGAGGGCGCAAAGACGAAGCTCGCCCCTATCGTCTCGTCGGCGAGGGCTGCGAAGCTGCTTTGCGAGAAGTGGTGGTCGGAGTACCGCTATACGCCCGACGCCATCGTCGTCGAAGGTCCTAAGGCAGGCGGACACCTCGGCTATAAGAACGACCAGATTTTTGCCGAGGAGTTCAGCTTGGAGCATACCGTACCTCAGGTTGTCGATACCGTCGAGAAGTTCGCCAACGAGCACGACTGCCACATACCCGTTATCGCTGCGGGCGGCATCTATACGGGCGAGGACATCTATCGCATAATGGAGCTTGGTGCCGAGGGCGTGCAGATGGGAACACGCTTCGTAACTACCGAGGAGTGCGATGCCGACATACGCTTCAAGGAGGCGTACATCAACGCCACGGAGCAGGATATCGAGATTATCCAAAGCCCTGTGGGTATGCCCGGGCGCGCTGTGCGCAGCTCGTTTTTGGAGAGCGTGAAGGAGGGACTTAAAAAGCCGAAGCAGTGCGCCTTCAACTGCATACGCACGTGCGACGTGGTGCATAGCCCCTACTGCATAATGTTGGCGCTGTATAACGCCTTCAAGGGTCGCTTGGAGCAGGGCTACGCCTTTGCGGGGGCGAATGCTTGGCGTGCCGAGAAGATAGAGTCGGTAAAGAGCCTTATGCAGTCGCTTACGGCTGAGTATGAGGAGTTTGTAAGCAAGCTGCGCAGGAAGTAACCCTCGTGGGAACGCGCCTGATTGCGGGACGGCGGGACGGCGGAACGACGAGACGGCGGGACTGCGGGACTAAGAATGGCTGAGAAAGACTGAGAATAGCCGGGCGCGTTGTCAGTAGCCGCAGAAAAACTCAGTCGTTCTCAGGTGTTCCCAGTCGTTCTCAGGTGTTCCCAGTCGCGCGAGGCAGCTTGGTGTCAGAAGGGTGCCGAGTGCTACACTCGGCAAAAATGCCGTCGATGGGTAGTACTTGAACGTACGTCCCATTGGCGGCATTTTTTGTTAGGGGACGCAATCGACCCCTTATCACGCCAAGCTACTGCAAGGGGTGGATAACATAGCCGTAGGTGTAGCTATCCTCCGTTAGTCGATACTGTGGGTGGGGCGATGCTCCCCACGAGTTGTCGCCACCTAAGCCTCGCTGCGCCAAATCGACGTGAAGGACAACCTCTCGGCACGGCTCTATATCGGAGTAGTGCATCTGCTTCTTCATTCCTAAGCCTGGGTCGAGGTCCTCCGAGCGGTAGGGCATAGCACTTACCGATAGGGGCTGCAAGCCCTCTACGCGTACGCCACGACCCTCATCGTCGGTAAGCTCCAACCAACGCACATCGCACTTGTTGCCCGACTCCTGCGGACGTACGTAGGGGAAGAGCTGTCTATCGGTAGATTGTTCGTAGATGCCCAAATATGAGGCTGACCAGCGGTCGATATAGTTCTCGTACGGGCCACGACCATAGTAGGTGAAGTTCTTGCAGTTGGCGGGTAGCGTCATACGCATACCAAAGCGCGGTAGCTCGGGGACGTACTCTCCCTCGCGCTGCCAAGCGACCTCGACCATAAGCGCGCCATCGGCACGGAACGTATAGCTAAGCGTATAGCGCGACGGTGCATCGACAAGCGTGTAGTCGGTCTTGACCACCAAACGGTCAGCAAACTGCTCGACAACAACACTCTCTACCTTGCGGCGGTTGGTGCGCCATACGTTGCACGTGCGGTTTAGACCCTCGCCCCAGTCGTTGTCGGTGGGAGCGCGCCAGAACCACGGCTCGGGAAGCATCGTTAGCACGTTGCGACGGTTTGATACGTAGCGCTCCAAGCGTCCATTCGAGGTGTTGAAGAGTACGCCTGTCTCGCCCGAGAAGGCTGCTATCCAGTTGTCCTGCTGCTCTACCTCAATCTCGCCCTCGGGGAGCGCCCCCGCAAAGCGGTAGTCGCCACACACCTTCAACTGCTCAGACGCCACGTCGTGGTGGTGCGGGATGAGAGGGTTGTAGCTCTGCTGCAAGGCGTAGATGTTGAGAAGATACTCGCCCTCTGCCGAGAGCTTATCGGCGATGGGTAGCGTAACATCGACGCTCTTGCCTGCGGCACACTTAACCGTAGGTAGCTCGCCCTCGACCACCAGCTTGCCATCCAAGAGCAGCGCATAGGCGAACGTATAGTTCGAGAGGTCGGTGTAGAGGTTCTCGTTGTATATTCGTACAACGCCACGCTGGGCGTCGATAAGCTCGAAGTTGATATACTGATAGACCTTCTTTACCTCGTATAGTCCAGGGTGTGGTGTGCGGTCGGGACTTGTAATGCCGTTGCAGCAGAAGTTCTCGTCGTGGGTGTACATCCACGCCCCGAAGTCGCCGCCATAGCCCCAATAGTGTCTTTCGTCGTTGCCCACAGCGTCAATCCCCTGGTCGGTCCAGTCCCAGATGAAGCCACCCTGCATATGTGCATAGCCCTCCATAAGGTCGTAGTAGTCCTTGAAGTTACCCGTTGAGTTACCCATGGCGTGGGCGTACTCACACATAATAAATGGCTTGGCGGGGTTCTCGCGCTTGGCGTAACTCTCGATTTGCTCCATCGAGGGGTACATAAGGCTCACGATGTCGGTGGTAGGACCTCCCCACGCCTGCTCGAAGTGTATGGGGCGGCTGTTGTCGCGCTGTTTAATCCAGGCGTACTCCTCGGTAAACACAGGACCGTTGCTACACTCGTTACCCATAGACCATATAATCACCGACGGGTGGTTCTTGTCGCGCTCGACCATACTTACGATGCGGTCGTGGTGCGCCCCAAACCACTCCTCGCGGTAGGCGGGGTGGTAGTTGTAGTATGCCTCGTTGTCTCCCGTGCCGCAGCCGTGCGACTCGATGTTTGCCTCGTCCATAAGCAGTATGCCATACTCGTCGCAGAGGTCATACCACTCGGTAGGCTGCGGGTAGTGGCTCGTACGTACGGCGTTGATGTTAAACTTCTTCATCAGCGCCAAGTCGCGGAGCATCAGCTCGCGGTTTACGACGTGTCCCGTGGCGGGGTTATGCTCGTGGATGTTTACGCCATGTATCTCGACGCGCTTGCCGTTGAGCAGCAGTACACCATCGCGTATCTCCACCTTGCGGAAGCCTGCACGTGCCGAGGTAGCCTCGACAGTAGCACCACGCTCGTCGCGCAGCACCACGACGGCGGTATAGAGATAGGGTGTCTCGTGGCTCCAATGCTTAACCTTCGGCAGCTGCTTCGCAAATCTAAGGTCGAGGCTTGCGCCCTCGGCGATGTTTACCGCCTTAGAGAACTTTGCAACGGCGCGACGCTCGGCATCCAAAAGTTGTAGCTCAACGCTGCCCGTAAATGGCTTTGTATCACTGTTTTTGAGGTTTATATCTGCCGAGAAGTTACCCGTGCGGTAGCTCTTGTCGAGGTCGGCGTGAAGGAACATATCGCCAACGTACGCCTTGTCGGTGGTGTATATCACCACGCCACGGTCGAAGCCCGACAGACGCCAGAAGTCCTGATCTTCGAGGTATGAGCCATCCGCCCAGCGGTAGCCCTCGATAGCAAGCAGGTTGCTGCCAGGACGCACGTAGGGTGTGATGTCGAACTCGATAGCTGTCTTCGACCCCTCGGCATAGCCCACCTTCTCGCCATTGAGCCATACGTACATCGCCGCCAAACCCGACTCGAAGTGGAGTACTACGCGCTCGTCGCACCACGCCGCAGGGATGTCGAACGTATGACGATAGCACCCCGTGGGGTTGTCATCCTCGGGGATGTAGGGCGGGTTCATCGGATGAGGGTATGTTACGTTGGTGTAGATAGGTACACCGTAACCGTTTATCTCCCAGTTGCCAGGCACGGGCATAACGCCCCACGTGCGGTCGTCGTATGTGGGGAGGTAGAAGCCCTCGGGACGCTCGGCAGGTGTCGGCGACCAGCTGAACTTCCAGTCGCCGTCGATGCGCATCACGCGCTCCGATGCGCCACGCTCCATAGCAGCCTCAAAGGAGGTGTAGGGGACAAGCGATGCTCGCGACGGCAGCTTGCCGATGGCATAGACAGCGGGATTTTCACGGTCAAGCAGAGGCTCCTCGGCTGTTGCAGGGGTGGCTGCGAGCCAAAAGAGTACTCCGAGGGTAAGGGTCAAGCAAACAAACTTTCTCATTTTCGGTTATTTAAGTAAAAGGTTATCAACTGTAATCTTCGGTACGTAGTGTACTCCCGCCTCACGGTAGTAGCTCAGAGGGTCGCCCTCGCGGCACTCTACTAACTCGATATGCTCGTTGGGACGACCTATGGCAAGCACCAACAGTGGCTCATAACGTAGCGACAGTCGCTCTTTGAGTGCCTCGTGGTCGAAGGCCCCGATGCAGATACCACCCAAGCCTATCTCGGTGGCTTGCAGTAACATAGACTGCGCCACAATGCCGAGGTCCATATCCACATATTTCGACTCCTCGACCGTCGAGCAGATGACGATAAAGGCGCGAGGCTCCGTACCCGCAAAGGGGAGGTGTAGCTCGGGCAGAGCGCCACCCAGACGTATGTGGTTAAGGACAATGTCCGCCTCATCGTCCAAGACGGGGCGGAAGCGCAACACCTGTTGGTTGCGTGCCGAGGGGCAGAGTGTCGCCACCTCGATAATCTTGCGTAGTTGGTCTTCGCGCACCTTAAACGAGGTGTCGTAGCCGCGGTAGCTACGGTTGTGGAGCAACAGACGGCGTAGCGACGCTGTGCGCTGGCGGCGTACGGCGGGCTGTGCGTGGTAGTCCTCCATCTTCTTCTCCAAGTAGTTATCTGCCATAATAGAGTATTTGTATCTACAAAGATACATAATTAATTGAAATAACAAAAATAGTAGCGAAAATTGGCGGTGGCGATACACGCTTTTGTCTGCGTAGGCGCAGTGGCTGGACGCCCTTTGTTGCCCCTCTTGCTACGTCTCTTTTGTCGCCCCTTTTGTTGCCCCTCTGTTACGCCTTTTGCTCTCTCTCTTATCTCGCTCTTTGCGATGTATCTCTTTGAGGCTTAGCGTAAAATGAGCGGGACTACGAGAAACCTCCATTTGCTATCGTTCTCGTAGTCCCGTCGTCTCGTAGTCCCGTCGTCTAGACTCCTAAAAAACAACACAACCCGAGCAATTACGCCCGGGTTGTGCTGCTTATGCTTATGTTGTTGTTAGCCCTGAATGCCTGTCAAATCTACCGATGCATCCACCAAGCGGAACCACGATGACTGTACCCATACAAGCTCGCCAGATGACTTGTCGTAAGCCTGCATCACGTAGCTCCATACACCCCACTCATCACGGTCGTAGGGGTGGTCATCGCCGGCATTGCGACCCGCTACGTAACCATCTACCGAGCCGTTTGTATAGTGCTGGATATGGCCAAAGTTCATAGTGTAGTTTTCGAGGTAGCCGCCCGATGTCAGCCAATAGTCGATAACGTAGCCCGTAAAGTCGTAGGGAGGGTTGCCCTTATCGTCGATATTCCACACCTCTTGGCCCGACTCGGCGGTAGTGGCGTTATACAAATCCTCTGAGGTAAGCGTGCCGGCAGCAGCAAGCTCGCTAATCTCATCGCGCTTATCCTCCGAAATCTCGCGGCGGTACATACGCATCGAGGTACGTGTATCCACCTGTCCGTTGAACATCCACACTGCATACTGCTCGGGGAGCGTGAAGCGGAAGCGCGAGTTGGTTTCGTTACCATCCTCGCTGTATGATGCTACCTCTTGCACGTCGTTCTCGAACGAGTAGATATTGGGGTTGAGGTCCACGTGGACAATATTTCCGTAGTAAACTTTGCCGTCCGTCTTCGATACGGCGTATGCCTGATATGCGGGTACTCGACCCTCGGCAAAGCCTGCGCTGAGGATAGTTTGGTCGCTAACCTCGCGTTTGAGAAGCACTGTGGTAAGCTCTGACGTCTGCTCGCTATTGTAGCTTGTGGCGGTATAGTTGCTCTCCGACCAGCCCGAGACAACCTCGTCTGCCCAGACAACCTCGTCTGCCGTCTCGGCGCTGTGGGCTACCTCCGTGCCGCTATGCTCCTCCTCGGTGCAGTAGCCGTAGCGGATGTAGTAGTCGAAGTCGTTGACATTAAGACCCGAGGGCAGCGCTGCCGACATAGTAAGTGTTGCCTTGATGGGGTAGTTATGACCCTCGGTGGCAACCTTCGTGACGCCAAGGATGCTATCCTCGGTGGTAACGGCGGGTTTAGGCTTGATGCTGTTGTTGCCAATCTTCACGTTCTTGAAGTTGTAGAGCTTGTTGCCCACAAACTTAAACTCGCCATCGCGGTCGTAGGTATAGGTGAAGGTCTGCTCGCCAGCGGTGAACTCCGCAACAAGAAGCTGCTGGTCGCTGAGCGTAAAGGGCGCTACAACAGCCCAAATATAGGTCTTGTTGTCGGCAGTGGCCTTAATCTCGATATCCTCGATTACTACATCTACATATTTTGCTACCGAGCCCCACTGCGCGATAGAGAATGTCTTGTCCACGTAGTTGTACGTACCCTCGCCCGAGAGTGCCGTCTGCGCATCTTCGACACTATATTGGTAGGGCAGCTTCGAGCTGTCGTTGTAGGCGACATATACCTTTGCCTGTGTGATGGGCGTAGCGGCAAGGTACTCCTTAACCTCGCTGTCGAGGCTCTCGTCGGCGCTCACCAAGAAGCGCAACGTCGCAAACTGATCGACAAAGGTCAGCTTGGCACGCGATGTGTCGTCAGCAGCATATACCGTAGGCTCGCTTACGAAGAGCGAGATGTTCTTGTAGTTTGAGTGGTGGGCGTCGCACTGCGTCTGCGTTATGGGTAGCGTCACCGACCACGTGCTTGCCCAAGCGCTATAATCACGATTTGTCTCGGTGTAGGGGTAGTAGGCGAGCATCGTCCAGTCTGCCGTGCGGCTTGCGGGGTCCTGCGATATAGTACCTGCAAAGTGTCCCTCCGAGTCGAGTGCAAACGGCTTGTTGTTATCCAATACCGTCTTGTTGCCCCACTGGTCCGAGGTGTAGATGCTGAGACCTATCTTGTCGTCAGCTTCCCACGACATCGATTTCAGGGGTGCGCCGTTCGAGTCGGTGTCGAATACGGCACGGGTGCTGTCGCCAACGCCGCCGCTAACCTCGAAGTAGAACGACTCCTCTACATTGTTCGATATGTTTATCTCGTCGAAATTTTGAGAACACGACAGGGTGCTTGCTGCAAGTACGAGTGTCGCAATAGTGCTAAAAAATCTCTTCATAACCAAACCTTTTTACATATCCTCCTCTTCGTGGTCGCCAATCACGCCGCTAATTTGATAACCGCCTTCGAGGGCTATCTCTACTACCTCCATCACGGGGCTTTCGTAGTCGCAAATGAAACTCTTCTTAAACATCTCTATTTGGGTTTTATATTTATATTCTACATAGGTATCACACACATATCGCTCACTCACAAAAAAGAAATCGGCGGCAAAGGTATATGCTTTTTTACCGTTTACAAAAACTTTTACCTGTCAAATTTGTATTGTGCAACAAATGATACCCTATTTGATACATTTGTAACTTATTAGAAATCAATACTGATTTTTATTTAATTGTTCTAAATGCGAAATTTTGATGTTCTATTTGGCGATAAGCAATATTGGTATGTATTGCTACTTTATAGTCGATAGGTATAATTCGTAAGTTGCCTAAACAGAGGACTTCCCGCCGATACGATATTTTACTATTGTTCTAATAGGACAACTTTGGTCTATTGCTCTTTTTTGTAAATATGGTATGTTTTTGTGTAATTATAGGTAAAAATGGTAATTTTATCAACGAAAATCTGCCTACATACATTTGTTATCTCCTCAGCGAATAAAAAAACGCCCCGAAAGCGGTCGCTTCCGAGGGCGTTTAGACGATTGTGAGTCGTTTAGTACTGCTCCTTCTCGTTGGGGAAGTCGCGACTTTTGACATCATCGACATAGTGTCCTACCGCCTCCGAGATAGTTGTTCCGAGGTCGGCATAACGGCGTAAAAAACGGGGCGAGAACGCCTGTGTGATGCCCAACATATCGTGTGCGACGAGTACCTGACCGTCGGTAGCGCCACCCGCGCCGATGCCGATGGTGGGAATGTGTAGCTCCTCCGACACGCGCCTACCGAGCGATGCGGGAATCTTCTCCAAGACCACCGCAAAGCATCCCGCCTCCTCCAATAGGTGGGCATCGCGCACCAGCTTATCTGCCTCTGCCTCATCCTTGGCGCGCACGTTATACGTGCCGAACTTATGTATCGACTGGGGCGTGAGTCCGAGGTGTCCCATAACGGGGATACCCGCCGAGAGGATACGGTTTATAGACTCGATGACCTCCTCGCCACCCTCCAACTTCACGGCATCTGCCTCGGTCTCCTTCATAATGCGCACTGCCGAGTCGAGGGCGACCTTCGAGTTGCCCTGATACGTTCCGAAGGGCAAATCAACGACAACCAAGGCGCGCTGCACAGCACGTACAACCGACTTGGCGTGGTATATCATCATATCGAGAGTGATGGGCAGGGTGGTCTCGTAGCCCGCCATAACGTTGGCTGCCGAGTCGCCGACAAGTATCACATCGACACCCGCCTTATCAACAATCTTTGCCATGGAGTAATCATACGATGTGAGCATGGCAATCTTCTCGCCGCGCTGCTTCATCTCGGTAAGACGCAGTGTGGTAACTGCTCTTACGGTGCTTTCAACTGACATATTACAACTGTTCTTGTTAGTGTTATTTAGTGCAAATATACGATGTCGAAATGAGAAAACAAAATATCCAATCTATTTTTACCCTCGCACCTCGGCGCTACGAACAAAAAAATGTCAAAAAATACCTATATATATTGGTAGTTTAAGAAAATATCCCTATCTTTGCGGTGTTATTGAGCGGAAAGTAAGGGGACGGAGAGTCCCCTTATTTCGTGCTTAGAGTGAAGACGGTGGGTGAAATTAATGATTTGTTGAAAGATATATGATTGAGGCTAAGAGAGTTATAGAAATTGCCGAGAAGCACTTGGAGGGCAGCGACCTCTTTGTCGTGGAGTGCAAGGTGTCGCCAATGGGCGAGATTGAGCTGCTCATCGACAGCGATACGGCGGTGAAATTGGAGGATTGTGCGGCACTCAACCGTGCCATAGAGGAGGAGTTGGACCGTGAGGTGGAGGACTTTGCGCTGATGGTGGCATCGGCAGGCATCGGCTCGGAGCTAAAACAGATACGTCAGTATCGCAAGATTGTGGGACGGTCTGTGGAGGTGTTGCTCAACGACGGCATCAAGCTATTGGCGAAGCTCGACGAGGTAACCGACGACGGCATAGTCATCTCATACGAGGAGAAGCAGCTCGTCGAGGGTAAGAAGCGTAAGCAGACGGTGTTGGTGTCGAAGAGCTACGCGTGGGCGGAGATAAAGTATACCAAAGAGTATCTCGACTTCAAGTAAAATTTGCTTTTGAGGGGATATTTCGGCGTTGGACTCGTCTGAAAAATCCTCATTTACGTCAAGTAAACTGCGGTTTTTCATCCAGCGTCCGCCTTGAACTACCCGCCTCAAAAACAAATTTACCACCAAGAGGAGGGGATATTTCTGCGTTGGACTTGTCTGAGGACCGAAGACATTATAGAGAATTTAGAGAACTTAGAGAATTTAAGGAATTTAAGTAAGGGCAGAAGCGGATTTAGCGAGTAACGGATAAAATCTCTAATCTCCCTAATCTCTCTAAATTCCCTAACCTCCCTAAAACAAAAACCAAGAAATACAAACAAATAAAATATACAACAAAGATGAAGTACGTTAATCTTATCAGCAACTTTGCTGAGTTCAAAGAGTTGAAGAACATCGACAACTCAACACTTATCGGCGTATTGGAGGATGTCTTCCGCCACGCCTTGCAAAAGCAGTTCGAGAGCGATGAGAACTTCGACGTTATTATCAACCCCGAGAAGGGCGACTTGGAGATTTGGCGCAACCGTATCGTGGTAGAGGACGGTGCCGTGGAGAATGTGAACACCGAGATTTCGCTCTCGGAGGTGAAGGCTATCGACTCAACATACGAGATTGGCGATGAGTATGTCGATCAGATTGATATGACACAGTTTGGTCGTCGTGCCGTGCTGTCGCTACGCCAAAACCTCGCATCACGCATCCTCGACTTGGAGAAGGCTGCGCTCTTCGAGAAGTACTCTGAGAAGGTCGGCGAGATTGTATCGGGCGAGGTATATCAGGTGTGGAAGAAGGAGGTGTTGGTACGCGATGACGAGGACAACGACCTCGTACTGCCCAAGATGGAGCAGATACCCAACGACTTCTACCGTAAGGGCGACACCATCCGCGCCATCGTCAAGAGCGTCGAGATGAACAACAACCAGCCCCGCATCATCCTTTCTCGTTCGGACAACCAGTTCTTGGAGCGCCTCTTCGAGCAGGAGGTACCCGAGATATACGATGGTCTTATCACCATCAAGCGTATCGCCCGCATCCCTGGCGAGAGAGCTAAGGTTGCCGTAGAGTCGTACGACGACCGCATCGACCCCGTAGGTGCTTGCGTAGGTATGAAGGGCGCACGTATCTACAACATCGTAAAGGAGCTGCGCAACGAGAATATCGACGTGGTAAACTTCACGGCGAACACCTCGCTGATGATTCAGCGCTCGTTGAACCCCGCAAAGATTTCGACAATCACCATCGACGAGGAGAAGAAGACAGCCGCCGTATATCTCAAACCCGAGGAGGTGTCGTTGGCTATCGGTAAGGGTGGTCTCAACATCCGCCTCTCGAAGATGCTCACAGGCTACGACATCGACGTATATCGTGAGATTGAGGAGGAGGATGTGGCACTCACGGAGTTTGCCGACGAGATTGAGGGCTGGATTATCGAGGCTCTCAAAGCTGCTGGCTGCGACACGGCAAAGAGCGTGTTGGAGCTGCCCGTAGAGGAGATTGCATCGCGTGCCGACCTCGAAGTGGAGCAGGCAGAGGCTGTGGTGGCTATCCTCAAAGCCGAGTTTGAAGAGTAGTGAACGATTAACGAAAGGAGATTTAGATGGATAACAGTAAAAAGATAAGGCTTATACAGGTTGCTAAGGAGTTTAAGGTGGGATTTAACACCCTCGCCGACTACCTCCAACGCAAGGGCTTGCAGAGCGACTGCTCGCCCTCGTCGCCAGTAACCCCCGAGGTATATGCCGCATTGGAGAAGGAGTTTGGCTCGAATCGACAGTCGGGCAATGAGCGCAACGCCATACGTGAGCGCATACAGCAGAAGCAGACAACCGTGAGCATCGACTCGCCAGCACAGAGGGGCGACGAGGGTGATGACGAAGAGGTAGTCATTAAGAGCAACGTCATCAGCGTAAAGGACGAGGTGCGCGGTCCCAAGATTTTGGGTAAGATAGACCTCGGCGGCAAGAAGCCTGAGCCAGCAAAGGCTGAGGAGCCTGCAAAGAAAGAGGAGACCCAGCCCAAGAAGGAGGAGCCTAAGCCCCAGCCCGTCGTAGAAGAGCCTAAGCGCGAGGAGGCTAAGCCCCAGCCCAAGGTGGAGGAGCCTAAGCCTCAGCCTAAGGTTGAGAAGCCTGCACCTGCTCCCGCTCCCGCTCCCGTAGCAGAAGAGCCTAAGCGCGATAGTGTCTATCGTCCTCAGGTAGAGCAGCTTGGTGGTCCTAAGATTCTGGGTACTATGGACGTGTCTAATATGGTGCCTGGTGGCAAGCACAAGCGCAAGCGCCTCGACAAGGAGAAGGTAGATATTAACAAGGCGGGCAACAAGGGTAACAAGCCAGAGAAGGGTGGCAACAAGGGCAACAACAATGCTGGCGGCAACAACGCTCAGCAGCCCAATGCCAACAACAATAAGAAGCAGAAGAAGCAGAAGCAGCAACCCAAGCCCATCGTACGCCCCGAGGTGTCGGACGAGGAGGTACAGAAGCAGATTAAGGATACGTTGGCACGTCTGACGGCGAAGGGTACTAAGTCCAAGGGCGCGAAGTACCGCAAGGAGAAGCGCGAGGAGGTACGTGAGCGTATGAACGAGGAGATGGAGCGCGAGCAGATGGAGCGCAGCGTACTCAAAGTAACGGAGTTTGTTACCGTGAGTGAGCTGGCTACGATGATGAACGTATCGCCGATGGAGGTTATCTCGGCGTGTATGAACCTCGGTCTTATGGTATCTATCAACCAGCGTCTCGACGCCGAGGCCCTGGTGGTCGTTGCCGAGGAGTTCGGCTTCTCTGTGGAGTTCGTATCGGTGGAGATACAGGAGGCTATCGAGACAGATGTCGATAGCGAGGAGGACCTCGTGCCACGTCCCCCGATTGTTACGGTTATGGGACACGTCGATCACGGTAAGACGTCGCTACTCGACAACATACGTAAGACCAACGTTACCGCGGGCGAGGCGGGAGGTATCACACAGCATATCGGCGCCTACTCGGTGGAGCTTAACGGTCAGAAGATTACCTTCCTTGACACCCCAGGACACGAGGCGTTTACCGCTATGCGCGCCCGTGGTGCTAAGATGACCGATGTGGCGATTATCATCGTCGCTGCCGACGATAGCGTGATGCCCCAGACGGTTGAGGCAATCAACCACGCATCGGCAGCAGGTGTGCCTATGGTGTTCGCCATCAACAAGATAGATAAGCCGCAGGCTAACCCCGACCATATCAAGGAGCAGCTTTCGCAGATGAACTACCTCGTAGAGGATTGGGGCGGTAAGTATCAGAGCCAGGAGGTGTCGGCGAAGAAGGGTATGAACCTCGACAAGCTCCTCGAAAAGGTGCTGTTGGAGGCGGAGATGCTCGAACTCAAAGCCAACCCCAACCGCAAGGCGTCGGGTGCTGTCATCGAGTCGATGCTCGACAAGGGTCGTGGCTATGTGGCAACGATTATGGTGCAGAACGGTACGTTGCGCGTTGGCGATGTGCTGCTCTCGGGAACATACACAGGTCGTGTTAAGGCGATGTTCGACGAGAATGGTCAGAAGGTTACCGAGGCGGGACCCTCAACACCTGTGCAGGTGCTTGGTCTCAACGGTGCGCCACAGGCGGGCGACTCGTTCAACGTTATGGAGGACGACCGCTCGGCGCGCGAGATTGCCAACAAGCGTGAGCAGTTGCAGCGTATGCAGGGCATAATGACGCAGAAGCACGTAACACTCGACGAGATTGGTCGCCGTATCGCTATCGGCTCGTTCAAGGAGCTTAACATCATCGTCAAGGGTGATGTGGATGGCTCGGTGGAGGCTATGTCTGGCTCGCTCATCAAGCTCTCTAAGGAGAGCGTTCAGGTGAATGTCATCCACTCGGCGGTGGGTCAGATTTCGGAGTCTGACGTACTGCTTGCTGCGGCCTCTAACGCCATCATCGTCGGCTTCCAGGTACGTCCCTCGGCGGCAGCACGTAAGGCTGCCGAGAAGGAGCAGATTGATATTCGTCTCTACTCGATTATCTACGATGCTATCAACGAGATTAAGGACGCTATCGAGGGTATGTTGGAGCCTGTGATGAAGGAGGAGATAGTATGCTCTACGGAGGTATTGGAGACCTTCAAAATCTCGAAGGTGGGTACCGTTGCTGGATGTATTGTGCGTGAGGGTAAGATGCAGCGCAACACGCCCATACGTGTCATCCGTGATGGTATCGTCATCTACACAGGTAAGCTCGGCTCGTTGCGCCGCTTCAAGGACGACGTCAAGGAGGTTACCGTGGGTCAGGATTGCGGTCTTAACATCGAGTCGTACAACGATGTTCGCGTGGGCGATATTATCGAGGGCTACGAGCAGGTGGAGGTAAAACGTAAATAGTTAATTAACCTAAATAAAGCTTAAAGACATGAACAACATTAAGTTTACAACTGCAGCTGAGGCTGTTAAGTGTATCAAGTCGGGTGATCATATTCACCTTAGCTCTGTGGCATCTGCTCCCCAGTGCCTCATCAAGGCTATGTGCGACCGCGGCCGCAATGGCGAGTTTAAGGATGTTCACATCCACCACCTCCACACCGAGGGTCCTGCTCCCTACGCTGACCCCGAGTTTGAGGGTGTATTCCAGCTCGACTCTTTCTTCGTAGGTGGCAACGTACGTAAGGTTACGCAGAGCGGCTTTGCTGACTATATTCCAATCTTCCTCAGCGAGACACAGAAGCTCTATCGTTCGGGCGCTGTACCCTGTAACGTGGCTATGATTCAGGTGTCGCGTCCCGACAAGCACGGTTACGTGTCGCTCGGTACCTCGGTGGATGCTACGTTGGCAGCTGTTGAGTGCGCCGACTACGTTATTGCTGTGGTAAATAAGTATGTTCCCCGCTCGTTTGGTGATGCTATGATTCACTCGTCGAAGATTAACTTCTTTGTTGAGGACGACCAGCCACTCGAAGAGGCACACTTCACCACTCCCAACGAGGTAGAGACCAAGATTGGTAACCTCTGTGCAGGTCTTATCGAGGATGGTGCTACCTTGCAGATGGGTATCGGCGCTATTCCTAACGCCGTACTTGCGCAGCTCGGCAACCACAAGAACCTCGGTGTTCATACCGAGATGTTCGCTGACGGTGTGCTTCCCCTCGTTGAGAAGGGCGTTATCAACGGCGCTTTGAAGAATATCGATAAGGGCAAGATGGTATCTACCTTCCTTATGGGTTCGCAGAAGGTTTACGACTTCATCGACGACAACCCTGGCGTATTGATGATGGACGTAGGCTACACCAACGACCCCTTCGTCATCGCTAAGAACGACAAGGTTACCGCCATCAACTCGGCGCTCCAAGTCGATATTACCGGTCAGGTATGTGCCGACTCTCTGGGTTGTAAGTTCTACTCGGGCGTAGGTGGTCAGGTGGACTTCATCTATGGTGCTTCGCTCTCTAAGGGTGGTAAGGCTATTATCGCAATGCCCTCAATCACCAACAAGGGTGTATCAAAGATTTCAGATATGTTGAGCCAGGGTGCAGGTGTTGTTACCACCCGTAACCACATCCACTGGTTTGTAACCGAGAATGGTGCTGTGGATCTCTATGGCAAGAGCTTGCAGGAGCGCGCGCGCCTTATAATCTCTGTTGCTCACCCCTCAGCACAGGAGGCGTTGGATGAGGCAGCCTTCAACCGTTACGGCTCGCATCACCACTACGTAAAGAACTATATGAAGTAGTAGCTTGGCGTGATAAGGGCGCATCTGCGTCCTATCCCAAAAAGTAGAGTACCGTGGGCTGTACGTTTTAGTACTATCCCACGGTACTCTCTTTTGCGATAGAACACATCTGCAACCCTTCTGACGCCAAGCTGCCACGCACAGCCACGCACAGCCACGCACAGCCTCGCGCACCTGAGAACGTCTGCGTTTTTTATGTGTCCCGTGGTCTCGTTGTCTCGCAGTCCCGTAGTCTCGTAGTCCCGTAGTCCCGTGGTCTCGTAGTCTCGCAGTCCCGTGGTCCCGTTGGCGAGCCTCCCAGTCATTCCCAGACTTTCTCAGGCGTTCCCAGTCTTTCTCAGTAATCGCGCGCCACAGTCAATCGCGCCACCCAGCCATCCTTCGTCGCTCTTATTGTCCTGCCATCCTCTCTCCCAAAGCCAACACCGCCTCCTACAAAACAAAACTGCCGCTCGGAAGACCCCGAGCGGCAGTTCTTATATTGTTAGTCCGAGACTATTTGAAGTAGCGGTTGTAGAGACCCTCAAAGCCCTTGCCGTGGCGAGCCTCATCCTTAGCCATCTCGTGTACCGTGTCGTGGATAGCGTCGTAGTTGTGCTGCTTTGCCAACGCTGCAATACGCATCTTATCTGCGCAAGCACCGCTCTCGGCGTTCATACGCTTCTCCAAGTTGGTCTTGGTGTCCCATACGCAGTCGCCCAACAGCTCAGCGAACTTCGACGCGTGCTCTGCCTCCTCGAATGCGTAGCGCTTGAAGGCCTCGGCAATCTCGGGGTAGCCCTCGCGGTCTGCCTGACGGCTCATAGCCAAGTACATACCTACCTCGGTACACTCGCCCATAAAGTGGTTATTCAGACCCTCCAAAATCTCGGCGTTATCAACCTTGCCGTCGCCAATCTTATGCTCCGTAACAAATTCGAGAGCCGAGCCCTCCTCCTTCATCTCCTCGAAGCGATCTTTGCCTACCTTGCACAAGGGGCACTGCTCAGGTGCCTCAGCTCCCTCGTGAATATATCCACATACCGAACAAATCCATTTCTTTGCCATAATCTTAATAGTTTTAAGGTGTTAATAATCTCTGTGTTATTCTCTTTGTTTCCGTTCCTGATGCAAATATAAGAGCTTTTTCTCGTTCTGCAATAGTTTTTCCTTAACGATTTCTTATAATGCGATAAGCTAAAACTATATACGCTCATTATCAGCCATTTCGCTATCTCTTTTTCAGACCGATAGCGAGTATCACGCCCAGTGCTACGCCCAGCAGTGCGGCAAAGAGGACGCGCAGCTCGCCAGGTAGCATAAACGTAATGGTGTGTGCGGGATACCAGAAGAGCGGGATGGTCTTCTTAAAGATGAAGCCCCACTGCACATCCCAGTTGATACCCTTGATAAGGCGCAGCATAGGTATCGGCGTAATAAGGGCTTTAAGCGAGCCGCCACACTCGGCGATATGTGCGTCGGTAATCTTATGGAAGGTCATAAACACGGGGGCGAAGAAGGTATTCATCATCACCGATATTGACAATGCCACGACGAACTTGCCGAGGCTGACACCCTCCCTCATAAAGTCGGCAACAAGCTCCTCGCCGCCCATACTTGCGATAAAGGCTGGGATACCCGCCGAGAATACGGTCATCGCCATCGAGATAGCCATACCCAACAGACCCCACACCACCATACGTGGCGCAACGCCAAAGGTGGGGTGTGTATAGTTGCCCGTAGATATGCGGCAACCGAGCATCTCGCCGAGTGTCGAGAGCAGGGCGAACTTGGCAAAGGCCATAATCATAGAGTGTTCAGCGTTGAACTCCTTATATGCGGCGTAGAGGTCTGCCGAGAGGAAGAAGGGCAGAAAGATAGCCAACATTACAATAGCGAAGTATAGGTCTTGACGTTTCATATAGGTTAGTGTTGTACGTATGTTTTTTTTCGCTCACTACAATATCTATTTCCCCCCCCCTATCGCGCGACGTCGATTACGGCAGGGGTACAACGTTGGCAAAGCCCATAAATGCCATTGCCAAGAGGCTTGCGGTGATAAGTGCGATAGGCACGCCGCGCAGCCCTGCGGGGACGTCCTCCACTTCGAGGCGTTCACGAAGACCTGCAAAGAGTATCATTGCGAGGGCGAAGCCGAGTGCCGTAGCCACCGAGAAGACAACGCCCATAAGCAGTGAAAACTCCTTCTGCACCATCAGAATAGCGACACCCAGCACGGCGCAGTTGGTGGTGATAAGCGGCAGGAAGATACCCAATGCCTGATAGAGTGCAGGCGACACCTTTTTAAGTATAATCTCGACCATCTGCACCAGCGCCGCGATGACCAAGATAAAGACGATGGTCTGCATATACTCGATGCCGAATTGTTCGAGGACATACTCCTGCAAGCACCACGTAACCAACGATGCGAGTGCCATAACGAAGGTTACCGCCATACCCATACCTGCGGCAGTGCCTACCTTCGACGATACGCCGAGGAAGGGGCAGATGCCGAGGAACTGCGACAGCACTACGTTATTTACGAATATTGCGCCGATGACAATTGCCGTGAGGGTGATAGGCGTGGTGATGACCTCCGACGAGGCAAAAGCCTCCAATATCTCTTGCGATATATTTGTTATTGTCTGCATATCAACTATCGTTTTGCAATTTTATTAAACAGTACCATAAGGTAGCCAAGTACCATAAAGCCTCCTGGCGCAAGGATGAAGATTAGTGGCATAACATCCTCTACGAGCGTGTAGCCGAAGATAGTGCCCGAGCCAAGAATCTCGCGCACAGCGCCGACAACCGTCAGCGAGAGCGTGAAGCCTAAGCCGATGCCAATGCCGTCGAGTGCCGAGTCGAAGACGCCATTCTTCGAGGCGAAAGCCTCGGCGCGACCTAAGATGACGCAGTTTACCACGATAAGCGGGATAAACACACCCAGAGATGCATAGAGCGAGGGTACGTACGCCTGCATAAGCATCTCGATAATGGTTACGAACGAGGCGATGACCACGATAAATGCGGGAATACGCACCTTGGCGGGGATAAAGTTCTTGATAAGCGAGATAGCCATATTCGAGAGGATAAGTACCGCCATAGTGGCAACACCCATACCCATACCGTTGATTGCCGATGATGTTACACCGAGCGTAGGACACATACCCAGCACCAGAACGAAGGTGGGGTTCTCTTTGAGGATGCCCTTAGTGATTAGTTGCAGCTTACTCATTGCTTAGCTCTCCTTTCTGAGCCTCAGGCTCTACGTTACTATTTAGCTCTTCGCCACACTCCTCTACGGTCGTAGCGCCCGTAGCCGCTACATCCTCAGCACCCTTGTTCGAGGGGGCGCTTGCGCCCGAGGGTGCCGACTCGATGGCCTCCTTCGACAGGTCGAGACGCCCCGTAGCCCATAGATAGCCCGCATAGGCGGTCTCTACGGCATTGACGTAGGCGCGCGACGATATTGTCGAGCCTGTGAGTGCGTCGAACGAGCCCGACGCATCATCCTTCTTAACCTTGAAGACTAACTTCGCGGGGTTGGGCTGACGCTTGATGCTCGCTTCGAGCTTGTTGTCGGGTTTAATCATATTTGCTCCCAGACCTGGGGTCTCCTTCTGCGAGAGTACCTTAACGCCGCTGATAAGCGTTGTGCTGTCCTCCTGCTCGACGAAGCCCACCATAAGCGTTATGCGGTCGGCATAGCCATTACGCGTGATGCTCGGAGCCTTAACGGCATAGCCCAAAGTCTCGCCATCGCTCTTCTTGACGGTGGTAACGACCACCTCGAAGTCGCTAATCTTACGTACCGTGTCAATCAGCTCCACCTCGCCATCGTAGGCGGGAAGCACCTCCAACTTTGCCAAATCCTCGGTCTGCTGCCTCTTCTGCTCGATAGTATCTTTCGTTAGGTCGTTTACCAGAGCGACCAAAAATGCCGATACGGCGGTAATGGTAAATAGCACCAATACCATATTTTTCAATGAACTCTTCATACTCCTACCTCCACTACTTTGTGCCGAAGCGTTTAGGACGACAATACTTGTTTATTAGGGGTGTTGCGGCATTCATAATAAATATCGCAAACGACATACCCTCGGGATAGGCACCCCACAGACGGATAATCATCGTCAGCAGACCGATACCCACGCCGTAGATAACCATACCCTTATGTGTCATAGGCGATGTCGAGTAGTCGGTAGCCATAAATATAGCACCGAGCAGCGCGCCACCTGCCAAGATGTGGAACAGAGGCATCTGCCAGATGATGTCGCCGCCCTGCTCCAAGCCTACAATAGCGGCAAACAGTGCCATAGTGCCGAGAATAGCGACGGGAATATGCCACGTGATAACTCTGCGCCACAAGAGATACAGACCGCCGAGGATAAGGGCAAACGAGCCAATCTCACCCATCGAGCCGTTCATATGTCCGCCGAACATCTGGAAGAAGTCCACCTCGCTGACGCTGTAAAGACCCGCCTTGACGTCGGCGAGCATCGTAGAGCCTGTGAGGGTGTCGGCATCGAGCATCTTCTCGGGGACGCCCGTGGTCCAGTCGGTCATCTGCACGGGGTAGGCGATAAGTAGGAAGATACGTCCCGTGAGGGCGGGGTTAAAGGGGTTGCAACCCAAGCCGCCAAAGGTCATCTTGCCAACGCCGATAGCCACCAGCGCACCGATAAGCACTATCCACAACGGAATACCCAACGGCAGGTTGAATGCCAGAATAACGCCCGTAACAACTGCCGAGAGGTCGCCTATGGTGGTGCGTCCTTTAAGCAGGAAGCGCTGTATGAGGTACTCGAATACCACGCAGCCAGCCACCGAAACAGCCGTGATAAGCAGTACTCTTAGTCCCAGGATGTAGCACGACACGGCGAGCGCTGGGATAAGTGCCAACACCACATCACCCATTATGCGGCGTGTGGTTTCGCCACCGTGGATATGGGGTGAGGGAGCAGCAAAAATTTTAGTTGCCATAACTCTATCTTTTATCTTTTCGTTTTCGTTTCGTTACACTATTTCTTAATGGCGCGCGCACGTATGATGCCCATCACCGTCTGCTTGCCGATGCGTATGTAGTCCAGCAGTGGCAGGAACGACGGACAGGTATATGAGCAGCAGCCGCACTCGATGCAGTCCACCGTGTTATGCTCCTCCGCCTTGTCCCACATCTTGCGACGTGCCAACTTCGAGAGCAGGTATGGCTCTAAGCCCATAGGGCAGGCTGCCACACACTTAGCACACTTGATACACTGTGCCTCCTCGCCACGCGGCGTCTGTGTACCCGATATTACGGTGATTCCCGAGCAGCCCTTGATAAGCGGTGCCGATGTATCGACAATGGCACGTCCCATCATAGGACCACCGTTGAGTACCTTGACATCGCCATCGGGAAGACCTCCTGCGCGCTCCAATAGCGTGTTGAGCTTAGTGCCGAAGCGTACGAGGAAGTTGTGCGTCTCTTTTAGCTCCTTGCCCGTAACGGTTACCACGCGCTCGATGAGCGGCTTATTCTTCTGCACAGCCTCATATACCGCCACGGCTGTCGAGGCGTTGCATACCACCGCACCTACCGAGATAGGCAGTGCGGGGGGAGGTGCTACCTGACGTCCCGTAACAGCCGCTATGAGCTGCTTCTCGCCACCCTGCGGGTAGCGCGTTTTGAGCGGCATAATCTCCACGCCGCGGTAGTTGCCCTTTACGACCAACTCTTTAAGGTGTGCTATGGCGTCGGGCTTGTTGTTCTCGACACCTATCACGCCACGCTCCACGTTGAGGGCGCGCATAAGTATCTCGACACCTGTTAAAAGCTCCTCGCCACGCTCCAACATCGTGCGGTAGTCGGAGGTGAGGTATGGCTCGCACTCCACGCCGTTGATGATGAGTATCTCTGCCTTCTGACCATCGGGTACCGAGAGCTTTACGTGTGTGGGGAAGGTTGCACCACCCATACCCACCACACCTGCATCGCGTACCTTCGCGATAATCTCGGAGGGCGAGAGCGTACACTCTCGTTTTAGCTCTGTCGAGCGGTCAATCTCGGGCATCCACTCATCACCCTCGCGCTTGATGACAACCATCTGGCGACGAAGACCTTGACCGTTGGGGAAGATGTCCACCGCCGTTACCGTACCCGATATGGGCGAGTGTATGTTTGCCGAGACGAAGCCTCCCGCCTGACCAATAAGCTGACCCGTAAGGACCTTGTCGCCCTTTGCGACCACAGGTACCGACGGCGCTCCTATATGCTGTATCATAGGTATAGCCACCTCGTCGGGTAGCTCCATACGCTCGATAGACTTATCCTTGCTCCACCTCTTGTTATCCGACGGATGAATACCGCCTATGGGAAATGTCTTCATACTTACTCCTTATTTACGACGTCAGATTTCGTTTCTGCCTTTGCCTCCGCTTTTGCCTCTGCCTTTACCTCCGCTTTTACCTCCACAACGGGCTTCGATGCGGGCTTCTGCGTGGCTACATCCGTAGCCGCTACCGATGCTGGCTTTGCCACCTTCGGCTCTTTGGGCAGGGGGTCCATATTCACGATATGTATAGCGCCCGTGGGACACTCGTTCACGCACTTGCGGCATAGTTTGCACTTATCGGGGTCGATATATGCCAAGCAGCTGTCGATTGTAATGGCACCAAAGGCACACACCTTCTCGCACTTGCCACAGCCGATACATCCCGCCTTGCAAGCCTTCATCACCACCGCGCCGCGGCTCTTCGAGCGGCAAGCGACATATATAGCACGGTCCTTGGGCCACTTCTTGCGTAACTCGATAAGACCCTTGGGACACGCCTTAACGCAGGCACCACACGCCGTACACTTCGAGGCATCTACCTCTACCAAGCCTGTCTCGGGGTTGAGGCTCAAAGCACCAAACTGACAGCTATCCACACAGTCGCCATAGCCCAAGCAGCCAAAAGCACACGCCGACTCGCCCACGTAGAAGGTGTTTACCACGGCACAACTCTTCGCACCGTCGTAGTGGTTTACCTTGGGACGCTTGGCGCACGTGCCGCCGCAGCGCATCGTTGCCACCTGTGGACTCTTCTCGGGTGCAGACTTGCCCAAAAAGCCCGCTGCCGCCTTCATCACATCTGCGCCGCCTACGGGGCAGTACAATGCTGAAATGTCGTCGTTCTTGACCATAGCCTCCGCCATAGCGCGGCAACCAGCAAAGCCACAGCCACCACAGTTAGCTCCTGGCAACATCTTCTCCACCTCGTCGATACGAGGGTCCTCCTCCACCTTGAACTTCTGTGCTACGAAGTAGAGGACGATTGCCAGCAGAACTCCCAACACGCTCAGTGTCAGGACTGTCAATAATAGTTCGTTCATTACTCTTTTATAATTGTAAATTGTATCTTTCTTGCAAAATAGCTTCGCGCCAAGTACAGCGCTACGTAGTAGAGGGCTATGCTCAGGAGTGTAGCTAAGGCAGCTACGCCATCCTCAGCGCCCAAGAGCTTTGCCCCGAAGAGTACCACGAGCAGCACCACTAAGGGCATCACATAGCCCCAAATTATGGATGACAGCCCCATACTATTTCGTAGCAGTGCCACGATAACCCTCTCGCCCACCTCGTAGCTCGACGCATAGGGCGTTACCACCTCGATAATACGTCGCTCGGCACCTCCTACACTACATACCGACTTAGCGTGGCAGCCAGCACACGCCGTCTGCTGCTCGACTGCGACAAATACCGTGTCGTGGTCGATGCGTTCGACAGTGCCTCGATGTTGGATGGTGTTGCTCATAGCGCTTTCGGGTGCGATTCGGGGTCTCGGTTGCTATTAGGGTCTCGGGTATTATTCAGTGTCTCTGCTACAATGAGCGGGTCTTAACTGCTTTTGTGGTCTCGGGTGTAGTTAGCTATTAGTCGCCGTAGTGGTTTACCAGGGGCATAAGCCACTCGTGGCCAAAGGCACAGGGCGATAGACGCAATACGGGCGGAAACTGATAACGCTTCTTCTCATTGCGCATAATCATAGAGTGTATCTTCTCGACAACCTCAGAGTCGAAGCCTGCGTTGATAATCTCCTCACGGTGCTGATGCTTCTCAATCATACGGAAGAGTATGGCGTCGATAACTTCGTAGGGGGGCAGGTAGTCGCTATCCTTTTGGTTGGGACGCAGCTCCGACGATGGCTCTTTGTCGATAATCACGTCGGGGATGATGTCGCCGAAGGTGGCGTTGATGTAGCGGGCAAGGTCATAAATTTCGCCCTTGTAGAGGTCGCCCGTAGGGCTGAACGTACCCGCCGTGTCGCCATAGAGCGTACACCAGCCGAGGGCATTCTCACTCTTATTCGACGAGTTGAGCAGCATATATCCCGTCTTGTTCTGCAAGGCCATAAGCATCGTGGTACGTATGCGCGACTGGATGTTCTCCTCCGTGGCATCAAACTCCGTACCGCCGATGACGGGTTTTAGTGTCTCGACCATAGCCTCGTATGCCGCATCTATGGGCAATACGCTGTACTCTACACCGAGATTTTCGGCAAGCAGCTTGGCATCCTCGACGCTCTGGTCGGGCGAGAAGGGCGAGGGCATAAGCAGCACACGTACATTCTCCTTGCCGAGCGCGCCTACGGCTAAGCAGGCGACAACCGCCGAGTCGATACCGCCCGACAGACCTACACACGCCTTCGAGTAGCCGTTCTTCAAGAAGTAGTCGCGAAGACCCAAGCAGGCGGCCTTGTATATCATGCGTGTACGGTCGTTATAGGTGGTAAACGGCACGTCGAAGGGCTTGTTGTCGGCGTTGGTGTCGAAGATGCGGAAGTCCTCCTCGAAGCTGTTGAGCAGCAGTTCGAGCTTACCCTCGCTGTTGATGATACCCGACGTACCATCATAGACGATGTCGCCAGCGCCACCCACCTGGTTTATAAGCACGATATTTTTATCCTCGGCAAATGCCATACGGCTCATCTTGTCGAAGCGGCGTGTCATAATGCCCTTTCCATAGCGACGTGCGTTGATAGAGATGATTGCTACCTCGTCATCTTCAAGCTCCTCCATACGGCTGAGGTCGTCGCCTATTACCACGCGCACCTTGTTTCCGGCGATGCACACCGTCTGGCTGCCTATCGACGAGCCTACGATGTAGCCCATCTCGCGGCGGGCTGTAACGTAGCGCTTGCCGATATACTCTATCTGACCCTCCGAGTCGATGTATGCGGCAGCGCTGATAGGACCCTCGGCAGTGAGGTAGGGTGTGCCGATGATGGCGGCGATGCCGCGGCACTCCGAGGCGATGTCCTCGATTGCCTCCTCGCAGAGCGTCAGAAATGTGGTCTTGGTGAGTAGTCCGTATGCGGGAGTGCCGCTCACGGCAAACTCTGCAAATACCACCAAATCAGCACCCTCGTTCTTGGCACGAACGATGGCGGCGATAATCTTTGCTGTGTTGGCGGCGATGTCGCCGACAGTGTAGTTGAGCTGAGCTAATGCTATCTTCATCTCTTAACCGTATAATTTTTCGTCGAAAATTGCGTGTTCTATACCATAGGTATAGCTAACACGCGACAAAGATACGAAAAAAATATTAATTGAGAGGCTTTAACGCCTAAAAAGTGTGCCGCAGATAGCCTTCGTAGTGATGATGTGTTGAAAAATGGGCGATATGCCGAGCGGCGATGCGGTGTTTGTCTAAAATGCCTCGTTGAAGGCCAATACAAAGGCGTAGCTGTTGCGTCCGAAGCCCGCGTCGAAGCGGATGTGTGTATGTTGGTTAAGCTCCCAGCGCAGACCTGCGCCGTAGGTGGGCAGTACCTTCGCCCACTTAAACTCGTCGCCCACCGAGAATGTAGTGCCTGCACCGCCCCATACTGCGCAGCCGAGCCTCTGCCAGATGCGCTGGCGTAGCTCCGCCTGTACGGTGATGAGGTTGTTGCCGTTGAAGCGTCCAGGGTAGTAGCCGCGCATACGGCGGTCGTCGCCAAGCTCCGAGCGCAGCAGCCACGGCGTCTGCGCCGAGTGGAACTCGCCGTAGATGTCTATGGCGAGTGTGCCGCCCTTCCATAGGGGTTGATAGTAGTCGAAGGTGGCGCTTAGCTGCCAAAGGTTGTCGCCTATGTTATTCGTGAACGCGGGGCGTAGTATCGCCTCCACCGCGGCGTAGATGCCCTTAGTGGCGTTGGTGGTGATGTCGCGTGAGTCGTACGCGAGGTTTATGCCGATGCCTGCTGCCGAGGCGCTCGTGCGGCTGTCGCCGAGGGCGGCGACGGCATTAGCGTCGGGCTTAATGGTGTTCAGATAGCGGTAGTCGGCGTATGCTCCGATGTAGGTGTTGTGTGCCAGCGCATAGCTGTAACGTGCCAATACGAGGTAGCGTTTCGAGGTATATCTGCCCACGGGGTTATGCAGCGCGGCATCGAAACTTAGACCCCAAAACTTGGTGGGCAGTGAGCGAAACTCGGCACGGTACGAGAGGCGGTGTTTGCCGTTGCGGAAGAAGTTATCGCCCGTGAGCGCTATGCGGTAATAGCCTGTTATTGAGACTGATGCCGATAGCGAAGCGGTCGATGGCTGTGCTGCGAGGTCCGCCCCTTTTATGCGGTACGACATCTGCCCCAAGACGCCGAGGCGAAGGCTCGTCTCGGTGGAGTAGCCAGGACCGCCGATAAACGAGAAACGCGCCCTCTTATCGTTTGCGGGCGTTGCTCCCAACAGATAATCAAGCACCCTTTGACCCGCTTTACCGCGCTTGTTTGCGCCGTTCGGGTCAAAGGGTGTATAGGTGTAACTTAGCGATGTCGTGTCGATGGTTGTGGTGGGGTAGTCTTGCGCCGACAATGTCCCCGCAAAGAGTGTTAGAAGGGCTACTATCAAACCTCGACGTGCCATCAGCCTAAGTGGTATGTGTGCCACACTTGGCGACCCGCTATCGAAGCGTGTCGGCAATCTTCAAGAACTCCTCTTGGTCAGCCTTCGAGAGTTCGCCCTTGTGGATATATACCAACTCGCCAGCCTTGTTTACGAGCATCAGCACGAAGTGGTCGTTACAGTCGCCCAGACGCCACGCGCTGCTGAGCCAGTGGTCGGGGTCGCAGACGATAGTAGCGCCATTTTTGGCGGTACGTGCCTCGGCAATCTGGCGCACCATAGAGTCGGGTACGGGGTACCACGAATCTTTAAGGTTGATGATGCCGAAACCCTCGATGTTGGGGCCTGCAAGACGCTTGTTCTCTTCGAGATATACGGTGAACTCGTGGTTTTGCTTCGCCTTGTCGGGATCGACATAGAAGATGATTAGGTTCTTCTCGCCCCACCACGGCAGACGAGCCTTCTTGCCGTTGAGGTCCTGCATCTCTACATTTCGCACCTTGCGCGGCAGGCTCTGTGCCTCTGCCGAGAGCGAGAAGAGAAATGTGGCTGCAACGAGTAAAAGTAGTGCTTTCATTTTCATAGTATCTCTATTTTAGGGATTTTTATTTCATAAATAACGGAGCAAAGATAGAAAAAATTATTCCACATTGCACCTCAAAATCAACCAATAGAGCCAAAATGTTGCCAAATGTGATGAACTGTTCAACGAAATGCCAAAATTGTTCAATTAAACGCTTTGTGAAAATCTCAAAAAACTCTATCTTTGTGCAAAATTAAGGGTATGAAACAGCGTGTTTTGTTTGTCTGCCTCGGAAATATATGCCGTTCACCCGCTGCCGAGGCAATGCTTAGAAGATTGGTCGAGAGGGCAAATCTTGCACATCGCGTCGAGATTGACTCGGCTGGTACGTATGGTGGCCACGCGGGCGAACGCTCCGATGTGCGTATGCGCCGTGCCGCCGCCGCTCGCGGTATCGAGATGACACACCGTGCGCGTCAGGTGCGTGAGGAGGACTTCGACCGCTTCGATATGATTATAGCAATGGACGACAACAACTACGAGGCGCTGTTTCGTCTTGCCCCCGACCGCGAGGCGCAGCAAAAGATTTTCCGCTTCCGCGAATTTCTCAGCCACAACCCCGATTGGTCGTACATCCCCGACCCCTACTACGAGGGACACGAGGGCTTCGAACTTGTCCTCGACCTGTTGGAGGATGGCTGTGCCACGCTCGTTGAGCAGCTCGGCAAAGAGTGATTTTCTACCGAAAAGAGTCTAATTCCAAAATTTATACAATATAGCTAAAAGTTTTATCGTTATTCTGTCGATTAAAATGGTTAAATTGACAGAGTATGATGAATACCAAAATTTCGAAGACGCTCGAAGCGATAGTGGCCCGACTCAGCTTCGAGCTTAGCCGCGACAATGTTAAGAGTTCGTATAGCGATAGGCTTCTGTTAGAGATACTTAGCGATGATGCGACGCTCGCCTATCGACTGCTTGCATCGCTTGTTCACGACTGGGAGCTGTACCAGCTTCTACGACGTGTCGAACACCGTATTGCGTCGCAACCTACCGCCGAAGAGCTAACCCCCGATGAGTACTACCGTGCGCTGTGCGAGACGCTACGTCTTAGCGTGTCGTCGCGCCGTGTATCGACCGTCCACGTACTCTATATGGTGGCGTCGGATGTATCGACAGCCTTTGCCGACCTTATAGGTATGTATGGTATCTCGGCAGCGGACATCCGCTCCGCGATGGAGCATTTAGCCGACGACGGCTCGGAGTTTATGCGCGACAATATCCTTGATATACGCCCCTCGAAGCAGGCTCAGAGGGCGTTAGATAAGTTTGGCTACAACCTCACCGAGCGCGCTCTTCGTGGCGAGCTGGACCCCGTCATCGGGCGCGACGACGAGATTGAGCGCGTGGTGCAGATATTGGCACGACGCAAGAAGAATAACCCCATACTTATAGGAGAGGCTGGCGTTGGCAAGAGTGCCATCGTTGAGGGCTTGGCAATGCGCATCGTCGAGGGTAACGTGCCTCGCAGCATAGCGCAAAAGCAGCTATATGTTGTAGATATGGCGATGCTCATTGCTGGCACCAAGTTTCGCGGCGAGTTCGAGGAGCGTATGCACGAGTTGCTGCAAATGTTGGAGCGAGAGCGAGATACGATAATCTTCATCGACGAGATACATACCATCGTTGGTGCGGGAGCTACGCAGGGGTCGTTGGATGTGGCAAATATGCTCAAACCAGCCCTTGCGCGTGGCGTGGTGCAGACCATCGGAGCGACCACCCCCGACGAGTACCGCACCACCATCGAGCGTGATGCCGCCCTCGAACGCCGCTTTCAGAGTGTGGTGGTGGAGCCTACCTCGCGCGAGCGTACGTACGATATATTGTGTCGCTTAGCACCCAACTATGCCTCGTATCACGGCGTGGAGTACAGCGATGAGGTGCTGCGTTATGCCATCGACCTCGCGGAGCGCTACATCCCCGACCGCCACTTCCCCGACAAGGCGATAGACATCATTGATGAGGCGGGTGCGGTGGCGTGTATCGCCGAGGCTCGAAGCGTGGAACGTGAACATATCGAGCGTGTTGTGCATACGGCGACGGGTATTCCCGTGGAGCGCCTCTCAGCCTCGGAGCGAGGACGTCTTATGACATTGGAGAGCTATCTTAGAGGGCGTGTTGTGGGGCAGCATAGAGCTGTCGAGCGCCTTGCTCGCGCCATTGTGCGCTCACGCTCGGGTCTCTCGGATGAGCAGCGACCGTGGGGTGTCTTCCTCTTTGTCGGTCCTACGGGTGTGGGTAAGACGCTGCTTGCTAAGAGCATCGCCGAATGGCTCTTCGACGAGCGTCGAGGGCTGGTGCGTATTGATATGTCGGAGTATGGCGAGAAGCACAACGTCTCACGCCTTATAGGCTCGCCGCCAGGCTATGTGGGCTATGGCGAGGGTGGTCAGCTCTCGGAGGCGGTGCGCCGCAACCCCTACTCGGTGGTACTCTTCGACGAGATTGAGAAGGCGCACAGCGACGTCTATAATATCCTGTTGCAGATATTCGATGAGGGGCGACTTACGGATGGTATGGGACGCCATATCGACTTCCGACACACCATCATAATACTCACGTCGAATATTGGCGCTCAGCGTGTTATGCAACATCGTCGTAGCGTTGGTTACGCCACTACGGAGCATCGCTCCGCCTCGCTTACGGCGGATGGCTACCGCACCGCTGTCGAGGAGCATTTCGCCCCCGAGTTCCTAAATCGCTTGGACGACGTTATTGTCTTTGATAGCCTCACGGCAGAGCATATGCGCCGTGTGGTGAAGATTGAGGTTGAGGCGTTGGTGCGCCGTGCTGAGCGGGTGGGCATAACGCTCGACATCACGCCACGAGCGCTGCTGCACCTCGCCACGGAGGGCTACGACGAGCGATATGGAGCGCGGTCGCTGAGGCGTCTGCTTGTAAGTGCCGTGGAGCAGCCACTGTCGCAGCTCTTCATCGAGGGAGAGGTTGAGAGTGGAGAGAGGGTAGTGGTGGAGTTGCGCCGCAAGAGGATTGTGCTTCGCATCGCCCAGTGCCGCAATGCGGCATAGCGTCGTAGCGCTTCTCGCTGAGCCGAAATGATAAGCAACAATGTGTGTGATACGCTTTTCTGCTTCTCTCCAAAAACAAAAAGCGGCAACCTCTTGGTTGCCGCTCTTGTGACTCCGACAGGATTCAAACCTGTAACCGCTTGATCCGTAGTCAAGTACTCTATTCAGTTGAGCTACGGAGCCATTGACCTTTGCATCTCGGAACCCTCTCGTCCCGTTTTGCGAGTGCAAATGTAGGGCAAAAAAACGAACTGTGCAAATATTTCGTGAAATATTTTTATAAAAAATAGGCATCCCGATTTAGGATGCCTATTATATGTGTTGATTATCAGCTTGTTACTTGATATGCTCGGCAAGGATAATTTCTATCTCCTCGCCACGTAGATTCTTAGCTACGAGCTTACCCTCGGGCGAATAGAGGAAGTTGGTCGGTATCGACGACACGTTGTAGGCGTCAGCCGAGGGGCAGCTATCGCCCTCGTAGCCCATCACATTTACCCAGGTCATCTTGTTTGCTGCAACAAAATCTCTCCACCTCTGCTCGTCATTGGGGCGGTCGAGTGATACGCCGTATATCTCCAAGCCCTTAGGTGCAAACTTCTCGTAGGCGGCAACAAGGTGGGGTATCTCATTGCGGCAAGGACCGCACCACGTAGCCCAAAAATCGATAAGCACCCACTTGCCGCTCTGGCACAGCTCCTTAGCCGATACCTCATCGCCGTTAATATCTTTAAGGCGGATGTCGATGATGTCGCCGCCGTTAAGGGTACTCTTGGTGCTGTTATATAGTTTGAGGTATTCGAACTTGGGGTCAATCATATTGAATAGCTCGACAAAGCGCTCGCTATCGTCGCTGAATACAGGCAACAGCTGCAATACCTGCAACGATACGATGTTGTCCTTGTTGTCGATGACGGTCTGCTCGATGAATGTAACCATCTCGTCGATTTGCGCCTTGGCACTCTCCTCATCGCTAACGAACATAAGGGCATTGTATCTATTTCGCAGCTCTGCCATACAGTCGTTCATAATCTTGTTGTAGGGTGTGCCAACTACCTCCCAGTTGCCCTCATCGTTTTGTGATACGCTAAGGTCCTTGCCATCGGTGAGAAGCTCAACGACGGTGCCGCTGGGGTGTTGCAGGCTTACGTACTGCTGCGGATATGTGTTGATGGTGGTCTCGAAGCACTTGTTATCATCGAGCGTTACGGTTGCCAGCACCTCGTCATCGCCCGATACAACGAGTTTAATCTCGTCGCCCGCGCTGAGGCGAGGCTCATTCGTAAGGTCCGCCGTTACCTTCATATCTACCTTGTCGCTGTCGCCAGCGCTCTTAGTCTTGGTCTCTGCGCACGCGAAAAGAAGCACGGCGCAGCTTAGAAATGCAAAAATTCTTCTCATTATTAACACGTTTTAAGTTATTCGTTATAAGCCTATTATCTCTTTATGCGGTCGGGGTTGCTACGCGCGAAGCTCTCCCACGACGAGCTGCCCTTGCGCGCCTTGCTGTCGCCGCCTAAGCCCTTGCGCTTCTCGCCACCCATCGCCCGTGTTAGCACGTTCGACGTCGTGAAGTGGTGGCATAGTGCAACAGCCATACCATCCGTGGCGTCGAGCTTGCGCGGCTGGTAGTCGGTGCCGAGCATAGCGTTTATCATCGTCGCCACCTGCTGCTTTGTTGCCGAGCCGCGACCCGTTATCGCCTGCTTGACACGCGATGGGGCATACTCGGCAATCGCCGTCTCGCCGTTTACGCTGAGTACCGCCGCTATTGCCACGCCCTGAGCGCGCCCGAGCTTCATCATCGACTGCACGTTCTCGCCAAAGAAGGGCGACTCGAAGGCGACCTCCTGCGGGGCGTAGCCCTCGGTGAGGCTGCGCACACGCTCGAAGATGTAGCGTAGCTTCTGGTGCGCATCCTTGATTTTGTGCATATCAATCTCGCCCATCACCACCGCCTGAGGCTTGCCAGCAACAATCTCTATTATGCCGTAGCCCATATAGTTGGTGCCAGGGTCGATACCCATAATTTTGTAGTTCTCCTCCACTTACGTAGCTCGCTATATGGTGGTTTTAACCCTTTGTCTCGCTGTTGAGACGCTTCTCCAACTCGCGCACCTTGGCTGCGAGGTCGGGCAGCTGGCGGAAGATGGCAAACGAGCGGTGATACTGCAAGCCTGGCAGTGCTGGGTAGCCGAAACGTATCTCGCCATCGGGGACATTCTTGTCGATGCCTGACTTCGAGCCGAGCTGCACGCGGTCGCCGATTGTTACGTGGTCGGCAACACCTACCTGACCCGCTACGAAGCAGTTAGCGCCCACCTTCGATGTGCCTGCGATGCCCACCTGTGCCGACATCACGGTATTTGCGCCAATCTCGACGTTGTGGCCTATCTGTATGAGGTTGTCGAGCTTCACGCCCTGACGAACTATCGTCGAGTCGGTCTTTGCGCGGTCGATGCAGGTGTTGGCACCAAGCTCTACGTTGTCCTCGATGATGACGTTGCCGAGCTGCGGAATCTTGGCGAAGGTGCCGTCAGCGCGTGGCGCAAAGCCGAAGCCGTCGGCGCCGATGACAACGCCCGCATGAAGGATGCAGTTCTTGCCGATGACACAACCCTCGTAAATCTTGACACCAGGGTATAGCTTCGTACCCTCGCCTATTGTTACGTTGTCGCCAATGTAGCACTGTGGATATATCTGGCAGTTGGCACCAACCTTTGCGCCCGCCTCGATGACCGTGAAGTCGCCCACGTAGCAGTTGTCGCCCACTGTTGCTGCCTCGTTTATCGAGGCGAGCTTCGATATGCCCGTCTTGCGGGGTCGTGTGGCGTTATACATCTCCAAGAGGTTGAGTACGCACTCGCCGACGTTGGCAACCTTGATAAGTGTTGTGGTTACCTCCTGCTTGGGTTCAAACGCGTTGTCCACCAATACGATAGATGCCTCGGTGGTATATACATACTGCTCGTACTTAGCATTTGTGAGGTATGCCAAAGAGCCACTCTTGCCGCCGTCGATAGACGATACGGTGCTTACTGTTGCGTTTTTGTCGCCTACGATGGTGCCGTTTAACAGCCCAGCTATCATCTCTGCTGTGAATTGCATATTGTTTCGGTTTTAATTATTAATCGTTTAGGTAGTCGGCGAGGCGTATGCCCTCGGGCAGCAGCTCGTCGCACGGACGGTTGAACGTGTGCAGCTCTCTCACCAACGACGACGATATGAACTCCACCTCGGCGGGCGGGAGTATGATTATCGTGTTAAGGTGGGGATATACGTGGCGGTTGGCATGCTCCATCGTGCGCTCGTAGTCGAAGTCGGCGGCGTTACGTGCGCTACGTATTATTGTGGTAGCACCTACGCGCTCTGCTTCGTCGCCCGTGAGTGTGGAGTAGGTGGTAACGCTCACGCGCTCGTTGTTCTGATATACGCTCTCAATAAGGCGTTTACGGCTCTCGACGCTGAGCATACCACGCTTGGCAGGGTTGTAGCCGATGGCGATAACCACCCTGTCGAAGATGGACAGCGCCTCCTTGACGATAGCCTCGTGTCCACGTGTGAAGGGGTCGAATGACCCTGGAAATATCGCTGTTCGCTGCATAGTTCGCTATATTATCCTACAAAAGTACAAATAATTGTTGTAAATGCAAAATTTACACGCATTTGCTTCGCTCGGAGGGTAACGGCAGTGGAGTAGAGCGTTGGATGGTGGGTGTAGAGGGTGGGTGGTTATCGCTTTCGCCTGCGTTCCAGCTCGATGTACTCGGTATAGACGAGCGTCGTGTGTGGGTTTGAGGAGGTTATCTCCTGGCGTATCGCCTTTGTGCCGTACTTGATAAACCATATCTTGCGTGGTACGCGGTGTACCACCTGACGCAGCGTGTCGATTGAGCGTAGGTCGTAACGTATCGTGTCGTTCGATATATGCCCCGACATACTGCTCCACGCATCGTTGTACTCGAAGATGCGCACCGTGTCGCGTATGGTGTCTCGCAGGATGATGGTGTCGCGTAGCGGTAGGGTGGCGGTGTAGTGGCTCTCGGAGGCACTCTTGGCGTAGCTCTCGGCGCGTCGCAGACGTATGTCGAGCGAGCGTATGTAGTCGGCATCGCGCGCCCGCTGCTCACGGAACTCGTCGATGCGCAGTTCGAGTAGCTCTACCGCCGCGGCGGACTCGCCCTCGCGGGTGCGGTATAGGTCGATGTCGGCGAGGAGCGAGTGCTGGTTGCGAAGTAGGCGTCGTTGCTCGTCGCGCAGATGGTGAATGTAGATGCCACAGCATAGCGTGGCAAGTGTGGCGATTATCGCCACAAATAGTGTAAACTTTCTCATTGTTAATAGGTTATAATAGGTTGGTAAATGCCCCTTAAAGGGCGAATATGTTGTGTCGATGGTGCGTAGAGTGGCTACGGTTGGTGCGCCGTAGAGGGTGTTTTATGGCTGATAACGGGTGTGTGGCGGGTGCGGTGTTGTGTGCAGAGATAGTGTCGCACAAGTTCGGGATGACATCCCCGCCTCGGGGTGTTGTATGTTGTAGATATTCGACTGCAAATATACAATCAAAAATGGGCGATGATTTCTAAAAGTGTTAGAAAAACCGAAAAAAGTTTGCAAAAAGTGTTCGTAATTTGCCGTTATCGGCAAGAAATGCTGTACCACAACCGCAAGACCACGGGACCACAAGACTTTTTTTCGAAGTCTCGAAGTCCCGAAGTCCCGCAATCAAACTCGCACAACTGAGAATGTCTGAGAAAACCTGAGAAAGACTGGGGCATTGTCCGCAGTCATAGAAAATACAGCCGTTCGTTAGCTAAGCATATTGCAAGCCTCTCTACTTGTGTTGCTACTGCAAAAGAAGAGACCCGAGTAAAATCTCAGGTCTCCAACTTTTATTCGAATACTATGTCTCTATTTCGTAACAGGTCGGATAGACTATCCGAGGTAGCGCCCCACTCCACAACCGTGCGTACGAGTATCATCATCAACCAAAGATGCCGTTACTATTAATATCAACCCTCATCGTGGCAACATTGTTCACGATTCTGAAACTAATATTGTATGTGCCAGTTGCTGGAATAATCATATTTTTACCATTGTATGTCAGTTCAAACTCTTTGCCAATAATGATATCCTTATTCTCCGTAGCATGACCGTAGCAAATATTCCACAAGCCATCTGCACGTATACAGAATGTATCTCCTGCCTCGAATTCTACTATTGCAGTAGCCTTGCCATCAACTATGGTCATAGCTATATCATCCCAATTACTCATTGGACCTACAATTCCCCAAGTGTGTGCAGTTAGCACAACTACGGGGCCATTATTGTTGTTATTTCCAGAGCTATTATTGTTGTTATTATTATTGCCGTTGCTGTTGCCAGAGTTATTATTGTTTGTGCTTATCTCCTCCAAATCAAACACATACTCCCGTGAACAGCCCGAATACAATGGTAGTAATGCCACGATTACAATGATGTATAATATCTTCTTCATAATCAAATTTTTAGAATGTAATACCGATTTGAACGTGGTAGCCTGGACGCATTTTGTGATTAACCATAAGTCCTACTTGTTTTGCTCCAACAAAATATGGGTCGTTTATAACGGGCATTGTTATAGCGTGAAAAGCCGCTTGTAACGATAGTGTTGTGCCTGACTTAAATCGATAGTCTAATCCAAGTCCTGGGGTTATAAAATACTGATTCGTTCCATATTTTATACTATGCTGGTTGTTGTAATAAGATGGGTCATAATTATACGTGAGAAGCTCTTGGGTGCTAAATTCAAAGAGATACTTCCCAGAGAATCTAAAACCAGAAGATAGCGATATGTATGGTTGGCAACGTGTTCGAGAAAGATAGAGTTTCACGTTTATATATAGGGGGATGCTTACACGATTCAAAGGTAAGCATAAGGGCGTAGCAAGAACCCAATTATCCCAATACGGCTCACGTTGGTTATGTGTATTAAGTACTATACCTGTCCCAAATCCAAGGAAAAAAGCATTGTTGAAACGTTTGCCGCCTACATACTCAATTCCTATTGACGGAGATATAACGCCTAGCTCATAGTCATCGCAACTTGATACATTGACATATACGGAGTTTTGCCAGCCAGCTATCTCCTCATTTATCGTTGCGATTTCTGATTTACGCATCTCTTGTCTCTTTTGTGCTTCGGCTTTGGCTGCTGCGCGTTCTGCATCTAATCTTGCAATCTCTTCGGCTCTGATTTTAGCCGCTTCTTCGGCCGCTATCTTGCGCATCTCTTGTCTCTTTTGTGCTTCGGCTTTGGCTGCTGCGCGTTCCGCGTCTAATCTTGCAATCTCTTCGGCTCTGATTTTAGCCGCTTCTTCGGCGGCTGCTCGTCGCTCGTTTGCTATATGAGCTTTGTGTTCAGCGATAAGATTTGTAGTCTGCTCCACCTCTTCTGCATCGTTCGTATCGTCTGTTGTTTTGGTGAGGGTCTGGATTGCAGCTCTCATCTTGATGATAAGGTAGGAGCCATCCACCTTCACGTACTTTGCTTGATAATCGTCATGTAGCACAACAATCTCCTTGATGTAGGTAGATGATTGGGCGTTGAACTGCCCATTTTGGTCTGTCGTGCAGATTAAGTCTCCATGCGGAGTTGTAATTTTTGCACCTTGCAGCGGTGTTTTCTTCTCGCCATAGACGCAACCATATATCAGTCGTCCACTCTGTCCATAAGAACAGAGTGTTACGAGAGATAGTATTAGAGTTAAAATATAACGATTCATTTTTTTGCGCGCTTTGAGAATTTATCTGCGTTTTGAAGCATTGCAGTTGTCATACTGCACGTGGAAATAAGGCGTATTATACCATATCTCTTCATCTAACTGCCTGAAATTCTTGTATTTTGCTGGATAGCCTGTAACCACAACCGACTTAATCTTTTTCAAAGCGTTGAATCGCACTTGAGTTTCGAGACCTACAAGAACATCGGCATTACCGTTTGTTACAAGAGCCTCTCTTATGGCTGTGTTGATAGCATTTTGGGTCCCTCCGTTTTGTACACTCTTGGGCGGAACATAGGCGTACATAATTCTATTTCCCGATACCTCCAAGTCTGCAATTACTGGTACGGTGTAGGGTGCGTTCGTATTGAAATCGTGTGTTGTAGCTGTGTTTTTTAGTGTAGAACATGACGATGCAGCAACAGCTAAAATTGCAAATAGTAAAAATCTTTTCATAGAGTTATTAGTTTTACTTTACCGTCTCAACTCCTATGGCGGTGGGGTATATAAAACAGAAAGTGTGGAGTCGATTAGTCTATCTGAACGAAGGTTGTGGAATGACCCGAACACAAATAAACAATACCCCACACTCGTATCGTAGTGCGGGGTAGAACACCCCAAACTATACAATACGGAGTGACGAGTGTGTTGCTTACTCTTGTGTTCACAAAAACTTCCACATTTTCGTTCAAGAATAAAAGCTAATACACTGTCATCAAAATATGTCGGCTATTTATGCAATAGCACTACAAAATTAAAAATAATTTCCTAAACGTGCAACTCTATACGCTATTAACATTGCGCGATGGCGGAAGAAAATCTATGCTTTCACGCTCCTATGTTAAAACTCGACCCGCCGAAAAACAAAATTTTCCTAAATTGTTGCGCAATTAATAAATTTTTCGTACCTTTACATAATATTTGAATGTTGTGCAACCGACTTAAAATGACTAAATAATCATAAAACAAAAAACTATGGCAACTAAGTATTCAGGAAAAATGCGCGTTGAGAGCGACCTTATCGGCGAAATGCAGGTGCCCGTTGAGGCTCTGTTTGGTGTTCAGACACTTCGTGGTGTGGAGAACTTCCCTATCAGCCGCTTCCACCTCTCGGACTACCCCTTGTTCATCAACGGCTTGGCGATGACAAAGTTGGGCGCTGCCGAGGCTAACCACCAGCTCGGTCTGCTTACCGACGAGCAGTTCGACGGCATATCGAAGGCGTGTCTCGAAATTATGGCAGGTCAGCACCACGACCAGTTCCCCTGCGATATGATACAGGGCGGCGCGGGTACTACTACCAATATGAACGCCAACGAGGTTATCGCTAACCGTGCATTGCAGATTATGGGCCACGAGGCTGGCGAGTATCAGTACTGCTCACCAAACGACCACGTAAACTGCTCACAATCAACCAACGACGCATATCCTTGCGGCATCCACCTCGGTCTCTATGCTACGCACAAGCAGTATATGCAGCACTTCGAGCTTCTTATCGAGGCGTTCGAGAAGAAGGCTAAGGAGTTTGCACACATCTTGAAGATGGGTCGTACGCAGCTCGAAGACGCTGTGCCTATGACGCTTGGTCAGACCTTCGGTGCCTTTGCTCAGATATTGAAGGAGGAGAAGAAGAACTTGGAGTTCGCTGCCGAGGAGTTCCTCACAGTGAATATGGGTGCTACGGCTATCGGCACGGGTATCTGCTCGGAGCCTGGCTACTCGGAGAAGTGCGTGGCAGCGTTGCGCGAGATTACTGGCTGGGATATCAAGCTCGCCGAGGACCTCGTAGCAGCTACGTCGGATACTACTTGTATGGTGGGCTACTCGTCGGCAATGCGCCGCGTGGCTATCAAGCTCAACAAGATATGTAACGACCTCCGTCTCTTGGCGTCGGGTCCTCGTTGCGGTCTCCACGAGTTCGACCTTCCAGCGCGTCAGCCTGGCTCGTCGATTATGCCTGGTAAGGTAAACCCCGTTATCCCCGAGGTGATGAACCAGATATGCTACAAGGTTATCGGTAACGACGCTTGCGTGGCTATGTGCGCTCAGGAGGCTCAGATGGAGCTTAACGCTATGGAGCCTACTATGGCGCAGTGCTGCTTCGAGTCGGCAGAGATTATGATGAACGGTTTCGACACCCTGCGCATCAACTGCGTTGAGGGCATCAAGGCAAACGAGGAGCAGTGCTTGAAGTATGTTCAGGATAGCTTCGGTATTGTAACCGCTCTTAACCCCATCATCGGCTATAAGAACTCGACAAAGATTGCGAAGAAGGCTATGGCTACTGGTGGTCGCGTTTACGACATCGTACTCGAAGATGGCATCCTCACCAAGGAGGAGCTTGACACCATCCTCTCGCCCGAGAATATGATTAAGCCCGTGAAGCTCGACATCAAGCCTCGCCGCTAATTAATTTGAGCCATCGTTGGCTCGGCATATTGCATCGTGTGCCGCAGATCTTCCCCATAGGGTAGGTCCGCGGCACACTCTTTTGTGGGTTGCTCTGTTGCGGCGTCGCTCTTTTGTCGCGCCGCTATATTGCGCAACACTCTTTTGCGGGTTGCTCTGTTGCCGCGCCGTCAAGAAACCTCCACTGTCCTTTGTTATTTCTCTTTTCTGCTGCCCTTATATATATAAATATAGGTATATGCTCCGAATACAGAAAAATGGTAAGAATTTTGTATTTTTTTTAATAAAATGTTTGGATGATAAGAAATAAGTGCTACCTTTGCACCCGCAATCAGAAAGCAACGCGCTTCTGGTGGCACAGAAAAGGGTTCTTAGAAATATTTTGAAAAAAGTTTCCAAAATATTTGGTGGTTTGAAAAAAGTGTCTTATCTTTGCACCCGCTTTCGCCTCTAAAACGGCGAGTAGCACAAAAGGTTCTTAGAAAAATATTTTTTGAAAAAGTTTCCAAAATATTTGGTGGTTTCAAAAATATGTCTTACCTTTGCACCACTTTCCGCTCTGAAAAAATACAGAGCAAAAGTGATACCAAAAATGGTTCTTTGATTTACTGGTTTTTATATTGAGAGAAAAAGTGTAGTATTTATCTGTCAATTTCCTTAGAAGGAAAATGAAACAGTCAGGACTCTAACAAAACATTTTATTTTTTTACAATGGAGAGTTTGATCCTGGCTCAGGATG
>JAFQAN010000028.1 GCA_017416915.1 Alistipes sp. | reverse complement strand
TCTATCAACATCGAGGATGCCGAGGGCAACAAGTTCGTTGTATTCTCGTCGAAGTACGCATCTTATGGTGCTGAGACCGTAGCACAAGGCTCTGGTACTATCAAGGGTATCTCTTCTATCAACAATGGTGCTATGCAGATTGTCTTCGCTCAGGCAGGCGACTTTGCAGGCTTGACTGGCGAGCGCTTTGCTACTACTGAGCCTGAGCCTGAGCCAGAACCCGAGCCTGGTACAGGTGCTTACACGATGATTAGCAAGGTTGCTAACCTATCGGCTGGTACTTACTTTATGGCTGGTTACCTAACAGAGTACTACGACTCTTCGAATAAGGTTAATCACGATTGGTCGTCATACCCCTATCACGTATGTACGGGCGTAACAACAGACCTCTACACCGACAACTACTCATTCGTTGATGGTGAACTGACTAAGGACCCATCTATTGAAACAAGCTACGAGAAGTCTGAAATAGAGCTTATCGCAGTTGATGGCAAGGCAAACACCTACTACATCAAGTTTGTTGAAAAGAATCAGTACTTGTACTCGTCTGCGGCTGCCACAAACCGCAAGCTCGGTCTTACGGATACGGCCACTGAGTGGGTAGCTACGGATAACGCTAATGGCGGTATCACGCTTAGCAGCAACTCGGTATATCTTGGTACCGCTGGAGCTGCATCTAAGTTGCTTCGTTCATACAAGAATGAAAGCACGTTGAAGTATGGCGTGGTATTCTTCAAGGCTAACTAATACCTCTATCACATTCGTCTCTCCTGGGCTTTATGCCCAGGGGGCGAGTGTGTTTTTAAGAACTAACAAACCTAACAGACAATGCAGAGAGCTGTGTGTGTGATTAATGCAATGGTTGCTACGTTATTTGCGGTAGCAATGTTATCGTGCGAGGATATTAAGGTTGAGAAAAATTCGTCTGAGGCATATCTGACGACAACGGATGTCGTAGGAAAGAGTACGAACTGCGCTGTGGTGCTAAAAGCACAACAGGGTACTTCATACTCGATAAATATCTCTTCGGAGCAGAACTGGGCAACATTCTCGAATGGGGCAATCGAGCTGTCGGACGTAATGACCACAACCGATAAGGTTGTATATATCTACTTCTCGAAAAATCCGTCGGGCGTGTCGCGTACGGCAGATGTCAATGTGTCGTTCTCGGATAGCACCTCATACTCGTTGTCGTTCACACAACATAGCTACGACGAAGACGTGGCATTTGAGCGCCGTTGGGCAGAGCTTCCCGTATGCAAGACCGACGACCGCTACATCTACAATACACACTACGGCGCGATGGGCGTAAGAGAGAATGTGCGTAACTACACCTACTGTTTCGATAGCGAAAATCACGCTTCGGTATGGGTGGCATACCCTCTGCACTCGTCATACACAACAGGTAGCGCTAATCGCAATAATAGCGACTTCCACTACGACCCCGAGGTAAGCATCTCGGACCAGGCAAACGTGGCTTCGGGCTCGTACTCGGGTCGCTACGATAGAGGACATCAGATTCCTGCCGCAGATAGAAAGTGTTCGCAGGAGATGATGAATCAGACCTTCTATGCAACCAATATGACGCCGCAGTACTACTCGTTTAATCAAAATGTGTGGGCATCACTCGAAGGTAAGGTGCGTAACCAGATATGTGCCGATACGCTCTATGTTGTTACGGGAGCGTGGTTTGAGGGCGATCACGACTCGTCGATAGCCTCATCGGCAAGCGACCGCTCGGGCAAGGAGTGTCCTACGCCGACCTACTACTTTAAGGCGTTGCTACGCACACATAGCGGTAGAACAGGTCTGGCAATATCCGACGTGAGGGATGCCTCACAGCTACGCGCCATTGCGTTGTGGATGAAGCACTCGAACACGGGCGAGGATACCGCAATTGCTAAGACGGATTGTATAACCATCGACGAGTTGGAGTCTAAAATCGGCTTCGACCTCTTCCCGATGATTGATGATAGCATCGAGCAGACGGTGGAGCAGACTATCGACCCCTCATCGTGGGGTTTGTCGCTTAAATAGAATAAAACCAAAACTTTATAACGAACTATGAAAAAATTGTTGTTATTACTCTCAGTTGTGCTTTTTGCTGCTACGACGGTTGTGGCACAGCAGAAGCCGTACGCGGTGGCGTTCTACAACTTGGAGAACCTCTTCGACATCTACGATGACCCAGAGACACACGACGAGGAGTTCACGCCCGAGGGTGTTAAGCAGTGGAACGAAGTTAAGTATCAGAAGAAGCTATCGAACTTGGAGCGTGTGTTGTTCGACATCTCGGCTATTCAGCGCGAATATCCTATCGTGATAGGCGTTTCGGAGATTGAGAATCGCTCGGTATTGGAGGACTTGGTTATGCAGCCCAAGTTGCGTGGCGCAAACTACCGTATCTGCCACTTCGACTCGCCCGATGCTCGTGGCGTGGACTGTGCATTCCTCTATCGCGCCGACGTCTTCAAGTTGGAGGGTGCCGATAATATCAAGCTAGTAGTCGAGGAGTTGCCCGACTTCCGCACCCGAGACTTAGTGGTGATGTGGGGTACTATTGACGATGAGCCCTTCTACTTCCTCGTATCGCACTGGCCTTCGCGCTTGGGCGGCAAGGAGGCTTCGGCATTTAAGCGTGAGGCTTGTGCCAAGCAGATTCGCGAGATTAAGGACTCGGTCCTTAGAGAGAATCCCGCTACAAAGGTTATCGTGATGGGCGACTTTAACGATGATGCTACCGATTCGAGCATCGTTGAGACTATGGGCGCTAAGGGCAAGATTAAGGATTTGGAGACGGGTGATTTCTTTAACCCATTCAACCAGATGTTGCGCGCTGGCTTAGGTACGTTGGCTTATCAGGATGCGTGGAACCTCTTCGATAATATCTGCGTTACGGAGAACTTGGTGAACGCTTCGAATGGCGAGTATCACTTAGTCAAGGGCAAGGGTATGAAGTATTGGGGTAACATCTTCTCGCGTCCATATATGATACAGCAGGAGGGTCAGTACAAGGGCTATCCCTTGCGTACGTTTGTTACCAACAACTTCCAAAATGGTTTCAGCGACCACTTCCCCGTATATATTTACATAAGTAAATAATGTTTAATACCTATTATATGAAGAAATTTTTACTTACAATCGCGTGTACCCTTGTCGCTCTCTCGGCATTTGCCCAGATGGGTGGTATGAAGGGTACGGTTGTGTCGCGTGATGGTAGAACGCCTATCGGTGGAGCAAAGATTACCATTGAGGGTGTTACTGTCGATGTGATTGCAAACCAAGATGGCGAGTTTTCGGTAGAGGGTCTTGCGCCGGGTCAGTATCAGATTCGTGTCGAGGCTCCCGAATACGAGGACCTCGAACTTATGGTACGTGTTAAAGAGATGGTCCACGATATGCAGCAGGTGGTTATGGTGCCTGCCGCTGTGGTTGCTGTCGATGATTCGGCATTTGCCGAGTTGGATAGCGATGTGGAGACTGCGGGCGATTCGCAGGCGCTGCCTACCACGCTGTCGGCGTCGAAGGATATTTTCAATAATATCGCTTCGTATCGCTTCTCGGAGATGCGCTTCAACGTTCGTGGCTACGACTCGCAGTATCAGGATGTCTATCTCAATGGCATCCGCTTTAACGATGCGCTGACGAGCTATGGTCCGTGGTCGTTGTGGAGCGGTCTGAACGATGCTACACGTAATCAGGAGAACACCTCGGGTCTTACGATGTCGGACTTCGGCTTGGGTGGCGTAGCGGGTACTACGAATATCAATGCTCGTGCCTCGCAGCTTCGCAAGGGCTTCCGTGCCAGCGTCGTAAACTCTATGCAGTTGTATCGCTATCGTGTAATGGTAAGCTACGCTTCGGGTGCTTTGGATAACGGTTGGTCGTATGGCTTCTCGTTCTCGACGCGTCAGGGTAACCACGGCTACGTGAACGGCGTATATTACAACGCCTACGGCTACTTCGCCTCGGCAGAGAAGATTTTTAATTCGCGTCATCGCCTCTCGGCGACAATTATGGGTGCGCCTACAACACGTGGCGCTCAACAGGCATCAACGCAGGAGGCCTACGACCTCTGGGGCGACAACTACTACAACCCCAACGTCGGTTTGCAGGCTGGCGAGGAGCGTAACGCACGTGTGAGACGTATGCACGAGCCTATCGCTATGCTTAACTACAACTGGCAGATTTCGGAGAATACCGCGCTGTCGGTGGCTACCTCGGTGCGCTTCGGCTTCAACGGCTACTCAGCCTTGACCTGGTATAAGGGTGAGGACCCCCGTCCCGACTACTACCGTAAGCTACCTTCGTACTATGGCGACCGTTTGGAGCGTCGTCTGCTGCTCAATACCTTTGCCGAGAACAACAATAAGACGTTGCCTTTCTCAGAGACAGACCTCGCTACCGACCTTGCTAAGATGCAGCAGTTCGCCGAGAATTGGGATGGCTACATCGACTTTGACGGTCTTATCAAGGATAACTACAATGGTGAGGTAAACCCCGAGAATGGTACTGGTCATCGTGCTTCTGCGATGATTGAGGAGCGTCATACCGACCAGATTGACTACAACTTTGCGGCGCAGCTCAACCACGTCTTCCGTGGCGGCTCGAAGCTCACGGCGGGTGTGCGCGCACGTATCAACCGCACGGAGTACTACTCGACGGTTAAGGACCTGTTGGGTGGCGACTACTGGTTGGATGTCGATAAGTTCGCCGAGCGCGACTTCGGTAGCAACGTGGAGTCATATCAGAACAATATGGCGTACTACAACGAACACGGACACGCTCAGGCGGTTAAGGAGGGCGACAAGTATGGTTACGACTACTACGCTCATGTTCGTCAGGGTCAGTTGTGGGGTATGTATGAGATTACGGCAGGTGGCTTCACGGCAAATATCGGTGCCGAGGTGGGCTTCTCGTCGATGTGGCGTGAGGGTCTATGGGAGAAGGGCTTGTTCCAGAATAAGAACGCTAATGGCGACATTGGCAAGACCTCGTTTGGCAACTCGGAGAAGATTAACAACCTAACCTACAAGGTCAAGGCTAACTTGCGCTACCAGTTCTCGGGCGCTCACTCTTTGGAGTTGAATGCTACGGCAATGCAGAATGCGCCTACGTTCAACAACGCCTTCGTATCGGCTCGTACACGTAATCAGATTACCCCAGGTCTCAGCCCTGAGAAGATTTACGGCGCTGACATCACCTATAACTTGCGTCTGCCGTGGATACGCGCTCGTGTGTCGGCATACTATACCAAGATGTTCGACCAGTCGAAGGTTATCTCGTTCTATGACGATACTCAAAGCTCATTTACCAACTTCGCTATGTCGGGTATCGACAAGCGTTATATGGGTGTTGAGTTGGGCTTCAACGTGCCTATCGCTTGGGGCTTGTCGTTCCAGGGTGCTGTAAGCTATGGCGACTATATCTATGCCTCTAATCCCAAGTTTACGCAGATGATTGATAACTCGGCTACCGACGTTGTTAATAGCGTGGTAAATTGGAAGGGTATGAAGGTTGAGAGTACGCCGCAGACTGCTGTGAACGTGGGTCTTAACTTCCGTGGTCCTAAGAACTGGTTTGCATCGCTCGACTTCAACTTCTACGACCGCCTGTACCTCTCGATGAACCCGATGTATCGTACGCAGTACCTCACCGAGGAGCTTATGCGCATCTACGACTTCCAAAACCTCGAAACGGGTCGTCAGAAGGCCTATGTCGTGGACATTATAGACGGTATTCGTCAGCAGGAGGACTTGGGTCACGCCTATACGCTCAGCGCAAGCATCGGCAAGAACTGGTATATTAAGTATAAGTACACGCTTGGTTTCAGCCTTTCGGTAAATAACATCCTTAATAACCAAACTATCCGTACGGGAGGCTACGAGCAGATGCGTCTGAACAAGATTTCGGACCCCATCCTCTTCCCCGATACTAATGGCGACTTGCAAATCGTCCAGAAGCCGACAACATATTCGCGTTTCGACTCTAAGTATTTCTATATGAATGGTCTGAACTACTATCTTAACATCTATTTCCGTTTCTAACCGCTAAACAAGTACGACTATGAAACTTACAAAGATATTTGCATTTATGACGGTCGCTCTTATGGCGGTCGGTTGCTACGAAAAACACGACACTGTCGCTCCTCGTGAGGTGATGACAGATAGCCGTTTTGAGGCACAATTCCCCGAGTCGAAGTACATCACCATCGCCGAATTGAAGGGGATGTATATCGACGAGTTCGGTCAGATAAGCCACAATGGCGTAAATAGCGGTTGGACCAATACAAAGTACCTGCTTATCGAGGATGACCTCTATATTAAGGGTAAGGTTATCTCGGATGATGACGAGGGAAATGTCTATAAGTCGCTCCATATTCAGGACCACACCTCGGGTATCGAGCTTAAACTAAACAACAACGTAGGTCTGCGCTATAAGTATGGCTCGTGGGTGTATGTTCGCCTCTCAGGCTTGTACTTGGGTAACTACCGTATGATGTTGTCGCTTGGCGCTGAGCCTTCGGAATCGTACAACAAGGCGGGCGAGCATAAGTTCTATGCAAACTCTAATATTGAGTTGCAGGAGGTCATCGACCGCCACGTCTTCGCTGGCGAGCAGGATGAGATTAATATGGGTAGCTACGAGGCTTGGCAGGCAGACCCTAAGTCGGTGGATGTTATCAACGTTACGCCTGACAACTACCTCGAAGTCTTCGGCACGGGCAGAATCGATGTCGATAACGGTAAGGGTGGCACACGCTCTATGGTGCAGCGCGAGTTGATGTTTGGCCGCCTTATGCGCTTCAACGACTTGAAGTGCCGTTATGCGGGCGTACCCAACCAAGATGGCGTTACTAACCCAGCTATGAAGAGTGGCTCGTTCGAAAATATCTACCCGAGCTGGTTGTATAGCGACCCTCGTCCTACGGTGTCGAAGGGTTGGTATCACTGGGCTTTCAAGGAGGAGATTACGGGTCGTAGCCTCTATGGCTCGGTACTCTTTGTATATGACGAAGAGGCTACGGTATGTTCGGCTCACGGTGTATATGCTCTGCGTACGAGTGGCTACTCGCGCTTTGCACGTCGCAATGTGTGCAAGGATGGCGAGGTGGCAGACATCACTGCCATATATGGCATCTATGCTCAGCAATCGACCTACGCAGGTAATGCCGATGACTACGCGTCGTATCAGCTTACCATCAGCCGTTTCTCGGACTTGGAGTTTGAGAATGGTAATGATGCACTGCTTACCGACGAACAGGTCGAGGCGATGACGACTGCCGATATGAAGTATGTTCCGTGGATTGACGAGGAGGGCGAAGTGGATATGTAGCTCTCGATGTTAGTCTGACTAACTTGTATAGACCTCGTGGCTGTGGCTGCGGGGTCTTTTCTTTGTGTGTAGTGGCGTTTTAGATGTCGCAGTGTTGTTAAATAGCGAAGAAATAGCTAAATTTGTGAAAATAATTGATAGCTATGAGACGATACCTTTTGCTTGCCGTAACGCTGCTTATGGCGTGGACTAATTCGGCTGAGGCACAGCGTGTGGTTGTGCCTACACCTCAATACTATCTCCCCGCAAATGGCTTTGTGGAGCTGGACGGCAGCGCTACGATAGGCTATACGGATGATACGCTAATGCCCGCAGCTCGCTATCTTGCCGAGCGGCTTGGTGCGAAGTATAGTGGCGATGCGGAGGCGGATATACTACTATCGTTGGACGAAGACTTTGCTACGGAGCAGTATCGTCTCTATGTGGGGCGGCCGCAGATTACAATCACGGGTGGAGGCTATGGAGGTGTCTTCAATGGCATCGTTACGCTGATGCAGCTTATGCCCAACGAGGTGTTCGGAGGTGTGCCTGCGAAGCGATACCGTGTCGAGGAGTGTGTTATCGAAGATGCCCCACGCTTCTCGCACCGTGGCTTTATGCTCGATGTGGCGCGTACGTGGATAGATAAGGAGGCGGTAAAGGCGTATATCGACCTTTTGGCATACCATAAGATAAATGTTCTGCGTCTGCATCTTACCGATGACGAGGGGTGGCGCATAGAGATAAAGTCGCATCCCGAACTTGCCGAGGTGGGAGGCTTCCGTGGTGGCGACAGCCCCGTTAAGCCACGCTACGGACGCTGGAATGAGCGTTGGGGCGGCTACTACACGCAGGAGGATATGCGCGAGATTATAGAGTATGCTGCGGTACGCAATATCGAGGTTATGCCCGAGATTGACCTGCCTGGACACAGCCTCTGTATGGCATCGATACACCCCGAGATATTGTGTGGCTATACGCCGAGCAATAGGGCGTCGTTGGGTTACGATACACGCTCGGCATTCTGCCCCTCGAAGGAGGCAAACTACGAGCTGCTCAAAGATGTTATCGACGAGATATGCCAGCTCTTCCCGACAAAGTATATCCATATAGGCGGCGACGAGGTGGAGATGTCGCAGTGGCGCTCTTGCCCCGATTGTCGGGCATTTATGGTGGCGCAGGGGATGAGCGATACTAAGCAGTTGCAGGCATACTTTATGACACGCATAGCCAATATGGTGGCATCGCACGGCAAGGTGGCGTCGGTATGGAACGAGGCTATTGATGGCGGACATCTGCCGCCCTCGACACGTGTATATGGCTGGGAGGGTGTTGCGGAGTGCCGTAAGGCGGCGGCTAAGGGCTACTCTACGGTGGTTATGCCAGGTCAATACTTCTACTTCGATATGAAGCAGACGCCACGAGAGCCAGGACACGATTGGGCGGCGATATTCGATGCCCGCAAGGTCTATGAGTTTACACCTCGGAAGGTGGGCTTCACCGAAGCGGAGATGGCAAATGTCGTAGGCTTGGAGTCGTCGTTTTTCAGCGAGATATACCTCTCGCACAACCCCGAGAGTGCCGACTATCTGCACTATCAGACCTTCCCGCGTATGGTCGCCTTTGCCGAGACAGCGTGGTCGAGTAGCGATGAGCGCAGTTGGGAGGAGTTCTACGCTCGGTTGGTTGCGCACTACGATAGAATGGATTGTATGGGCATAGCCTATCGTCTTGTGCCTCCCTCGGTTAGCTATGCCGATGGTATGCTTACTGCCTCAGTTGATGATGGCAGCGACATATATTATAAGCGTGAGCCAATGGAGGTTGAGATGCTCTATACCGCGCCTATCGAGACCACGGCACCTGCCGAGTACTCGTTTGTGGCACGTCGTGGTAGGGCAGCGTCGGCGGAGGCTGCTGTGGCGGCACACTTCCGCACCATCACGCCCACCTTTAAGCTTACCTCGTCGATGGGTAGTAGCGAACGTTTCTCGTTCGAGAGGGCTGAGGAGTATGGTCGCTTGGCACGCACCACCCGCTCGGCAGATGTCGGAGATTGGGTGCAATATACGTTTGAGAGGCCTGTGATGTGCCGACGTATGAAGGTTGCTACGGGCAACTTCCAGCTACCGCGCTACAATATCGAGAATGGCTATGTGGAGGTTAGCTACGATGGTAGCTCCTTTGAACGAGTGGGGGAGTTGGAGGATGGTGTCTTCTATATTATGTATCCTACGCGCGCGATTAAGGCGGTGCGCATAACATCCACCTCGAAGGGTAACGGGGCGTCGTGGGTGTCGATACAGCCGCCGACGATATATCCTTTGCTGTAAGGGTGCGAAGAGCTGTATATGGCTACAAATAGTATAGCCTGCCGAGTGAGGCAGGCTATACTGTTTGAAATGGGTGTAGTGCAGACTACTTCGCGTTGTCGATAACGCCCTGTGTAGGATCGCCTACAACCATATTCTTGTCGATACGCAATGTTACGTTGCTATCAACCTCAATCAAAAGGCTGGTCTCGTGTACCTCCTTGATAACGCCATAGATACCACCTGCGGTGATAATCTTGTCGCCCTTCTTCAAGCCCTCGCGGAACTTCTGCATCTGCTTACGACGCTTAGACTCGGGACGCCACATAAAAAAGTACATAATCGCAATCATCGCGATAATCATCAGCCAAAAGCCCATACCGCTACCTGCGGGCTGCTCGGGAGCCTGCTGTGTTGCAGCATCTGCCGCGGGTGCGGGCTGCTCGGTATTAGCTACGTTCTCGACATTCTGTACGGGAGCCTCGTTGATAGTGGTTACCTCACCGTCGATAAAAAGTAATTCCATAGTTTTCTATTGTTTAATTATTAGTTGTTTGCACATTTAGTATATCTGTCTGCCTCTGTCGGCTTCTGTTTGCTATCGGTTTGTTCTCTATTTGTCCTCTTGTCTGCCTCTGTTTGCTCTCTTGTATGCGGAGACAAATGTATGAATTTTTGTTGTAAGTCGCAAATAATCTGCCAAACAGACCACTTCTATAACCCTATTCTATCTCTGCGCTCATCCATATTGCCACCTCGCACTGCTCGTCGGAGGTGGTTATAGAGAGGTAGTTACCTACCGAGCCGAACTCGCCACGTGAGTCGAATGTAAGCTCTACGTCGGCGTATGTGTTGGGCGCTATCGGCGCTGAGGGGAGTGTCAGCCACGTGCATCGGCACGTCGCCTCGTAGTCGAGAAGCACTATCGGCTGCTCGGTGCAGTTCGTAAAGCGTATCTGCTTAGTCGCTGTGGCTGAGTAGGGTACTGAGCCTAAATCAACTATCACTTCACATACGCTGCCGCTACGTAGCTCTGCCTCGATGCCTTGGTACTCGCTCTTCGCCTCGGTTGTTGGCTCTTGGGTGGTGGTCTGCTTGGTCGTTGTTGCAACGTATATGAGGTAGGTTGCAACAACTACCACGACCACAGCTGCTACGAGCGTTATCTTGCGACTAAGAGCCATAATTATAGCAGACCGCGACCGCTCTTGTTAATCTTGCCCTTCTCGCGTAGCTCTACGACAATCTTGTCGAGAACGCCATTTACGAAGGTACTGCTCGACGGCGACGAGTAGTACTTGGCGATGTCTATCCACTCGTCAAGGGTTACCTTCACGGGTATCGAGTCAAACGAGGTAAGCTCCGATATGGCTACCGAGATAATGAGGTTGTCCATAAAGGCTATGCGCTCAACATCCCAGTTGCGGGTATATTTGTCGATAATCTCCTGATTTTCGTCGAACTGCAAGAGCGATGCTGAGAATAGCTCCTTGGCAAATTCAAGGTCTTCGTCGCTCTTGAACTGAGGCAACACCTTTACCTCGGTGTGGCTCTGTTTGAGGTTTGAGACGGTGCGGATGACCATATAGAGCGCAAAGCTGAGGTCGTCGTTCCACATCAGCGACATCTCGTCGATAACCTCTGCAAGGCTCTCATCCTCGTCCAATGAGGTGTAGAATGTCTCGACAAACTTGCGGTCGTCGGAGAACGAACTGTTTGTTGCCGACATATACTCCTTGTAGTAGGCGGTCTCCGTCAGGCGGTTGTAAATATCCTTAATCGTGTCGGGGTAGTTTGCCCACGAGAGTTTGCGACGAGCAATCTCATCCTGTACCGAGTCGCTGGTTGCTATAAGGTGTATCACACCGTTATCGACAAAGCGGCGATTGGGGTTAAGGTCTTCGTATGTGGGCAACTTCTTCTGCTTGGCAAGCTCTTGACGGCTCTCGGCATAACGTGCCACCTCGACGATGAGTGCCATCATCTGAAAGTATAGGTCGTATGCCTTATTGATAGAGCTGACGAGGTTTTTCTGCGAAGCTGGAAGGCTCGTAGAACCCGATTTAAGATGTGCGTAAAGGCTCTTTGCGACCTTTACTCTGAGCAATCTTCTACTCAACATAATATATAAAGTATCTATAATTTTTATCTTCTGCGCATTCCGCCGCGCTGCATCTGCTGCATACGCTGCTGGAAGTTGCCGCCAGCCACCTGCTTCATCATCTTGCGGGTGTCCTCAAACTGCTTCAACAGACGGTTTACATCCGCCATCGTAGTACCCGAGCCTTTGGCAATACGCTCACGGCGGCGGGCATTGATAATCTCGGGGTTCTCGCGCTCGGCAGGGGTCATCGAGTCGATAATCGCCTCGGTCTGCTTGAAGGCGTCGTCGGGAATATCAACATTTTTGAGCATCTTGCCCATACCTGGTATCATTGAGGCTATATCCTTCAAGTTACCCATCTTCTTGATTTGGTTGATTTGGTCGCGGAAGTCGTTGAAGTTAAACTGATTCTTGATGAGCTTCTTCTTCAACTTGCGGGCCTGCTCCTCGTCGAACTGCTCCTGTGCGCGCTCTACAAGCGATACCACATCGCCCATACCCAAGATACGGTCTGCCATACGCTCGGGGTGGAAGACCTGCAAGGCGTCCATCTTCTCACCCGCCGAGATAAACTTCAACGGCTTATCTACAACCGAACGGATAGAGATAGCGGCACCACCACGTGTATCACCGTCCAACTTGGTGAGGACCACGCCGTCAAAGTCGAGGCGGTCGTTGAACTCCTTGGCGGTATTTACAGCATCCTGACCCGTCATCGAATCGACAACAAAGAGGGTCTCCGACGGCTTCACGGCAGCCTTGATAGCTGTAATCTCCTGCATCATCGCCTCGTCCACGGCAAGACGACCTGCCGTATCGACGATAACGGTGTTGTATGACTTCTGACGTGCGTACTTGATAGCGTTCTCGGCAATCTCTACGGGGTTGTTGTTACCCGCCTCGGTATATACCTCCATGCCTACCTGCTCGCCGAGGATTTTGAGCTGGTCGATAGCTGCGGGACGATAGACGTCGCCAGCTACGAGAAGCACCTGACGTCCCTTCTTGCTCTTGATGAACGATGCCAACTTACCCGAGAAGGTGGTCTTACCCGAACCTTGAAGACCCGCGATAAGGATGACCGCAGGGCTGCCCTCCAACTTGATGTCGGTAGCCGTGCCGCCCATAAGTGCTGCAAGCTCGTCGCGGACAATCTTAGTCATCATCTGTCCAGGCTTCACCGAACGCAAAACGTCCTGTCCCAAAGCCTTCTGCTTAACCTCGTCGGTGAAGGTCTTGGCAACCTTATAGTTTACGTCGGCGTCGATAAGTGCGCGGCGTATCTCTTTCAGCGTCTCGGCAACGTTAATCTCGGTGATGCGTCCCTCGCCTTTAAGAATCTTAAACGACCGTTCGAGTTTCTCGGTTAGATTTTCAAACATATACTTAACTTTTCGTTACTATTTTCGGTTTCGCATTAAAAACGCGCCAAAGATACAAATAATTTCTCAATATTCCTACTCCCAAATGCGACTATACCACGAAGTCTCGCGCCACTCGTCCGTATAGACGATACTTGGCTCGGATGTGGTAACGCCCGAATATACCTCCTCGTTGATGGGATAGGTGTCGTAGCCGTATGCCGAGTAGAAGGTGGGGAGCGTATATTTGGCTACCACTGTAAGCTCCATCTGACGCTTGAAGGCGTCGAGGGCTACGCTGTCGGTGGCAACTACCGAACATAGCTCGCCAAAGTCGTAGAAGATGTGGTCGTGGTGTCCCTCGTAGGTCTGCAAGAGCGATGCGTCGTACTCCGACGTGGCGGTTGTGAGCAGTGTGCGTGTGGCGTCGGCAAGTGGCTCTAACTCAGTGCAGTCGATGACGGCAACTGAACCACAACGTGATGCTCCTGTATATTCGTCGCGATAGTAGATGTAGTAGCTCTCGGCGGCTCCCTCCAAGTCGCTCGATGTGCCATCGTTGGCGAAGAGATAGGGTAGTGTGCGGTGGTACGGGAAGCCTCTGCCCATAATCTCGCAGGGCGACGCGATGATGTAGTGTGCGGCATTACGAAGGTCGTACAGAGCCTCGATGTTCGACATAAAGCAGGCATCGAAGAGCAGATACTCCATAGTGGCGTCTGCCGCGGTGATGCCCTCGGCAAGTGTGGCTATATCGACCTGAACATTTCTCTCGCCAAAGGCTCGTGTAACCTCTGCACCAGGGCGAGGCGCCCAAATGCCGTGGTCGAGGCTGAACGGTATTACCTCCTGCTCCTTGTTTAGTGCTGCACACGTTACCCATCCCTGGCCGTGTCCCGCCAGCACCATACCGTAGCGCTTGGCAGGGGCGATATTGGCGGCGAAGTCGATGACGGCTGCAATGTCGCTCGACGTCGTAGTTGCGGGAAGCGTTATCTCCTTGATACGGCGTACGATAGCGTTATGGTGTATGGGGTCGTAGCATAGCTCGGCGTAGTAGCCCGACGACAGCCCCGTCTGACGGAAGAGGACCACTCGGTTGTTGTTGCCTAAGATACCCTCGCCAATGGCTGTCGAGGCGTCCTCGATGTTGTAGTCGAAGTAGCGGCTGAGGCTTGTGCCGAAGAAGTAGTATATGAGCGTGTGGTTGGATAGCTCTGCGGGGGCGGCAATCTGCGAAAACTCCACGGTGCAGGGAGCGATACCCTCGCCCGAGAGGGTTATTGTGGCGGTGCGTAGCTCGCCTTCGTTCTGCTCCACATCGACGACGATGCTGCCGCGAGAGGTGCGGCTGATGTCGAGCCACTCGGCATCGGTGGTCGCCGTGATGGCGGGGGCGCTTGCCGTGTCGTTGGACGAGCTGAGCGTATAGCTAATATCGACGCTCTGTGCGTCGAACGTGCAGACCGTGTGGCTATCTATGGCGATGCTGAACTTGCCCTTTGAGGGCTTGTCGTCGCACGAGCTTAGACTGAGTAGCGCGGCTATTGCGGGTAACAGATATTTTATCACTCTCATTGACATAACTTATCTATTTTGTTGGCGGTAAGGGTGTTGCCTCTGTCGATTATTTATACTCTCGCGGTTTTAGGTTGTTGAACTGCCAGGTGCGCTCACGCTTGAAGGTAACATCCTCGGGCTTATTGCGATAGATGCGGCTGTAATCGAAATAGAAACCCTTGATTTTGTCGTGCGTCTTCTTCGTGAGGGGGATATACTCCACCGTACGGCTGATGATGCGGCTCTCTTGGTAGATGTACCCCTTCGAGGCGAGCAGGTCGTAGGCGTGAGAGAACATAAGGATATGCCACGGCGACTCCTCTTTTAGCCCTGTTCCCGACGACTCTATGGCGCGCAGTATGCCGTTCAGGTGGTTGAAGTATAGCTCTTCGCGGTGCTTGTCGCCCAAGCCGCCATAGGCGTATGCCATAAGGTTGAGTACCTTGGGGTTGAACGGGTCGAGTTCCATAGCTTCGACACCATTCTCGATGAGTGCTTCGAGCTGTCCTACGGTGGGTTGCATAGGGTTGATGCCCGTCATCACGTTCAACATATTGTCCAACGCACGGTTTTCGACAAAGGGGCGGTAGCCTTCGTCGTAGAAGTAGCCGTAGTAGAGGTAGTAGTACTCATCGTCGCTAAGCGGCTCGGTGCCGTTGCGGTATTTGAGCATTAGGTTGGTGTAGTAGTAGGGCGACTGCGTGGCGAGTGTCTGACGTAGAATCTCCTCCTCGTCGGGTACGCGAGGCTCCATCTTCTCTTGTGCAAGGAGCATCGTTGGCAAGAGTGCCAATAGTGATATAAGTGTCAGTATCCTTCTCATCGTATTACGTTTTACTCTATACCAACGCTCGGTTTAGCGCAGTTCGTATTTGTCGATAGCGCTTTTTATGGCGTTGCGAAGCTCTTGACTGCCCTCCACAAGCGGCAGACGCACCTCGTCGCGAGTTACGCCCATTATCGAGGTCATAGACTTAACGCCCGTGGGGTTGCCCTCCTTAAAGAGCAGTGCGATAGGCTCTTGCATCGTTGTAATCTCTCTCTCCGCCTCGGCGATATTGCCCTGCATAGCGTCGTGTACGCACTTCGAAAACTTCTCGGGAAAGGCGTTGGCTGCCACCGATATAACACCCTCGCCACCGCGCTTGATAAGCTCTACGGTGATGCCGTCGTCGCCCGACAGCACGAGGAAGCCCTCGGGACGGTTGTCGAGGATGGCCTGTATCTGCTCGATGTTGCCCGAAGCCTCCTTGACTGCCACAATTCGCTCGGTGGCACGTGCAAGGCGTACGGTGGTGTCGGCGGTCATATTCAGCCCCGTGCGACCAGGTACGTTGTAGATGATGACAGGCACGGGCGATGCCTCGGCTACCGCCATAAAGTGGCGATAGATGCCCTCTTGCGAGGGTTTGTTGTAGTAGGGCACGACGCTGAGGATAGCCACCGTCTCCGAGAGGTCGAACGTGCGTAACTGCTCGACAAGGGCGTGTGTGTCGTTGCTGCCCATACCCGCTACGATGGGTACACGCTTTGCCGTGCGTTCGATGATAAAGCGCAAGACGTCGTGTCGCTCCTCGATGCTGAGTGTGGCGGTCTCGGCGGTAGAGCCGAGGGCTACGATATAGTCCACGCCACCCTCGATAACTTTCTCGACCATACGTCCCAGAGCGTCGTAATCGACGCCGTAGTTGTTGAACGGGGTGATTAGGGCTACGCCTACACCGCTAATTTGTTGCTGTATCATAGGTTATCTCGGTTTATATTAATTATCGGTTAAAATAGTGTTCCCTGTATGGGTGTCGTCTCCTGCTTGGGTTTAGGTTCCTCCGTGGCGGGCTTTGGTCTCTTCGGCTCGACGACCTTTTCGCCCTCGGCAACAAGCGTCATAAACTCCTCGTAGTTGAGTATCTTGATGCCTAACTTCTCTGCCTTTTGACGCTTGGCAGGACCCATATTATCGCCCGCTACGATGAAATCGACATTGGCAGATACTGCGGCGAGGTTACGTCCACCGTGTTCCTCGACCAGAGCCTTCATATCGTCTCGTGAAAGACCCTCGAACTTGCCCGATATTACGACATTTTTGCCCTCCAAGGCGTTGGATGTTAGCTGCTTATCCTCGCTCTCGAAGCGCAGACCCGCCTCGCGTAGAGACTCCACTATACGGCGGTTGTCCTCCGAAGCAAAGTACTCGACAATGGCATCTGCAATCTTTGCCCCCACCTCCTCGGCTTCCGACAGCTGCTCCTTGGTGGCGGCAGCTATGGCGTCTAACGTGCGAAAGTGCGCTGCGAGGTACTTCGCCGTAGTCTCGCCCACGAAGCGTATGCCCAAGGCGAAGAGTACACGCTCAAAGGGGACGTTGAGCGATGCCCTTACCCCCTCTAAGATGTTGGCTGCCGACTTCTCGCCCAAGCGTGGCAGTGCTGCGAGGCGCACAGGGTCGAGGTGGTAGATGTCCGATATGTCGTGTATGAGTCCGTTCTGCCATAGTAGCTCGATAGTCTCGCCGCCGAGACCCTCTATATCCATCGCCTTGCGGCGCACGAAGTGTTCGATGCGTCCGATAATCTGTGGCGGGCAGCTGCTCACATTGGGGCAGTAGTGCTTCGCCTCGCCCTCGTAGCGTATAAGCTCACTACCGCACTCGGGGCAGTGTGTTATGTACTCGAACGGAACGCTGTTGGACGGACGCTCCGATAGCTCCACCCCCGTAATCTTGGGTATAATCTCGCCGCCCTTCTCGACATAGACCATATCGCCAAGACGTATGTCGAGGAGTGCTATCTGTTCGGCATTATGCAGCGAGGCGCGCTTTACGGTAGTTCCCGCAAGCAGCACGGGGTCGAGGTTTGCTACGGGTGTTATCGCTCCTGTGCGTCCCACCTGAAAATCGACGCTCAGCAGGCGCGTGAGAGCCTTTTCGGCTTGAAACTTATAGGCTACCGCCCAGCGAGGTGCCTTTGCCGTAGAGCCGAGCTGTCGCTGATGGGCGTAGCTGTTTACCTTGATGACCACGCCGTCGGTGGCATAGGGTAGGCTCTTGCGCTCGGTGTCCCAGTAGGCGATAAACGCCTCTATCTCGGCACGTGTGCGACAGATGCGTATGTTGTCCGAAATCTTGAAGCCCCAGCGGCGCGCCGCCATAAGGTTGTCGTAGTGTGTGGCATAGGGCAGCTCATCGCCCGCAAGGTGGTATAGTGTGCAGTCTAAGCCGCGGTGTGCCACCACCTGCGATGACTGCTGTTTGAGTGTGCCTGCCGCAGCGTTGCGCGGGTTGGCAAGCAGCGGCTCTCCCGCAGCCTCGCGCTCACGGTTGAGACGGTCAAACGAGGCGTAGGGCATAATAATCTCGCCGCGTATCTCGAATAGAGCGGGGTAGTCGTCGCCACGCAGACGCATAGGCACAGAGCCTATGGTGCGCACATTGTTCGTAACATCGTCGCCACGACGACCGTCGCCACGTGTTACCGCGCGGCTGAGTGTGCCACCCTCGTAGCATAGCGATATTGCAGTGCCGTCAAATTTAAGCTCGCAAACAAACTCCACCTCGCCGCCTATCTCCCTTGTGATGCGCTCTATCCACTCGCCCAGCTCTTCGGACGAGTAGGTGTTCGATAGCGACTGCATAGGGTAGCGGTGTTCGACACTCTCGAACTCGGTCGTAAGGTCGCTGCCCACACGTCGCGTCGGGGAGTTGGGGTCTGCCGCCTCGGGGTAGCGCTCCTCCAATGCTTGAAGCTCGCGCAGTAGGGCATCAAACTCGAAATCGCTGATGTCGGGGTTGTTCTCCACGTAGTACTTGTGGCTGTGGTAGTCGAGCTGTTTGATAAGCTCTGCCATTCGCTGTATGTCGTCGTTTCGGCTCATAAGTTATATACGCGCATATTCGTTGTAAAGGTACATATTTTGTTTGGAAAGACGAAGAAAAATCGAAAAAATAAAAAAAATATTCTCTAACGCTTGCACATTATCAAAATGTGAGTACATTTGCGGCAAAATTTATAGGCTATATGGCAACAGACAATAAGAAGAGACGATTAGTAACAAGTTTTCACAACCTCAGCGTTGAGCAGCAGGCAGAGGTAAGGACATTGTATCCGCTGGGTTATAACGATGTGATGATGCGTATAGACAAGCCCGATGGCTCATTCTTTTATGCCGTCCCCTACGAGACCGCTGATACCTACTATTTGGTAAAGATTGATGTAAAGATTGACGATGGCGCCGAGGCTGAGGATGAGGGCTACTACGACGACGATTTGAAGGGCGCTGACGAGCTTGCAGATGCAGCATCTGAGGAGCCTTCGGACGAGGACTTCTAAACGTCAGTCAGATAGATAGCATAGAGCAGAACACTCTTCAAGGGTGTTCTGCTCTTTGTTTTTCGTCTGCTTGCCGAAGAGTAGTTATTAATTCTCTTGTTGCTGTTGCTTTGTTGCTTTTACCCTATGGTTTTGCAACAAAGCAACAAGCAACAACTATTATCTTTATCACGTAACCACGGGTTATCCTCAAAATATTGACGTGGTGTATAGTGATAACCACACTTATCAAGGCAGTTGCACTTACCTACATTATCAGCGATATATCTATTATTATTCTCAGTGTCTATATATCGCGTAAATGTATGTTTTATACCACATTGAGGACAGTTATATCAAGTACTACATCCTCTATATTTTTCAAGAGTATATATATAATTCATACTGAGATTATATATATATTATTATTGTTGATATTGTGTTGTTGCTTGTTGCTTTGTTGCAAAACCATAGGGCAAAAGCAACAAAGCAACAGCAACAAATCTCCCGACACTCTTTCGTGGCGCTATGTGGAGGGTACGGTATATTCCGACGTAGGCGCCGACATCGCCGATGCAGCGCTCTGTGAGCCTAATATATGGGATAGCGACCCACCTTTTTAGCCCACGGCGCATTACGTCTGCCACAATCGCCGCGCCGATGCGCCGTTATTGCCGTTATCGCTGCTCCCTATCTCGCACAAATCTATCCACAACGGCGGCACACGCTGCGTCGCCCGTGATGTTGAGCGTCGTGCGTATCATATCAAAGATACGGTCGAGGGCGTAGAACAGCGGCAGACCTTCGAGCGGTATGCCCGCTGCAACTAACACCGCGGCGGCCAACAGCGTAGGACCAGGAACGCCCGCCTGACCTATCGCGCCGAGCGTACATACTATCGTGATAGAGACGTAGTTAGCCATAGTTAGCTCGATGCCGTAGAACTGCGCAAAGAATAGTGCCACAAGGGCGTAGTATATCGCATTGCCCGACATATTTATCGTAGCGCCTAATGGCAGCACAAAGCCCGCCGTCTGCTTCGACACGCCCATCTGCTCACAAGCCTCCATATTCACGGGCAGCGTGGCAAGAGACGAGGCGGTAGAGAACGAGACCACCTGCGGCTTGACCATAGCGCGGAAGTAGGTTTTAAGGGGTACGCGCGAGAAGAGGTATATGGTAAGCGGGTATAGTCCCAAGCCGATGATAGCCACCGCCAAGAGGTCTATCCACAGCACGTTGGCAACCTGCATAAGAATATCGAAGCCAAACGTTCCCGTGGCGTCGGCGATAAGTCCAAAGACGCCAAACGGAGCGACGTACATAACCTTTGTGATGCACCAAATAAGGGCATCGAGGAGGGTGTTCAGCCCGCCCACAACCTTGCGGCGACGCTCCGTAGGGAGTGCCGAGATACCAAAGCCGAGGAACAAGCCGAAGATGATGATTTGTAGGATGTTACCCTCCGTAAGGGCGGCTATCGGGTTGCTGGGTATCATACCTATAACCGTGTCCCAAAACGACATTTCGGCAGGGGCAGCCTGCGCCATAGCGCCCGCCTCAGCACCCGCCGTCTCGATAGCGGCAACAGCCTCTGCATCGACACTTGCACCAGGCTGGAAGACCACGCCAAGCGTTATCGCCAAGATGATGGCTATTGCCGTAGTGAGCAGCATATAGCCGATGCTCAGTCCACCAACAAGCCCTGCCGAGCGGGTCTCGCCAAGAGCGGCAGCACCGCCGATGATAGATACCGCCACAAGAGGCACAACGAGCATCTTGATAAGCTGAATAAAGAGGTCGCCCAAGGGCTTAAACATCGAGGCTTCGGGACCCATAGCTATACCGACGACAACGCCGACAACCATCGCTAAGACAATCCACACGCCTAAGTTTTTGAGAAGCTTTTTCATATATAGGTATGTTCTATATTGTTTCGTTTGTCCCACAAAGTTAGTTATTTGTTCGGTTTATGCAATGATAATGAGCAAAAATTGAGCATATATGGGCGGTGTATTAAGAAAATGTTGTAACTTTGGCAAACTATAATACCGAGATAAGCTATGGACAAACCAAAAATCGTAGTATTCACGGGCGCAGGGGTGAGCGCCGATAGCGGCATTGCCACCTTCCGCGATGCCGACGGTCTGTGGGCAAACTACCGCATCGAGGAGGTGTGTACGCCCGAGGCATTGCAGCATAACCGCGCCAAGGTCATCGAGTTCTACAACCTACGCCGCAAGGAGTCGCTCACGAAGAGACCCAACGCGGGACACCTCGCCATAGCGTCGCTCGAAGAGTGGGCAGATGTTACGGTCATCACGCAGAATGTGGATAACCTCCACGAGCAGGCAGGCTCGAAGCGTGTGTTACACCTCCACGGCGAGCTTATGAAGCTACGCTCGGAGCGCAACGCAGAGCTTATCTACGACATCAACGAGGGGTGGGAGCAGTCGCTCGATGCCCGCGGCGAGGATGGAGCGCTGCTGCGTCCACATATCGTCTTCTTTGGCGAGTCGGTGCCGATGTTCGAGCCTGCGTGTAGGGTTGTCGCCACGGCAGATATACTCATCGTCGTAGGCACGTCGTTGGCGGTATATCCCGCTGCGTCGTTGGTCTATTATGTGCGCAACAGAGAGGTGCCTATCTACCTCGTGGACCCTGGCGAGCCTAACACCTCGAATATACGTAACCCGCTCACACACATCAAGGAGCGCGGTGCTGTTGGCGTTCCACAACTTGTAGAGAGACTGCGCAATGAGTTTAAGAGGTAGGGTTGCGGAGAGGGCTTCTGAACTGCTCGACTTCTGCCAAAAAGAGGGGTATAACTGCCATATCGCCCTCTTTGTCGATTTGTCGCGCCACTCGGGACGCAGACGCTTTGTGGTATGGAGCTTCGACGACGAGCGCCCACTGCTTACAGCCCCCGTCAGCCACGGCAGCGGTAAGCCGACGCCACACGTGCGTACAGCCTATGCCCGCCTCTCGAACGAGGATGGCTCACACCTCTCATCCATAGGCAAGGCGCTTGTTGCGGAGCGCTACGAGGGTCGCTACGGGGTGGCATATAGGCTCGACGGCTTGGATGCGACCAATAGTCGGCTTAGGGAGCGCTGCGTGGTGCTTCACGGCTGGGAACATACGACCTCCTATCCTATATTCCCCATCGCCACGACGGGCAGTTGGGGGTGTCCTGTACTCTCGCGTAGGATGATGTCCCGCTTAGATGCGATAATAAAAAATGAGAAGAGGGTGGTGTTGGATATTTTTAGCGAGTGATATTTGCTGATTTGTTTTAATAGTACTATATTTGTAATCGAAAAAAGTATTTTGCCTATGAAGCATAGCGTATAGTTTGATACGTACATTTTAGACATATTTGAAAAAGCGTTTTAGCTTATTATTTCTCTTGCGAAAGTTTGGCGACTTCAAGACAACCTGGAATAATAATGGTAAGATGCTCACGTGATGCGTGGGCTATTCGTTATATATGCAGGTTAGGGTTACGCCAAACACCCCGCAGGAGCAATATAACTAATTGTCCCGCGCTTTTTTTTGTGCGTATTGCAAGATGATTATAAAGGACATCGGAGTTTCCGAAAAGCCGAAAGTGAGTAGGATGATTTATAAACTTATAAAAAAATGATACGATACTTAGTTTTAGTAGTGATGGCAGTAATGTTTCCTATGACATTTGCATTTGCAGAAGTAGATCAAAAAGATGCTAATGAGCAGCGTAACGCATATAATGAGAACATTGTAACAAATGGTGAAGATGTCGAAAAATGGAAGATTACGGCTGATACTTGGTTGGTACAAGAGGGTGAATGGTATGATTGGCCTCAGCTTATAACCATATGTTGGAGTAGTAGTAAGGGGCTGTATATGTGGTGTATAGGTGGGGCAACATCACCTGTTAGAAATTCTGATAAGAGAGGCTATGATTACATGGTAGATGAACCAGTAGGTTTTGGCGAGAGAGAAGTAAGATTTAGATTCTACTTTAGTAAAGGTGATTTAAGGTAGAACTGTTGTAGTCAATGTGGCTGAATAAAAGTATCATTTACGGTTTATTCAGTATTATGAAAGTATGGGGTGACTAATGATTAGTCGCTCCATCTTTTATTTTGCTACCAAAGAGGCGTGAAACATCTGCTTAAATATTGTATTAGTTGTGTTTATGTGTTGCTTGGAATATAAATGTTGCATGCGTGAAAGAACGATGTCTATACAAACTACGATGCATCCATTGTGTTTGCGGGTTACATTTTTGTAACCCGCAATGAGTGCTGTAGATGTTATTTGTGTAAAAATAGCATTGTACTTGCTGTCGATAAATCTCTACTTAAAGTATATATCGAGCAGCTCTTTGGCAGCGATAAACGACGATAACTTGGCGTCCAATACCCTCTGCTCGACCTCCGCAAGACGCGCTTCAACCTCGGGGTTAGTATAAAAGTTCGACTTCAACGTCTCGTTGATGGTCTCATACATCCAATACTTGTTTTGGCGGTTGCGGTTAGCGGCGAAGTAGCCGTTTGCCTCGATATGGTCGAGGTACTCCTCGACGCCCTTCCACACCTCCTCCAAGCCTGTACCCATATGCGATGAGCAGGTAAAGACCTGTGGACGCCATCCCGACTCGGCAAGAGGAAAGAGGTGCAAAGCGCCCTGATACTGAGCCTTAGCAAGCTCCGCCTTAGTGATATTCTCGCCGTCGGCCTTGGTGATGACCATCATATCCGCCATCTCCATAATGCCACGTTTGATGCCTTGCAGCTCATCGCCCGCACCCGATATTTGGAGCATCATAAACATATCGACCATCGAGTGTACCGCCGTCTCGGACTGACCTACACCCACCGTCTCGATAAATATCACGTCGAAGCCCGCCGCCTCGCACAGCACGATGGTCTCTCGTGTCTTACGTGCCACGCCGCCCAACGAGCCAGCCGAGGGCGAGGGGCGAACGAAGATGTCGGGGTTGTGGCAGATGCTCTCCATACGCGTCTTATCGCCAAGGATAGAGCCACCGCTGCGCTCCGACGATGGGTCGATAGCCAATACCGCGAGCTTATGTCTAAGCGAGGTAACCATATTACCCACCGCCTCGATGAAGCTCGACTTACCAGCGCCAGGGACACCCGTGATGCCGATACGTACCGACCTGCCCGAATGGGGTAGGCAGCGCTCTATAATCTCCTGTGCCTGAGCGTAGTGCGAGGGGTTGTTACTCTCAATAAGGGTAATTGCCTGAGCCAAGATTGTGATGTTTCCCGCAAGGATGCCCTCGACATACTCGTCGGTGGATAGCGTACGGCGCTTACGGCGCACGAAGTATGGGTTTACCACGGGCTTATCCTCGACACCTTCGGTGAGGTTGAGTGCGCTGTCGTGGTGCATATCGAGATACTCTTTCTCGTAATGCTCTATCTTTGTGAATGACATATCTGTTATTTTTTTATCTGTCGTTGTTGTGTTATCTGCCAAAGCGTCGCTGTGTCGAGCTGCTGTATCGAGCCAAACCACTGCGCCCGACAACGCTTCGTGTCGTATATCACGCCGAAGGGCGCGAAGTTTATGCCAAAGGCATTGAAGGTCTTGTAGTCGCGGTCGAAGGCTACCGAGGTGTTGTCATCGACAAACCTTGCCAACAGCTCCTTCTCGTCATCGTGCCTCTCGGGTGTTATAAGCACTACCGACATCTGCTGCTTGATGTCGTCTGCTACCACCGCGAACTCTTCGAGGGCCTCGATGCAGGGCCGACTGCTCGAATGGATAAAGACCAAGCATACGTACTCCGTCTCGATATGGTCGAGGTGAGTACCCATCGTAGCGTCTATGTCGATAGTAGGTATGCGTTCGCCCAAGCGTATGTTCTGCGCCAAGGCTGCGGATGCCGTAAACAGCACGGCGAAGGCTATGGTTATAAATCGTCTCATTCTTCGGTACACATAATCGAGTATGCGAAGTTAGCGATTTTTCTGCAAATACCAATCCTTCGAGCGCTTTTTTCGATGTTTGCGGGGTTAAATTCCCGAAAAAGTGGGAGGGTCATATATAAATAGGTGTAATAAGTGAAAAAAAGAGTCGAAAATATTTCGCCAATTCAAAAAGTTGAAGTAACTTTGGGTGATTTTTTGAGACATTGAAACGAAGAGTGATTTACAAAAAAACAATAAGTTAAACTTTATAAAAACTAAACACTATGAAAGTATCACACATTGAGCATCTCGGCATTGCCGTAAACAGCTTGGAGGAGTCAATTCCCTACTGGGAGAACGTATTGGGTTTGAAGTGCTACAACATCGAGGAGGTCGCTGACCAGAAGGTTAAGACCGCTTTCTTTATGTTGGGTCAGACCAAGATTGAGCTTTTGGAGCCTACCTCTCCCGAATCGACTATCGCTAAGTACATCGAGAACAAGGGTGTGGGTATTCACCATATGGCACTTGCTGTTGAGAACATCGAGGAGCAGCTTGCCGACGCAGAGGCTCAGGGCATCCGCCTTATCGACAAGACACCCCGCAAGGGTGCTGAGGGTCTTACCATCGCGTTCCTTCACCCCAAATCTACTCAGGGCATCTTGACCGAGCTTTGCGAGAACAAGAACAAGTAAACTAATAAGTTCAGTTAAATAACAAAACAGATTAATAAATCATTCGACTATGAGCGAGATTCAGAAAGCGATTGAGAAATTGATGGACAACCGCCAGACAGCACGTTTGGGTGGTGGCCAGAAGGCAATCGACAAGCAGCACGAGAAGGGCAAGTACACCGCCCGTGAGCGTATTGCAATGTTGTTGGACGAGGGTAGCTTCGAGGAGTTCGATATGTTCGTTACTCACCGCTGCTACGACTTCGGTATGGATGCAAAGCATACCTTTGGTGATGGTGTGGTTACAGGTTATGGTACCATCGCTGGCCGCTTGGTGTATGTCTTCGCACAGGACTTCACCGTAACGGCAGGTTCGTTGTCTATCTCGTTGGCAGACAAGATTTGCAAGGTTATGGATATGGCAGTGCGCAATGGCGCACCCTGCATCGGTCTTAACGACTCGGGCGGCGCTCGTATCCAGGAGGGTGTAAACGCTCTTGCAGGCTACGCTAACATCTTCCAGCGCAACGTTATGGCATCGGGTGTTATCCCTCAGATTTCGGCTATCTTTGGTCCTTGCGCAGGTGGTGCTGTCTATTCGCCCGCTTTGACCGACTTTATCATTATGCGCCGCGAGACATCAAATATGTTCCTCACTGGTCCTAAGGTTGTTAAGACCGTTACGGGCGAGGATGTAACTCAGGAGCAGTTGGGTGGCGCTAATATGCACACCACAAAGTCGGGTGTAGCTCAGTTCGCCGTAGATTCAGAGGAGGAGGGCTTGAAGCTCATTCGCGACCTTCTCTCGTATATGCCTCAGAACTACACCGCGTTGGTTCCCGACCAGCCCTGTACCGACGATATTGCTCGTAAGGAGGACATCCTTAACGAGATTATCCCCGACAACCCCAACAAGCCCTACGATATGATGGAGGTTATCAAGGCTATCGTCGATAATGGCGAGTTCTTGGAGTCGGCAGCAGCTTATGCTAAGAACATCATCACAGGTTTTGCCCGTTTCAACGGTCAGAGCGTAGGTATCATCGCCAACCAGCCTAAGTTTATGGCAGGTGTATTGGATATCAACGCCAGCCGCAAGGCAGCACGTTTCGTACGTTTCTGCGATGCGTTCAACATTCCGTTGGTTACCTTGGTCGATGTTCCTGGCTTCTTGCCTGGTACTGCACAGGAGTATGGTGGCGTTATTACGCACGGTGCTAAGCTTCTGTTCGCTTACTGCGAGGCTACCGTACCTAAGGTTACCGTTACCTTGCGCAAGGCTTACGGTGGTGCCTATATCGTGATGTCATCGAAGCACATCCGCGGCGACGTAAACTACGCTTGGCCTACTGCTGAGATTGCCGTTATGGGTGCAAGCGGTGCCGTAGAGGTATTGCAGGCTAAGGCGTTGGCAGCATTTGAGAATGCCGACGAGAAGGCTAAGTTCATCGCCGAGAAGGAGCAGGAGTACCGCGACAAGTTCTCTAACCCGTACAATGCAGCCCGTTACGGCTACATCGACGATGTTATCGAGCCTCGCAACACCCGTTTCCGTGTGATTCGCGCTTTGGAGTCTTTGCGCAACAAGCGTTTGCAGAACCCCGCAAAGCGTCATAACAATATTCCGTTGTAATCATAAAACTGAATAACGTATGATGATGCTTGCAGTAAACTGGGGAAATGCGGCTGTCGTAGCACTATTCAGCATAGTGCTGGTGTTTATTGTTCTTGTTCTTCTCATCTACATCCTAAAACTCTTTGGAGTTATCTTCGCTGAGAAGAAGAGCGCAACACCCGCTGTCGCTACCGCTACTGCATCTGATGGTATCAGTGAGGAGGAGGTTGCAGCTATCGCTATGGCTGTAAACCTCTTCTTCAACCGTCACGATGAGGAGAGCGACGTACTTACCTTCCGCCAGAACCACGACGTTTCGGCTTGGCAGGTGCGCAATATTTCAAAGCCACTTTAATTAACGACCGATAATTGAGTCAGTCAAAAACGATTAAACATTTACTTTTGAATCATGCAGAAATTCAAATTCAATATTAACGGTAAGAGCTACGAGGCTATCGTAGAGGAGACCGAGCGCAACACAGCACGTGTTGAGCTTAACGGCAAATCTTATACCGTACAAGTAGAGAAGGAGGAGGCTGTCGTCTCTCCCAAAATTGCCGCTGTTAAGCCGTCAAGCACTGCTGCCGACTTCGTAGATGCTCCCGCACAGCCTATCTCGGGCAATGCAGGCTCTATCAAGTCGCCGCTGCCAGGCAACGTATCTAAGGTTAAGGTACAGGAGGGTCAGGCTGTCAAGGCTGGCGATGTGCTTATGACCTTGGAGGCGATGAAGATGGAGAATGAGATTATGGCTCCCGCCGCAGGTACGGTGAAGAAGATTTACGTTACCGAGGGTAAGGCTGTTCAGCAGGGTGAGGCTCTCATCGACCTCGAATAATACTAACTCTTTAATTTTGATAAGATGAAGAGTCTGAAATTATGTTTTTCGCTGTTGCTCGCAGTGGTGATGTTCACAACATCTACGCCCGAGGCCTTTGCGTCGGACGATGCCACCAGCAAGCGAGACAACGCTCTTTTTGATGATAAGTTTGCCGAGGGCGGACTTTCGCAGACCGTTGAAGACTTCGTTATGGAGACAGGTTTGGCGAAGTTTGCTGGCGACGAGGAGATTGCTAACGACACTAACCCCTTGACCAACACCGTGGACTGGCGTTGTGGCATTATGCTCCTTATCTCGTTCGTGCTGCTCTACTTGGCTATCGTTAAGAAGTTTGAGCCGCTGTTGCTCTTGCCTATCGCCTTCGGTATGTTGCTTACCAACCTCCCAGGTGCCGATATGTACCACGCAGACCTCTTTGCTGATGGTCACGTTAATTGGTCGGCATTTAGCGGTGGTGGCGCAGGTCTGTTGGACTACCTCTACTTGGGCGTTAAGCTCGGCATCTACCCCTGCTTAATCTTCGTGGGCGTAGGCGCTATGACCGACTTCGGTCCGCTGATTGCTAACCCCAAGAGTTTGTTGTTAGGTGCTGCTGCACAGATAGGTATCTTTGCTACGTTTGTCGGTGCTTTGGCGCTGGGCTTCGACTATTGGCAGGCAGGCTCTATCGGCATCATTGGTGGTGCTGATGGTCCTACGGCTATCTACCTCACCTCGAAGCTCGCTCCCGAGTTGCTCGGTCCTATCGCCGTTGCTGCATACTCGTATATGGCACTCGTCCCCGTTATCCAGCCCCCTATTATGAAGCTGCTGACGACGGATGCAGAGCGTAAGATTGAGATGAAGCAGTTGCGTACCGTATCGCAGAAGGAGAAGATCATCTTCCCTATCGTCATCACGGTTATCATCGCGCTGTTGTTGCCTTCGGCAGCTCCACTTATCGGCTGCTTGATGCTCGGTAACCTACTCAAAGAGTCGGGTGTTACGGAGCGTCTGTCGAAGACCGTGCAGAACGAGTTGATGAACATCGTAACCATCTTCCTCGGTATCTCGGTAGGTGCTACGGCTACGGCTGACAACTTCCTGAACTTCCAGACGCTGGGTATCTTGCTGTTGGGCGTTATCGCCTTCTCGTTCGGCTCGGCAAGTGGTGTTCTGTTGGCGAAGTTTATGAACCTCTTCGTGAAGGATAGGATTAACCCGCTTATCGGCTCTGCTGGTGTGTCGGCTGTGCCTATGGCTGCCCGTGTATCGCAGAGCGTGGGTCAGAAGTATAACCCTGGCAACTTCCTGTTGATGCACGCTATGGGGCCCAATGTGGCTGGCGTTATCGGCTCGGCTGTTGCTGCTGGTATTCTTCTCTCGTTCTTCGGTTAATAGATACCTCGAACAAACAATATGGGCTGTTCCGCTTCGTGCCGAACAGCCCTTTGTTGTATATGAGTGTGGGCGATTAGGGTTAGCATAGACAGCCGTTCTGCTCGCACCTCGATAGTCTCGTCGCTACTTTGTCGCCTCGTTGAAGTACTCGAAGAATCGCTCCTTGTAGTTCTCGCCAAGGGGGATGTACTCGCCATTGTCGAGGAAGATGCGCCCCTTCGTGTAGCTCGATATACGTTTTAGGTTCACGATATATGAGCGATGCACACGCAAGAAGCCCTCTTGGGGCAGTGCCGCCTCCATATTTTTAAGACGGAATAGGGTGGTGATGGTCGAGCTACCCTCGATATGGAGGCGTACGTACTCGCCCGCACTCTCCAAATATACTATGTCGCTGATGCGCACCAACTGCGTCTTGTAATCCGCCTTGACCGATAGAAACCCCTTATCGTCGCTCTGTGCCTCGTTGTTGGCGATGGCGCTCTCCGCGGCGTGGCAGCGCTCCACCAAATCGACTAACGACAGCACCTTGTTTACAGCCTTCAAGAACTCGTCTTCGGAGAAGGGCTTTAACAGGTAGTCTATGGCATTTAGCTTGAAGCCTTCGAGTGCAAATTCGGGATATGCCGTAGTGAATATCACGAAGTGGTTGCCTGTGAGAGAGCGCACGAAGTCGATGCCGTTAAGGTCGGGCATATTTATATCTACAAATATGAGGTCGATGCTCTCGTGCTGGATAATATTTGTCGCGTCTAAGGCACTGCGGCACGTCGCCACAAGCTCCAACTGCTCACATCTGTCGATATAACTCTTTATCTGACGTAGCGCCAACGGCTCATCGTCAATAGCTATACATCTTACCATAGCTTATCGTTTTATTGGTATTATCATCTTTACGGTATAAACATCATCATTCGAGCGGTCAATCTTCAACGTGTAGTTGCGGTTGAAGAGCATATCCATACGCTTCGTTATATTGTTTAGGCCTATGCCGCTATTCTGTGCCACGTACGAGGGGTGGCGGCTATTCTTCACCGTGCAACATAGATTCTCGCCCTGGACGCTAAGGTCGATGTCGATGAACGAGGGTCGGTTGTAGCTGATGCCGTGCTTAAAGGCGTTCTCTACAAGTACGATAAGTAGCAGCGGTGGCAGCGACACACGACGACATACGCTTGGCTCGGGGACGTTGAGTCGTATATCGACGCTATCGTCGTAGCGTATGCGCATAAGCTGAATATAGTTGTCGAGAAACTCTACCTCCTTATCCAATGTGGTGTAGTTCTCGCTCGAATCGTACAGCACGTGGCGCAACATCCGCGACAGCTCCATAACGCTCTTCTTGGCAGTCTCGCCGTCGAAGTCTATCATCGCGTGTATGTTGTTTAGCGTGTTCATCAGAAAGTGCGGGTTTATTTGATATTTCAGATACTGCATCTGTGTCTCGATGTTCTCGCGTTCGAGTACCGCCATACGCTGCTCGGTGTCGAGAGCGCGATAGTAGAGTTTAATCATCGAGTTTGCGCCAGCCATAAACACACCCAGCAGCACGTTCCAATACCACTCCAAGTCGGTGAATGACGCTTTATTGCGTAGGTCGTCGTCCGACTGCCAATATCGGAAGTCGAGAATGTCGATGCTGCCAAAGATGACCACCAACATCGCTATAAGCAGCACACTATACAGCCAGTAGCGGTTGCGCAACAGCAGCTTCGGGGCAAGCAGCACGTTGTTTACGATGAAGATTATGAAGTAGGGGGCAATCTTACCCCACGAGATAACGACCTTGTTGAAGTCGATATGTGTCTCGGACATCAACTGTGCGTTCATAATGGGGATTAGAAATACAACTATCCATACCAACGAATAGACCATATTCTCGCCCCACTGAATTGCCCTGAGTGTTTTCATCCATTTCATAGTTGCAAATTTACCTATTTTTGCGCAATCGACAAAACAATTGTGCCTATATTAAATATAGGTGGAGTTTTGTTAAACAAAAATTACTACCTTTGCGTAGGTTAAAAACGGATATTATGCTAAAAGCTATTCTCTTCGATATGGACGGTGTGCTGGTCAATAACCTCGAAATTCACCGTCAGGCGTTTGCTGAGTTTTTTCGCCGCTACGGTGTAGAGCGCACCTTTGACGAACTTAGCCGCGTGTTTGGTAAGGGCAACGACGACATTATGGGCGAGCTTATGCCTGCCGATATTGTTGAGCGCGTAGGCATCCGTCAGCTCGGCTACGAGAAGGAGGCTATCTATCGCGAGATATACGCCCCGATAATTGAGCCGCAGGCGGGTCTATTGGCGTTTTTGGCGGATAGTGCCAAGGCGGGGCTGCGCTGCGCCGTAGGGTCGTCGGGGTATAAGGCAAATGTCGATTTCGTACTCGATAAATGTGATATACGCCGCTACTTCGAGGCTACCGTCGCAGGAGACGAGGTTACACGCTGCAAGCCCGACCCCGAGATATACCTTACAGCCGCCGCGAAGCTCGGTCTTAGCGCCGATGAGTGCGTCGTATTTGAGGATGCCGAAGCGGGTATTGAGGCGGCAAAGAGGGCTGGAATGAAGGTTGTGGCGCTGGCTACGACGTTCGATAGAGTGTTTCTTGAAAATACCGATGCCGACCTGATTATCAATGACTTCCGCGATATTACGGTTGAGCAGCTACGCGAGTTGGTCGAGGCGTAGTCTATCAGATGCGCTCCAATAGACGGCGTATAGGAGCTATACGCAGAATAGGGTAGAGTAGTCGCGCTGGAAGTAGCGAGCATAACGCCACGACAAGCTTAGTGAAGATGCCAGGCACAAGACGACGGCGACCACGCATCATTGCCCTAATTGCCTGACGAGCAAGTTTTTCGGGCGGTGTCATAATGCCAAACATACGCAGACGCCTACGCACCTTGTCGTCGAGCGAGTAGAGTGGCGTATCGACAGCGCCAGGATATACCGCGGTTACGCTTATGCCGTAGGGACGCAGCTCATACCATAGCGACGATGCAAAGTTTTTGAGGTAGGCCTTTGTCGCGCCATAGTGAGCGATTGTGGGGTAGGGTAGCCACGCTGTCGCCGAGGACATTACGAGTATTCTGCCACGGCGTAGCCCCTTCATCTGCTCGCCGAATAATCGGCATAGAAGTGTGGTCGTAGTGCAGTGTAGCGCTATGATTTTCGCAAGCTGTGATGGCGGGGTAGCTGTGAGTGTAGAGAAGAGAAGCATACCAGCGTTGCAGACCACTATCTCGACGTCGTAACCCTCGGCTACACAACGGTCAAAGATGCGCTGTGCAGCACACTCCTCGGTAAGGTCGCAGGCTATGGTTACCACCTTGCGGCGAAGGTTTGAGCCTATCTGCTCAGCAAGCGTGGCGAGAGCCTCAGGCTGATTGCTTATGGCAATAATGTCATAGCCACGCGAGGCAAGCTCTGTGGCGTAGTGGCGACCGATGCCTGATGATGCTCCTGTGATTAGCGCATAACTCATAGTGCAAAGATATACTATTTTGTTTAACGATTGTAATGATTACGCAATATTATGGCTAAAAAGATAGAGAAGACCAACGCTGCGCGCCTATTAGATAAGGCGAAGATTGCCTATGAGCTTGTGCCATATACGGTGGATGAGAGTAACCTTGCCGCTACGCACGTTGCCGAGGAGCTGGGCGAGGATATAGCAACGGTATTTAAGACGTTGGTGCTTCGTGGCGACCGTAATGGGTGCTTCGTATGCGTCATACCTGGCGACCACGAGGTAAACCTCAAAGCGGCGGCTAAGGTGTCTGGGAATAAGTGGGCTGAGCTTATAGCGATGAAGGAGTTGCTACCCACAACGGGCTATATACGAGGCGGTTGCTCGCCAATAGGTATGCGCAAGCCGTTCCCGACATACATACATTCGACATCGTTGGAGCATCCGCGTATATATATTAGCGCGGGGGTCCGTGGCTTGCAGATTGCCATTGCTCCTAACGACCTTATAGGCTATGTTCGCGCCACGGTAGCCGATATATCGGAGCCAATGGGGTAAATCTCCATTATACAGTTTGTTTTACAATATTTTGGCGTACTATTTTGGTAAAATAAAAATATTGATTATCTTTGCACCACCAAACACGAAAGTCTTTGGCTCGGAGAATCCGTAGCTCAGTCGGTAGAGCACAACACTTTTAATGTTGGGGTCCCGGGTTCGAGCCCCGGCGGATTCACGGAAATAAAGGAGAGCTTTGGCTCTCCTTTTTTCGTGAATCAGTATTTACATTCCCTCTAAATCCCCCTTTGACAAAGGGGGACTTGTTTACTGGCGCGCTCATATTCGTATCCACCCAATAATATTATTCTCTTGTACTACGGGTTGAGCCAATAGAGATGAGTTTATTGCAGGGTCTCAGCTTCTCGCGGAAAGGGACAATAACTGAGCTAATAATTTCATCGGTAGAAAGCCTTAATGAACGGCTTCCCTTGTTCTTGATTGTACGCATATTTTAGTGTATGTTATTGTGTGCAAGACCTCTATGGGGTCTTGCACTATTTGTTAGTTACACTAATATACAAATAAATGTCGTAATATTTACATTATGTTAAATCGTGAGAGGGAGGGGAGTAGGGAATGGCGTACAAAGCAAAGAGTACTGAGTATAGAGTACAGAGTAGAAATGGCGTACAAAGCAAAGAGTATAGAGTATAGAGTATAGAGTGCTGTATGTTTAGTTCCGAGAGCAATATTGAGGCGTGATAAGCAATAAGCATAGTAACGCATATACAAAAGTAACATTGAGGTATGACAAACAATTAGCAGGCAACAAATTGACCGATATACTGAGGGACAACGGGTAATTAGCTATGCAACACATTTATATATAACATTAATATAATATGTAATTTGCAAGCAAACACACACAATACTCGCCGAATATACTGAGGAGCTAAATGTAGTTTGTTAAGTAACTCATCTATCCGTAATATCACTTGACACGCAATTTGTGAAGTAACTCAGGAATCGCTAATATCGGTACAATTTTAACATAATATGTATTACAGGGGCATATCGCCACTAATTATCGAGTATAATTGTTGCGTTGCATAGTTGCAGCTTGACGAGAGGTCGTGCAACGACGCAACTAACATAGCACCAATCGAGACGGATAATACAACTATTTAGTGCTGTACGACTAAACGGCTGGCGGCTGACACAATCGGTCTTATATGCGTTGCATAGTTGCAGCTTGACGAGAGGTCGTGCAACGACGCAACTAACATAGCACCAATCGCGATGTCATAATACGATACGATGGGTGGCGGTCGTACAGGCGTGTGCGGATTACCTCCTTCGGAAGGTGTAGAACTTGGCGGCGAGGAAGCTATAAACAGCCGATATTGCCGTGGTAAGCATCTTAGAGGGTGTTGGCCATATATCGAGGTGTTCAACAAAGAGCTTCATACATACATAGTTCAGAACGACTGAGCCGACGACCGTGAGCGCATAACGCACAAGCTGTCGAAGACCGCTATACTCCGTAGCCCTGAAAGCGACATATCTATTGAGCCAAAAGCCCGTGAAAAAGGTAATCGGAAATACAACAAACAGCGAGGCGATATGTGGCGACATAACCACAACGCCCAAGTCGATAAACCTCTCAGCAACAATGTAGTGATATATGATATAGTACCACAACGTATCAAGCGCCATATTGGTAGCTCCACATACCGCATAGCCAAAAAGCTCGCGGGGTACTACCCTACGTGCGGGTGCTACATAAAGCACATCAATAATGGCGTTAAGTCGTTGATAAAGTGTCATCTACAACTCGTTATTTGAAGCGTTTTGGAGTATGTATCCACGCCTGCTTAAACTCCTTGCGGTGGCTGCGTACAAACTCCTCACATTCAGCGTGGTCTGACGAGGCAAAGGCTGCTACGGCATACATCGAGCCGAGCTTGAATATATCGCACGTAACATCCTCATTTTTAGCGATAATGTCGCGCATAGCACGTTTAGCGTTCTGCTCCGTAGAGTAGCTGCCGACAACGACCCAATGGCGCAAATCATCACGCTCCGTCCAGGGCAGATTATCTGCCGCAACCTCCTCGGGTGCGGGTATCTCGACAACGGTTTCAGTTGGCTCAGTCGGCACAGTCGGCACATCAACGCTCTCATCCACAACTTCGACACTATTGGCAGGCTCTGCAACCTCAATAGGCTCGGTTAGCGTCTCCGTAGGCGTTGTAAGGTGCGTTGTAGGCTCTGCATTACCCTCTTTTGAGAGGTAGAGGTATGCGCCAGCAGCGACGCCAAGCAGCAGCACGACAAGTAATATCAGCCACGGTAGCTTACTACGACGTCGGCGCAGACGTAGCGGCTTATCGCCCTCGGGGTTTAATGCGGCAAGGAGCGCACTATCTGTCGTAAAGCTCTTATGGCGCAGCGTGCCGACACCCTCGATGACGACATCATCGCCATTGCGCGACCTATCCAACCAACGGCGGTATATATCCTCAGCATCCTCCATTGAGATAGAGGCGCTCTGGGCGATAACATCTACAATTGTACGACCACTCGTAGAGCTACTAAACTCAACCACACAGCAAGGTGGGACCACCCTACTGCCTGACATCGAGGCGGGAAGATGGCATAGTTGTAGCGTGCCAACAGTAGGCAGCACTACCCTACGCTCTGCGGTGAGCGTATTATAAATAAGGTTATTTACGGCGTTTTGCATCGCGCTTGGCTTTATTCTCTTTCGCCTTACTCTCTGCGGCATAGCAGCTATTGGCGTACTCCACAACGGCGTCTAAATTACCCACCACAGGACGGCGCATAGCACGTACTATCATAACGATACCCAGGAGTATAAAGGGCAGGCTGAGCCACTGACCCATATCGAGAGTCATAGCCTCCTCGAACTCCACCTGACGCTCCTTCAAAAACTCGATGAAGAAGCGTGTGAGGAAGATGCCAATCATCGCCACGCCGAAGAGCAGTCCTGGACGGCGACGTCCCAAGTCGCGCTTATAGTACATCCACATAAGCAGAGCGAAGGTGGCAAGGTAGCACAACGCCTCGTATAGCTGGGCGGGGTGTCGTGCAGGTATCTCGGCAAGAAGCGAGGCGGGAACATCGCCGCCATACTCGACAAAGGCACGAGGTGCATCGTGGCGCACAAACTGAAATGCCCACGGCAAATCCGAAGGCTTACCGACAATCTCCGAGTTGAAGAGGTTGCCGAAGCGGATGATAGCGCCAGCCAAGGGTGCTACAATGCCGATGCGGTCAATACCCCAAACGAAGGGTAGGTGGTTGCGGCGCACAAATATCCAGATACCCAGCAAAATGCCGATGGTGGCTCCGTGGCTCGCCATACCGCCATCACGAATATCGGTGATGATACGCCACGGCTCGGGGAGGTAGGTTTCGGGTTCGTAGAAGAGGCAGTGTCCCACACGCGCACCGATAAACGTGCCGAGGACAATCCATATAAACGCCGACTCTACGGTACTCTGTGGCAGCCCCTCGTGCTTGCATATATGCGATATGACACGCTCGGCAAGGAGTATGCCCACAGCCCACATAAGACCATACCAGCGAATATCCAGTTCGCCAACCATTATAAACGTAGGGTCCCAGTCCCACACTATCGTCAGAAGATTGCTCATAGCCTTTTTATCTAAAATTGGTTGATGTCTATGCCGTATTCGCAAAAAAAGATGTATCTTTGCACAACGGCTCCGTAGTTCAATGGATAGAATTTAAGATTCCGGTTCTTACGATGAAGGTTCGAATCCTTTCGGGGCTACTAAGCAAGGGCGCTGGACTTAGGTCTTGCGCCCTTACTCTTTGTAGCTTATCCTTAGTTAGCGACCCGACTCGGCGATTTTATGACGTATCATCTTGTTAAGCTCGTCGGCTGTAAGCAGCTCTTCGAGGGTTAGGTGCATACGATAACGCCAGTAGTGTCGCGAGTTGGCGGGTACGTTGATACGCTCCTCGTTGGGGTTCTCGCGGCGCAGCGTGCCATCCATAGCTACCCAGTCCTGCCACGGCAGGATGGTGAGCATAGCGGGCGATTTGAGGTGCATAGCCACCACCTGCTCACATATCCACGGCTCGCAGAAGTAGGGTGCTTCGCCCCACGCGCCAAGCACATAGTTGTAGAAGCGCTGTGTAACGCCTCTATCCTCCTCCCACCAGGCACGTAGCGGGTTCATATCGTGAGTACCCGTGGTACATACCGACAAGTAGGGGTAGTCGTACGTTGAGCCGAACTCCACCTTCGGGTCTTTGGGCATACGCTGAATTTCCAGTGCAAGAATCTGCTCCGACGCCATCACCGAGGGTACGCAGTCGGGTATCATACCGAGGTCCTCGCCACATACCAACATACCCGTACTCTCAATCAGCGGGGGCAGCTTGCGCAGTGCCTCTTGCTTCCAGAAGTCGTTATGGCGACGATAGAAGAAGTCGTTGTAGAGGCGGTTGTAGGCATCCTTTTGGTCGTCCGAGAGCCAACGGTAGCAGTCGGTAGATTGTGCCGAGATGCGGGGATGATACTTGCCCTTCTGCAACTTATCCTCGACGAAGAGTACGTTATCGGTCTGCTTAATGTCGCCCACGTGCCAGCCACCGTCGAAGTGGAAGCCGTATGCCGACAGCTCGTCGTAGCTATAAGGTAGCGCAGGGTTGAAGCGTCCAAGAAGTGCATTTACGGCGTCGAGAGGTATCTCCCAGATGCGGAAGAAACCGAGGATATGGTCGATGCGGTAGGCGTCGAAGTACTCTGCCATCTTCATAAAGCGCGCCTTCCACCACGCATAGCCATCCTCTGCCATCTTTGCCCAGTTGTATGTCGGGAAGCCCCAGTTCTGACCCATAACCGAGAAGTCATCGGGTGGAGCGCCTGCCGACGAGTCCATATTGAAGAGTTCGGGATATACCCACGCATCGACCGACGTACGCGAGATGCCGATAGGAATATCGCCCTTCAACACCACGCCCTTAGAGTGTGCATAGTCGCGGGCATCGCGTAGCTGACGCGAGAGGTGGTACTGCACGAAGTAGTGGTAAGCCACATCCATAGGATGCTCCTTCTCGTACTTAGCAACCTTAGCCTTGGTATATTTCGCCCACGTACCCCACGTCGAGAAGTCGGGAGTGTGCTTCTCATCGCGCAAGGCGCAGAAGACGGCGTAGGGACGCAGCCACTCCTCGTTAGAGGCCACGAACGCCTTAAACTCCTTCGATGCGAGGGTCTTGCTACCCTGCTCCTCGAAGATGGCGTGTAGGAACTCCTCCTTGGCGTTGTTCACGCGCTCGTAGTCTATCTGTGGCAGGGCGTTAAGCTCCTTGCCGAGCTTGTCGAACGCCTCTTGCTTAGCCCTATCTTTGAGTCTGCCCACGGCGGGGAGGTGCAGGAACTGAGGATGCAGCGCAAAGGTAGAGTTGGCATTGTAGGGGTATGAGTCTTGCCAAGTGCGCGTCATCGTGGTATCGTTGATAGGCAGAATCTGAATGATTGACTGACCCGTCATAGCTGCCCAATCGACCATAAGGCGCAAGTCGTGGAACTCGCCCACGCCAAAGCTCTTCGTAGAGCGCAACGAGAATACGGGGATAGCCACACCCGCACCACGCCACGGCGCGATGTCGAAGTGGGGACGCAAGAGGTTGATTACCACAGCCTCGCCCTCGGCTACGCTGAGGGCCGAGTAGTAGTTGTCGCCCGACTGCCAAGCACACACCTCGTCGGTAGCGTCATCAACGATGACAAACTTGTAGGCAAACGGCGCCTTGGGAGCCTTGATGCGTACGCTCCATACGGGAGCCTCGCCGTCGGCGAGCTTAACACCCCTCTTTACATCCCAGTTGCCGAGAGCCTTGCCGTCGCCGACCAATACCACACTTTGGTTGGGGCGTACAACGCCAATCTCGGCACGTATGGTGAGTGTATCGGGGGCTATTGCCTGCGCTCTCTTAGCCTTAGTGCGGGCAAAGACGCCATCGGTAAACATCGACGAGCGGAACGAACGGTCCGAGGGCATATCGCTCCAACGGTCCTCTACGCGCACATCGCCACACCTCTTATCGAGAAGAAGATGGTGCTTAGCACCCCACTCGCGGCGTACCACGCCACCCTCACGGCGTACCTCGTAGCGATACAGAAGCTCGGTAGTGGCCACCTTTACGGCTGCCTCCCACCAACCCTCGCCAGCGTAGTGCATAGCATACGCCTTCTCGCGGTCGCCACCCAATACCACGTATAGCTCCTCGCCATAGTGGGTATTATACTGCAATCTGAGTTTTAGTGTCATATTATCACGTTTTTCGGTTAATTGCTTACTATATAAATTATGTATCTACGCATTTATTGTGTGCAGCAGCTCACGCACCTCGTCGCAGCTACGCTCAGCCTCGCACGTCGAGAAGTGGATGGCACTCCAACCCCTCTCTCGTGCCGCCACGACGTTCGCCTCGCGGTCATCGACAAATAGTGTCTCGGCAGGGTTGAGCGAGTAGCGCTCCTCCAAGAGGCGGTATATCGCGGCATCGGGCTTTACGACCTTCTCGAAGCACGACACCACCTCGCCGTCGAAGTTGCGATAGACATCCGTCGTACGTAGAAACTCGATGAACTCCAACGACATATTCGACAGCACGTAAAGCTTATAATTAGCTGCTTTAAGCTCCTCGATAAGGCGCTTCGTAGCGGGCATCTGCTCCTGTGTGGCGATGGCACGTTGTAGGTTGCGGTGGGCAAGCTCCACGTCGCACCTGTTCCACTCGGCTAATGCCACGACCACCTCGTCGTAGCTCACTGCGCCACGGTCGTACTCCTCCCAAAAGGTCGGCATCTTAGGCAGATGGATATACGAGAAGAACTCCATAAACGCCCTCTCCATCTTGTGAGGGTCGCGCGAGAAGACCACGCCTCCGAGGTCAAATACTATGTTTTTAATTCGCTGCATAATCGTACAAAGGTAAGAAAAATTGGCGTAACTCGCAAATCGCAAGGGGTGTTTTATGCAGTAGGAGGTCAAGAAAGGCTGAGAAATACTGAGTGGGAGGCGCGCGATTTGACTGAGAACGCCTGAGAAAGACTGGGTGGCGCGCAATTGGACTGAGAACGCCTGAGAAAGACTGGGAATGACTGGGTAGCGCGCCAATAAGACGACGAGACGACAGGACGACGAGACTGCGAGACTGCGAGACCACGGGACGACGAGACTACTGAAAAACACAGGCGTTCTCAGTCATTCTCAGGCGTTCTCAGTTGTGCGAGGCAGTGCGCTATTGCCACGCTCCCAAGCGAGAGGTGTTTGGCGTCAGAAGGGTTGCAGATGTGGTGCATCGCAAAAGAGAGTGCCGTGGGATAGTACCAAAGTGTACAGCCCACGGTACTCTACTTTTTGGGATGTGCCGCAGATGCGCCCTTATCACACCAAACAAAAAGGCTGACCCTAAAAAAGGTCAGCCTCTATCTCAGCGCAGCTAAAATTATTTCTTAGCCTCCTCAACCGAAACCTTGCGGAACTCTTTGAGAAGCTTAGTAAGCTCCAAGGCTGCCTTACGAGCGCGGGTACCCGCTGCCTTATTGTTCTTCTCTACCTGCAAAGCTGCGTTTGCTGCAAATGCCTCATACTGGGCGTTAATGTTTTCTACCAAAGTCTTCATATCACTAATTGTTTAATAGGTTTTTCTGTTTGCAAAGATATAAAAATATTTTCTTATTCAAAGTATTATTGCAAAAAAATCGCATATAATGTCGTGATTTTCCGATAAATCGACCGAAAATGGCTGTTACGGGCAGTCTGAGACATATTTTCGTTTGGCAAAAAAAAGTATCACTCCACCCTCATATCCCCATAAATTGGGATTGCACCGTACGTATAATTTTGCTACCTTTGCGCCGTAATATTAAAATATAGGTATATGCGACTGAGCGAACTGAAAACAGGAGAGACCGCAACCGTAGTCAAGGTATTGGGCTACGGCGGCTTCCGTCGTCGCATTATCGAGATGGGCTTTGTACGTGGTCAGCAGGTTACCGTCGTGTTGGATGCGCCGCTCAAAGACCCTATCGAGTACCACATTATGGGCTACGACATATCGCTGCGCCGCAAGGAGGCGGAGATGGTCGTGGTGATGACGCGCGAGGAGGCGGCGAAGCTATCGTTCGACCAGAGCCAAATACTCGCCGACGAGGATATTGTAGAGCGCGCCGTGCAGTGCAGCTCCAACCGCATAAGTGTAGGCTTGGTGGGCAACCCCAACTCGGGCAAGACATCGCTATTTAACACCCTCGCGGGGCGTAGCGAACACGTGGGCAATTACAGCGGCGTTACCGTGGATGCCAAGCGTGGCGAGCTGCGCTACAAGGGCTACACCATCGAGCTAACCGACCTGCCTGGCACATACGCCCTTGCGGCATACTCGCCCGAGGAGCTTTTCGTGCGCCGACACATCGTCGAAAATACGCCCGACATCATCCTTAACACCGTCGTAGCGTCGAACATCGAGCGTAACCTATACCTCACTACCGAGCTTATCGACATAAGCCCCACGATGGTCATTGCGCTGAATATGTACGACGAGTTGGAGCGTAGCGGCGCCAAGTTCGACTATGAGGCACTGAGCGAGATGATAGGTGTGCCGATGGTCCCCGTCGTGGCACCCACAGGGCGAGGCATCGAGGAGCTGTTGGAGACGATAATCGCCGTATATGAGGGGCGCGACAGGCGCGTGAGACACATCCACATAGGCTATGGCGCGGTCATCGAGGAGAACTTAGAGGCGCTAAATGCCGACATACGCAACCACCGTAGCGACACCCCGACGCTCTTTCCGCCGCGCTACTTGGCCCTAAAACTTATCGAGGGCGACAAGGAGGTAGCCTCGCTTCTCGGCTCGTCGCCACACTTCGAGCGCTGGCAGAGGATGGCTGTCGAGGCACGTGAGACAATCGAGGAGGCTCTTGGCGAGGATATAGAGACGGCGGTGGCAAGTCAGAAGTATGGCTTCATCTCGGGCGCCCTGCGCGAGACATACGAGGCGGTGGAGCGCAAGCGTAACACCCTCGGCGACCACCTCGACGCCATAGTAACGCACCGCATTTGGGGCTTCCCGATATTCTTTGCGCTGATGTGGTTTATGTTCTACTGCACCTTTACGCTCGGCGCATACCCCCAAGAGTGGATAGGCGCGGGCGTAGATATGCTCTACGAGGCTGTGCGCGGAGCGATGTCGGAGGGGGCGCTACGCGATATGCTTACCGACGGCGTCATTAGCGGCGTGGGCAGCGTGCTTGTCTTTCTGCCCAACATTATGATTTTGTACCTCTTCATATCGTTCTTGGAGGACTCGGGGTACTTGGCACGTGCCGCCTTTATTATGGATAAGGTGATGCACCGTATGGGCGTCCACGGCAAGTCGTTCATACCGCTCGTTATGGGCTTCGGCTGTAACGTACCCGCGATTATGGCGTGTAGAACAATCGAGTGCCGCACATCGCGCATAATAACCATTATGGTAACACCCTTTATGTCGTGCAGCGCCCGCCTACCTATATATATAATGGTCGTAGGAACGCTCTTCGCCGAACACGCAGGCACGATACTCTTCCTGCTCTACATCGTCGGCATCGCCATAGCGGTAATCACGGCACGTCTTATGCGCCGCTTTATGTTCCGCGAGCAGGAGGCACCCTTTGTTATGGAGCTGTCGCCCTACCGTCTGCCCACGGCGAAGACCACCGTGAGACATATGTGGAGCAAGTGCGCACAATACTTGAAGAAGATGGGCGGGCTGATACTCATAGCATCTATCGTGGTGTGGCTGCTGAGCTACTATCCGCGTCCCGAGTATAGCGATAACGACCCCGAGGCACCCACCTACGAGATGTCCTATATGGGGTATATCGGCAAGTGGTGTCAGCCTATGTTCGAGCCTATGGACCTCGGATGGCAGGCGTCGGTAGCCATTATGTCGGGCATCCCCGCCAAGGAGATTGTCGTAAGCACGATGAATGTGCTGTATGCGCAGCCTGGCGACGAAGCGCCCGCAGATGACGAGCATCTGTCGCCCAGCATCAGCCGACGCATAGCGGAGAGTATGTCGATAAGCTCGGCGGTGGCATTTCTGCTCTTCTCGCTCCTCTATCTACCCTGCATAGCTACGATTATGGCCATCGGCTCGGAGCTTAACTGGCGCTGGGCAGTAGGCTCGGCACTATACAATACGGCGGTGGCGTGGGTTGTCGCCTACGTAGCGTTCCACATAACACAACTCTTCGTATGATGGGCTGGCAAGATTGGGCAGTGGCAGCAGTTGCCGTGGGCGTTAGCGTGGCGCTGATAAGGCGTGTATGGCGCTTTTTTAGGTGTCGAGATACGCGCTGCTCGTCGTGCGATAAGCAGTGCAGCCACCGCAAATAGCGCAAAACAAAACGAGACCACGAAATTGTCTCGCAGTCTCGCAATCTTAGCGCCGAAAAGCGCCACTTTTTGCATCATTACCCAAATTCAGCCCCTACTTAATTGGCGGCGGGGCGTAGCGTAATCTTGATTTTTGAGTCGTCTTGCAGCACCGAGTCGTCAATTTCGTCGTCGCGTATATCCACCGTCTTGGTGTGATAGACGATATATAGCTCCTTGTCTATCGCCTCGGGGTGTATCTTCACGTCGTAGTACAGAACGCCGTTCTCATCCTCTTGAAACTTCACATACTTGGTCCACGTAAAGTGTTCGGGGTGCTTCGCCGTGGTCTGTGCAGCATCCAAGTAGAGCCAAATATCGCCGTAGGCATCCTTGTCGGGCTGCACCTTGTAGCTACCCTCCAAGCGGAACGACGTTACATCCTCGCTAACATCCACAACCAACTCACTTTGAGCAAATTGGAATACGCCATAGTTGGTCTCGTTGCCTATGTAGTGCTTTTTCTTGGGGTCGCAGCCCGTAAGCGCAAGGGCGGCAAGACATAACGTAATAAGTATCTTCTTCATAACACGATAGTTTTGTTCTTAGTGCAAATATACAAATATTTTCGTAAACGGCAAGCCGAGGCTTTGCGAGGTTTTGCGCCGACGGCTAAAATGGTGGGTCGCTATCCCATATATTAGGCTCACAGAGCGCTGCATCGGCGATGTCGGCGCCTACGTCGGAATATACCGCACCCTCCATTATCGACGATACGCGGTATGTGAAGCCTACCTCCGCAGCGATTGACGCTATCCTCTCGCTCCACTGCTCGTAACCCTTGCCCTCGTCGGGAAAGAGGACTACCCTACGCCCCGTGAGCGCCCTGAGCCTCTCGGCTGTAAGCCCCGTGAGCGAGTCCGTCGCCGTCCACACCATCTCGGGCATCACGATTGCCCCCACGTGCGCCGTCTTGTAGCTCTCGACAACCGCCACAACGGCATCCTTGCGCTCCGCAAGCAGATGTTCGCCATAGAGGCACTGCCGCAGCTCCCACCCCTCGTCGAGGATGCCCTGACGACGTAGGATGCTGTGTACCCAGTCGCACGACCCCTCCGTTTTGAGGCGTCGCCCCGTCGTGGCGTCGTACGCCATAACCTTGCCCGTGCGCACACGACCCTCTGTGTCTATCTGCCAAAAGACCACCCGCCCATCGCGCGTAGCACCGAGACGATACATCGCCCTGATACGCTCCGCCGCCTCGTCGCCATAGTTCGCACGAAGCCACTCCAAGTGGCTGCTGCTCCGAGCGTAAGCACCCTCCACATAGCGCTCAGAAATGGTGTCGGGAGATTTGTTGCTGTTGCTTTGTTGCTTTTGCCCTATGGTTTTGCAACAATGCAACAAGCAACGACTATTATCATTATCACGTAACCACGGGTTATCCTCAAAATATTGACGTGGTGTATAGTGATAACCACACTTATCAAGGCGGTTACACTTACCTACGTTATCAGCGATATATCTATTATTATTCTCAGTGTCAATGTATCGTGTAAATGTGTGTTTACGACCACATTGAGGGCAGTTATATCGAGTACTACGTCCTCTATATTTTTCAAGAATGTATCTATAATTCATACTGATATTATATATTATTATTGTTGATATTGTGTTGTTGCTTGTTGCTTTGTTGCAAAACCATAGGGCAAAAGCAACAAAGCAACAGCAACAACTTACATTAAGCCGACTCTTCGGCAAGCAGACGGCTTATAGACGACTTATTTTTATAGCCAAGTGCTTCGGCTATCTCTTGCATAGTCAGTCCGTTGTCGCGCAACGCTCGTATTTCGGCTACGCGGCTGTCGCGTTCTTCGGTGCGTTCTGCATCGCGTCGCTCTTTTTCGGGGTCATATTCGCGCAGGGCGCCAAAAGGTACGCGGTTGCCCGTAGCCTCGAAGTTAAGACCCTCGGTAAAGCGCAACTCGAACGAGTCGTGCTTAAAGTCCGACGATAGGTAATTACCCTTAACTACGCATAGATGACGTATTTCGTGGCGCACAGGGTCGGGACGCAACTCCATCATAAGGCGCATCTTAGCCTCGAAGCCCTGCGACCCTATGGCGTTATGCTTCGAGGGCATAAGCACCTCGGTACGCTTGCCCGTATGGTGCAAGAAGATTACCAACGTGGAGTGCTTCTGCGCCAACTGCGAAAAGAGGTTTATAAAGGAGCGCACACGGTTATTCTCGTTCATCGGTCCCGTGTAGAGGTCGGCAAAGGCATCGACGATAACAAGGTCGGCGGGGCGGCGCGTAAGCGAGAGGTCAAGCACCTCGATAAGGTTTGTCGTGTCGAAGATAAACTCCAAGCGTTCGTAATCGTCGGCGATGCGTCCAAGCTCCGCCACCTGACGGCGCATAAGCGTCGAGAGGCTGTCGCGGTCGTCCTCGGTAGATACGTACAACGCCCTGGCGTGTAGCGGTTTAAGCTCAAAGCCGAGGTACTTGCCCGCACCCGACGCCACAGCCATCGCCAAGCCGCGCAAGAGCGACGACTTGCCCGAGTCGGACGAGCCTACGAGTGCTGCGACACCCACGCGGGGCAGCAACGGCTCCATAAGGCAGTTCATCGTAGCGGTGGGCGACAGCAGCATATCACACGCCGAGTGGAGGTACTTCTGTAAGATGTCATCCTCGCTGTTCAATTTTTGTTCTTCCTCGCGGATGGCATCCTGTGCCATCTCGTCGATAAGCCCCTGCGTATCCTGACGCAGCAGCTCAATAAATGGTCTGTTTAGCATAATATTAAGATGTTAATTGATGAGTGAAAATGTGTCGAAAAGTGTAGATTGTGGAGGTTAGAGTGGCGCGCGAACTGGGGATGACTAAGAGTGGCAAAAGCAGCAAAGGTGGCTCGGCGAATTGTCAGCAGCCGCACAAAACACAGGCGTTCTCAGTCTTTCTCAGTCTTTCTCAGCCGTGCGATGCTCCGTGTTCAACCATTGAATTTCGGTGCAAATATAATACGAAAAATCGCCGTTGTTTTCTAAATCTTTTAGAAATTTGCATTTTTCTTTGAATTAGCCCCCAAAAACCGCCTTAAAAAAAGGTATTTCGAATTTGTAAAATTGATAAATTTTACCTATCTTTGTACGTTTCAATATCGAAAGTAACAAAATTATATACAATGAGTACCGAACAAGAGAAAGTGATGAAACACGAGGAGGAGTATTCGGCGTCGAATATTCAGGTCCTCGAAGGGTTGGAGGCTGTGCGTAAGCGTCCAGCAATGTATATCGGCGACATCGGCGAGAAGGGTCTGCACCACCTCGTATATGAGGTTGTAGATAACTCTATCGACGAGGCGTTAGCAGGCTACTGTAACGACATCTACGTTACCATCAACGAGGATAACTCGATAACCGTCAAGGATAACGGTCGAGGCATCCCCACCGACTACCACGAAAAGGAGGGCAAGTCGGCATTGGAGGTGGTGCTGACGGTGCTACACGCGGGCGGTAAGTTCGATAAGGGTAGCTACAAGGTGTCGGGCGGTCTGCACGGCGTGGGCGTATCGTGTGTAAACGCCCTCTCGACGCTTCTCATCGCAGAGATACACCGCGGCGGCAAGATATACCGCCAGTCGTACTCGCGCGGTGTGCCGACCTCTAAGGTCGATGTTGTGGGCGACTGCGAGGACCGCGGTACTACCGTTACGTTCAAGCCCGACGGCACCATCTTTACGCTTACCACCGAGTACAAATATGAGATTTTGGCTAACCGTCTGCGCGAGTTGGCGTTCCTGAACAAGGGTATCCACCTCACGCTCACCGACCGCCGCGTGAAGCTCGACGATGGCGCCTTCCTCTCGGACCACTTCTACTCGGAACACGGTCTTAGCGAGTTTGTGGAGTACTTGGATGCCACACGTGGTCAGAAGATTATCGAGAACATCATCTACCTCGACACCGAGGAGAGCGGCGTTCCTGTGGAGGTGGCTATGCAGTACAACGACTCCTACTCGGAGAATGTCCACTCCTACGTCAATAACATCAACACCATAGAGGGCGGTACCCACCTCACGGGCTTCCGTCAGGCACTCACACGTACGCTAAAACGCTACGCCGAGGAGAGCGGTATGCTCTCTAAGTTGAAGTTCGACATCAACGGCGACGACTTCCGCGAGGGCCTCACGGCGGTAATCTCGGTAAAGGTGGCAGAGCCTCAGTTCGAGGGACAGACAAAGACCAAGCTCGGCAACGACGAGATTTCGGGCGCCGTAAACCGCGCTATGTCGGCAGCCCTTACCCACTACTTGGAGGAGAATCCGCGCGACGCCAAGGCTATCGTGCAGAAGGTAATCCTCGCCGCACAGGCGCGCCACGCAGCACGTAATGCCCGCGAGGCGGTGCAGCGCAAGACGGTACTGTCGGGCGCAGGCCTGCCAGGTAAGCTCGCCGACTGTACGAGCCGCGACAGGTCTATCGCCGAGATATTCTTCGTCGAGGGAGACTCGGCAGGTGGCACGGCGAAGCAGGGTCGCGACCGTAACTTCCAGGCTATTATGCCTCTGCGCGGTAAGATACTCAACGTCGAGAAGGCACAGGAGCATCGTATGTGGGAGAACGAGGAGATTAAGAATATGTTTACCGCCTTGGGCGTAACCATAGGCACGGCAGAGGATAGCAAGGCGCTGAACTTGGAGAAGTTACGCTACGACAAGATTATCATTATGACCGATGCCGATGTCGATGGCTCACACATCGCGACACTTATGCTCACCTTCTTCTTCCGCAAGATGAAGGCGCTCATCGAGAACGGACACATCTACATCGCCACGCCGCCCCTCTACCTCGTCAAGAACGGCAAGCAGGAGCGCTACTGCTGGACCGACAAGGAGCGCGACGAGATTACCGCAGAGTTTGGCTCTAAGGGTCTGCACATACAGCGCTACAAAGGTCTCGGCGAGATGAACGCACAGCAGCTGTGGGATACCACGATGAATCCCGAGACACGCATCTTGCGCCAGGTAACGGTGGAGAATGCTGCCGAGGCAGACCGCATATTCTCGATGCTTATGGGCGACGAGGTGCCGCCACGCCGCGAGTTTATCGAGAAGAACGCGCACTACGCCAACATCGACGCATAACATAGCATAACATAGAGAGGGGCGGAACGTTGTAGCCGCCCCTTGTTAATATATTAACCCTAAGGAGATTAGGAGTATGGAAGTTACCGTAATAGGTGTCGCAGGAGGCACAGGCTCAGGCAAATCGACGCTCGTGAGGCGCTTGCAGGAGGCGTTCAAGGATGACGACGTAGCTACGCTATGCCACGACTACTACTATAAGGCACACCCCGAGCTGACGTACGACGAGCGCACGAAGCTCAACTACGACCACCCCGCTGCGTTCGATACCGATATGCTTGTAGAGCATATCCGCGCGTTGAAGAACAACGTGCCTATCGAGCATCCCGTATATTCGTTTGTCGAGCATAACCGCACCGAGGAGACGGTGGCAGTCAAGCCGTCGCGTGTTATCATCGTCGATGGCATCCTCATCTTCGAGCATCGTGAGCTGCGCGAGCTTATGGATATAAAGGTCTTTGTCGATACGGATGCCGACATACGCCTTGCGCGCCGCATCCTGCGCGATGTATGTGAGCGAGGACGCACTATGCAGTCGGTCATCGACCAATATACGACGACGGTGAAGCCTATGCACGAGGAGTTTGTAGAGCCGTCAAAGAAGTATGCCGATGTCATCATCCCCGAGGGCGGCTTCAACTCGGTGGCGGTGGGTATGCTGATTGAGAGTATAAGGTCTATTATCTTAGCGTGATAGTTTTCTTGGCGTGATAGTGGCGCATCTGCGGCACATCCCAAAAAGTAGAGCGCCACGGGCTGTACGCTTTGGTACTATCCCGTGGCACCCTCTTTTGCGATGCACCACATCTGCACCACTCTGACGCCAAGATGCCACGCACGACTGAGAATGCCTGAGAACGCCTGAGAATGCCTGTGTTTTTTAGGGTATCTCGTTGTCCCGTGGTCTCGTAGTCTTGAAGTCTCGTTATCTCGCTGTCTCGTCGTCTTGTTGGCGCGCTACCCAGTCTTTCTCAGTCTTTCCCAGGTTTTCCCAGTCTTTCTAAGTAAAATCGCGCGCCACTCAACCGTTTCCAGTCGCCCCCAGTCATATCGCGCGCCTTCCGAGCCGCACCTCTCGCTAAAAGTCTAATAGACGCTCGTTGATGCGCACCTCGCTCATAGGACGCATCTGCTCGAAGTGCCACCACTCGTTACGATATGGCACCAAGCCCGCCATAGACATAACCTCTATGAGTATCATACGGTTGCGCGCGTGTTCCTCACGTATCACTCCACGTCGCACCATACCATCCAAGTAGTTGCGATATACCAACGGTTGGCGTGTCGAGGGGTCGCACGTGTCGGGCGTACCCTTAACCGCCGAGGCAGGCGAGAACTCGTCGAACTCGGCACCCATATCTAACGGAGTGCCATCGAGATAGGCTATTGTGAGGTCCACCGCCACGCCGTAGTTGTGTCGTCCTCCGCGTGTGCCATCTGCCACGTACTTCTCCAACGGAGTACCCTCCACCAAGCTACGCATCTTGCGCTGAACGCTTATGGGACGCGCCGCATCGTATATGAGCAGCGTGTATTCGGGGTATCTCTCGCGCAGCAGCCGCTGTGCCAGCGCCACGCTATGTGCTACGGCAGGGGTGAGGTATGCGCGCTCCAAGTCGCCATACATATCCTCGCCCACGAAGTTATCTGTCGAGGAGTATCGCAAATCTACGAGTATAGTGCTGTCGAGTGTGGTAACATCGACCAGCAGATACTCCTCCATCAGCTCGTCGTAGGAGGGCTGTGTGGTCGGCTGAGCATCGCTCTGTGCCATCGCCTGAGAGGCGACCATCACACCCCCTGCAACTGCCAATAGTATCTTCGTTATACTCCTCATATAGCGCCGTTTACATAGCATCATATCAAGCTAACTATAAGTAGCGCTCAGCCTCTACGTCGAACGCCAAGAAGCCGCCACGTGTAACCTCCGACAGCTCGTCGGGAAGTGCATCCACACGCTCATATACGGTGCTATCCACCGCATCGAGGGTGTTTGTCCAGGTCATCGTGTCGCCCGAGGCGTCGAGTTCCACTCGGTACGATGCTCCCCACTCAACGCCGTCGCTGTATGTTCCCGAGATGATGTCGTCGGCGTATGTCGCCACGCTGTCATAACGGCTCCACGAGTAGCTTGCAAGACGCTGATAGAGAACTACATTGCTGCTGCTATCTATTGCAAGATATATGTCGAAATCGGGTGTCGTGTCGTCGGCATACTGCGCTATGTGCCAGTTGCCCACAAGTGCCTCGATGCCTGTTGCAGGCTTCACCACGGGTATATCTACCGAGAATACCGCCAACTCGCCCTGCTTGATATGGAGGTGGCGCTCATCGGGGATGGTTACTGTGCGCTCATAGCTTGCCTTATCGGTGGTAACCGATACGGTAAAGCTGTCGCCCTCATAAAAATAGGTGGAGTTGATAGCAAAGTATATGGGCGTATCTACCGCCACGGGGGTAGCGTATTGCACCGTAACGTGGTCTTGGTATTGCGTGAGACCGTATTCGGCAACCTCATCGAGGTCAATTTGGAATCTTCCCGTTAGTGGATATCCATACCTATAGAAGCTTACCGAGCTTATCTTCTCGCTCTCGGGCAGCCCCGTCAGTGTCATCTTGGCAAATGCCACAAAGTGTTTGAAACGCAACTCCATAGCGTCGGGCTGAGAGCTACGCACCTGAGGCAGCGCAACCATAACGTCGGCGTTGCTGTCAAACGATGTCGCCGTGGGGTACTGCACCTCTGGCACCTCTACTACGGGATAGCCACCCGACTCTCCCTTAACCGCCGAGGCGGGATATATGGCGTCGTAGCGGTACTCCGCAGCTGCCGACTTGTCGAATGTCGCCGTGAAGCTCGCCTTGCCGTTCGATACCATACCCTCATCGGAGCTTACAGCGGTACGCTGAGTGCCGATGCTCTCATACACCATAATATACTCGCCCGTCTTGTCCCACTCGGCGTGTGTCTGGTCGTCAGAGAGGTGTACTCGGGTCTCAGACGCCGTAATATTGATTGTGTGCGTCAGCTTCTCGACATTATCGGGAGGCGTAGGCTGAGGTGTAGGTGTTGGTACTTTGTCATTGTCCGAGCAAGCTACCATACCGATAGCCAACATCAAAAGATAGCTAATACGTCTCATACTAAAACCCTCCAAAGTTATTGTTCTCAATTTCATCACCCGCTTCGCCTGCTGCACCATACTCGGTGCTATCGATAAAGCCGTGTTCGATTACGAACTCCTCGACAAGCATATCGGGAGCTGCATAGTTTTCGTTGTTTGATTTACTAAAAATCATCGTGTTAGTTCGTGTTATATAAACTTTTTGTTAATTTGCTCAATTCTCTATATCTCCGACAGCGCCACAATGTTGTTCAGCACCGCATATATGGTCAGCCGTCCTATGGAGCGGGTGTTTAGCTTTAAGGAGATGTTGTTGCGGTGGAATATCACCGTTGCCAACGATATGTTCAGCCTGTCGGCTATCTCCTTGTTTATGTAGCCCTTTACCACCAGCGCCAACACCTCTTTTTCGCGTAGCGATAGCTGTGTATCACTCTGTTTAGCAGCGTTGCAACCCTCGGCGTGGGTATGTGGCGCATAGCTTGCAGGGTGTCCCGACGAGTGTATTTGCAGTATGGCGCGAACAATCTCCTTTTCCGACATTGTGGCATCTATGGTGCGGTATCCCGTCAGTCGGAAGGGCGATGCAGAGCCTTCGGTGATGACTATCGTGCGACGCATAATCGACTTAAAAAGATCGGGGTTGCGGAAGGCTATCTCTGCCGACACGAAGTGGTGTGCCACCACGGGCGACGCCTCGCGGTACTCCTCCAACGAGCGATAACATACCACCTCGATACCTGGCACCATATCCGACAGCAGACTACGCAGAGCTATCGCGCTCAGCGTATTCTCCATAATTATCGCCATCTGCGGCATCTCGGGCATATCGGCTCTTGCTGCCGTGTCGCCCTCTGCGACGTGGTGGCTTGCTACCCCATCTATCCCGTCAGCCCTATTTACGCTATCTACCCTCTCTGCCCTATCGTCCGTCGGTCGGTGCATCGTCTCGTTCGCTGTTACTTGTTTAGCGTATATACCTCCATAAGGCGTCCACAGCCCTCTACGACCACTTCGTTAAGCTCTGCGGGGACGAGTACCAACTCGCCCTCGGCGAGACTCTCAGCGATGCCGTCAGCCGTGATTGTCATCTCTCCTTCGAGGCATATATATATAATAAATGTATCAAACCCTGCCCTATCTAAGACCTTGCGCTCGGCTACGTCGTGCAGCGTAAGCGTGAAATATGGCGACTCGATAACCTTCGCCTCGCCACCCCTCGATAGCTCATAGCGGCGGTGTAGCTCCTCGGCGTCTGCCTCAAAGTCGATGGCATCTACGGCAAGTGCGGTGTGCAGCTCACGGCTCTTGCCCTCGCTATCTACGCGGTCCCAGTCGTATATGCGGTATGTGATGTCGGATGTCTGCTGCACCTCCACCACCTCGATACCCGCTCCGAGGGCGTGTACCGTACCCGCGGGGATGAAGAAGACGTCGCCACGCTTAACCTCCACCCTGTTGAGCAGCTCTTCGAGGCGCGACTCTGCCACCGCTGCGATATACTCTTCGCGCGATATGGTGCGGTCCTTGAAGCCGAGATATAGTGCTGCGCCCTCCTTGCACTCTGCCACATACCACGCCTCGGTCTTGCCGAAACTGCCGTGTCGCTCCTCGGCGAGGGTGTCGTCGGGGTGTACCTGCACCGAGAGACGGTCGTTACAGTCGAGATACTTGACCAAGAGCGGAAACTCCAAGCCGTAACGCTCGAAGTTCTCCTCGCCAACCAGCTCGCCCATATATACCTCGATAAGCTCGCTCAGGTTGTTACCTTTGAGCATACCGTTGCTCACCACCGAAATATCTCCCTTCACAGACGATAGGTCCCAGCTCTCGCCATATAGTCTATCTTTTGCCAGACGTGCGGCTGCCTTACCCCTCTTGCGAAGTATGGCACTACCGCCCCAGATGCGCTCCTTGATGCGCGGCTTAAACTTTAACGGATATAACATCGTTTACTCTTGTTTTGTTCTGCGGGGCTAACTCTTGCGGCTCGACCTCCGCCCATAAACTTTTACGGATATAGTATCGTTTACGCTCTATCCAACCTAAAAAAGTGTCTCGACAAAGTTCACCACCTCGTCCACGTCGGGCGTAAGCGAGAATACCTTTGAGGGTTTGAGATAGTGTAGCTCGTGGTTTTTGGTCGCAATCTCCTCGCCCGCGCCCGTGATGTTGAGCATTATGCAGGCATCCTTCTCGATGCTTCCCGCCTCGACCATCTTTATCAGCGTTGCGAGAGCCACACCTGGTGCAGGATAGATGTCCACACCCTCCAACTCCTTGAAGAGCTTGCAGGCACGACGCGACTGTGCGTTTGTGGCGACCATAATATCGCCGTTTGTAGCTTTCAGCGCATCGTAGAGACCACCCGCCAAGCCATAGGGCGGCTTGCGGTTAGATAGCACCTTAGCATCGATAAGCTCTGCATCACGACGCGCCTTCTTCGAGTCGTAAGGCAGCATCTCGCGCGAGTCTGCACGCCAAGCGTCATACATAGGCACAAACGGGGCATTCTGCGACACCATAAGGCGCATCAGGTTGCTGCCGAAGCGTCCATCCTCTATAAGACGCATATTAGCCTCCCACGCGGCGATAGCTCCCGTACCACTGCCCACCGCCTGGAAGTAGTAGTCGGGGATACGTCCTATGGTCGTAGCTGCCGATAGTACCGTCGTGGACATACCGTCTCTACGAGCGATATTCTTTGCACCACCCTCGGCGTAGAACTTCGACGATTTGAGGGCTATGTTCGAGAGGTTTATGGCGTCGAAGTAGTCGCCACCCTTCTCGCACGCGATGAGCTTTACGCAGTCGTTCAGCGGCTCGGTAAACCACAATGCCGAGAGGTTATCCTCGGGAACGGCGAGCAGCAGCTTGATGTTGTTGTCCGAGCATACGCGGGCAAAGGCACGTGCCGTGTTACCCGCCGATGCCACCACCAGCACACGCTCCTCATCTTCGTCGATGCGGGCGCAGACGCTGTACGCCTCGGTCTCCTTGAACGAGCAGGTGGTCATACGCACACCCTTCTCGGGGCAGTATCCGTTAAGCGTTATCCAGAGGTTACTCAACCCGAGGTGCTTGGCAAGAGCCTCGCTACGGTAGGTTACGGGTGCCGACGAGCCTTTAAGCATACGCTTCACGGGCAGCCAGTCGCAGAACTTGTAGAAGCCGTAGTCGTCGGAGCGTACCTCCAACTGTCGCTTCTCGTATTGAGCGCGCACCAACGAGGGTGCTTTACATTCAGCGTCATCGAGTATCCAGCCTGCGTCCGAAAACTCGCGCGAGGTGGCTACGCATTTAAGCGTGTACTTTGTAGGTTTGAAGTTTTCCATATCTAAGTTTGATTATTTTCGTCCTTACATATAATCGCGCAAATATACGAAAAATTTTGGATATTGGAATAAGTATTCATACTTATTACCAAAAAATTGTACGCTCGCTGTTGTTTCTGAAAAATTATACTTATCTTTGTAAGTCATTTTGACTGCAATAAAATATTAAAAATAGAGCTATGAATAAACTTTTTTATCGCATTACCGCCATTGTGGTAATCGCTCTTGTCGCCATTGGTTGTGGCGGCAAGAAATCGAAGGAGGCAGCTCCCGCCAAGCCTTTCGAGGCAGAGCTATTCGCCTATGTCGATGCTAAACAGTTAGTTGAGAAGAGCGACCTAATCTCTTACTTGGACTCATCGCAGCGCCAGATGCTTGCTACGCTTGCCACCGCCGAGTTGGAGAACGACGAGGATGCCGCCTTTGTAAAGTCTATCATTATGGACCCCGCAAACACAGGTCTCTCGCTCGATAAGCCCGCCTATGGCTATATCAACAAGTTCAGTGATGATGCCGCCGAGGGTGCTATCGTTATCGAGGTAAACGACGCCGAGAAGGTTAAGCGCGTCTTCGACTTTTTGGCAAAGTATAGCAGCGAAATTTCGATTGAGAAGAGCGGCGATAAATATTTGATTGTCAGCGACGAGCTTGACAAGGAGGTGGCTATTGGCTTCAATGCCAAGCGCTTCATCTTGGCTGCCAGCGCCCTACGTAGCGGCAAGGAGATGCTTACCGACGCCTTCGCTGCTGCCGACCCCAACTTCGCATACTTCGACAAGAGAGATGTTGCGTTGTGGCTTGACGCCAACGCCCTATTCGACATCATCGAGGTAAATATTAAGAGCAACTTAGAGTCTTTGCGCGAGGATGCCTCTTACTTCCGCGGCGACGAGTGGTATGCCAACCAGATTGCTTTGATGGAGGCTCAATTGGCTCAGTTCGAGGAGCTTCGCAAGAGTGTAGGTCCTAACGCATCTGTTACTATGGGTCTTACGTTCAACGATGGCAACGTAGCCCTCGACATTACCACCGACGGCTTCAAGGCCGAGGATGTTGCCGCAACGACCGTTACCAACGCTCACCTTAACTACCTACCCTACAACACCGTCGCAGTTGCCAATGTGGGCATCATCGGCGACAAGCTCGTAAAGGTCCTCGACACGGTATTTACCGACGAGTTCGCAGCACAGAATGGCATCGAGCGTAACGAGTTTAGAACAATCAAGGAGATTGTAAGCGGCGCTGTCGGCTCTATCAACGGCGATGTTACCGCAGCACTCACGAAGATTGAGGGTTACTCTATTAACCAAACACCATACGTAGAGGCTGTTGCGTTAGTCGATGTAAAGGATAGCTACATATTCAACAACGTCAAGCTCTTCGGTCAGGGCTATATCCGTCGCATCAACGACGAGAACTACGCTTTTGATGTCGATAACTACAACACCATCTTCTTCGGCGAGCAGAACAACCTCCTCTATGCAGGCTTAAACACCCGCGCAGAGCAGAAGCCCAACTCGGCAGCCAACACCCGCTGGGCAAAGGAGACCGAGGGCAGCTTGGGCTATATGCTTATCGACGTTAAGGGTCTTATGGAGCAGAGCTACATCCGCTCGGCTTGGAATACTTTGGCATACGAGATTGGCGACACGGCTTTCGGCATCGTAAACGACTTCGTGGATATGCTCGACTACGTATGCATCAAGACCAACTCGACAAGCAGCGTCGAGTTCCGCATCGCCCTAAAAGAGGAGCAGACCAATAGCCTCAAACAGATTACAAACTTCGCCGTAGATGCCCTACCCGTCATCATCGAGGCAGCTACCGCCGAGCAGGAGTACGAGGAGTACGACGACGAATACTACTACGACGAGGAGGCTGATGTGATGATTGAGCCTGCGTGGTAGAACACCCTAAACCTTAAACTTATACGCCGTGAAACGTATAACACTTAACAATGCAGTACCGGAGATCTTTGCCTCGCGCGAGGATCTCCGTTCTGAAATATGGCACTCCGAGGTCTGCTTTGAGCGTGGCGGTCGCTACCTTATCGAGGCAGAGTCGGGTACGGGTAAGTCGTCGCTATGTAGCTACCTCTATGGTCAGCGTGGCGACTACCGCGGCTCGATACTCTTCGACCAGAGCGACATCCGCAACTTCGACACAAACGCTTGGAGCGAGATACGACAGACCTCACTGAGCATCCTCTTTCAAGATTTAAGGCTCTTTGGCGAGCTTACGGCGCTCGAAAATGTCGAGATTAAAAACCGCATCACCCACTTCCAGAGCCACGCCACGATTAAGGGGTGGTTTGAGGAGCTTGGTATTGCCGACAAGATGGACTCACGCATCGACCGTATGTCGTATGGTCAGCAGCAGCGTGTAGCCCTTATTCGCGCCCTATGCCAGCCTATCGACTTCCTACTCTTAGACGAGCCTATATCGCACCTCGACGACCGCAATAGCGATGTTATGCGCGATATTATCCTCCGAGAGACCGAGCGCCAGGGTGCAGCCCTTATTGCCACCTCTATCGGCAAGCATATGACCATTGACTACGATAAACGCTTCCGCCTATGAGACTTATTTGGAAACTTCTGCGTAAGCACATCAGCATCTTCGAGCTTGGGGTATTCTTCATTGCCAACCTTATAGGCATTGTCGTAATACTCTCGGGTGTGCAGCTCTACGCCGACATTAAGCCACTGCTTACGGGCGAAAAGTCGCTTATCGGCAACGAGTATATGATTATTACGAAGCCCGTTCAAAGGGTAGGCGTCAATTCAACCAACTTTACACGTGAGGAGGTTGCCGACATTGAGCAACAGCCCTTTACGCTCAGTATGGGAGAGTTCTGCTCGTCGCAGTATGAGGTTTATGGCAGCCTGATGTTTCAGGGTCGCAAGCTATCTACGATGATGTTCTTCGAGTCTGTTCCCGATAGCTTTATTGATGTCGAGAGCGACGAGTGGCACTTCGCATCAGGACAGCGCAACATCCCCATCATCATCCCGCGCAACTATCTAAATCTCTACAACTTCGGTTTTAGCCAGACGCAAGATTTACCGCAGATTACCGAGAGCCTTATCCGCGGCGTGGAGCTTACCATCGAGCTTTCGGGCAACTTCCGCCACGAGACTTTTACGGGATATATCGTCGGCTTCTCCGACAGGCTCAACACCATCCTCGTTCCCGAGAGCTTTATGCTCTGGGCAAACGAGCGCTTTGCACCCTACGCCGAGCAGGAGACCTCGCGTCTTATTGTCGAGGTGGAAAACCCCTCTGACCCCGCCGTTCTCGCCTACTTGGAGCAGAAGGGTTACGTGGCCGAGGATAAGCCCGCGGAGAGTAACAAAGCTCTATTCCTGCTTCAAGTATGCGTTGCGATAATCGTTGGTATCGGCGTGCTGTTCAGCCTCTTGTCGATAATAATCTTCACGCTCAGCATCTACCTACTGCTACAAAAGAACATCGACAAGTTGGAGAACTTAGTTCTTATTGGCTACACACCCTCTCAGGTGGCGCGTCCCTACAATATGATGGCACTTGTACTCAACCTCTCCATATTTATTTTAGGTGTTATCGCTGTTGGTTTCGTGCAGCAGACCTATATGGGTCTTCTGTCGGATATGGTCGGATATGAGCTACCCACGTCGCTCACTGCAACCATTATTGCGGGGGTTATACTGACAGCTATCGTACTGCTCTTCAACATCTATATCATCCGTCGTAAGGTGGCTCAAATCTCGCGTAAACGATGATACGTAGCGCACGTAGTGAGGATATTGATGCGATTATGCACATCGTCAGCGATGCTCAGCTCGCCTTGGCGGAGTTGGGTATCGACCAGTGGCAAGATGGCTACCCCTCGCAAGATGTCATCCTGAACGACATCTGTGAGGGTAACGGCTATGTAGCTGTCGATGATAGCGACAGACCTATTGCCTATGCAGCGATACTCTTTGCCGAAGAGCCTGCATATCGACAAATTGCCGATGAGCAGTGGAACACGCCCAATAGCTATGTCGTCATCCACCGCCTATGTGTAAGCCGTACGGCTCGCCGTCAGGGGCTTGCAGAGAGGATGATGCGCTATGCTACGGACCTTGCCACGCAACGCTCCATCTACGGCTTTCGTATCGACACCCACGAAGGTAATATACGTATGCTCTCGATGCTCCGCAAGCTCGGCTTTCAACCTACGGGGACGATATACTACCCAAGTGGCAAACGCATCGCCTTCGACCTTAAATTAAGTTTAGCTAATCGCGATTAGTTATTTGAATTATGGCAAGTTACCTACAAGTAGAAAACATATCCAAGTCATACGGCGACCGCACCCTATTTAGCAACATTAGCTTCAACATCAACGAGGGCGACAAGATAGCCCTTGTAGCCCCCAATGGCACGGGAAAGTCGTCGCTATTGAAGATACTTGCTGGCGTCGAACACTCCGACCGTGGCGGCGAGGTTAAGTTTATGAAGGACATCCGCGTAGCCTTTCTCGACCAGACCACCACGTTCAACCCCGACAACACCGTCTTTGACGAGGTGTATGAGCGTATGGGCAGCCTTTCGCCCGAGATACGCGAGTACGAGGCGGCGGTAGAGAGTGGCAATGCAAGACGCATCGAGCGAGCAATGGCGGGTATGGACCTTATCGACGGCTGGTCGTTGGAGCAGAAGATACGCCAGACGCTGACAATGTTGAAGATAGAGCGTCTAAATCAACCTATGCGCGAGCTATCAGGAGGCGAGGCAAAGCGTGTGGCAATAGCCTGTATGATGCTCCAAAATGCGGAGTTTTTGATTATGGACGAGCCGACCAACCACCTCGACATTGACGTCATCGAACAGTTGGAGAGCTACCTGCAACGCTCACGCTGCACACTGCTTATGGTTACCCACGACCGCTACTTCTTAGACCGCGTATGCAATACCATTATGGAGATTGACCGCGGCAAGCTATATGCCTACCGAGGCAACTACACACAGTACTTAGAGAAGCGCGAGGAGCGATACGCCAATATGCAGGCAGACATCGACAAGTCGCGCAACCTGCTACGACGCGAGTTGGAGTGGATACGTAGCACCCCACAAGCGCGCACAGGCAAGGCTCGCTACCGCATCAACGCCTTTTACGACCTCAAAGAGCGTGCGGCAGTTAGCCTACGCAACGATAGCGTCGAGATAGATGTTGCCACATCGCGTTTGGGACGCAAGATTATCGACTGTACAAATGTAAACCTAAGCTTCGATGGTCGCACTATGCTCAGCGACTTCTCGTATAAGTTTACACGTGGCGAGCGCATAGGCATCGTAGGACGTAATGGCGTGGGTAAGAGTACGTTTCTTAACCTTATGTCAGGCGATTTAGAGCCTGATAGCGGCATCGTTGAACGTGGCGAGACACTACGCATAGGCTACTACACGCAGCGCGGCATCAGCTTCCGCTCGGGGCAGACCGTCTTAGAGTGCGTACAGGAGATTGCCGACGTTGTCAAGGCGGCGGACGGACACACCATATCTGCTACAACCTACCTTAACCGCTTTCTCTTCCCCCACGAGACCTTTAATAAGCGTATCGACATACTCAGCGGTGGCGAGCAGCGTCGCCTATACCTGCTCACGGTGCTTATGCGCAACCCCAATATGCTCATCCTCGACGAGCCTACCAACGACCTCGACATTATGACACTGAACGTATTGGAGGAGTATCTGCAAGAGTTCAAAGGCTCGTTACTCATCGTCTCTCACGACCGCTACTTCTTAGATAAGACCGCCGACCACCTCTTCATCTTCGAGGGCGACGGCGTTGTCAAGGACTTTGTAGGGCAGTATAGCGAATATCGCGAATATATGCGCGAAAAGGAGGAGGAACGCACCAAAAACAGCCGCACCGCCACCTCTTCGGCACCCAAGCAGCAGGCACAGCGCAGCCACGATAGCTCAAAACGTAGGCTGTCGTTCAAGGAGCAGCGCGAATTGGAGCAAATCGAGAGAGAGTTAGCCACATTGGGCGAGGAGCGCAGCGCATTGGAGAGCGAGTTATCATCGGGCGACCTCTCGTTCGAGCGTCTTACTGAGTGTTCAAAACGCATCGAGGAGTTGATTACAATTATAGATGAAAAGGAGCTTCGCTGGTTAGAACTTAGCGAGTAGAAATTAGTTAAGTTAAACAATATGTAACGTCTGCTAAACAATCAATTAGCAGGCGTTACTTTTTGCCCATTTCAGATGAGCGCAAACAGCTCGACATATTGGACGTTTTAAGCTATTAGTAAACCTCCTAACACAATTAGACAACATCTCCTACTACCCTGTCATTAAGCCCGATATGTGGCTCTATTTCACGTGCGCTGTATTGGTCGTTTTCGCTCTATCGCAGCTCACACTACCTCCTCTTTACAAATGTCAAATATTGAGCTTCGTAGCCACCCTCACAACACACAACAACCCACCCTTTTTCCGCTTTTGGCATATTACTTGCGTTTTGCTGACGACGAAAAACAAATGAAAGGTACAATCTAAAACCTAATTATTATGAAAACAAACAGACACTTAATTTTATCGGCAGTGATGTCTCTATGTGGCATTGCTACCGCGTCGGCACAGACAACCTGCTGTGAGGTCGAAGAGTACACGCCAACAATCTATATGATTGCATCGGGCGATGCGCTTGCGGAGTACGACCCCGAGCAGGTGCGTGTAAACATTATCGAGGACTACATCACCACCTCGCGCGATGGCTTCCAGCAGTCGCACAACCCCCAATTTATCTTTGCCACGAAGAATAATCGCTTTTCGTTGGCTCTCGGCGGTATGGTAAATCTACGCACGAGCTACGACTTTATGGGGTCGGTAAACAACATCGACTTCGTGACGTACGATATTCCGATGAGTACCAACTATGCTAATCGCCAGCGTGTTATGATGGATGCCTCGACCTCTCGCGTATTCTTAAAGGCGATAATCAACAGCCGCCTGCTGGGTCGCGTTATGGTCTATACCGATATGGACTTCCGTGGCGGCGAGCAGTTCAGCTACATTCCACGTCTGCGCTCGGCATACGTCAAGGTTGGCGGCTTCACAATCGGTCGTGATGTAACCACCTTCTGCGACCTTATGGCAGCGCCACAAACCGTTGATTTCGAGGGTCCTAATGCCTATAACTTCGAGTTTAACGAGATGATACGTTACGAGGTGGACTTTGCCCGCGACCACCTCACCTTCGGTATCGCCGCCGAGATGCCCAATGTCAATGGCACCTACGGTGAGTTCTTCTCGCCCATTTCGCAGCGTGTACCCGACGGTATCGCCTACTTCCAATACGCCTGGGGTGCTAACCGCACAAGCCACCTGCGCGCATCGGCTGTCGTTCGCGATATGTACCTCCACAACAACCGTCTTGGCAAGAATACAACACAGTTTGGCTGGGGTGTGCAGCTTAGCGGACATATCGACATCACGCGCTGGGTCGATATATATATGAATGGTGTATATGGCAAGGGCATAACCCCATATATTCAGGACCTTACAGGCTCGCCATACGACTTTGCGTACAACCCCGAAAACCCTGAGAAGATGCAGACAATGCCGATGTGGGGCTGGCAGGCTGCCGCACAGATTAACTTCATCCCCAATATGCTGTGGATGGCAGGTGGCTACTCGGTGGTAAACCTCGAAAAGCAGAACGGCTACCTCTCGGACGAGCAGTACCGCCGCGGACAATATATGTTTGCCAACCTCTTCTGCAACGTTACGCCTAACTTCACACTCGCATTGGAGTATCTCCGTGGCTCACGCGAGAATATGAGCGGCAAGACCAACACCGCCAACCGCATAAGCCTTATGGCGCAGTATAACTTCTAACGCACGTAAATAGCATTAAAACTAATATAAATGGTAGTCGGCACCCGTTTGTCGATTACCATTTTTTACATACATTTGCCAACACAAATATATTAATAGTATGGAGCTACATTTTACAGGCGTTATTATAGGCATTGCGACCTTTCTTATCATCGGCATCTTCCACCCTATCGTCATCAAGGGCGAGTACTACTTCGGCGTGAAGATATGGTGGCTGTTTCTTCTGAGCGGCATTATCACGGGCGTATGCTCGGTGCTTGTTGCCGACCTCTTCCTCTCGACACTGCTTGCCGTATGGGCGGCATCGTCGCTATGGGGCATTGGCGAGCTATTCGAGCAGCGCAAGCGAGTGGAACGAGGATGGTTTCCCGCCCGCCCCGAAGGAAAGCTCTTTGATAAGAAAAAGTAAAAAAGATGACGGCCGCGTGTTACATTTCGCGGTCGTTATTCGTTATATAGGCAAACAGCTAATAAAACAGCCATTGTGAGTACAACGACAGATAGATATATTGAGCTGATAACCGAGGTCAAGGATACGGTCTATCGCTTAGCACTAAACCTGCTGGCAGACCGCTCCGAGGCGGAGGATGTGGCTCAGGATGTATATGAGCGGGTATGGAGGACTCGCGACGAGGTACTCTCACGTAGCTACCCTCGCGCCTACATCTGTCGTATGACACGCAACTTGGCAATAGATAGGCTACGGCAAAGACGCGATACGGCGATAAGCGAGACCCGAGGGATGTCGAGCGGCGACGGCAACAGCATAATCGAGATAAACGATATGGCGGCGCTAACTCAGCAGTACATAGCTGAACTTCCCGAACGACAACGCATAACAATATATATGCGAGACGTCGAGGGGTACTCCTTCGAGGAGATAGCCGAAACGATGGAGAGCGACCCAACAACAGTAAGAATGAATCTGTCCAGAGCGAGAAAGACGATAAGAGACAGGGTATTAAAAGCGATGAACTATGGAACGAGACAAGATTAAACAACTCATAGACAGGTACTTCGATGGCGAGACAACACTTGCCGAGGAGCAGCAAATAGCCCACTATCTCAACTCGCACGATGACCTTAGCGATGAGTGGCGCGCACTGAAAGTGATGCTCTGCGCAATGACAGATATGCGCTTCGAGCAATCGCCCGTAGAGCCGATTAAACCCGCGAAGCCTCGTGTTGCTATCTCTATGAGGTTGTGGTTAGGTGGTATAGGTGGCGCTGTGGCGGCGGCAATTATTGTAGGCATCGTGATTTTCGGCAAGAGTTCCGATGCTGAGTTAGCGCCCCAGCCAAGCGAGGCGGGTATCATCTGCTACAAAGATGGAGTGAGGGTGGATGATAGCCTTGTGGCTCGTGCCGAGGTCGATGAGATATTGGGTGGCGTTGCTGGCGACTTACAATTTGCAATGGAGTGTATAAACAACGTAAACATCTTGCCCACAGCGAGTAGATAACGACAACTAAACATAAACATTAATAGTAGTTTAATATGAAACGAATACCCCTTTTAGCAATCTTGCTATGCTTAACCGTCAGCCTATCGGCACAAGAGAGAACAGAGGCAAATAGCCAAGTAATCAACATAGGCAACGATGGAGAGAATAGCATCTCTGCCGAGGATGGCGGGTTATCACTAATGCTCAACGGCTACGAATTTCTCATTCGTGGCGACAAGCAGAGTAGCAGCAAGCCCTCTTCAAAGAGCGTCTATACGACGCGTTCGCGGCGCGTACATTTCGGCATAGTGGGTATCAACGCCCCTAACTACAACCATCTTGCAGCGGTGGAGCTTGGCGGTAACTACCTCGTAGGCACCGATTATGTCGGATACTCAGGCGAAGAGGCAAACCTCATCGGCTTCATCAACCATAAGTCGATATGCCTAACGACAAATATATTCACGCTAAATGCCTCTATTACAAGAAACAGGCTGCTCACATTTGATTTAGGCTTTGGCATCACGGCAGAGAACTACTCGCTCAACAACGACGTGTCGTTAGAGTACGCCGATGGCAAGCTACAACCCGTGGCACTTGACCCCACAACCAAGAAGTCGAAGCTAAGGACAACCTATATGCACATTCCTGCAATCTTCAACCTCAATATTGCGCGTAACTTCTTCGTAGGCGTTGGTGTCAATTTCGATGTACTACTCTGTTCCACGCTCGAATACAAAAAGCCACGACACTCTATCGAAGGTACGATGCCTCTCAACCCCATACAGGTCGGCATAACGGGGCGAATAGGCTGGAAGAGACTCTACGCATTTGTCAATTACTCGCCGATGAACTTCTACAAGAGCGAAGTGAATATCAAGGGGCATAGACTCTCGGCAGGCGCTGGTATATGGTTCTAAAAATTGATTGATATGAAACGGTTTATATTACTAATAGCTATCTGTTTACCACTTTGCGCTTTGGCGCAGAACAGAGACTCTTTCGAGGGACTTATGTCCAAGTATTCGAAGTACGACGGGGTAACAATCATTGAGCTGTCGGGCGATATATTAAAGTCGATGGGCGTGGAGGAGAGCATATCTCGTATGGAGGCAATACACGTCGAAAACAGCAACCTACTGAGCGAATTTTCGGACGACATCGCAAAGATAACCGAGAGCGCCTACAAGTTGATGATGTCGGTAAACAACGACGACAACCGCGTAAAAATATACACCCGCAAACTCTCAAACGGAGAGGTCGAGCAGCTGCTCATATACACGTCGAGCAGTACCCAGGGTGTATGCGTAAGGCTCGCAGGAAGCAATATTCAGCTGCAAGATGTTGGAAAGATAATTTCGTTTTAACTAAATAAAAATCACTTGATATGAAACGCTTTATTGCACTTATTTTGATTTGTTTGCCAATATGCGCCTCTGCTCAGTTGCCCGAGCTTAGAGCCTTAGGTACAAAGCACTACCTCACAAACGATGTTACGGTAACGCACCTCGAAGCAGATATGCTCAAAACTATCTTGAAGGAGGAGGCAGACCTTATCACCTCCATAGACGTTATCGCCTCGACAAACGCCGCAGCAAGCTCGGAGATATTCGACGAGGCAACAGCGATAATGGGCAGATACAACATTGAGCCAATGATAAAAACCGACTCTAACGAGGTGAGCGCCATAATCTACACAATAAAGGCTCAGGGCGTAGTAACTGACATAATCGCCATAGTTAAGCAGGCAGAAAACGGCGTCGTAACGGTTATATCGGGCAATATTCCCGAAGAGAAGTTAAACGACTACGTACAGGTGGCAATGTAGTATGCATTGATATATAAGTGTTAGTTGCAGAGGGTGTATCTTAGTGATACATCCTCTGTTGTTTTGAGGTCTGTGCAATGACAAGCACTACCGAGATAATGATTAATATAAGTCCCACAATGCTCGATATATCAAAGTGTTCGTCAAAATAGAACACTCCAACAACCACCGCCGTCAAAGGCTCCATCGAGCCAAGTATCGACGTAAGTGTCGAGCCTATACACTTGATAGCCTTAATCAGCGTAAGGTCCGATAGGACGGTGCAGACAAGTGCCAACATCACCACATCGCGCCACCCTGCTGGTTGATGTATTGCCTCGATGCCAGTGGTAAGCAGGGCATATACAAAGAAGAGTATCGTTCCAAATAGCAGCACGTAGAAGGTCAATACAAGCGTGTCAATCTCCGCAGCACGACTCTTCATAATGGCTATAATGTAGGCGGCGTAACAGACCACGGTCATCAGAGCGAGCATAACACCACGTCGGAAGTGCTGAGCATCGTGGTTGCCCCAGGCAAGCAGCGCCACACCAAGCAACGAGACTAAGACGGCAAGGTATGTCGTAATGGTCGTTTTTTCGCCATATATGATAGACATTACAACTGTAACAGCCAGCGGATAGAGGAAGTGTATGGTGGTGGTAACGCCACTCGGAATATCCTTATAACTCGCCAAAAGCAGTATAGCTGTTGCCGCATAAAGAGCTGAAAGCGAGAATACTGTAAATACCAACCTCGCTTGCAGCTTAAAGCTACGTCGTGTAACTAACATAACCACAGCCATTATCAGCGTTGCAACTAAGAAACGATAACATAATATCGTCTGCGAGTTCAACCCTGCCGAAAGCAACGGAATCGAAAATAGTGGTATTAGTCCAAAACTCGCCGATGACATCACGGCGAAGCCTATACCCATAATATTGTTTAGCGACATTCTCATACATCGGCTGCTTCAATTTGTTTGCCAATTGCGCGTTTTTAGAGCCTACATCAATAAAGTTGGGTGCCGCCGAGGCTTATAAAACCCGATAGGCACCCATTATAGAGAGCGTCGCAAGCTGCTAATAGTTGTCGCACATAGGCTCAAACCACTTCTGCTCGTGTTCGCACGATGGGCAGAGCTTCGGTGCCTCCTTAGCGCGGATGATGTATCCGCAGTTGCGACACTGCCACCATAGCTCTTCGTCGCGTCTGAAAAAGTCGCCATCGGTGATGCGGCTCAACAGTTTGAGGTAGCGACGTTCGTGTTCTCGCTCCACCTCCGAAACAAAGCGAAATGTCGCCGCCACCTTCTGGAAGCCCTCGCCACGTGCCACCTCCGCAAATTGCGAATAGAGCGTCTCCCACTCCTCGTGTTCGCCCTCGGCAGCAGCAAGCAGATTCTGCTCAGTAGTGCCTATAATGCCCGCAGGATATGCGGCGTTGTGGATAACAGCCATTCCGCCCTCCAAATATTTGAAGAAGCGCTTGGCGTGTTCTCGTTCTTGGTCCGCCGTAGTATTAAAGACGGCAGCAATCTGCTCGTAACCCTCCTTCGAGGCTTGCGATGCGAAGAAGTTGTAGCGGTTACGCGCCTGACTCTCGCCAGCGAAAGCCTTCAATAAATTCTCCTCGGTAAGTGTACCTTTAAGTGTGTTTCTCATAGCGTTATAAGATTTAATTGACGCACCACTACGTGCAAAACCAACGCCAAAGTAGAGAGGTTGTGTGCGAGAATTTTTAATTCTCGAAAAAAAGCACTATATTTGTCCGATTAAACAGCTATTAACGAAATAATCAAACAAAATCACAATATGGCAGACGAGAAGATAATATTTTCGATGGTTGGTGTTAGCAAGGTGCTAAACAACAACAAGAAGATTTTGAACAACATCTACCTTTCGTTCTTCTATGGCGCGAAGATTGGTATCATCGGTCTTAACGGCTCGGGTAAATCTACCCTTATGAAGATTATCGCAGGTATCGACAAGAGCTTTCAGGGCGAGGTGGTATTCTCTCCTGGCTACACGGTAGGCTACTTGGAGCAGGAGCCGCAGCTCGACCCCGACAAGACCGTCAAGGAGATTGTCGAGGAGGGTGCAGCCGCTACCGTGGCGCTACTCAAAGAGTACGAGGATATAAATATGAAGCTCTGTGAGCCTATGGATGACGATGAGATGGCACGTCTTATCGAGCGTCAGGGCGAGCTTTACGAGAAGATTGACCAAGTAAACGGCTGGGAGCTTGACAGCGTCTTGGAGCGCGCTATGGATGCTCTGCGCTGCCCCGACCCCGACCAGAAGGTCAGCGTATTGTCGGGTGGTGAGCGTCGCCGTGTAGCATTGTGCCGTCTGTTGTTGCAGCAGCCCGACGTACTGCTCCTCGATGAGCCTACCAACCACCTCGACGCCGAGAGTATCGACTGGTTGGAGCAGCACTTGCAGCAGTACAAGGGTACGGTCATTGCCGTTACGCACGACCGTTACTTCCTCGACAACGTAGCAGGCTGGATATTGGAGCTTGACCGTGGCGAGGGTATTCCGTGGAAGGGCAACTACTCGGGATGGTTGGAGCAGAAGACTCAGCGTATGGCGATGGAGGAGAAGCAGGAGAGCAAGCGTCGCAAGACCCTCGAACGCGAGTTGGAGTGGGTGCGTATGTCGCCCTCGGGACGCCACGCCAAGTCAAAGGCGCGTCTGTCGGCTTACGACAAGCTGATGAATGCCGACACCAAGGAGCGCGAGGAGAAGCTCGAAATTTACATCCCCAACGGTCCCCGCTTGGGCGATGTTGTAATCGAGGCACAGGGCGTATCTAAGGCATTTGGCGACAGGGTACTGTATGAGAACTTGGAGTTCTCGCTACCCCCTGCGGGCATCGTGGGTGTCATCGGCGCTAACGGCACGGGTAAGACCACCCTATTCCGTATGATTATGGGTCTCGAAGAGCCTACGTCGGGCAGCTTCCGTGTGGGTCCCACCGTCAAACTGGCGTATGTCGATCAGCAGCACAAGTCAATCGACCCCGACAAGACCGTATATGAGGTTATCTCGCAGAATAGCGACCTTATACAGCTTGGCAACCGACAGGTACCCGCACGTGCATACGTTGGTCGCTTCAACTTCAACGGCGCCGACCAGGAGAAGAAGTGCGGCGTATTGTCGGGTGGTGAGCGTAACCGCCTGCACTTAGCCTTGGCACTGAAAGAGCAGGGCAACGTGCTGCTGCTTGACGAGCCGACCAACGACATTGATGTCAATACGCTCCGTGCATTGGAGGAGGGTCTCGAAAACTTTGCAGGCTGTGCCGTAGTTATCTCGCACGACCGTTGGTTCTTGGACCGTATCGCTACGCACATCCTCTCGTTCGAGGGCGATTCAAAGGTTGTCTTCTACGAGGGCTCATACTCGGAGTACGAGGCGTGGAAGAGGGCTCAGGGCGAGGACACTACCCCCAAGCGTGTTAAGTACAAGAAACTTTTAGCAGAACAATAAACGCATAGTAAATGGCACAGAAACCAAGCATCCCAAAGGGAACGCGCGACTTCTCTCCCGAGGAGATGATGCGCCGTACATATATCTTTGACACCATCAAGAGCGTCTTTCGTCTCTTTGGCTACGCACCGTTGGAGACTCCATCAATGGAGAATCTATCGACGCTGCTCGGCAAGTATGGCGACGAGGGCGACAAGCTGCTCTTCAAGATACTCAACTCGGGCGACTATGGTGCTAAGCTAAGCGACGAGGAGCTGCGTCAAGCCTCAAAAATCTCGGAGAAGGGTCTGCGCTACGACCTTACCGTACCCTTTGCCCGCTATGTCGTACAGCATCAGAACGAGATAGTTTTTCCGTTTAAGCGCTACCAAATACAGCCAGTATGGCGCGCCGACCGCCCTCAGAAGGGTCGTTACCGCGAGTTCTACCAGTGCGACGTCGATGTTATCGGCTCGAAGTCGCTGCTCAACGAGGTTGAGTTGGTGGACATAGTATCGCGAGTGTTCAAGAAGTTGGGTATCTCGGTAACACTTAAAATGAACAACCGTAAAATCCTGTTTGGCATTGCCCAGAGCATTGGACACGCCGACAAGATGATAGATATCACGGTGGCTATCGACAAGCTCGACAAGATTGGCTTAGACAACGTGAAGGCAGAGCTTGCGGAGCGCGGCATTGACGACGAGGCAATATCGAAACTTCAACCTATACTCGAACTAAGCGGCACTAACGACGAAAAGCTCAACAAATTGAGCGAGGTAATAGGCTCGTCGGAGACAGGCTTAAAGGGCATCGAGGAGATGCGCACCATCTTCGACCACGTAGCAGCCTTAGGCATTGAGCTGACTCCCGAACTCGACCTCTCGTTGGCGCGCGGCCTTAACTACTACACGGGTGCTATCTTCGAGGTCAAGGCAAATGACTTTGCCATAGGCTCTATCTCTGGCGGTGGTCGTTACGATGACCTCACGGGCATATTCGGTATGCCTGGTATGTCGGGTGTGGGTATCTCGTTTGGTGCCGACCGCATCTATGATGTTATGCTCGGTCTTAACCTCTTCCCAGAGGAGATTGGCTGCTCAACAAAGGTGCTATTTTGCAACTTCGGCTCGGAGGAGCAGAGTGTGGCGATGCGTCTTGTAGGCGAGCTTCGCAACCACGGCGTCGCCGCGGAGATATACCCCGACAGCGGCAAGATGAAGAAGCAGATGGAGTTTGCCAACCGCCGTGGCATACCTTATGTAGTTATCCTCGGCTCGGAGGAGCGCGAACGTGGCGTCGTACTCGTTAAGGATATGGCTACGGGCGAACAGCGCGAGGTGGCGTTCGATGCACTTGCTACGATGTTTTAACCTGTAAAACAGGCGTATATGTTACGAAGGCTTTTGATAATTGTGGGTTTTATGATGTTAAGTGTTGGTGTATATGCCCAGCACAACACGAGTAAGACTAAACAATTACAAAAGCTAAACTTCGTATATCAGCAAATCAGCAACAACTATGTTGATGACATCCCATTAGACAACCTTGTCGAGGCAGCAATCACCGCTACCCTTGCCGAGTTAGACCCGCACTCAGTGTATATCTCTGCTGAGGATATGCGTAAGACACGCGAAGCCCTTGACGGCAAGTTCTCGGGTGTGGGAATACGCTACCAGCAGCTCAACGACACGTTGGTAGTAAACTCAACCATCGAGGGTGGCCCTGCCGAACGTGCTGGCATACGCAAGAACGACCGTATAGTGTCGGCAGATGGCGTCTCGTTAGTGGGTCTCACGTCCGACGAGGTGCAAAACACCCTACGGGGCGCTAAGGGTAGCAAACTATCGCTCGGCATTGTACGTCGTGGCGTGGCAGAGAGAGTGTATGTAGAGCTTGCGAGGGACATTGTCGATGTAAGTCCCATTAGCTCGGCGATACACCTAAGCGACGAGGTTGGATACATCGCCATCAGTACCTTTGCCAAGAGTACAGCGGAGGAGTTCTTGCGCAACATCAAGCCATTAGACGACGTCAAATGTCTTATCGTGGACCTTCGAGGCAATGGCGGAGGCTCACTGCAAGCTGCGCTAAACACAACATCTCTATTTATGCGCAAGGGCGAAATTATTGTCTCCACCGAGGAGCGCGGCGGCAAGACCCTCGACTACAACGCCACGACCAATGGGGCATTGCGCAATATGCCCCTTATTGTGCTTATCGACGAGAATACAGCGTCGGCAAGCGAGATATTTGCGGGCGCTATTCAGGACCACGACAGGGGCGTTATCATCGGTCGCACGAGCTTTGGCAAGGGCTTGGTGCAGCGACAGATGGAGTTGGGCGACGGCAGTGCCATACGTCTAACCACATCTAAGTACAAGACCCCCTCGGGACGTCTTATTCAGCGACCCTACACCATTGGCGACCGCGATAGCTACTATCGTGATACGATGCGTTTTACGCGCTTAGATACGCTATCGCACCCCGACTCGCTGACCTACCTCACGCTCAACAATCGACGCACGGTGTATGGCGGTGGCGGCATAAATCCCGACCTCTACATCGCCCGCGACACAGCAGCGCTCAGCCCTGTGGTAAGCTCTGCCATAATGTGCCGAGCCATAGGCGATGCCGTCGTACACTTCTACGACAGACACGACATCGAGAGCCTCAGAGATTGCTACCCCACAATCAAAGCCTTCGACGAGGGCTTCACTATTGACGACTATACCTATAATTATATGCTTAGGCTACTGAACGAGCGCGCAACGACAGCGCCCAGCACCGAAGACGACGAGGCGATGCTGCGGTTGTTGCTAAAAGCCAATATCGGCGAGGATATACACCGTGGAGCATATAAATATATTTATAATCGCAGCCACGATGCTATATTGATGAGAGCCATAGAGATAGCCCATAATGACGCTGAACAAATAAAGATACTTCACTCATTAAAATAAGGTTTTAAGGACAAATATTTGGATAATCGACAAATATTTGCTATCTTCGTTACACAAAACTAAACCTTAAAACTTTTACCTAAATTTATGGCTTCAGATTTCGTGCCTCGTCGCGAACATGACGACTATGGCGAGCAGATCTACACTAAGGCTGTGCGTGCTGGCAAGCGAACATACTTCTTCGATGTTAAGGCTACGCGAGCTAACGACTACTTTATCACCATTACCGAGTCGCGCAAGAAGATTGCCCCCGATGGCTCGGCTTCGTACTCACGACACCAGATGTACCTCTACAAGGAGGACTTCGGAAAGTTTATAGAGGGCATAGCCGAGATGATTGATTATGTCAAAGAGAAGAAGCCCGAGTACTTCTTGCAAAACGACAATTCGGTGGACGAAGAGTTTAACGAGTTGTAGAGAGCGCGAAGAGGTCGTCATAGTTAGGGGCGACCTCTTCTGTTTTTAATTAGAGAGCAGTTAGTTTTATGGTAAAAGAGGGTGTATTACTCGGTTTTAGTGGCGGTATGGATAGCTCTACGGCGGCAGAAAGGCTACTATCGGAGGGCTATCGTGTGATAGCTCTTACAATCGACACGTTTGGCGATGAGAGTATGCTTCGTTATGCCCGTGAGGCTGCCGAACGCATAGGCATCGAGTGGCGTAGCTACGACGCTCAGAAGGAGTTCAGAAGAGAGGTTGTCGACTACTTCACAAGCGAATACTTAGCGGGACGTACCCCAGCACCCTGCACACGGTGTAACACGCATATCAAGTGGCGAATACTCGCACAACTATCTGACGAGCTGAATATCGACCATATAGCCACGGGACACTACTTCAACATAGAGCGTCGGGGCGACTACCTATATGTTGCGAAGGGTGCCGACCTCGCAAAAGACCAATCGTACTATCTGTGGGGATTGTCGCAAGCGACCCTGCGGCGCGCCCTAACGCCTATGGGCAGCGTGGTTAAGGAGCAGATACGCGAGCGCTTCGACAATCGTAGCGAGAGTATGGGCATCTGCTTCCTCAAAGGGCAACCCTATGGCGACTTCCTACGCTCGGAGGGGTCTTCTATTGTGTCGGGAGAGGTGCGCAACCGCCAAGGAGAGATTGTCGGCAAGCACGACGGCATAGCGCTATACACAATCGGTCAGCGACGCGGCAACGGCATCAGCGAGGGGATGCGTGTGGTAGATATTGAGGCTGATAGTAACACGCTGATTGTAGGCTCTAACAGCGAATTATATAAATCAACGCTTTATATCGACCACTGCACAATAGTCAATACCGAGGAGCTGTTAAACGCCGACGACATAACGGTCAAGATACGTGGCATTGGACGCAACCCTGAGGCCTATGTGCGAGTATCGCCACACCTCACGGGCTACAAAGTCTTCGTAGATGGCGGTGCGTGGGCGCCAGCAAAGGGTCAGCCATTGGTCTTTTATAGAAATAATTTGGTCATTGGCGGAGGAATAGTTGTCGATTTCGAGTAAATGTTGTAAATTTGCGTCGATTTTTAACTTTTCAACAGAAAGCAAGATGATTAAGAGATTATATAACTGGGTACTATCGTGGAGTGATAGCAAATGGGGATGGTTGGCGCTATTCTTTATGGCGCTCTTTGAGGCGAGTTGGTTTCCTCTACCACCCGACATTCTACTCATCGCACTCTGCTTGGGTGCCACGAAGCGCTCATTCCGCTTCGCGTCGATATGTCTTCTCGGCTCGGTATTGGGTGCCGCACTTGCCTACGGCATAGGACACTTCCTGTGGATAACACCTGCGGGCGACCCCACATCTATCGCCCAGTTCTTCTATGACCACGTATTTAGCGTCGATACGTTCAACAATGTAGGCGAGTTATACGACAAGTACAACTTTATGATTGTCTTTACCGCTGGCTTCACGCCACTGCCGTTCAAGATTTTCACAATCGCGGGCGGTATGTGCGACATCAACTTTGTGATGTTTATGCTCGCCTCGGTAGTTGCGCGCGGTATGCGTTTCTTCCTTATCGGCTGGCTCATCTGGAAGTTCGGAGCGCCCATCAAGAGCTTTATCGACAAGTACTTCAACCTGTTGGCTACGCTGTTGGCGGTAATGCTCATAGGCTTCACACTCTTAGCCTTTTGGCTTATCGGTGGCGACGAGCCTAAGACGGAGAGTGAGACCGCAGAGCTAAGCACTATGACCGAGGTTGAGACGGTGGCGACCTCAGAGACCACGGCAGAGCAGACCACCGAGGAGGTTATACCATTCGAGGAGCAGACGCAATGCGACGCTACGGACTTATAGGGCGTTCGCTGTCGCACTCGTTCTCGAAGGAGTACTTCACCCGAAAGTTCGCCACGGAGGGCATAGAGGCTCAGTATGCACTTTACGAGCTACGTGATATAACAGAGCTTAATGCGCTTATTGAGAGCGAAGAGAGTCTCTGTGGACTAAATGTAACCATACCTTACAAAGAGAGCGTACTACCCTACTTAGACTCTATGTCGGAAGAGGCAAGGGCTGTGGGTGCTGTGAACTGCATCGCCATAAAGGGTGGCAGGCGTAAAGGCTACAACACCGACATCATAGGCATAGAGGCGACACTCGATAGGCTTAATATCGCACCCAGCCACCGCGCCATTATTCTTGGTACGGGTGGAGCAGCAAAGGCTGTGGAGTATGTGTTACGCCGCCGACAAATAGAGTATCTTACAGTATCACGTAGCGCAGAGCGGGGCGACACAACATACGACAACCTCTCGCCCGATGATATAGCCTCACACCACCTTATCATCAACACCACCCCTCTTGGGATGTATCCCAACGTGGAGACCCTGCCACAAATCGACTATGCGGCAATCACTTTACAGCACTCCGTATTCGACCTGGTATATAACCCCGACCCCACGCTATTTATGCAGCGCGCGGCAGAGCAGGGTGCCACGGTCGTAGGTGGAAAACTTATGCTATATGCACAAGCCGAGGCATCGTGGCAGATATGGAATAGGTAGCTTTGACGGAACGCAAGTTATCCGTCGTTAAGAGTTAATGCTCAATAAGAAGCAGGCTCTCGGCACTCTCTAAGTCCTGCTCACGCACCATCAGTCTCACAGGAAAAGCGCCCGAAGAATATATCGACGACATATAGTCATCGTGTAGCACACAGAATATCGCAGCGCTATCCAAAACCGACTTTGCAATCTGCGCCTGTAACGGGTTGTCGTAGCTTCTGAGAACGACCAACCTATCGCCATTAGAATTGTTTTCGTCCATACTCACGAGGTTTGAGGTAAAGGTACGAAAATTTTTCTTAATTTTCGTATGTTTTATACCAAAAAATACAAGAAATATTACGTATATTTGTCCACGGAATAATACCATTGATTTTTGAACGCTATGCAGAGCTTCGTACACCTACACGTTCACAGCCAATACTCGCTGTTGGATGGTCAGGCAAGTATCCAAAAACTTGTCGATAAGGCCATTGCCGACGGTATGCCTGGTATTGCGCTTACCGACCACGGTAATATGTTTGGTGTCAAGGAGTTCTTCAACTACATATCGAAGAAAAACTCGGAACGCAAGAAGAAGATTAAGGATGCCCAAGCCCTTATCGAGCGTTTGGAGAGTGGCACAGCCACGGACGAGGAGAAGGGCGACGATGTGCAAGAGGCATTGGCGAAGGCACGTGTGGCTCTCGACGCACTTCCCAAGGCGGACTTCAAGGGCATCATCGGCTGCGAGGTATATGTGGCGCGCCGCCGCCTATTCAACAAGGAGGGCAAGGAGGACCAGAGCGGCTACCACCTCATACTTCTTGCGAAGAATATGCAGGGATACAAAAACCTTATCAAGATAGTCTCGAAGGGCTATACCGAGGGTTTCTATATGCGTCCGCGTACCGACCGTGTCGAGTTGGAGAGGTATCACGAGGGGCTTATATGCTGCTCGGCGTGTATCGGTGGCGAGGTGCCACGACACATCCGCGCTGGGCAATTCGACGCAGCAGAGGAGGCTGTACGGTGGTATAAAGAGCTATTTGGCGATGACTACTACTTGGAGTTGCAGCTCCACAAGGCCACCGTCGAGCGCGCCAACCACGAGGCATACTACGAGCAGTTGAAGGTAAACGAGTACCTAATGCAGTACTCGAAGAAATACGACGTAAAGTTGGTATGTACCAACGACGTACACTTCGTCGATGAGGAACACGCCGAGGCTCACGACCGCCTTATTTGCTTGGGTACGGGCAAGGACCTCGACGACCCAAAGCGTATGCTCTACTCGAAGCAGGAGTGGCTTAAAACCACGGCAGAGATGGCGGCGATATTTAGCGATGTTCCCGAGGCGCTACACAACACCGTAGAGGTACTAAACAAGGTCGAGCCATACTCTATCGACCACGCCCCGATTATGCCGACCTACGCCATTCCCGAGGAGTTTGGCACCGAGGAGCTATATCGTCAGAAGTATAGCGAGAAGGACCTCTTCGACGAGTTTACGCGCGACGAGAACGGCAATGTGGTGATGAGCGACGAGGAGGCAGAAAAGAAGATTGAGAAGCTCGGAGGCTACGACAAGCTATACCGCATAAAGCTCGAAGCCGACTACCTCGCCCACCTCGCTATGGAGGGTGCTAAGAGGCGCTACGGCGAGAATATGTCCGAGGAGACTCGCACACGCTTGAAGTTCGAGCTGCACATAATGAAGACGATGGGCTTCCCTGGTTACTTCCTTATCGTCCAAGATTTCATACGCGCCGCCCGCGAAGAACTCGACGTCTCGGTAGGTCCAGGACGTGGCTCGGCGGCAGGCTCGGCTGTGGCCTACTGCTTGGGTATAACGCAGATTGACCCTATCGCCTACGACCTTCTGTTTGAGCGCTTCCTCAACCCCGACCGTATATCGTTGCCCGATATCGACATCGACTTCGACGACGATGGTCGCGGTCGTGTGCTTAACTGGGTAACGCAGAAGTATGGCAAGGAGAAGGTGGCGCACATCATCACCTATGGCACTATGGCGACCAAGATGGCGCTCAAAGATGTCGCACGTGTGCAGAAGCTCCCTTTGGCACAGGCAAACCAGCTGTGCAAGTGGGTACCAGACCGCATAAACGACCCTAACGACAAGGATAAGCAGCTGAAAATAAACCTCAAAAACGCCATTATGGCGGTACCCGAGTTGAAGGCTGCCGAGGAGTCGGACGACCCCGTTATGCGCGACACGATAAAGTATGCCAAGATGCTTGAAGGCAATGTCCGTGGCACGGGTGTTCACGCCTGCGGCACCATCATCTGCCGCGACGACATCACCGACTGGGTGCCTGTAAGCACTGCCGACGACAAGGAGACGGGCGAGAAGATGCTCGTAACGCAGTACGAAGGCTCGGTAATCGAGGATACGGGACTTATCAAGATGGACTTCCTCGGCTTGAAGACCCTCTCGATTATTAAGGATGCCTGCGAGACAGTAAAGCAGACCCACGGCGTAGAGATAGACATCGACAATATACCTATCGACGATAAAAAGACGTACAAGCTCTACTGCGATGGTCGCACCGTCGGCACCTTCCAGTTCGAGTCGCCAGGTATGCAGAAGTATCTGCGCGAGTTGCAGCCCTCGACCTTCGAGGACCTTATCGCGATGAACGCGCTCTATCGACCAGGACCGATGGACTACATTCCCGACTTCATCGACCGTAAGCACGGACGCAAGCCCATAGTCTATGATATCCCCGTGATGGAGCGATATTTGAAGGACACCTACGGCATTACCGTATATCAGGAGCAGGTGATGCTCCTCTCGCGACTGCTCGGTAACTTCACGCGCGGCGAGTCGGACACGTTGCGTAAGGCGATGGGTAAGAAGATTAAGTCGAAGCTGGACGAGCTAAAACCCAAGTTTATCGCTGGCGGTAAGTCGAACGGACACGACGAGGCGGTGTTGGAGAAGATATGGGGCGATTGGGAGAAGTTTGCGTCGTACGCCTTCAACAAGTCTCACGCCACGTGCTACTCGTGGGTGGCGTACCAGACAGCATATATCAAGGCACACTACCCCTCGGAGTATATGGCGACGGTGCTGAGCCGCAACCTTAACGACATCAAGCAGGTAACCATCTATATGACCGAGTGCAAGAGTATGGGTATATCGGTGCTTGGTCCCGACGTGAACGAGTCGCAGGTGAAGTTCTCGACCAACAAGAAGGGCGACATACGCTTCGGTCTTGCTGCCATCCGTGGTGTCGGCGAGGCGGCATCAAGGGCAATTATCGACGAGCGTAACGCCAACGGAGCCTATAAGTCGATATATGACTTTGTGGAGCGCATAAACTACTCGGTAATCAACCGTAAGTGCTTGGAGAGCATAGCCTTGGCAGGCGCTCTCGACTCACTTATCGACTTTAACCGTTCGCGTCTGTTTGCCGACGACAACAACGGCGTCGTATTCCTCGATGCCCTTGTTCGCTACGGACAGAGGGTGCAGTTGGAGCGCAACAATGCACAGCAGAGCCTCTTCGGTATGGGCGATATGGGTGGCAACATACAGCAGCCCCGCGTCCCAGTTGCCGAGGACTGGAACAACCTGACGACGCTCAACAAGGAGCGCGATGTTATCGGTCTCTACCTCTCGGCACACCCGCTCGACCGCTTCAACTTCATCATCAACAAGATGTGCCACGTCGAGGTGGGCGACTTGGATGACCTTAGCGGTATGAACGGCAGCAAGATAAATGTGGCAGGCGTGGTAACGAGCGTAACGCCGCTTACGACGAAGGATGGTCGTCGCTATGCGCGCTTCATCGTCGAGGACTACAATACGCAGCACGAGTTCACGCTGTTTAGCCGCGACTATGAGAAGTTTGGCAACTATATTGAGCTGAACAACTTCCTCTTCATCAGCGGTCAGGTGCAGCCACGCCCCTACCGTGAGCCTGAGGAGTTGGAGTTCAAGATAAACGCAATACAACACCTTGCCGATGTCGCCGAGCAGATAACGTCGATACGTATCGAGCTGAGTATTGGCGAAATATCGACACCACTTACAGAGATGCTTTATGAGGTATTGTCAGCCAACAAGGGCAAGACGAACATCATCTTCAACATCTACGACTATGCCGATGACGTTCGCATAAAGCTTGTATCTAAGAAGTTCAGGGTAAACATTACCAATGAGCTGATACGTTTTTTGGAGAGTAACGACTTAAACTACAACATTATTAACAATTAAAATTTTTACAGTTATGGCATTAGAGATTAAGAAAGAGAATTACGATGAGATTATGGGTAAGGGTATGCCCGTTGTTATCGACTTTTGGGCTACTTGGTGTGGTCCCTGCCGTATGGTAGCTCCTATCATCGACGAGCTTGCTTCGGAGTATGAGGGTAAGGTGCTTATCGGCAAGTGCGATGTTGATGCTAACGACGACATCGTTGCTCAGTATATGGTACGCAACATCCCCACTATCATCTTCCTAAAAGATGGCAAGCAGGTGGATAAGCACGTAGGCGCAGCTACCAAGGAGCAGCTCAAAGCTAAGATTGAGGCGATGCTGTAATTCGCGGTGGCTCGACCACACAATCTTAATAACAGACCGTTGCAGTTTTACGCTGCGACGGTTTTGTTTTTCTAACGAGAGGGTGTTGTGAGGGTATCGTAACGCTAACTATTTATTGACTACTCCACCTGCTCGGTTTTCGGATGGTCGGCGCAATAGAGCGTCTTGATAAGGTGCATCAGTCCGATGGCGGCGACAACCAGCGATGCCGCGTAGATTACGAAGTAGCCATTCGACGTGCCGATAAGCTCTTGAAGGCTCTTATCTTGATACGACAGCACGATGAGCGCATAGGCTACTGCATTGTTGCAGATATGCAGAATTATAGGCGCGATAATCGACCTCTTCAAAAGGTAGAAGTAACCAAATATAACACCTGACAGAAAGGCACTTATGCCAACGATAACACTACCGTGAGCCACAGCAAAGAGGAGTGCTGACAACACAACAGCCACGCTCGGCGAGCAGCTATGACGCAGCAGGTTATAGAGTCTTCCGCGAAAGATAAGCTCCTCAAAAATAGGGGCGATGACCACCGCAGTAAGCATCGTCCATCCCCCCTCGGGCAGGCTCTGCCTATCGGCGGGCAACAGCGCCTCTAAGGGGGATATTACCACCGACACGGCAACCATAAATATCACACCCCACAATATCGCTCTCGCATCAAAGCCGTCGCGTAGTGCCATAATAGGCGTCGTAATACGGTAGCGAATACGCTCCAAAGCACCCGTAAGGACCAGCACCACAGCCACACTCACAAGCATCGTGAGCATAAAGTGGTAGTCGCTACCTGCACCAAACAGAAGCCCCGAAAGTATCGAGACAAGTATATATATCATCGCAAAGAGGGCAATATCCGCGACAACTCTTAATATGGTTTTCATCATAGTTTCACAATTTATTCGACACTATTCGCCTTTTTCACGAAGCACAAACTGCCGTCGGCGACAAAAATCAAACAAAGATACGTTATTTTTCAAAAACTATCGCCTTAATCCGATAAATTTTACTAAATTTGCCCGATTTATTTATATAAATACAACTCGAAGTAACGATGGCAAAAGTTGTCGCATTAGCAAATCAAAAAGGTGGCGTAGGCAAGACCACAACAGCGATAAATCTCGCTGCAAACGTAGCATTGCTCGGCAAGCGTGTACTACTCATCGACGCCGACCCACAGGCAAATGCCACGTCGGGGTTGGGCTTCGACATCAACCTGCCAGGCATCTACGAGTGCATCGTGGGCGACAAACGTGCCGAGGAGGTGATACTGCACAGCGAGGATATTAAGAAGCTATGGGTGTTGCCCTCATCTATAAACCTCGTGGCGGCAGATACCGAGCTTGCGACAATGGAGGATGCACACCACATCATCAAACGCATCGTCGATTCGGTACGCGACAGCTACGACTACATCTTCATCGACTGCTCGCCGTCGTTGGGCTTTACCACGGTAAACATCCTCACGGCAGCCGACTCGGTGTTGGTCCCCGTGCAGTGCGAATACCTCGCGTTGGAGGGTCTGAGCAAGCTGCTCAATAGTATCCGTATGGTCAAGACACGCCTTAACCCTGCACTGCAAATCGAGGGCTTCGTGCTTACGATGTATATGCGCAACAAGCTCAACAATCAGGTGGCTGCGGAGGTGCGTGAACACTTCGCAGACCTCGCCTACGAGACCATAATACAGCGTAACATACGTCTCGGCGAAGCTCCATCACACGGCAAGCCTATAATGCTCTACGACGCAGCGGCAACGGGCGCGATAAACTATCTGAATTTAGCCCGCGAGTTTTTGAAGCGCAACCGCAAGACAAAGAACGACAAATAAACGAACGATATATGACAGCACAGAAGAAGAGAGGTTTGGGCAGAGGTCTCGACGCACTGTTTGGCACAAATGCACAGCAGCAGGCGACACCTATGGCAGAGATGTCGGAGGTGGCGATAAACCTTATCGCGCCCAACCCCCAGCAGCCCCGAACACAATTCGACGAGGAGAGCCTCAGCGAGCTTGCAGCCTCTATCGCCGAGCTTGGCATCATACAGCCCATCACACTGCGTCGTAGCGGCGACAAGTACATCATCATAAGTGGCGAGCGCCGCTGGCGAGCCGCACAGATGGTAGGCATCGAGTACCTACCCGCCTACATCCGCGAGGTCGAGGACGAGGACCTACACGCTATGGCGTTGGTCGAGAACATACAGCGTCAGGACCTCAATGCCATAGAGATAGCATTGGGTATGCAGCGCCTTATCGACGAGTGCGGACTCACTCAGGAGGCTATGGCAGAGAAGGTGGGCAAGAAGCGTTCGACGGTATCGAACTATATGCGTCTGCTGTCGCTGCCCGCAGAGGTGCAACTCGCCCTTAAAGAGGGTATTATAACTATGGGACACGCCAAGGCTATTGCGGCGTTGGATGCCGATATGCAGCTCAAAGCGTTGAAGAGGTGCATAAAAAAGGCGCTATCGGTACGCCAAATGGAGCAGCTTGCACGTAAGCTCAGCGAAGCACCCCACGCCGACAGTAGCGCCGACAACGAGGAGCTTCCCGAGAGCTATTCACACCTTGTCGAGGAGTTGGAGCGTGTGCTATCCGAGAATATCTCGATTAAGCGCACCAAGACGGGCGGTAGCCGCATCACCATCGAGTGTGCCAACGACAAGGAGGTGGAAAAGTTGATTAGCCGCCTCAAACGCGTAAAATAAATTGTTGTACCAACACGTTAGAGATATAGTGATTATGCTCCTACGACGAATGACATACCTGCTCATAATGGCGATTGCAGTGTTTGCTATCGCCCAAGAGACGTATGCTCAGGAGCTTAACCGTGAGCGTCTGCGTGGCAACGTGCGCACCATCAACCAGGGAGGTCTTGTGCCTATCGACTCTGCGGCGCTATTAAAGGCTCAGGCGGAGGCGGCTGCGCGCCGCGACTCGCTATACTTCCACTTTATCGACTCGGTTGCCGCCATCGACCACGAGGGTTACGACTATATCTCCACCGAGAGCCGTGACTCCATCCGCGCCATTGTAGCAGCTCGCATCAAGCGCGACTCCACCACACGTAGCCGTGGCGACAGCATCGCCCCCGATGGACGTCGCATACGTCTCAACAAGAATGGCGAGGTGCGCAAGCCCTTTATCAGCGACTCGATGGGTCTGTCGAAGATGTGTTGGCTGTCGTTGCCACTGCCTGGCTTCGGACAGATATATAATAAGCAGTATTGGAAACTCGGCATACTATACCCCACCGTCGGAGCGTCGCTCGGTATGTTCATCTACGAAAATAAGAGGTTTAAGCCGTTGAAGAGGGAGTACGACGACTACCTTGTGAACAATGGCTATATGCGCACCCCCGAGCTTGACCAGATACAGACCAAAATGATACGTAGCAACACCCGACGACAGATATACGCGGGTATTGCCATCGCCAGCTACATCTACTTTATCGGCGATGCCGCCATTAACTACGCCACCAACGAGGTGTCGCAAGTGAAAAAGGCGACTACCCTATCGTGCATCTGCCCAGGTGCGGGACAGATATACAACAAGAGCTATTGGCGTGTGCCGATAGTTATCGGCGGTCTCGCCTCGACCATATACACCATCGACTGGAACAACCGTGGCTATAAGCGCTTTAAGACCGCCTATACGCTACGCGCCGACTACGAAGCAAACCCCGATAAATACCCCAACGGCTCGCCCGATGAGTTTCGAGGCAACTACACCCCCACGTTCCTCAAAAACCTCAAAGATAGCTACCGCCGTAACCGAGACCTATGTATAATACTCACGGCGGGCGTATATCTCTTGCAGATTATGGATGCCCACGTCGATGCTCATATGCAGGACTACGACATCTCGGACGACCTATCGATGAACATCGAGCCATATTTCGACTATACCCCCGTAGGCTCGAAACCCGCCATTGGGCTTAACTTAAACCTAACATTCTAACAACCGCTCCACATAATGAAGCAGCCAATACTCAAACACTTAACCATGATTATCGCAATTATAGGTTTAGCTTTGCCAAGCTTTGCCGCTGAGCTACCGAAGCGCCCCAATCGTCGTCAAAAGCAATATACCAGCCGTGAGCAAATCGAGGCTATCGAGGATAGCATTGCACGTGCAGCAAACCCCATAGTCGATGGGGACGACACGAAGCGTACGACAAAGAGCAGCAAGCCATCAAAGCGCAAGATTAACACCCCCGAGCAGATAGACTCGCTCTTGGCGATGTGGCACACGATAAACCTCAAAGAGAGCTACGACCGCTACTTCGAAGAGTTCCTCGCCGCCTCGAAGCATATCGACACGGCGATAAAGACGGACAATATGGACTCGATATATGTCGCTCGTCTTAACGCACTTATGTCGCCCGTGCCGCTGCAATACAACTACGAGGTACGCGCCGCCATCGAGCGCTTCTCGTCAAAGTCGTATGCACCAACAATGGCTTACGCCTACTTCTACTTCCCGATGATTGAGGAGGAGCTTATCAAGGCTGGGCTTCCCGTCGAGCTGCGAGCAATGGCGGTTATCGAGTCGGGACTCAACCCCACGGTAACCTCACGTGCAGGAGCTAAGGGGTTATGGCAGTTTATGCCATCGACAGGCAAGGGCTACGGCTTGGAGATAAACTCGTTGGTAGATGAACGCTGTAACCCTCTGTTAGCCACACGTGCTGCGTGTCGTTACTTAAAGAATATGTACGATATGTATGGCGATTGGACGCTCGCCATAGCATCGTATAACTGCGGACCTGGCAGTGTCAATCGTGCCATCATCCGCTCAGGCGGAGACCCACGCGAGTATAAGGGGTCGTTTTGGGATGTATATGAGGAGCTTCCCGCCGAGACACGCGGCTATGTACCCTACTTTATGGGCGCTACCTACGCCTTCGCATACCATAAGGCACACGGCGTCGAGTATCCGCTGCCCCCTATGCCGTTGGCGGTAGATACCATAATGATTAACCGCCCAATGCACCTCGAACAGGTATCATCGACCATAGATATAGACATCGAGCTATTGAAGATGCTCAACCCGCAATATACAATGTCGATAATTCCCGCTACGGGCAAGAGCTACTCGCTCACGCTACCCGTAGATCGCATATCGGACTACCTCGCCAACGAGGAGATGATACACTCGAAGGACTCTACATACCTGAAAGAGTATATCGTACCAGCAAACTTGGAGAAGAAGAAGGCGCAAGCCCCTCCCGCCAAGTACCACACCGTCAAGAAGGGCGATACGCTCGGTGCTATTGCCAAGAGGTATGGTCGTAGCGTCAAGCAGCTAATGAGTTGGAACAACATCAAGAATGCCAACTCGTTAAGTATCGGTCAGCGAATACGCGTAAGCCCTAAATAGGAGTGCTATGTGTAACATCTTCGACACCTCATCCACTATCGTCGCCCCTGCCACCGCTACGGGCGGAGCAGTCGTCGTGGTGCGTATGTGTGGCAAGGAGGCAGTAGCAATCGCCGACGCCATCTTTCGTAGCGGCAACCCCCATAAACGCCTCGCCGAGGCTAAGGGATATACGTTGCACTACGGAACAATTAACGACGGCGACCGCATTATAGATGATGTGGTTGTAGCCCTCTTTCGCGCCCCACACTCCTATACGGGCGATGATAGTGTTGAGATTACAGCACACGGCTCACAATATATCGTTAGCGAGATAGTGCGCCTCTGCATCGAGCAGGGCGCACGTATGGCCACTGCGGGCGAGTTCACACGCCGCGCCTTCTTAGCAGGCAAGATGGACCTTAGCCGCGCTGAGGCTGTTGCCGATATGATTGCTTCCGACTCGCGCTGGTCGCATAGGGTCGCCACTACGCAGATGCGCGGCGGCTACTCCGAACAACTTGGCGCTCTGCGCGATGGGCTGCTGAGATTATGCTCCTTGCTCGAATTGGAACTCGACTTCTCGGAGGAGGATGTTGAGTTTGCCGACCGCACTACCCTACGCCAAATCTTGGATGATGTAGGGGCGAAGATTGAGACCTTGCGCCACTCGTTTATGCTTGGCAACGCCCTCAAAGATGGCGTCTCGGTGGCTATTATCGGCGAGCCTAATGTCGGCAAGAGTACGCTTCTTAATGCCCTCGTCGAAGAGGACCGCGCTATGGTGTCGGATATAGCAGGCACTACACGCGACACTATCGAGGCTACCACCACTATCGACGGCATACGCTTCCGCTTTATCGACACGGCGGGTCTTCGCAATACGGCAGATAGGCTCGAACAGATGGGCATCGAACGCACACGTCGTGCCAGCGAACAAGCACATATAATACTGCATATCGCCTCTGCCCATCGCCCCGAGTTTGAGCATATAGAGCATACCGACGAGCAACGTTACATACGTGTTATCAACAAGATAGACAGCATTACATCAACTGATGATATAGCCGCGGACAACACTCTACGCATCTCAGCAAAACTGGGTATTGGCATAGAGGCTCTGCGTACGGAGTTACGTTCGGCGATTGACACCTCGGCGCTTGACGCGGGCAGTATTGTCGTCTCGAATATGCGACACTACGCAGCTCTAAACTCGGCATCTGCGGCGCTTTCAGACGCCCGCCGAGGTATGGATAACAATATTCCCTCGGACCTTCTCAGCGAGGATATCCGCCGCATCCTGCACCACTTAGGCGAAATCACGGGCGAGATTACCAACGACGACATCCTCCGCTCAATCTTCTCCACTTTCTGCATCGGGAAATAAGTAGTTGATTATAAACAAGTTAAATCAATCATAAATGATTAATATAGCACTCCGCGAGGGTGCTATATTTGTTTGTGCAAGCATCGTTGTTAATCGTTGATAAGCCTTTTTACGCCTGTTTTACACTCCTGCCCCTAAAAAAGATAGTGAGCAGACCATAAATACTATCTGCATCATTCAACGATGAGTGGGCATATTTTTATTTTAGAATGGTGCAGGGTGTTGAACGAGAGATGGTGTAGTGCAACGTTGAAAGTTGACTTGAATTGTCGAATGGAGCGAAGACAACCTCCGAGGCGAGGTTGGTGGCGAGCCAATTACGGGTTTGAGAGTTGGAGAATGAGGGGCGTGAGTAGTCCCTGAACGATACAAACAACACCCTATTGCTATCATAAGCAGCCTGCAAGTGTGTTGGGATTTTGCGGTATAGGGAACGCCCCAGAGCGACCACAACAGAACAGCCATTGGCAAGGAGTATATCAAGCACAGCTCGCTCGATTGGAGAGTGAAAACCGCTAATTACAATCTTGTCAGTTTGAGCAATTTCGTGCGCCCACCGCTTGGCGAGGTCAAGAGCCTCAGGCGGTGCTGTGCGGGATGCGAAGAAGGCAACCAAATATCTATCCAACAACTCCTTATTACCAGATAAGTCCATAAAAAAAGCGCAGGCTTCTGCATTAACTTATCCAACATCGAGGCCTTGGCTGCCTACAAAACGAATAAGCAACACAGAAAGCCCACGCAGGATGATATATAAGCACACACTGAGCCAATGTCAGTGGTGGATATATACACCTATCGTGGACATCTGATTGCTAATCTTCGTTTTGTGTAAAACCGCCAAGTTT
>JAFQAN010000027.1 GCA_017416915.1 Alistipes sp. | reverse complement strand
GGTAGCAATTCTTTCTCTAATACCCACCATATACGGCTCCTTCTGCCAAATTTAACAATATGGTGAGGTAACACAAAAATGGTATATGTACCAACCACTTATCAAATTTCACCCTCATCCTGCCATTTTTACGCAAGTTCTTCGTATATTTGTCAAAAATCGAGACTATGAAGTACCTATATGCAATAATCTGCCCGCTTATTATGTTTGCTGCGGGCTGCACTACAACGCCCACCGACACTCCTAGCATCAAGCTATATGAGCAGGGTGTATCCGAGACACTTGCCCTACACCGTAAGGCTACGATTGATAACCTAAGCTATGTGCTGCACTTCGATATTCCTCAGAATCTTCACGAGGCGGTGTCGGGCGATGTGCGCATAGGCTTTACGGTCGAGCGAGCCGAGGAGATAATTGTCGATTTTAGAGAGGGTGTCGATGCCGTTAAGCAGGTGTACGTGAACGACCTCTCGGTAGAGTGGGAGTATCGCAACGAGCATATCATAATACCCCCGTCGGCTATTGTAGCGGGCGACAACGAGGTATATGTTAGCTTCACGGCGGGTAACCAGTCGCTCAACCGCAACCCCGACTACCTCTATACGTTGCTTGTGCCTGACCGCGCCCGTACGCTCTTCCCCTGCTTCGACCAGCCCGACCTCAAAGCCGAGTTTACGCTCTCGCTAACGCTCCCCGAGGCGTGGTGCGCCGTGTCCAATACGTCGGTGGCGGCAGAACATTGTGCCGATGGTCGCCGTAGCGTGAGCTTCAATCGCACCGAGCCGCTGAGTACCTATCTCTTCTCGTTTGTGGCGGGCGAGTTCTTTTACAGCGACTACGACGATGGCGAACATAGGCTTCGTGCCTACTACCGCGAGACAGACCCTCAGCGCGTGGCACAGCTACCTACAATCTTCAAGCAGGTGGCGGCCTCTATCGAGTGGTTAGAGGATTATACCGCTATTGATTACCCCTTTGCCAAGTACGATTTTATCATCTTGCCAGGCTTCCAATATGGAGGTATGGAGCATACGGGGGCGACGCTCTACAACGACACCCGCATATTTCTCGGACAGCTGCCAACGCCCGATGAGGAGCTTGCACGTGCCTCGCTTATTGCCCACGAGACTGCGCATATGTGGTTTGGCGACTACGTTACAATGGCGTGGTTTGATGATGTGTGGACCAAGGAGGTCTTTGCCAACTATTTCGCCTCGCTTATGGTAGAGCCGCTGTTCGGCGACATCAACCACGACCTTAATAGGCTTAAAACCATCACCGCTGCCGCCCTCTCGGATGACCGCACAGCAGGACGCACGGCGATAAAGCAGCCGCTTAGCAACCTTGCCGATGCAGGGCTGATTTACGGACGTACAATATATAATAAGGCACCCGTGGTGATGCTCAAACTTGTTGAGCTTATGGGCGAGGATGCCTTCCGTGAGGGTATTCGTGAGTATCTCAGCACGTATGCGTATGGCAATGCACGTTGGGAGGACCTTATTGCCATCCTCGACAGTCGCACCGATTTGGACCTTGCGACATTTAGCCACGCCTGGGTAAATAGCGCAGGTATGCCACATATCACCCTCTCGTTAGAGGGCGGTGTGCTTCGTGCCGAGCAGCACGACATCACCAATCAGGGGCTACTATGGCCGCAGCGCTTCAACTGCCTCGCCGTGGGCGATACTATCGAGCAGGTAGAGGTCGATATGAGTGGTGGGGTGGTCGCTGTTGATGTTCCAGATGGTACGCGCTATATCGTGCCAAACAGCGACGGTCGTGGCTACGGACACTTTATCGTGGATGATGCGTCTATGCAGTGGATGATGTCGCACCTTGCCGACATTGAGGATGATGTGGCGCGCCAGGCGGCACTTATGGCGCTCTATGAGAACTATCAGCATCGCCTTATCGACGATGAGGCGTGGCTCGATATGTTGCTCGGGGTGCTGCCTACGGAGCCGAATACGCTGATACGCTCGACGATAGTCGATTATCTGCGTATGCCTATGTTGGCGTTGGAGAGTGCCGAGGCTGAGGATGCTGTTTATGCGCTTAGTGCTAACCACCCCTCGCCGATATGTCGTCTGCAACTGCTGCGCCTTTTGGTCGATGTGGCGCGTAAGGATGAGATTGTCGAGACGCTCTACGAGAGGTGGGAGCAGTGGAGCGTGGCGCAGTTCAGCGAGTTCGACTATATGAGGCTTGCCTACCGCCTTGCGCTTATCTATCCCGAACGCTACGACCATATTGTCGAGGCTACACGTTCACGTCTCACGCACGCCGACCGTCGTCGTCAGTTCGACTATATAGTGCGTGCCGTAAACCCCGCTATCGAGAGCCGAGATGCCCTTTTCGAGGAGCTTCTCGAAGCCGAAAATCGCCGTGTCGAGCCGTGGGCTGAGGCGGCACTGAGCCTGCTTATGCACCCGTTGCAGGGCGATGCTACGCGCTACATACGTCCCGCCTTGGAGGAGTTGGAGGAGGTGCAGCGCACAGGCGACATCTTCTTCCCGAGCGGTTGGGCATCCTCGCTGCTTGGCGCTCAGCGCTCGGAGGAGGCGCTGGCTGAGGTCGAAAAGTTTCTTGCCGACAATCCCGAGTATAAGCCTCTGCTGAAAAATAAGATATTGCAGTCGGCGTGGCTGCTACATCGTGCTAACGGCAGGGTGTCAAGCCCTGCGGAGTAGGGTCGGTAGCCTCCTATAAACAGAGACAGAGTAGCTTGTGCCACTCTGTCTCTCTATGTCTATCCTATTGTGTGCATCCTCACCGACGCCTTTATAAGTGCTATGGCGCGTATTCGGCTTATCTCCACCTCCTTGTCGGCGTGGTGTTGATTTTGGCTCACGAGCTTTACGTAGCCCTCGTGTTCCGACTTCTGCACATACTTTACCGTGATGTACTCCTCGCCGTCGATGTCTATCGAGAGAAGGTACATATCGCCCCAAAAGAGATCCTCGACGTTGTTTAGCTGCTTGTAAAGCACGATGTCGCCACTTTTAAGTAGCGGATACATCGAGTCGCCAACGACATATATCGCGCCATCGCACTTCGGCAGGTTGGGGATGTGTATGAAGTTTACGGGTTTTACCTCCGCCTGCTCCGTAAACAGCGGTACCAGTCCCGCCGTACCCTCTATCGAGTAGAGCGGTACGCTCTGCATCGGCAGAGAGTTGTCCGTGCGGTGCATATATGGAGTAAGGTTAGGCTCAGCGTTAAACATACGACCCTTGCCCGTCTCAATCCAATCGGGATTAACATTAAAATCTTGAACTAAGATGTTGCGGTTGCGCATAGATAGTCCAGCCTTGCCTGTCTCTATCATCGAGAGAGCCGCCTTGCCGATGCCAAGTCGTTGAGCTAACTGCTCTTGCGTCATATCAAGCTGTTTGCGTATAAGTCGCATACGTGAACCTATGGTCTCCATATAAGAAAATTTATATTAAATATTTGTACCAATCTCTTGACAAAATCAAATATTGAACATATATTTGCACTACAAAGTTAAGCAATTTATTTGGGTTTGCAAATTTTTTACCTTAAAATTATCAAAAAATCAACTATGTATGAGATTTCATCTAAACTTTACCTTGAAATTGCCGATAGGCTGATGGCTGAGATTGGCTCAAAGGAGTACTTCTCGGGGGCGATACTTTGCACCCACGGCGACATTGAGTGCAAGCTCCTATGTTCGCTCATTATTGAGCGCGAGCGCACTGCCGCGCCTGACGAGAACTATCCCGCCATTGTCGATATTGTCCCCGTGTGGTGGGAGTTCTCGACCGTCGAGGGTAGCGTGGAACTGCTCAACGACTTCTCCTTTTCGGAGCTTAAAGCCCTAATCTTAGATTAGCCCCAGGTCTTCACATCTTGCAAGGTAGCAGCGGGGGAGCTTATCCCATCTTTGAAGCGATGCCTTCATCCCCCGCTCTTTGGCAGCCCATTCTCTGCATCGAGAGGGGCTGCCGTCCGAAAGGACAACAAATAAGTCTAACATTATACATATTTAATATATGAGTGGTACAAAATCAAACGATACCGCTACCTCGTTCATTGACTTTTCGCGCGAGGTATATCCCTTCTTGGAGTTTACACCCTTTCACGCGACCTATTATCGTGTACTCGAAGCCTTTGCCGAGGGTCGCATACGAAAACTTATTGTCTCCGTGCCGCCGCAGCACGGCAAGAGTGTTGGCGCTACGACACTGCTGCCCGCCTATATGCTCGGCTTAGACCCCGATATGCGTATCGCCATCGCCTCCTACTCGGGGACTCTCGCCTCGAAGTTCAACCGTCGTGTGCAGCGTATCATCGAGTCTCGCGAGTACGAGGCACTCTTTCCCGAAACGACCATTAAGCGCGGCACAAAGCCATTGGGCTACATACGCACCTCGGACGAGGTAGAGATTATCGGACGTAAGGGCGAGCTTATATCTGTCGGCAGGGAGGGGTCGCTAACGGGAAACCGTGTCGATTGCTTCATCCTCGACGACCTATACAAGGATGCTATGGAGGCGCAGTCGCCCGTCGTGCGCGACAACTGCTGGGACTGGTACACCTCGGTAGTGCGTACACGTATGCACAACAACTCGCGCGAGTTGGTGGTCTTCACGCGCTGGCACGAGGAGGACCTCATAGGTCAGCTTATGCGTACCGAGCCGTGCCGCGTGATGCGCTCGATGGAGGATATTGATGCGGTGCAGAGGGGCGAGTGGCTCTATCTGAACTTCGAGGCTCTGAAAGCCTCTCCGCCGACACCTCTCGACCCCCGCGCGGAGGGCGAGGCGCTATGGCCCGAGCAGCAGAACGCGGAGTTGTTGCTCGCGAAGCGTAGGCTCGACCCTGTACGCTTCGAGGCTATGTATCAGGGACATCCCGCCTCGCGTGAGGGGTTGCTCTATGGCGATAACTTCCGTGAGTACGACACCTTGCCCCGCGATATTGTGGCGCGAGCCAGCTATACCGACACGGCGGACGTGGGTGATGACTATCTATGCTCTATCGCCTACGCAATCGACACCGACGGCGTGATATATGTTACCGATGTGGTCTATTCCAGAGAGAGTATGGAGCATACCGAGCGTCTTGTGGCGTCGATGTTTATGGCCAACGACACTCGCCGAGCCTATGTCGAGAGCAACAATGGTGGTCGAGGCTTTGCCCGTGCCTTGCAGCGCCAGCTACCCGCGGTGCGTGTCGAGTGGTTTCATCAGAGCGGCAATAAGGAGGCTCGCATACTCTCGAACTCTGCCACGGTGCTGCATACCATACGCTTTCCGCGAGGGTGGAATCTGCGCTGGCCCGAGCTATATGCACACCTCACGACCTACCGTCGTCTGTTTCGTGCCAATAGACACGACGACGCGGCAGATGTCCTCACAGGTATCGTTGAGAAGGAGGTTACTGCCTCGTCGTCGGGAAGGTGGCAACGTGCTAAATTCTTGTAGCACGTGCCTATGTCAAAGGGTCGCTTAGAAGGCGAAGCCCGTATTAATAATGGCGTAGTGGCGGCGCGATGTGGGGTTATAGGTGTAGCCCACCTCGACAGGGATGGTTGCGGCACCCACCTCAAACTCACGACTAAGCACTACCGAGAGGTTCGTGACGTTGAAGCCCTTGGGTATGTTGTCGAAGTCCAACTCGTAGGCTCCATCGACCATAATGCGTGGTCCTGCACACCAAAAAGGTGCTGTCCACGGCGAAGCACCCGCCGTAATGTTGATGTCGAACAGCTCCTTGATAGGCTGTCGGTAGCTAATCTCGAAGTATGACGAGAAGGCACGCTTGCCAGCACGTTTACCCTCGGTCAGCCAGTCGGCAGCGTGGAGAAACGTGGTCCCCCAGTGCAGACGCAGACGGTCAAAAAAGGTGTATTCGATAGTAGCGGTAAGGCTATGGTTCTGGTCATCGAGAAAGTCGTTCTGCCAGAATGCCTTGCCATAGTCGCACCATACATCATAGACGGTAACAGAGAGACCCTTATAGTCGAAGCCGAACGTGAGGTCAAGCTCTTGATAGGTGCTTATTGTCGAGAAGTTGTACCATAGGTCGATGTAGAACGCTCCAAGACCGAGCGTTACGCTGGGCTGAATGGCGGGGTCGAAGACGTTGCCATAGTACGACTGGTCGTAGCCGCGCCATAGGTAGTTAGAGGTGAGCTTTGCCCCTGCCTCCCACCAAAACAGTCCCTCCTCCTCGGCAGCCTCGAACGAGGCGTCTGCCTCGGGCAATAGGGTAGCCTCGGGCGTGGGTTGTGTCTTAGAATTGAAGGTTGATGCCTGCGCCGATACTGCAAGTGCAATGGTGGCAAGCAGAAGAGTAATCTTTCTTGTCATCGTTGTACTGAATTGTGTTTAAGGAAGTTATATATGTTATAAATAGGTAAATCGTTGTCGTACCTCTACTTTGCCGTTTTACGCTCGTGGCGGCGGCGTTTGAGGTGTCTCTGTTTTTTGCGATACGCCTCTATCTTGCGCCACACGCCCCAGATGAGCAGCACCGAGAAGAATACGATAATGCCTATGAGCATCCCCGCCGAGAGGTTGTCGCCCTTGACTCTCGACCACATTTCAAGCATACGGTCGGTGCGGTCGCCCGAGTCGTGCATAACGCCGCAGCGCTCGATAACCGAGCGGTCGGGGTACAACACATCGTCGATATGTACGCTGTCGGCGCCCTCGATGGGGGTGCCGTCGCTGTGCTTAAAGAGGTAGCTGAGGTCGCAAACCGTCTCCAACTCGTCATCACGCATAGCCTCTAATACCTCCTCGGTGGTGATGACGCTCACATATCCCGTGGCATCCATATTGCGAATAGCATTCTCGGGTTTGCACATAAAGTCGATGAAGTAGCGCGCAGCACGTCTGTTCTCAGCGTACTTGGGTATCACCCAACCATCGAACCATACCACGCTTCCCTCCTTAGGTACAGCGTAGGCAAGCTCTACATCCACCTCGGCAGCCTCCTCGATAGCCCATACGGCATCGCCGCTCCACATAAGGTTTATCCACGCCTTCTCCTGCGTCATCATCTCCTTGCCGAAGTCCGCCTCCCAGCCTGCTACGAGGTCTTTCATCTGTTTGAGGTAGCTCTCCACAAGTGCAATAGAGCTATCCGACGAGTCGTACATAAGCTCGCGGATGGTCTCTATCGGGAGCATCTCATCCTCGCCCAGCTCGCCACTTTTGCGCGCTTCGAGTGTCTTTGCGTAGATGAGTATCGGCGAATAGACATCGCGGAAGGCGTCCTTGACAAAGATTTTATCTTTGAGGCGTCTATCGAACATCAACTGCCACGACTGAGCCTCCTCCTCGCTCACGTACTTGGTATTGTAGAGGATGCCCGTAGTACCCCACATATAGCCTACGGCGTAGTCGTTGGGGTCTTGACCCTCGGGTGCCTCCAACATCGAGAACTGCTCTTTGATATAGGGCGATATGCAGTCGAAGTAGTTGATACCCTTGGCGTTAATCTCCGCCTCGAACTCGGGCGTGATGATTGGCAGCAGTAGCTCGTTGCGCATCATACGCTCGACGATATACTCCGAAGGGCATACAACATCGAAATCAGCCTCGCCATTTTCGATTTTGGCGAGCATAACCTCATTTATGTCGAAGGTCTGATATACGATACGCACCTTCTCGCCAGTCTGCTCCTCGTACCACTCTTCAAACTCGGGAAGAAGCTCCTCGTCGATGTAGTCGCCCCAGTTATATACTTTGAGTATCTGCTCACGCTCCTCGCCCCCGCATCCTATGCCTAATAGCGCTACGGTGGTGAGCAGTGCTGCACCGATAAATATCTTGAAATATTGCCTCATCTTTTTAGCGTTTTAGGGTTAATGCCTGCTCCTCAGCGCGCTTTGCCTGGCGACGTGCGCGGAAGTTTACCACGATAAGTAGCACCAATACTACCACCAATATTATGGTCGATAGTGCGCGTAGCTCGGGCGTAAGACCTCCCTTACGGGCATCGGCATAGATATATGTCGAGAGGGTCTGCAAGCCATCTGTGCCGTTGGTAAAGATTGTTACGGCGAAGTCGTCAATCGAGAGCGTGAATGCCAGCAGAAAGCCCGAAATCATACCTGGACGTATCTCGGGGATAATCACACGACGCATAGCCTGCATAGGCGTAGCACCAAGGTCAAGAGCCGCCTCGTAGATGTTGGGATTCATCTGCGTAAGGCGCGGCATAACGCTCAGCACAACGTATGGAGTACAGAAGGCGATGTGCGCGAGGATAACGGTGGTATAGCCCTGAGTGATACCCAACGACACGAACAGCAGGAAGAGCGATATACCCGTGATGATGTCGGGGTTGAGTATCGGAATGTTGTTTACGAAGTTTATCACACGGCGTTTGCGGTAACGCAGGTCGTTGATGCCGATGGCAGCAACTGTACCCAAGAGCGTAGATACCGTAGCGGCGACAATGGCGATGATAAACGTATTCTGTATCGCGTCGATAAGCGAGTTATTCACACCGCCCGAGAAGAGCGACTCGTAAAGCTCCGTAGAGAAGCCTGTCCAGTTGCCCAGCACCCTCGACTCGGTGAACGAGAAGATGGCGATGATGATGATTGGCGCATAGAGCATCACGAGGATAAGCACCAAGTATGTTGTCGAAAGAAATCTCTTCATTACAGCAGTCCTCCATCGTTAGCCGCATCCTCCGACGACGAGTCGGTAAAGAGCGAGGTGATACCTATGATAACGAGCATAATGAGCGACAGCGCCGCGCCATAGTGCCACATACCGTTGTTGATGTTCTCCTGAATGGTGGTACCGAACAACTTGATGTTGTTCATTGTCAAAAGCTCGGATATGGCAAATGTCGATATGGTGGGCATAAAGACCATCATAACGCCGCTAACGATGCCAGGCATCGAGAGCGGAAAGACCACGCGGGTAAAGACCTGACGTGGTGTGGCGCCAAGATCCTCGGCAGCCTCGATAAGCGAGTGGTCCATCTTTTGCAGCACGTTGTAGATGGGATATACCATAAACGGCAGGAAGTTATAGACCATACCAAATATTAGCGCACCCTCGCCCAGCGGAAGTGTCAAAAAGTCGAATAACGCCACGGTGGCAAGCGTACGCACCAGCACGTTAATCCACATCGGCAGGATGAAGAGCATAACCACTACGCGCGCTGTCGATAGCTTCATACGCGAGAGTATGTAGGCGGCGGGATAGCCCAGCACGATACATATAATAGTGGTAATGAGTGCGATGCCGATAGAGTATATGAAGGTGTTGGCGGCTTCGGGCTGGTTGATGAAGCGCTCGAAGTTCTCCAACGACAGTCCGCCATCCTTCGCCTGAAAGGCATAGACCATAATCAGCACAAGGGGCATCACTACGAATACTGCCAGGAATAGCACGTAGGGTAGTGTCCAGCTGCGGCGGCGCGAAAAGAATTTTATGATGTTACTACGCATCTTCTTTCAAATAGTAATGATGATAAGGGGTGTTCTATAAATTAGTAAATGTTTAGCACTCAGAGAGGTACTAATTTATATACGCTCCCGTAAAACTCACGGAGACTCTCTTGCTCGCTACTACTTCGCAATAGGGCTGATATGTAGTTCAGAGGGGGCAATCTTGATACCTACCTCGTCCAAATCTTCCCATACGTCGTGTGTATCGACAAATACGTTCTCGCCCTCGTCGGTACGTACCGTAAGGTGGTAACGGTCGCCCTTGTAGAGTATGAAGCGTATCGTACCCCACGACACGCCGTCGTCGGGGTCGTCGGTAAGCTCCACTGCCGAGAAGTCGAACGCCACGTCCACCTCGCTGCCAGCGGCAAGGTCGTGTTCGGCGCACTCGAACGTCTCGCCAAGAAGCTCTACGTGTGTAGCGTCGATAACCTTGCCCACGACGTGGTTTTCGGTGCGCTCCTTGCGCATCACGTGAATGTCGGCGGGCTTAATCATCATACCTACCTCTTGACCAGGCTCGAAGCAGTTGTAGTCCTGAATCTGTATCTCGTAGCCGTCGGGCGTATCGACAAACATCTCGTAGTGAACACCCTTGAAGATGCACGAGCGTACCACGCCGCGGAACATCGCCGCCTCGGCATTACCTATAATATATACATCCTCGGGACGAATGACAACATCGACGGGGGTGTTCTCTCCGAAGCCCTCGTCGATACACTCGAACTCACGACCCATAAAGCTTACTAAGCGGTCGCGGACCATCGTGGCGTTGAGGATGTTGCTCTCGCCGATGAAGTCCGCAACAAAGGCGTTGCACGGCTCGTTGTAGATGTCTGTCGGGGTGCCTATCTGCTGTATCTTGCCCTCGTTCATCACGACGATAGTGTCCGAGAGTGTTAGCGCCTCCTCCTGGTCGTGCGTAACATATACGAAGGTGATGCCCAGCGAGCGGTGCATCTCTTTAAGCTCCATCTGCATATCCTTACGCATCTTCAAGTCGAGGGCTGCCAACGGCTCGTCAAGCAGTAGCACCTGTGGGCGGTTTACGATAGCGCGAGCTATCGCCACACGCTGCTGCTGACCACCCGAGAGCGACTGCACGTCGCGGTGTTCGTAGTCGGTCATACCCACCATTTTCAGGGCGCGCTTGACACGTTGTTCAATCTCCCTCTTATCGACCTTTTGGAGCTTTAAGCCAAAGGCGATGTTGTCGAAAACGTTGTAGTTGGGAAACAGGGCGTAGCGTTGAAATACCGTGTTTACAGGACGCTTATGGGGAGGTATGTCGGTCATCACCTCGCCGTCGATACGGATTTCACCCTTCGTTGCGGTGTTAAAGCCCGCCAAAAGACGCAGTAGGGTTGTCTTGCCGCAACCCGAAGGGCCGAGAATTGTGAGAAATTCGCCCTTCTTTACTGACAAACTGACATCGTCGAGAACAACTTTGTCGGGAAACGACTTGGTGATGTTGTTAATCTCGATGATGTAATTTGATTTCACCATTTCGCAAATAAGTATTAGTAGTTAATAAACCCCAATCGTGCGCCCCAAAAGTAGAAATATATCCATTTGCAAACCATCGGGAACACACAAAAAAAATCTACAAACTATATACCTGTGTATATATTGTATGCAAATATAGCGAATTTTGCTTATTTGTGCAGTCTTTGGCGATATTTTTTCACATTTTTTTACAATAGACCCTCTATGCCCCCTCAGCCCGCTCCTGCTTATCTGCTCGATGGCAGACGCTTTTTTGGGAGTAAAGCCATTGCAGGTCTGCAAAATATTTGTATCTTTGCCTTTACAATACCTGTTGCAGAGAATTAAACCTTAAAAATATGATTAAACGACTAACTACCTCAATCGCTCTTGCGCTGTTGTTCGCCTCGCCCGTTGTGGCAGAGACACCGCAGACAGAGACCGTAAAGCCCAACTATGCTCTTGCTGAGCAGTTCTCGCCATCGCGCATACGCCGCCTTGTGCCGCAGACAATCCTGACACCAAATTGGTTTCAGCACTCGTCAAAATTCTGGTATAGGTGGCAGACGAAGGATGCCATAACCTACTATATTGTCGATGCTGCAAGCTCGCGTCAGACGGAGATGTGGTCGCAGGCGGAGCTTGCCAAGGAGGTAACCATCGCTACGGGCTATCCCTTCGATGCGCAGCATCTGCCAATTAGCAATATGGAGCTTAAAGATGACCGCTACGTACTCTTCGACATCAACCCCGCCGCGGTTATGGTTGAGAACAATGCCTACGCCCCCAAGGACTTAAAGGGCGAGCCTTTGGTGTTCCACTTCCAGTGGGATTTGACCACCTCGGAGCTTACACGCATCGAGGAGCGTGAGGCGGACATCCCCGAGTGGGCAAACTTCTCGCCCGATGGCAAGATAGCTGTCTATGAGAAGAATAACAACCTGTGGTATATGTCGCGTGAGGATGTCGAGAAGCTTGCTAAGGACCCCAAGGACTCTACCATCGTTGAACACCCTATTACTACCGATGCCATCGAGAGCAACGCCTACCACTGGTTTGAGGACTGCATCGAGCAGGTTAAGCCCGACGAGCGCTATCGCGTCTTCTTGCAGTGGTCGCCCGACTCGAAGCACTTTGCTACTGTTCGTGCATATACCGAGATGCTCGAAGACTTCTGGGTTATCGACATCCTCAAAAAGCGCCCCGAGCTATTTACATATAAGTATCAGATGCCTGGCGAGCAAAGCCCCGACTTCAAGTTGGAGATATTCGATGCCGAGACCTTCACACGCCGCGAGGTAGATATGTCAAAGTTCAAGGAGCAGATGCTCTTTATATGTCCCAAGCCGATGACCTATGCCGATACGTACGAGCGTCCTATGCGTGCCGTATGGCTGGGCGACAACGAGTCGTTCTATGTTCTGCGCCAAAGCCGCGACATCAAGCGTATAGACCTATGCTTGGTGGATGTGGCGTCGGCAACAGCCAAGGATGTCGTCGAGGAGAAGATGGAGACCTCTATCGAGTGCCAGTACCCCTTCACTATCAACGGTGGCAAGGAGGTTATCCAGTGGTCGGAGCGCACAGGCTGGGCGCACCTCTATCGCTACTCGAAGGAGGGCGAGCTGCTCGGCGAGATTACCTCGGGCGAGTGGCACGTATCCGAGGTGCTGGGCGTGGATGACACGAAGCGTGTAATATACTTTACTGCAACAGGCTATAACAAGGATGAAAATCCCTACTATCTGCATATCTTCCGTGTAAACTACGACGGTTCGGGTCTTAAACAGCTCGACCCCAAGGGCTTCAATGGCGAGTTCACGCTATCGGACGACAAACGCTTCTTTACGACCACCTATTCGCGTGTTGATACCGCCCCTGTGTCGGAGTTGTATAGCACCGACGGCCGTAAACTGCTCACCTTGCAGACCGTCGATATGCAGCCTCTGTTGGATGCTGGATATAAGTACCCCGAGCCCTTTGTCGTGAAGTCTGCCGATGGCATTACCGACATCTATGGCGTTATGTATAAGCCCTACGACTTCGACCCCACGAAGAAGTACCCGATTATCGAGTATGTATATCCTGGTCCGCAGACGGAGGCTGTTGAGCAGTCGTGGTACGGACATATGAACCGCACCGACCGCCTGGCGCAGATAGGCTTTATCGTCATCACCGTAGGTAACCGTGGAGGACACCCCGACCGTTCGAAGTGGTATCACAACTACGGCTATGGTAACCTGCGCGACTACGGACTCAAAGATAAGGTTGTTGCTGCACAGCAGCTTGCGGCGCGCTACGACTTCATCGACATTAGCCGTGTGGGCATCCACGGACACTCGGGCGGTGGCTTTATGTCCACGGCAGCGATACTTATGTATCCCGACTTCTTCGACGTGGCAGTGTCGTGCGCAGGTAACCACGATAACAACATCTACAACCGCTGGTGGAGCGAGAAGCACCACGGCATCAAGGAGACCGTAAACGAGGATGGCGAGACCATCTTTGAGTACAATATTACGGCTAATCCCGAGTTAGCATCGCGCCTCAAAGGTCATCTGCTGCTCATCCACGGCGACATCGACGAGAATGTGCATCCTGGCAACACGCTACGAGTTGTCGATGCCCTCATACGTGCCAATAAGCGCTTCGATATGCTGCTCTTGCCTGGTCAGCACCACGGCTTTGGCGATATGAACGAGTACTTCTTCTGGCGTATGGTGGACTACTTCTCGGAGCATCTTTTGGGCGACTCGGAGAAGAGTATCGACATCCCGCAACTTAACAATGATATATCACTCTAATTCAAGGATATGAGGACATTGAGATTATGCACTCTTGCTCTTGGTGCGCTTCTTGCGCTGGCGGCATGCTCACCCGATAAGGGTGCTATGTCGCAGGTGCCTGACGATTGTCGTGCCGAGCAGCTATCGCGCAAACCATTCTATACTGCCAACCCCGATAGTAGCGCACCCGCATATACCGTGCTTAGCGATGAGTACCGCCTCGCCTTTGCGGGGTGGGGTAGTAGCGACCCTACCTTCACGCTCGATTTCCCCGAGCAGGCAGACTGCCGCCGTGTCATTATGCGCTATACGATGGGCAGCGACGGTAACGGCCCTGCGTCGTACGATAACACCACTATCATCTGGGTACGCAGCAAGGGTGATGGCAAGTGGTATGAGATTACTCGTGCCTTCACGCCCTTTGGCGATGAGTTCGATGCCTCGTGGCAAAAACACTTCTACATAGACGTTACGGAGTTCGAGTCGTTGCTCAGAGGTGCTACCGAGTTCCGCTACCACTATGCGGGCTTCGATGCCACGGAGTCTCGTGCGCACACTTTCCAGCTATGCTTCTATGGCTACGAGGGCGACAAAGAGTCCGAGATAGTCGGTATGACGGAGCTGTATAGTTCGCCAGCAAGTGCCAATGTGGGTAGCTGTGGCTGGGCGTATGGTATCGCCTCACACGACATCGAGGCTGATGAGCGCCTCGGCTGTCGCACGGTGGCTGTCCCCGAGGGTATTAGTACGATGTTGTTGCGTCTGACCATTACGGGCCATGGCCACGATATGGGTATGTTCCCCGATATTGCGGACTATGAGCCAATGAACGCTGCCGAGTTTGTCGAGAATAGCTACTCGCTGGTTATTGATGGCGTCAAGCAGAGTGCCGAGGGTCGCATCTTCTACTCCAATGCGAACAACTACTATCAGGGGGGTACCTACTACTACGACCGTGCTAACTGGGCGCCTGGCAACCCTGCCAATACGCACTATTGGACCATTGAGCGCAACACTACCAAGGCGGGTAAGATGACCATTGACATAGACTTGCCCCGTTTTGTGTCGGAGTTCGACGCGCCCAATGCCAACGATGGCGTGGCTCATTACATTGTTTCTGCCACACTATTCTTCTTGACGCGATAGCTTGGCGTGATAGTGGCGCATCTGCGGCACATCCCAAAAAGTAAAGCACCACGGGCTGTACGTTTTAGTACTATCCCGTGGTGCTTTCTTTTGCGATGCACCACATCTACACCACTTTGACACCAAGCTGCCACGCACTGCCACGCACAGCTGAGAATGCCTGAGAACGCCTGAGAATGCCTGTGTTTTCTCGTGGTCTCGTGGTCTCGTTGTCTCGCAGTCCCGTTGTCTCGCAGTCCCGTTGTCTCGTCGTCTCGTCGTCCCGCAGTCTCGCAGTCCCGTCGTCCCGTCGTCTCGTGGTCCCGTTGTCCCGTCGTCCCGTCGTCCCGCAGTCTCGTCGTCCCGTTGGCGCGCCTCCCAGTCCTTCCCAGTCCTTCCCAGTCGTTCTCAGTCATTCCCAGTCTTTCCCAGTCTTTCCAACCTCCCCCCATAACCACTATCTTTCTCGAAGTTCTTGCATTTTTCGATGGCTTTTATTATCTTTGCGGGCGATTATATTTTATATAATCAATCGAGCAATTTGTCGCTACGAATAATACAAAATATCACTATATATGGCAGTTGAACTTAAAGATCTTACCAAGAGCGAGGATAATTACTCGCAATGGTACAACGACTTGGTTGTCAAGGCGGGACTTGCCGAGAACTCGGCGGTACGCGGTTGTATGGTTATCAAACCCTATGGCTACGCCATCTGGGAGAAGATGCACGAGGTGCTTGACCGTATGTTCAAGGAGACGGGACACGAGAACGCATACTTCCCCCTCTTCATCCCCAAGTCGTTCTTCTCGCGCGAGGCAAGCCACGTCGAGGGCTTTGCCAAGGAGTGCGCCGTGGTTACCCACTACCGCCTCAAAAACGACCCCGAGGACAAGGGCGTAGTTGTCGATCCCGCTGCGCGCCTCGAAGAGGAGCTTATCGTGCGCCCTACATCCGAGACTATCATCTGGAACACCTACAAAAACTGGATTAACTCATACCGCGACCTCCCCATCCTCTGCAATCAGTGGGCAAATGTGGTGCGCTGGGAGATGCGTACACGTCTGTTCCTGCGTACCGCCGAGTTCCTCTGGCAGGAGGGCCATACGGCACACGCCACCGAGCAGGAGGCTATCGAGGAGGCAGAGCGTATGATTCGCGTATATCAGCGCTTCGCCGAGGAGTGGATGGGTCTCCCCGTGATGGTGGGACACAAGTCGCCCAACGAGCGTTTTGCAGGTGCTGTCGATACGCTCACCATCGAGGCCCTTATGCAGGATGGTAAGGCGTTGCAGAGCGGTACGTCGCACTTCCTCGGTCAGAACTTCGCAAAGGCGTTCGACGTGCAATATACCAACAAGGAGGGCAAGCAGGAGTACGTGTGGGCTACCTCGTGGGGCGTATCTACACGCCTTATGGGTGCGCTCATCATGGCTCACTCCGACAACAACGGCTTGGTATTGCCCCCGAAGCTCGCACCTATTCAGGTTGTTATGGTGCCTATATATCGTGGCGAGGAGCAGCGTGTTGAGGCTGTTGCGCGCTTCGAGGAGCTTGCTGCCGAGTTGCGCGCTAAGGGCGTATCGGTTAAGATTGACGGTCGCGACAATGTGCGCTCGGGCTTCAAGTTCGCCGAGTATGAGTTGAAGGGTGTGCCTGTGCGTTTGGCACTCGGTCCCCGCGACTTGGAGAATGGCACTATTGAGTTGGCACGTCGCGACACCCTCACTAAGGAGGTTGTGCCGCAGGAGGGTCTTGCCGACCGCATCGTGGCACTGCTCGACGAGATTCAGCACAACATCTTTAAGAAGGCTCTCGACTTCCGCAACTCGATGATTACGAAGGTCGATACGTGGGAGGAGTTCAAGAGCGTACTTAATGAGAAGGGCGGCTTCATCCTCGCACACTGGGACGGTACGCCCGAGACCGAGCAGGCTATCAAGGATGCTACCAAGGCGACTATCCGTTGTATCCCGATGGATGCTGTCGAGGAGGAGGGCAAGTGCGTATATTCGGGTAAGCCCTCGAAGTATAGAGTGCTATTTGCCAAGAGTTACTAAAACGTGGCGGAGGCTACCGACGATAAGTGAAATTTACTAATTTATAGAACATTCCATATATGAACGCTATTGTAAAGAACGACTTTCAGTTCGAGGGACAGAAGAGCCACTATGTAGGCAAGGTACGTGATGTCTATAACATCAACGATGACTACTTGGTGATGGTCGTGTCGGACCGTATCTCGGCATTCGACGTAGTACTGCCCAAGGGCATACCCTTCAAGGGTCAGGTGCTAAACCAGATTGCTGCCAAGTTTTTGGATGCTACATCGGACATCCTTCCTAACTGGAAGATTGCTGTTCCCGACCCTATGGTGACCGTAGGCCATCGTTGCGAGCCTTACAAGGTCGAGATGGTCATCCGTGGCTACCTTTCGGGACACGCTTGGCGCGAGTACCAGGCGGGTAAGCGTACCATCTGTGGCGTGGCAATGCCCGACGGTATGGTCGAGAATCAGAAGTTCCCCGAGCCTATCATCACGCCCACGACAAAGGCCGATGAGGGTCACGACGAGGATATTTCCAAGGAGGAGATCATCGCTCAGGGCTTGGTATCTCGCGAGGAGTACGAGCAGTTGGAGGCATACACACGTGCCATCTTCCAGCGCGGCACTGAGATTGCCGAGAAGATGGGTCTTATCCTTGTAGATACCAAGTATGAGTTTGGCAAGAAGGGTGGCGTCATCTACCTTATGGACGAGATTCACACCCCCGACTCGTCGCGTTACTTCTACAAGGAGGGCTACGAGGAGCGTCTTGCTCGTGGCGAGAAGCAGAAGCAGCTCTCAAAGGAGTTTGTTCGCGAGTGGCTTATGGCAAACGGCTTCCAGGGTCAGGAGGGACAGCAGGTCCCCGATATGACCGACGAGGTTGTGTCGAGCATCACCGAGCGTTATGTTGAGCTTTATGAGGCTGTTACGGGCGAGAAGTTCGAGCGCGCCGAGAGCGACAACGTTGAGCAGCGTATCTTTGACAACGTATCAACCTACCTAAAAAGCTTGGTGTTATAGCGGCGCATCTGCGGCACATCCCAAAAAGTAACACCCCTCGGGCTGTACGTTTTAGTACTATCCCGAGGGGTGTTCTTTTGCGATGCACCACATCTGCACCACTCTAACACCAAGCCCTTGTCGTGATAGTGGCGCATCAGCGCCGCCTCAATCATTGGGCTGAATGGAATGTACGTCAAAGTACTATCCATCCAGCCCAATCTCTTTATCAGCGCCACTGCTGCACCACTCTAACGCCAAGCGCCTCGCACGGCCTCGCACAGCTCCGCACCACTGAGAACGCCTGAGAACGCCTGAGAACGCCTGTGTTTTTTCAGCGGGTCCCGTAGTCTCGTAGTCCCGTGGTCTCGTAGTCCCGCTGTCTCGTAGTCTCGTAGTCCCGTCGTCTCGTAGTCCCGTGGTCCCGTTGTCCCGCAGTCTCGTAGTCTCGCAGTCCCATAGTCTTGTTGGCGCGCTACCCAGCCATTCCCAGTCCTTCCCAGTCCTTCTCAGTCTTTCCCAGTCCTTCTCAGTCTTTCTCAGTCATTCCCAGTCATTCTCAGTCCATCGCGCGCCTCTCAGTCCATCGCGCGCCACTTAGTCGCCCCATCGTCCTGCTCTCCGCTCACTCTTCCTCTCTTACTCCGATTTTGTACCCTACGCCTCGGATAGCGACAATCTCAATCGACTTATCGTCCGATAGGTAGCCTCGTAGCTTCGACACAAAGACATTTAGCGAGCGTAGGTTGTAGTAGCTGTCGTCGCCCCATATATCCATCAGTAGTGAGCGTGTGCTGACCACCTTATTGCGGTTCATTGCCAATGCGGTGAGTACTGCTGCCTCGCGTGCCGAGAGTCTGCGGAGGCTGTCGCCATAAGCCAGCGTCCAGGTCGAGGTGTTATAGCTATACCGACCTATCTCTATGTTCGTGGGTACAGCATCATAATCACTGGTGCGCGATAGTAGCGCCTCGACACGCACGAGCAGCTCATTCATCGCAAAGGGCTTGCGTATATAGTCGTTGCCACCCGCGCGGAAGCCCTCTACAACATCGTCAGCACCGCTACGTGCCGATAAAAACAGAAACTGTGTATCCCTAAGACGTCGGCTGAGCGTTTTGACCAACTCTATACCATCCATTCGTGGCATCATTATATCGGCAATAACGAGGTGGGGCGTATGGCGCTCAGCCTCGCGCAGACCCTCCTCGCCATCTGCCGCCACAATCACCTCATAGCCTGCGCGTATGAGGGTATCTGCGACGATACGTCTCAGCGTCTGCTCGTCTTCAACGACCAAAATACGTCTATTTGCCATATCGCGGTAATCTTATTTCAAACCTACTGCCCTTGCCCTCTGTGGAGCGTAGCTTGATGCTACCACCATGGCAACGCACCATACCTCCAACGTAGTATAGCCCCAGACCATAGCCCTGGCTATCGTGGCGGTTGCCTGTCGGCACTCGGTAAAACTTCTTGAATATGTGGCGCTGAGCCTTGCGAGGTATGCCGATGCCGCTATCCTCGATGCTCAGTATAATGTTATCATCGTCGCCGTGGCATACCACACCTACGCGGGCTGTGTCGGGGCTATATTTTATGGCGTTGTCGATAAGGGCGCTCACTATGCCCGATAGATGAAACCTGTCGGCAAGCAACGTGGTGTGCGCTGCAATATCTACGCTCCACTCTACGCTCCGACCTGCATATTTTAGCTCCATGCTGCGTCGCACCTCTTCGACAATTTCGCCGATGTCGCACTCCTCGATACGTAGCTCTTCGGCAGAGTACCTCTCTGTCGAGCTGCGCAGTATCTCCTCGACCATAGTGTTGAGGCGTTTTAGCTGTGTGAGAGTCATATTAAGATACTCGTTGCGCTCTCTCTTATTGCTGCTCAGCGCGTCGCTCGTAAGCAGTGCATCGGTCGCGGCATAGGCTGCGGCAATGGGTGTTTTTAGCTCGTGGGTGATGTTGTGCGTGAGGTCGCGGCGTATCTGCTCGATGCTCTTGGCGCGAAAGAGTGTGCGCAGCAGAAAGATAAACGTCGCCGCGAGGATGACTATCGACACTAACTGCAATATCAGCATGCCGCGCATACTGCGCAATATCTCGCTCTCGGGGTCGGTTACAGTGAGGCGCAGGATGATGGGTGTCAGTGTGCGCTCGACGCTTAGCTGAGCATCGCCTAACCTCTCCCCGCCCTTCGACATAAGCACCACGGGGTCGCTGTCGGTGGTGGTAAGTACCTCGACGCGATAATCGGTGTCGATGCCTGCGGTGCGCAGCTCGTCGGCGATGATGGTCCAGAAGCGGTCAATGCTACCTATGTTTATATATGAGCCGTCTCCAAGTACCACATACTGCCACGATGCCTCCTCCAAGATGCTCTCTATCTGCTGGGTGTAGCTGCTATGCATATTGCGATATGTGCGCACTGCCCATACCGCCTCGACGGCAGCTAAAAGCACCAACGATACTATTACGAGGAGCGATATTTTCCCGAAATGCGACCTTTTCATACGACAAAGATACGAAAAATAGTGTAGGGTTGCGGGAGCAAATACCTATTTAACAATTTTTAACATAGCCCTTAACATTGTTTAACCTCGAAAACTTGACAAACTCCCCGTCGCACCCTACCTTTGTATCGACAAAATGAGCAGCTCAAAATGTTTAACGCTTAAAACTTTTAACTATGAGACGTATATTACTTATCGTTCAGACGATGTTGCTCTCTTCGGCGATGCTCTTTGCTGCCGAGCAGAAGCCTCTATATGTTGTCGATGGAGAGGTTGCCTCGTTAGAGGAGGTCGAGAAGATTCCGAGCGACGACATTGAGTCGATGTCTATCGTTCGTGATGATGAAAATATCCTCGCAGAGTGGTCAGCAAAGGGTAACGTGTCGAACGGCATCGTATTTATTGAGACCAAGTCGGGTCGCGACTCTCTCGTGTTTATCACAGCGGAGACTATGCCCAAGTTTATGGATGGCGATGTTCAATCTTTCCAGATGTGGGTGATGCAGAATATACGCTATCCCGAGGAGGCATTAAGCAAGGGCCTCGAAGGGAAGGTTGTCGTTCAGTTTGTAGTGGGCAAAGATGGCTATATCGACACCGACCGCCTCGAATTCTTCGATAAATGCAACCCTCTGCTCCACGACGAGGTTGTTCGCGTCTTTGAGAAGGCACCACGCTGGACCCCCGCCATACAGAAGGGCGAGGCTGTTGCCATTAGCTACGTCATCCCCGTTGTCTTTGCTATTGCCAAAGATGAGGAGGTAAAAAATGTAGAGCCTTCCGACGAGCCTCAAACCGACAACAACATCGTTGTTATGTCGCTCGGCTCTAACGATGTAACCTCTGCTTCGGCACCGCCGATGGTCGTCGATGCCAAGAGTATGCAGGTCCTCGACATCAATGATCTCAAACCGATGAATATCAAGGGTGTAACATTCTATACAGCCGATGAGTCTGTCAAGAAGTTCAGCTCGTTGGGCGATACATCTAATGGCGTGATGCTCATAGAAATTGGCGAGGCAAATACCACTGCCGCTACAACCGAGACCTTTGCTATTATTGGCGATTATCGCCCGTTTATAACCTTTATGCGCTCAAATCTGCGTTATCCCTCGGCCGCTGAGAAACAGCAGATGCAGGGTGTTGTGGCTTACGAGTTTACCACGGACCGAAGTGGAGCTATTGATGTAAGTAGCATTAAGACCACCTCGCCTCATAAGCCTCTTAACGATGAGGTGCGCCGTGTTATAGCCAAGTCGCCCTCTATGAATATCTCTTCTGGCGAGGTAGCGCCTATGCGTATGTCGGGACTTGTAATCTTTACGTTGCCCTACCTCAAAGAAGGTGTGTTTGAGGCAAATGGCGAGGAGGTAGGCAAGATACGAGCTGCCCACCCCTCAACCGTAGCTGACATTATCGTTGCGGGCTTCGGCAACTAACCTGCTTGGCGTTATAGCGGCGCATCAGCGCCGCCTCAATCATTGGGCTGAATGGAATGTACGCATAGTACTATCCATCCAGCCCAATTTCTTTATCAGCGCCACTGCTGCACCACTCTGACGCCAAGCGCCACGCACAGCCATGCACTGCCTCGCACGACTGAGAATGCCTGAGAAAGACTGAGAACGCCTGTGTTTTTTCAGCGCGTCCCGCAGTCCCGCAGTCTCGTAGTCCCGTAGTCTCGTAGTCTCGCTGTCCCGCTGTCTCGTTGGCGCGCTACCCAGCCATTCCCAGTCTTTCCCAGTCCTTCCCAGCCAATCGCGCGCCTCTCACTCTCGCTATATACCATTTTGTTTGCATTTTTTCAAAAAACTCCCTATATTTGTATTCGAATAGGTTAATGAGAACAATTAACATCATAATTTTTTACTATCTTATGAAGAATATTTTTAGATTACTGCCGCTCGTTGTAGTTGCACTCTTTGCACTTGTTGCGTGCGACACCGAGCCTCAGGTTGATGGTGCTAAGCCTACCATCGACATCACCTTTGATGAGGCGACTGCCGAGAGCCTTACTTTCAATGTCGCCATTGCTGACGCTGAGCAGTGTGCCTATATGTATGTTACTGGCGCAGCGTCGTTTGACCCAGAGACTGTTATTGCCAACGGTACGCCCTTAGCCAAGGATGCTACGAGCTTTACCATCGAGGGCTTGCAGAGCGCTACGACCTACTACGTAGTTGCTGCCGCAAGCAATGCCAATGGCTACACCCTCTCGAAGCCCGTCGCTGCTAAGACCTTAGAGTCGGGTGAACAGCCCGATCCCAACCCAGACCCAGACCCCAACCCAGACCCCAACCCAGACCCAGACCCCAACCCCGAGCTTCCATTTGAGCCAAATGTTGAGATTTTGCGCTCGTTGAAGGGTACGTGGTACGACAGCATAAACTACTATGTTACCCTCGAAGCTACCACGGGACAGGTAATTCTGCTTGACCTATACACCGATCCAGGTTTGTCGTTTGGCAAGTATATCCCCGAGGGTCGCTACGAGGTATCAACCGAGAATCTCTACTACACCATTGGAGCGGAGTATTCGGGTGTCAAGGAGAGTGCAACTGCCGAGTATGGCGACACGTTCAAGTCGGGCTATTTGGAGGTGTCATTGGTTGATGGTCAGTACAACCTTTTATTCGACTTTACCCTCGATAACGCGACATCGCAGAGGGTCTGCGGCACCTACCGCGGCTCAATGTCGGGAGCATCGGTAGTAGGCGATGAGGATCTATTGACGATTAGAAAGATTACGCAGTCGTCGTTCACGTTCTATATAAACGCCCCACAAAATCAGGAGTGGCGTTGTGTAGCAATCGAAAAGGTAACCTACGATATGGCTGGCGCTAAGCCTTCGGCGTTCCTTTCGACCTATGGCTTCCCAGGTGTAGGTCCTCAGGAGATTGTATGGGCTAGTGGCGAGGCGCACCCCAACCCCGACTTCGCGGCTCAGGGTGTGAAGATTGAGGTTGGTCCTGGTATGGACTATATCGTGCTTGTAGCGCTCTACGACCCTGCAACAGCAAGTTTTGCAAGTGCTGTATTCGAGAAGGTTATCCATACGCTTGATGCCGAAGAGAGCAATGCGACATTGCAGGTAACGATTAACGATATCGGAATGTACAATGTTAATTATACTATCGTGCCAAGCAGCGATGTCGATTATTATCGCACCTGTGTCTTGAAGACCGAGTTGGTTAAGGAGGCAGAAGAGGCATATTATACGGCAGGTTTCTCGTCGTTCGAGGCATTTATGATCTATCTTATAGAGAGTTCGGCGTCGCACTCTCAGAAGCATAGCGGCACAGCTACGATAGATTGGACCGAGCTTAACTATGGTACGCCCTACACGATATGCTCTCTGATAGTGGATAAGGGTGGCGCTAAGGCGTTGTCATTAGTAGAGTTCGAGACCGACCCCAGAGATTGGTAGAGGCTCTGTTGTAGAACAGTAAAAAATATAGTAGCCTGCTCGAAAAGCAGGCTACTATATTTTTATGGTATGGCTCTCTCTTTACAGCCAGCCACCATTTTCGGCGATTTTTTGACGTGCCACGACCTCAAATTCACGTGTTACCTCCATACCGCCCATATTGTCGCTGCCACCAACGACCGTTCCACCGACAATTGCTGTGATGCTCATACGTGCTGTGCCGCTCTTCGTACACTTTATCTGCAACTTGCCATCAACAATAGTAGGGGTCGTTGTGATGCCGAGTTTTGCCATCTCTGTTGCCGACATCTCTACATTGAGGTATGTGAGCCTCTCCGAGCTATCGCCAAAGTGGTTATCCAACGATACGCTCTGCTGCTTGCCTGTTGCTATATAGATACACGCTGTACCCTCAACTTGCATAAGCAGTAGGTGAGCATCGATGTATCCAGCGCCGAGCTGACCTTTGTAGTACTCGATATTAACAGTGGGGTATGTTCCAGTATCGAAGTCAAATGCACCTGTACGTACGGTTTGATACTGGTCGATGTCGTGTACCGAGCTGAGGATAAGGTTTTGGAACTCTTCGCGAGTGAAGCTCTTTCCTATCTTCAAGGCATACGAGAGACCCAGTGCCGCGCAGCCCGATACGTGCGGAGCAGCCATTGATGTTCCCTTTTCGTAATAGTAATCATAATCTACCTCCTCTGATACCGATGTTGAGCATATCTTCGTTGCCCACGATGTGTTCTCGCCACCAGGTGCGCATATATTCGCTCCTGCACCGTAGTTGGTGTAGCTGCCAGCCGTAAAGTTGGGGCCAAACGCCGTAACACAGATGTTGCTATAATATGCACCAGGGTATGAGGGTACGTTGTAGGCATCATTACCCGCAGCGAATATGCAAATTCCGCCATCTATGACACCTGGAAGCTTCGCATTGCTCTCAAAATATTTGATAGCGTCCATCAATACGCTATAATTTTGTCTAAATTTTGAATCCGACGTGTATGAACCCTTAGCGTACTGCCACGAGTTGTTTATAATTACAGCGCCATTGTCGGCAGCATACTTAATAGCGGCAGCAATATTTTCGGTGCTTGTAGCAGTTCCACCCTTATATATCTGGCACGTCATAATGCGACAGCCATCCCCATTGCCCGAGCCTCCTGCTATGCCTGCTACGCCTATGCCATTGTTGCTCACTGCGGCAATAGTGCCTGCTACGTGTGTGCCGTGATTATCGAAGGTGATGTCGCCGCTATGATCGTTGAAGTTGTATCCGTAGATGTCATCGACATAGCCGTTGTTGTCATCGTCGATACCCATACTACCATTAGCCTCGGCCTGGTTTACCCACATATTGGCCGCCAAGTCGGGGTGATTGTACTTTACGCCACCGTCGATGACGGCTACTATTACGCGGTTATCTCCCGTGCAGTACTTCCAGGCGGGGAAGAGGTTGATGTCTGCACCTGGTGTGTGGTCGCTGCTAACATCGCCGTACACTGTGCCGTCGTTGTAGTAGTGCCACTGCTCACACAAATACTCATCGTTGAACGGCATCTCCGCCTGTATGGCACGTGTTGCCACGTGGGTCCCTGCCTCTTCGCCAGAGTAATCCTCGCCGAGATGCTCCAACCTCTCGTTAAACTCGACATACTGCACACGCTCATCCTCAGCTACGCGTTTTGCTAACTTAGCGATGTTCTCTCCATTATCGAGCGAGAGCGCCCACCAGCGATACAGCTCTTCGCTTTTAAGTGTCGCCTCTGGTGTGTTGCCTGCGGGAAAGAGGGGACGACAATCGATATTGTCTCCATCAATCTCCAACGCGAAGGTGTCGGTGTAGGCGTGGAGCTTTACGAGGAGTGTGCTATCGTAAGCATTTTCGGTGGTGTTGATAATCTTCTGCTCGGAGGTCTGCTGCTGCGGCACGTTGTTATTGGTCGCATCGGTTGTGCAAGCCTCGAACGTTAGCGCTACGAGCGCGATGCTTAATAGTTTGTTGATTTTCATATATTACATATTTTTTGTTTCAACTTATGTGTGGTTAGAACGTGCCGAGCTTAAAGGCTATCTTTTGGCAATATAGCTCGTCTGCTTTAAGCTCTATTGAGGGGAAGTGGGCGTGGTGTACCGCGTCGCTGTAACCCTGACACTCGATAGCAACACCTGCGTAGTCGTCGTAACGTTTATCCGACTTAGTAATGGGGCAGCCTCCCGCCAACCAGTTGCCTGTATATAGCACCACGGCGGGTTGCGAGGAGAGTATCGTTACCTTGCGTCCCGTAGTCTCACATCGTAGCTCGCCAACCTCTTGTAAGATGTTGCGCTGCCAGCCATCCACCGCAAAGCAGTGGTCATAGCCGCGGTAGGTGCGTATGTTGTTAAACTCGGCGTCGATGCCCTCCTCAAAGCGGCGCCACGTGCGGAAGTCGAGCGGCGTATTTGCCACGTCGAGTAGCTTTCCAGTGGGTATCTGCACCATATCCATCTCCAAGACCTTCGAGCAGTTGAGGCGTAGCTCGTGGTCGAGAATCGTCTTATCGGAGCCTTCGCCGTGTAGATTCCAGTATAGGTGGTTGGTGAGGTTTACGACGGTATTCTTGTTGCTCTTGGCGAGGTAGGTGATGACAATCTGGTCGTCATCATCAAAATCATAGACCGCCTCAACACACAGCTCGCCAGGGTAGCCCTGCTCGCCATCCTCCGATATGCGAGAGAATACCACGCGGTTGGTCTCTACGCGACCCTCCCAATAGCAGTTGGCAAAGCCCTTCGAGCCGCCGTGCAGGTGGTTAGGGCCGTTGTTTACCTCCAAGCGGTACTCCACATCGTCGATGACCATCTGTCCGCGTGCGATGCGACCCGCTACACGACCCACGCTCTTGCCGCTGGCAGCACCATCGCCGATATAGCTCGTAGCATCCTTGTAGCCGAGTGCTACATCCTCAATTTTACCGTTGCGGTCGGCAAAGCGTACACCCACAATCGAAGCTCCAATGTTGCTTAGAAGCAGCTCCGAGCCGTGGCTGTTACGCATCGTATAGAGGATTATCGCCTCGCCCTCGGGCGTTGAACCACATATATGCTGAAATATCTCCATAGTGTTTTTAAGCTGTTTAGGTTGTTACTCTATGGGTTGGAGGTTTGATAGCAGGTTGTCGATGCGCTTCAAACACTCCTCCTTGCCGATAAACTCCGTAACGTCGTACATACCAGGACCCTTGCCCGCGCCTACGAGTGCCAGGCGCAGCGTATTCATCACCTGACCTACCGAGTAGCCGTTAGCCTCTATCCACGGCTTAACGACCTGCTCGGTGTTCTCCTTCGAGAAGTCGTCGATAGATGCCAATACCTCACGCAACTTTCCGAGCATCGCGGGGTTGTCGCCCTTCCACTGCTTCTTAGCGAGCTTCTCCTCGTACTGGGTGGGTGCTACGAAGAAGAACGAGGTGAGGTCCCACAGTTCGGTAGTGAGCGTTACGCGCTCCTTCATAATGCCCGCAACGCGTCCTGCCTGCTCGTCGCTGACCACTACGCCGTGTTCCTTCAAGATGGGCTGTATGATTGGTGCAAGCTGCTCATCCGAGAGGTGGTGGATATACTGAGCGTTGAACCACTTCGCCTTGTCGGGTTGGAAGCGCGCGCCAGCCTTCGATACGCGCTCCAACGAGAAGGCGTCGATAAGCTCCTGCATTGAGAATATCTCCTGCTCGGTACCAGGGTTCCAGCCCAAAAGTGCCAACATATTTATAAATGCCTCGGCGAGGTATCCATCTTCGCGGTAACCGTGCGCCGTGTCGCCCGTGGGCGAGAGCCAGAAGAGCGGAAATACGGGGAAGCCCATCTTGTCGCCATCGCGCTTCGAGAGTTTGCCGCCGCCCGTAGGTTTAAGCAGCAGGGGTAGGTGTGCGAACTCGGGGCGTGTATCCTCCCAGCCGAAGGCACGGTAGAGTAGGTAGTGTAGCGGCAACGATGGCAACCACTCCTCGCCACGTATGACGTGCGAAATCTCCATAAGGTGGTCATCGACGATGTTGGCAAGGTGGTATGTGGGCAGCGCATCTGCCGACTTGTAGAGTACCTTGTCGTCGAGCGTCGATGTGTTCACCTCGACGTGTCCGCGAATGAGGTCATCCATAGCGACGGTCTCATCTACGGGCATCTTGAAGCGTACGACCCATTGGTCGCCACGTGCTATGCGCGCCTCCACCTCGTCGTGGCTCAGCACCAGCGATGTGGGCAGCTTCTCGCGCACCTCGTAGTTGTAGGCGAAGGTCTTGCCCGCCTCCTCCGCCTCCTTACGCAGGGCGTCAAGCTCCTCGGGGGTGTCGAAGGCGTAGTATGCCCAACCCGCCTCGACGAGCTGCTTGGCATACTTCAAATATATCTCGCGGCGCTCGCTCTGACGGTAGGGTGCGTGAGGACCTCCCACGCCGACACCCTCGTCAATCTCGATGCCGCACCAACGTAACGACTCGATAATATACTCTTCGGCACCTGGCACAAAGCGCTGCGAGTCGGTATCCTCGATACGCAGAATCATCTTACCGCCGTGGCGACGGGCAAACAGATAGTTATATAGTGCTGTGCGTACACCGCCAATATGTAGCGGACCCGTAGGGCTGGGTGCAAAGCGAACTCTTACTTCTCTTGACATCTTATATTGATTTTTGGTTACTCAATCTCTATCTAGTTACTCAATCTTGAACTCGGCGTGTACCGTTACGCGCGCCTTCTTCTCGCGCGAGGTGAGGTTGAACGAGCCACCCCACGAGTACTCCTCGTCGCCTGTGGGCGAGGTAATCTGGAATACTCCCGAGTACGAGCTATACAGGTCGCCAAGCTCTGCTCCCGAGCTTACGGCAATCTTCTCGGCGCGCGCGTGCATCGGCTGCTGCTGCGGCGATAAGGTCGTGTTTCAAGGCATCCAACTCCGAGTAGTAGTACAACGGGTCATCAACCTCGATGTTGATGTCGTTGATAAGCAGCGACGGAAGCTCGCGCGCTGCTGCCTCCACCGTCTCAATATCCTTCGACTCGATGCTGAACGACTGACGTATCTGGTAGCCTGCAAAGTACTCGCCAATGTAGTTGCCGTCGATATACTCCGAGCGCGTAAGCTTATCTACCGAAGGCATATTGAACGAGATAAACTCACTCTTCACGCCACGCTCGGTGAGAAACTCGATAACCTCGGTGCGCTGGCTCTCGATAGCCTCGTATGCACTCTGCATATTGTCTCTCTCGACCGTAATTTCGCCCTCGATGACGATGAGGTCAGAGCTGAACTCCGTCTCGCCAAGACCCGTTACCGAGATTGTGCCGCTGCGTACGTTATAACGATGAGTATATGCTGTGGCAAGCACCACTGCCGAGATAACCACCGCCGAGGCGATGATGACATATTTCCAAAGATTGTTCATAGCTGTAATTTTATGTTCGTTAGTAAATTATTTGCGTTTTGACGGTTGTTGGACGTTATACGTTGAATAGGAAGTGCATAATGTCGCCATCTTCGACGACATACTCCTTGCCCTCGATGCCTATCTTGCCCACATCGCGGCAGGCGCGCTCCGAGCCAAGCTCCACGTAGTCGGCATACTTGATTACCTCGGCGCGGATGAAGCCTCGCTCGAAGTCGGTGTGGATGATACCTGCGGTCTCGGGAGCCTTCATACCACGACGGAAGGTCCACGCACGGCTCTCATCGGCACCCGTAGTGAAGAATGTCTGTAAGTCTAACAGACGGTAGGCAGCCTTGATAAGGCGACTTACGCCCGACTCCTCCAAGCCCATATCCTGCAAGAACATTTGTCGCTCCTCGTAGCTCTCCAACTCGGCGATGTCCGCCTCGGCAGAGGCTGCTACGATAAGCATCTCGGCGTGTTCGTCGGCAATAGCGGCACGAACAGCCTCGGTGTGTGCGTTGCCCGTAACGGCAGATGCCTCATCGACATTGCACAGGTAGAGCACGGGCTTGTCGGTAAGTAGGTTTAGGTCCCATACCGCCTTGCGCTCCTCCGCGCTAAGCTCCACGGTACGTGCCGATAGACCCTGCTCCAACGCCTCCTTGTAGCGCACCAAAATATCGTACTGGCGCTTCGCCTGCTTATCGCCTGCTGTTGCCTGCTTTTGGCACTTGCCTATGCGGTTTTCGATTGTTTCGAGGTCTTTGAGTTGCAGCTCGGTGTCGATGATGCCCTTATCGCGTACGGGGTCCACAGTGCCATCGACGTGCGTGATATTCTCGTTTTCGAAGCAGCGCAGCACGTGGATAATGGCGTTGGTGTTGCGTATGTTCGCGAGGAACTTATTGCCCAAGCCCTCGCCCTTGGATGCTCCCTTGACCAAGCCTGCAATATCAACAATCTCGATGGTGGTGGGTACCACGCGCTTGGGGTTGTCTATCTCGGCGAGCTTCATCAGTCGCTCGTCGGGTACGGTGATAACACCTACGTTTGGTTCGATAGTACAGAATGGAAAGTTTGCCGCCTGCGCACGTGCATTCGACAAACAGTTAAATAGGGTGGACTTACCGACGTTGGGCAGTCCTACAATTCCACATTGTAAAGCCATAGTATATTCGTTTTTCTCGTTTTCGTTAGTAATTGTCGTTTAGTCGTCCGCCTGAGTGATGTTTACAAGCGCCTCGCGGTAGGAGTTCAGTATTCGCGACTTCGAGATAAAGCCCAAATACTTGTTCTGCTTGTCCACCACGGGCAACATCCACGTATTTGCCTGCTCGAAGCGGGGCATAATACTCTGTATCTGCTCGTTTTGCAGTATCCTGTCGGGTGGTTGTATCATATAGTGCATAATCGACGTGGGCCACTTCTCCCTATCGAACATATCGCGGCGCAGGTCGTCGAGCTGCACGATGCCGAGTAGCGTTCCCGATTCGTCCAAGACGGGGAAGATGTTGCGGCGAGCGCTCGAAATGATGTTTACCACGTCGCCAAGCGTGAAGTTGCGGCGCAGACGTATAAAGTCGGTCTCCATAAGCTCATCCAGGCGTAGGAAGACAAGTGCCGAGCTATCCTTATCGTGCGTGAGTAGCTCGCCACGCATACGTAGCTGCTTGGTGTATATCGAGTCGCGGTCGAGACCGTAGTTCACGGCAAACGATATGCACGACACGAGCATCAGCGGTATGAAGAGACCGTAGCCGCTCGACAGCTCGGCGATAAGGAATATCGCCGTAAGTGGTGCCTTCATCACGCCCGACATCACGCCCGCCATACCGACCAGCGTGAACGACGTGATAGAGACATCCCAGCCAAACGTGGCACGACATATCACCGCCAACGAGGCACCCGCAAATGCACCCACAAAGAGCGATGGTGCGAAGGTACCACCCACACCACCTGCGGCATTTGTGGTCGCCATAGCCACCACTTTGAAGAACATAATGGCGAGCAGATAGACTATCAGAAACCAATCTGCCTGCTTTAAGTCGTAGAATAACGAGTTGTCGAAAAGCTCCTTCGTATTACCGTTCATCAGCGCCGTAAAGCTGCCGTGACCCTCGCCATAGAGGGGTGGGAAGATGAACATCAGCACACCGAGGATGATACCCGCATATGCCCACTTGCGGTATTGGCTCTTTATGCCATTGAAGAAGCCTCCGACGCGCGAGTTTACCGACGTGAAGTAGAATGCCATAATGCCGCAGAAACAGCCTAAAAGCACGAATAGCGGTATCTGAGCCACCTCAAACATATCCGCCTTACTCAGCGATACGGCATATATCGGACTAAAACCGTGTAGCGTGAGCGACGTGATGGTGGCAGTTACCGATGCCATAAGCAGCGGGATGATCGACTTAGAGGTGATGTCGAGCATCAATATCTCCAAGACAAAGACCACACCCGTAATTGGAGCCTTGAATATCGCCGCCACAGCAGCACCAGCACCGCAGCATAGCAGCAGCGTGATGTTCTTGTAGTTGAGGTGCGCAAGTTTGCCTATGTTCGAGCCTATGGCAGCGCCCGTCAGCACGATAGGTGCCTCGGGACCTACCGAGCCACCAAAGCCGATGGTCGTAGCACCACCCACGATAGATGTCCAGCAGTTGTGTCCTGCGATGCGTGAGCCACGGCGCGACATAGCATAGAGTACACGTGTAACACCCTCCGAGATGCCATCCTTGACGATGTAGCGCACGAAGAGCGTGGCGAGGATGATACCTATGGAGGGGTATATCAGGAATAGCCACTGCGCCTGATCGCTTGGCGTCCACGACGTGAGCGACGAGGTGATAAAGTGCAGCAGCGTATTGAAGATGTAGGCACCCACGCCCGCTAACAGACCCACGATGACGGCGAGTATTGCCAACGTCTGTGAGTCCGAGAGACGACGTGCTACAAGCAGAAAGCCCTGATAGATGCGCTCCTTTATGTTTCTTTCGAGTTGTATCATTTGCGGTTAAGTGTTAGCCTTGAAGAGAGGTTACGCCTACTCTTTGCGGTACTCGGCAGCCTGACGTGCTATAAGCTCGCTATCCTCGAAGTAGTTGATGCGCATAGCGCGACGCACATCCGCGAGGGTCTCGGCAGCAGCCTCACGTGCCTCTTCCGAGCCACGACGCAGTATTGCATAGACCTCCTCGATGTTCTGCTCGTAGTGCTTTCTGCGCTCACGTATGGGTGCGAGAAGCTCCTCCAACACGGCGATAAGCAGACGCTTAACCTTGACGTCGCCTAAACCACCGCGGCGGTAGTGTTCTTTGAGAGCGTCGAGCGACTCGTACTCGGGCAGATATTTTGCAAAATGCTCGGGACGCGAGAAGGCGTCGAGGTAGGTAAATACGGTGTTGCCCTCCACCTTGCCTGGGTCTTCGACGCGCAGGTGGTCGGGGTCGGTGTACATGCTCATAACCTTCTTCTTGACAACCTCGGCGCTATCCGAGAGGTAGATGCAGTTGCCCAACGACTTCGACATCTTTGCCTTGCCGTCGGTGCCTGGCAGACGCAGACACGCGGCATTTGTAGGAAGCATAATCTGTGGCTCGACAAGTGTCTCGCCATATACCGAGTTGAACTTATGCACAATCTCGCGTGTCTGCTCAATCATAGGCTCTTGGTCTTCGCCCACGGGTACGGTTGTGGCGCGGAAGGCTGTGATGTCCGATGCCTGCGAGATAGGGTAGGTGAAGAAGCCTACGGGAGTACCCTTGCGCTGCTGGTTCTCCTCGTCGGCGTTGTTGTCGGCGAAGCCACGCATCTGAATCTCTGCCTTTACGGTCGGGTTACGCTGCAAGCGCTGTACCGTTACGAGGTTCATATAGTAGAACGCAAGCTCCGTAAGCTCGGTTACGTACGACTGGATGAAGATTGTCGAGCGCTCGGGGTCGATGCCGCACGAGAGGTAGTCGAGTGCCACCTCCACGATGTTCTCGCGCACCTTGTCGGGGTTGTCTGCATTGTCGGTGAGGGCCTGTGCATCGGCAATCATAATAAAAATCTTGTCGTACTCGCCCGAGTTCTGCAACTCTACGCGGCGGCTCAACGAGCCAACGAAGTGTCCGAGGTGTAGTTTTCCGGTGGGACGATCTCCTGTCAGAATAATCTTTTTCATGCTATGTTTTTACCTATTAATTCAATCTCTTGTAGGGCGTGGAGGCTTACAATGTTACCTTACCCCTCCCTCTTAATCTTGCTAACTATGCGGCGATACCTCTTATATACCGCTCGTAGGCGACAAAAATAACAAAAAATTACCTACCTTCCTACAAAATAGTATGAAATATAATTTTTTTTTATAACTTTGCATTTAACAAACATAATATCCTTATACTCTATTATGACTATTATTCAGCTCGAATATCTGTTGGCAGTTGCCAACTGTGGTAGTTTTTCGGTGGCGGCGGACCACTGTTTTGTTACGCAACCCTCTCTTAGTATGCAGATTAAGGCTCTCGAAGAGGAGCTTGGTGCGGTGCTTCTCGACCGCTCGAAGAAGCCTATCATCCCCACGGCGGTAGGCGAGGTGGTTTTGGAGAAGGCGCGCGAGACGTTGCGCTCGTATAAGCATATCAGCGAGTCGGTGGCGGAGATGCGTGGAGAGTGTTCGGGCAAGATGCGTTTAGGCGTAATTCCGACCATTGCGCCCTATCTGCTCCATAAGTTCATCCCCACCTTTGTTAAGAACTACCCGAAGGTCGAGTTGGAGATTAGCGAGATGGTTACGGCGAACATCATCGAGGCGCTAAAACGCGACCGTATTGATGCGGCGTTGGTGGCGAGTGGAACGTGTGGTGAGGGTATTGTCGAACACGACCTTTTCAGCGACCATTTCTACGCCTATCTGTCGCCCTCACACCCGCTCTTTGAGCGTTCTAATATACGTATCGAGGATATTGATTTTAAGGACCTTATATTGCTCAGTAGGGGTAATTGTATGCGTGACCAAATTTTTGAGCTTTGTCAGGCGGCTCGCGATATACCGTCGCACTTTTACTTCGAATCAAGCTCGATTGATACGCTTATGCGAATGGTCGATTGCACCTCGTGTATGACCATCATCCCGGAGATGGCTTTGGAGTTTATTCCGCAGTCGCGCCGCAACCGCGTGAAGAGTATTGCTAAGGGTGCAACGTCGCGTCGTGTAGCGTTGGCGGTAAGCCGCACATACGTAAAACAGTCCATTGTTGAGGCTCTTAGAAAAACCATCTTGGAGTGCGTCGATCAGCAGAAGGTTTAGCCCTTCAACGGGTGTTTTTTGGGTGTTGCAAAGTGGCGTATTTTTCGCATAATGCGTCCTAAAAACCGCGGTAAACAGCCCGCAAGATATATTTATAATATATTTTTGCATAAAATGGACTTGGCGTAGAGAAATTTTTTGTATCTTTGCGAAGATAAATATATACTCTTCGGACTGCGCAACGCTCGGAGCGGTTAGCCGAGCTGCATAGGTCGAAAATTTTTTAAGAACAAAAATCAGTATGGAGGAAAATTTGGAAAAGTTGATTAATACGATAGTCGAGGCCATTGACGACAAGAAGGGACAGGGTATTGTCTCGCTTGATTTGTCAGGTTTCGATGGTGCTATATGCTCACATTTTGTGGTGTGCCACGCCGACTCTACAACGCAGGTGGATGCCATCTCGGCGAGTATCGAGGATAAGGTCTTTGAGGTTATGGGCGAGTGGCCCGTGCGCGTTGAGGGTCGCCAGAACGCCTTTTGGGTGGCGATGGACTATACCGACGTCATCGTGCATATCTTCCAGACCGACCTTCGCGAGTACTATCGCTTGGAGGAGTTGTGGGCAGATGCGCCTATCAAGCGCTACAATTTCGAGGAGGCGTAGAGCGATGTGTAGTTGCCCTCGACCACAAATGGTGGCTATGGGCGTATAGTGCCGATGACTGCTTCGGGGCGGTGCATCGGCAAGTGTATGTTTAAGAAAAAAGAAAAGTTGTTTTAGAATACGATGGCAAAAAATGGTAATGCCCCGCTTATGAGACCACGCTTTAACTTTATGTGGTTTTGGGCGTTTGTGGCAATGTTGATTATAGGATACTCTATGTTTGGCTCGTCGGAGCAGCCCCCCGTTGAGGGAGATTGGCGTATGGTCGAAGAGTTGGTTGAGAAGGGCTATGTCAAGGGTATCGACGTGTTGGATCGTGAGCAGGCGAGTGTCTATCTTACGGAGGCGGCGCTCGACTCGTTGGCTAAGGACGACCGTTTTAAGAGTATGCCCCGCACGGGAGCGCAGATAAAGTTCAATACGGGTGGCGATGTGCAGGTCTTCACCGATAAGATTGAGAGTGCCGAGCAGCGCGCCGTCGATAATGGCGTCGATGCGGAGCCTGTGGCTATCAAGTATCAGCGTTCGGAGAAGGGCTGGGTCGATTATCTTGTCGATTTTCTGCCGTGGATACTTATCATCGCCGTATGGTTCTTTATTATGCGTAGTATGACGCGTGGTGCTGGCGGCGGTGGCGGCGGTGGCATTATGAATGTCGGCAAGGCTCGCGCTCAGGTCTTCGACAAGGACAAGAAGCAGCGCGTAACGTTCAAGGATGTTGCAGGCTTGGAGGAGGCGAAGGTCGAGATTATGGAGATTGTCGATTTCCTCAAAAAGGCAGATAAGTATAAGGCGTTGGGAGCCAAGATACCCAAGGGAGCGCTGCTTGCAGGCCCTCCGGGAACGGGCAAGACGCTGCTTGCTAAGGCTGTTGCGGGCGAGGCCAACGTGCCCTTCCTCTCAATATCGGGTTCCGACTTTGTAGAGATGTTCGTGGGCGTGGGTGCTTCGCGTGTGCGCGACCTCTTCGAGCAGGCGAAGCAGAAGGCGCCGTGTATCGTCTTTATCGACGAGATAGATGCCATCGGTCGTGCGCGTGGCAAAAATTCGGGCTTCTCGGGTAATGACGAGCGTGAAAATACGCTCAACCAGCTACTTACCGAGATGGATGGTTTCCAGACGAATACGGGTATTATCGTGCTTGCGGCAACCAACCGTGTCGATATATTGGATAAGGCGCTTATGCGCGCGGGACGTTTCGATAGACAGATTGAGGTGGGACTGCCCGATGTTAAGGAGCGTGAGCAGATATTTGGTGTGCATCTTAGAGGCTTGAAGCTCGATGCTGCCATCGACCGCGAGTTCCTTGCCAAGCAGACGCCAGGCTTTGCGGGTGCCGACATAGCAAACGTATGTAACGAGGCTGCACTTATCGCGGCACGTCATAACAAGGAGAGCGTTACGCAGGAGGACTTCCTCGCCGCCATCGACCGTATTGTCGGAGGTTTGGAGCGTCGCAATATGCCTATGAGTCCCGAGGAGCGCCGTTCTACGGCTATCCACGAGGCGGGACACGCTACGGTGATGTGGCGCTTGAAGAACTGCGACCCTGTGCTGAAAATTACCATCATCCCGCGTGGGCGCTCGTTGGGCGCTACGTGGTATCTGCCCGAGGAGCGCGCCAACCACAATGTCGAGCATTTTATGCACAAGATGGCGGGGCTGTTGGGTGGACGTATTGCCGAACAACAGCTTATGGGCATCACAAGCACGGGCGCTATCAACGACTTGGAGCGTACGAGTAAGACGGCATACGCTATGGTTGCCTACTACGGTATGAGTCCTAAGGTGGGTAATATCAGCTTCTATGACGCTTCGGGGCAGCGCGACACCTTCACTAAGCCATTTAGTGAGCGTACTGCCGAGCTTATAGACGAGGAGGTACGTCGCATCGTCGAGGAGGCTGTAACCCTCACACGCGACATTATCGAGCAGGAGAGAGCAAATATCGAGCGTCTTGCCGATATACTTATCGAGAAGGAGACAATCTTTACCGAGGATATTGAGGCTGTTCTCGGCGCAAGCGCGCAGCAGCTCGCCAAGCAGGAGGCAGAGGCGGCAAAGAGGGCTGCCGAGGCTGAGGTAAAGAGTGTTGAGGCTGTTGTTGAGGCTGTTGAGGTAGCCGAGCCGACAACCCCTGCCGAGCCGACCGATAAGGAGTAATTAGCTGAACCTAAAAACAGAAGAACAATGGGAGATAAACTTCGAAATGTAGCAATCAGAACGCTCAGTGGTGCGGTGTTGCTTGCCGTGGTACTCGCTGCGGCATATATCTCGCCCTATACCTACGCGGCGCTGTTGCTGCTGATATGTGTTGTCGGTATGGTTGAGTTCTACAAACTCGCCCGCAAGAATGGCGCAGAGCCTCAGTATGCCCTGGGTCTTGTCTCGGGTGTGGTCCTCTTCGTTACGGCTTGTTTCCTCTTTGCAGGCTATGTCGATAACAAGCCCTTGGATGTCGATATGTTTGTCGGCGGTCTGCTCTACTTCGTTGTACTTATCCCCATCTGCTTCATCGCGGAGCTATTCGCGAAGTCGCAGACGCCGATGCGCAATATTGCCGCTACGCTACTTGGCGTATGGTATGTCGCCTTCCCGCTTACGCTGATGCTCTTCATCCCGCTGATGCTCACGGGTGGAGAGTGGAGAGCCGAGGCATTCCTCTTCTACCTCTTTATAGTGTGGGCCAACGACGTCTTCGCCTTTTTGGTGGGCATCACCTGTGGTAGGCACCGTCTCTGTGAGCGCATATCGCCCAAAAAGTCGTGGGAGGGCTTCTTCGGCGGCATCGTCGGCGCGTTGGCTATGGGTGCTGTGGGTGCGGCGGTCGTTGGAGGCAGCTACGGCGTGTGGCTCGGTATGGCGGGCATTGTTGCCGTTACGGGTGTGCTGGGCGACCTTGTCGAGTCGATGTTTAAGCGAGAGGCAGATGTCAAGGACTCTGGAAATATTATGCCAGGTCATGGCGGTATGCTCGACAGATTTGATGCTCTGCTCATATCGTCGCCCTTTGCCTTTGTATTTCTTGCGGTGATGGCACTTTGCTTTTAGAAACTACTAAAACTAACTTATATGAAGATTAACAAAGAGGGTTACATTATTATAGGCGTTACTGGTCTTATATGTCTTGCCATTTGGCTTATCGGCTACCTTTTCATTGAGAGTGTTGCGGGCTACTTGGGATATATGGCGGTATTCTTGCTGGTGTTGTGGTTCTTCGTCGCCGCCTTTTTCCGTGAGCCGCGCCGTGTGCAGATTCACGACGACGAGCTTGTCTTCGCCCCCTGCGATGGACGTGTTGTGGTTACCGAGGTGGTACACGAGACGGAGCATATCGACTGCGAGATGTTGCAGATTTCGATATTTATGTCTTTGACGAATGTCCATATGAACTGGCTGCCCGTAGGTGGCGAGGTGGAGTATGCCAAGCACCACCATGGTCGCTTCCTCGTGGCGTGGCATCCCAAGTCCTCGACCGAGAACGAGCGTACCACGACCGTTGTGCGTTTGAAGGATGGTCGCAAGGTGCTGTTGCGCCAGATTGCAGGACTTATCGCGCGCCGCATCGTCTCGTACGTGAAGCCTGGCAAGCAGGTTAAGCAGAACGACGTACTCGGCTTCATCAAGTTTGGCTCACGTGTGGATGTGCTTGTGCCTAAGGATTCGGAACTCTTTGTTGAGATTGGCGATCCAGTTATCGGCTCGCAGACGCCCATCGCCCGCCTGAGCCGTAAGACGGAGTAGGCAACCGATAAAAAGGAAAAGTGATGAATCAGCGACAAATCATCAAGGGTGTAATAACACTTATGGTGGTGTGTGCCATACTCTTTTTGGTGTGGTACCTGTCGCGTGTTGTCATCTATATACTTCTCTCGGCGGTCCTCGCCATCATAGGTCGCCCCTTGGTTAAGCGCTTGCAGCGTGTAAGCATCAAGCAACACACCTTGTCGCGCTCGGTGGCTGCCGCCATCACGCTGCTTGTGATGTGGGTTGTTGCGGGAGGTCTGTTTATGCTCTTTATGCCTCTTATAATCGAGAAAGTCAATGAGTTGGCAGCCCTTGACCTGAATATCATTATGGGCGCTGTCGAGACCCCTATTGCAAAGTTCGAGAGCGCTATAAGCCGCTTTATGGTAGCCTCCGACTTCTCGATAATGGATGCTGTGCGCGACTTTTTCAGCCAGCTGATACATATCAACCTGCTAAACACCTTCACCGATGCTGCGGGGTTGCTTGCCACGGCGGCAATATCTGTATTCTCGGTAACGTTCATCACCTTCTACTTCTTAAAGGAGGAGGGACTCTTCTATCGTATTGTAGCACTCTTCTTCCCCGAGCGCTATCGCCCCAACGTATATCATGCCCTCGACTCTATCACGGCGCTGTTGTCGCGCTATTTCGGTGGCTTGTTGGTCGAGAGTATGCTGCTTATGGCTGTAATATCGGTAGTGCTGCTCATCGCGGGTATGACCTTCAACAACGCCCTTATCATCGGTCTTATTATGGGTGTGATGAACCTCATCCCCTACGCAGGTCCTGTCATCGGCGCCGTGGTGTCGCTGTCGATGGGTATCATATCGCCTATTGAAGGCGATGTCGCAGCGACAATAACCATCATTGTTGTAACGATACTTGCCGTAAAGCTTATAGACGACTTTATCATACAGCCCAACCTCTACTCGCAGCGTGTTCAGGCACATCCGTTGGAGGTATTCTTGGTGATACTTATAGCGGGCTATGTGGCAGGTATGTGGGGTATGATGCTTGCAATACCGCTATATACCGTTGCGCGAGTATTTGCCCGCGAATTTTTCTCGGAGTACAGCCTTGTACGCCGTCTTACATCGCAAATGAAGGATGAAACAGAGTAGTATAGATATTGAAGCAGAGGTCATCCACGGCCGTAAGATTGGTCGTGCATTGGGCTTTCCTACGGCAAATATGGAGCTTACGGGCTACGATGTTGAGCGAGGTGTATATCGCTCGACAATAGATATAGATGGTGTTACGTACCGTGCGATGTCCAATGTCGGCATACGCCCCTCGGTAGGTGGCAAGGAGCTGCTTTTGGAGACCCACGTCATCGGCTTTTCGGGCGACCTCTACGGTCGGAGGCTATGTGTGAGGCTTATTGAGAAGATACGCGACGAAAAGCGCTTCTCGTCGATTAGCGACTTGAAAGAGCAGTTGCAGAGGGATTATAACCTATGCTTGGCGTGATAGCGGCGCATCAGCGACGCTTCAATCATTGGGCTGAATGGAATGTACGTCAAAGTACTATCCATCCAGCCCAATTTCTTTATCAGCGCCACTGCTGCACCACTCTGACGCCAAGCTGCCTCGCACAGCCTCGCACGGCTGGGAACACCTGAGAACACCTGAGAATGCCTGTGTTTTTTAGGGTCCCGTAGTCTCGTAGTCCCGTGGTCCCGCAGTCCCGTGGTCCCGCAGTCTCGCTGTTCTGCCCCTTGCTGTCCTGCCGTCCTTGCCCCCTTGTTTTGACCCTCTTACTTAGAGGGTGCGCAACGATGGGAACAACATATAGAGTTGGTGCAATAGGCTATCCATATCGAAGCCCTCGCGCAAGATAAGCAGTATGGTGTTGTCGCCCGCAATGGTGCCAAGTATCTCGTTGATGCCCTTGTTGTCGATAGGCACCGACACGGCACTTGCATAGCCAGGCTTCGTCGTGATAACACACATATTGCCCGAGAAGGCGATGTCGGTAATATTGTCCGTAACGTTGGTCGAGATGCTCACGTCGCTACGCATATTATTGGGTAGTACATAGATGTAGCCCTTCTCCTTGTGGGGTACCTTTGCCACGTGCATAAACTTCAAATCGCGAGAGAGCGTCGATTGTGTAATCTGCACACCACACTCCTCCAAGCGGGCTATAAGCTCCTCCTGCGACGATATAAACTCCGTGCGAATAATCTTGCGGATGATAGATAGTCTCTGTGTCTTTTGGTTCATCTCTTAGTCTCTAATTGGGTATCCTCTTTTACCTAACACTCATTGCTGAATATTATTGCAAAAAGCAGTGCAAATATACAAAATATGTAATTAATATGCAAAAAATAACTTTTATTTCTGCTTTGTCTCTCTATTTTGATTTTATTTCAAAAAGTTTTACTATTTTTGTTAATTGGAAGAGAGTGTATTGTTACATCTTGTGCGATATATTGGCTCTTCAACGTGGAGAAACAGAGATGAGATTTATTAATTATATTACAATTTTATGTTTATGAGAAAACTACTTTTTTTGATGACACTTCTTGTGTCGGTGTTTGCAATTGGTTGTAACGACAAGCCCGAGCCAGGGCCACAGCCCAACGATGGACTGAGCTTCGAGTTCAGCAATATCGCTTCGACGGCTACCTCAGTTGAGGTAACTATCACCCCCTCTAATGCGGAGAGCTACTACTTTGCCGATATTGATGCTTCGTCTGCAATAGCGGATATGGATGATGCGGCTATTATCAACCGCTATGTTACGGGCGACAACTACAAGTTGCGTCAGGGTACTCAGGTTATAGGAAAGAAGAACCTTGCCCCTTCAACCGAGTACACCGTTATCGTGTTTGGCAATGGCGAGGATAAGGTATTCCGTCAGACCATCACCACGCAGAGTGCAAATGTTGATCCCAGCATCTTCAACGTTGAACTTAACGTAAGCAATATCACGGCACGTACAGCTACTGTGAAGGCTATTCCCAACAACGATGAGGTAAACTACTTCTGCCGTATTGTAACCAAGATGGAGCTTAGCGCAACCGATGGTACCGATCTCGACATTATGAAGTATTGTATGGAGAACCCCTATCGTAACGAGTATTTCCGTAAGGGAGAGATTACGTTTGATTATGTGGCATCGCCCAAAATGGACTACGTGGTAGTGGCATTCAACCTCGATACCTACAACGATATGGTAGCTGGCTATGAGGATGCTGTATTGTTCAAGGAGGAGTTCTCTACCCCTGATGCTCCCGATGTTGATCCCGACACAATGTTCCTCATTCAAAACCTCACTCCCGAGTACAATGGCTTTACAGCAGATGTAACCCCTGTTCATGGCGAGGATAAGTTGTGGTCGTACTATATCTTCTCGAAGGCATCATTCGACGATGCACGTTCTCGTAACTACAACCAGGTTGTTCGTGAGGCGTACTACGGCTTGCAGGGCTTGGTAAATGAGTACAACTATGCACATTCTGCCGAGATAGAGGCTGGCACGATGGATCGTATCACCTTCAACGACTTAATCAGCAACTTTATGGGTATGGTTGGCTCGAAGCAGATCAATAGCTATGAGCCGCTTAGCACTGGTAGCAGCTATGTATTGGTACTCTTCTATATGGATCCCGAGGTAGTTGATCCTACCGTGGTTTATGACTACGACTTTGTTGCTATTGAGTTCCGTACGCTTACCGATTCGGAGTATGCATACTTGGATGTATCGGAGCCTATTATTGCCCCTTCGGAGAGCTACGGCTATGATATTGCATTTATCGTAAAGACCGATGAAAAGGCTGTTGATTTGAAGGTTGGTGCAGACCTTTGGGGCAACCGTGAGTACGATAAGTACTGGGATCCTAACGATTGGACACAGATTGAGGACTTCTTCGCACTGCGCAAGTCTATTGGTGCCGACTCACTCGTCTTGGCTCAGAGTGCCGATGGTGCTGTGATACAGTTCTCGGGCGTTGATAAGAGCGATTATGTATTCTTCTTCGAGGCTCTTACCGCACACGGTAACGCTACGCAGTTTGCAGTGCGTGTTACGCCCGAAAAGTTTGACTAATTAACCATTAAACAGCAAGAATATGAAGAGCATACTTAAATATTTCGCATTTGCAGGTCTGCTCCTTGCGGTGGGTTGTGAGACTACCCCTGAGCAGCCACAGACGGAGGATACGGAGGTCTATGTCGAGCTTATTGCCGACCGTGAGACTATCACTGCTGATGGCGTGGATGCTGTACGCTTTACCGTTACGGTAAATAGCGAGGACCGCACCGCAGATGCTATGATTATCAACGTTGCTGACAACTCTACGGTTGAGGGTGGCGTCTTTACTACGACCGAGGCGGGTAGCCACACCTTTGTTGCTGCATACGGCAAGCATAGCTCCGAGCAGAAGACCATCGTGGCCGTTGCGCCCGAGGTTAAAGAGCCCGAGGTGGAGCTTACTGCCGATACACTCACTATCAAGGCCGATGGCGAGCAGACGGTAACATTTACCGTTACTGCCGATGGCGAGGATGTAACCGCCGAGTCGCAGATTAAGTTTGTGATGGATGGTAATGCCCTCGAAGGCAACACCTTCAAGACGAAGGCTTATGGCTCTTATGAGTTTGTAGCCTCGTATCGCGACTATACCTCGAACACTCTTATCATAAAGGTAACAAAGCTTGAAGAGCCTACACCTACGCCTCCCGTTGTTGGCGATTATAGGGTTGGCGATTTGTATGACGTTGATGGTGTGAAGGGCGTAATATATGGCTTTATGGATAGACAGGTTACTGACGAAGATGGTAACCGTGTAACCAAGACCTATTGCTATATTATGTCTATGGATCAGGTGTCATTGGCTTGGAGTACCGAGAACGTGTGGTGTAACTGTATCTCGGATAAGGGTGATTGGAATACGGAGGATATGCTGTATCGCTATGGTACGTCGCCCGACAAGTACCCCGCAGCTCAGTGGTGTGTAGCACACGGCGAGGGTTGGTTTATGCCCTCATCTGAGGAGTTGCACCTTATGTGGAGTGCCGTGAGCGGTGGTACCTATGTTTTTGACGAGGCTAAGGTAGCTCTGTTCAACGATAAGCTTGACGACCCATTGGAGCAGGACTTCTATTGGTCTTCGAATGAGACTAACGATGAGATGGCAGAGGTTGTCGCCTTTATGGACGATAGCGTAGTATGTCTCGATCCGTTGAAGAGCAAGCCATTCTGCGTAAGAGCGGTCTATAAGTTTGAGGTAACCGCAGAGTAGTAGCTATTCACTCTTTTGGAGTATAGGGGCTGGCAAAGTTTTTTAGTCAGCCCCTCGTTTTTATCATATATTTAAGTTACCTTTGTGCTATAAAATAGCGAGTATGCAAAAGGGAGAATTTTCGTTTATCGGCGATATAGCGCGCCTCTTTGGTGGGCTGCCACATAATGGCTTCGAGCCTATTGGCGACGACTGCACCGTGGTAGAGTGTGGCGATGACGAGGTATTGGTCCTCTCCACCGACCTCCTTGTCGAGGATGTCCATTTTCTGCGCTCGGCATCACACCCAGAGCAGGTGGCGCATAAGAGCCTTATGGTAAATCTCAGCGATGTAGCCGCTATGGGCGCACATCCCGTGGCGACGTTGCTCAGCCTCGCGCTGCCCGCCTCGGTGCAGCAGCAGTGGGCTAAGAGCTTTATGGAGGGCTACTACGAGGCGTCGAAGAGGTATGGCGTGGCGTTAGTGGGTGGCGATACCACCGCCTCGACGGATAAGATTGCCATAAATGTTGTCGCCATAGGTCGAGCGAAGCGCGACTGTGTAAAGCGTCGTTCGGCAGCGCGTGTGGGCGATGCAATTTGCGTTACGGGCAAGCTCGGCACATCATCAAAGGGTCTTGTAGATATTATGTTTGGCGACCTGGCGACCACCGCTGCGAAGATACACTCTATGGCTCAGGCGCGTGTCGAGGAGGGCATTGTGCTTGGCGCTCAGAGGGCAGTACACGCGATGATGGATATTTCGGATGGCATCGCGTCGGATATTCGCCATATTATGGAGCAGTCGAAGGTCGGGGCGGAGATAGATACGGCACTTGTGCCACGCGACTACGACCTGCGCTACGCACTCTCGGGTGGAGAGGATTATGAGTTGCTATTGACTGTTGAACGGGGGGAGGTTGAGGCTGTGAGTGAGCGTCTGCTGCGAACAACAGGCACGCCGCTGACCGTCATAGGACGCATCATCGAGGGCGACGAGCTGCGCTGGTTGGAGAGTGGCTCTCCCATAGAGTTAGATTTGCAGGGATTTACCCATTTTTAACAGATATATCGCTCTGTGTCGAGCGACCGTATCCGCGCAGTAGTGTTACTGCCTCCGAAAGGGCTTTAAGGCGCAGTAGGGCGGCAAGCAGAAGGTATATTGCAGTACCCGTGGCAACCTTTGCCAAGAGTCGCCAGCCAAGTGTGAGCGTCGCAAAGTGTTCATCGAGTAGGTAGAGTGCGCCAAACATCACGCCCGCAAGCAGTAGCGAGGGGAGCATAGCACCCACCGTGCGCCACAACGAGAGCGATGTGAAGCGTGTAGCCGCGACCGTATTTATAAGGTAATCGAGAAGTGCCATCAGCGACATACCCCACGCCACAGCCTCGACACTCTGCGGTATGGTATATATTAATATAAGTGTCATTATCGCGCGCTTTGCCACCTCCAAATGCAGTATCACACGCCCGTCGCTACGTACTTTGAGGACGTTGTATGCCACCATCGAGAGGGGATATACAACGCCCGAGAGTGCCAAAATCTCGAAGTAGGGGACCGTGGGCATCCACTTATCGCCCAATAGCAGGGCAAATAGCTCGGGGGCAACAGCGACCAAGCCCAGCATCACGGGCATAACAGCAAACGAACATAGCATAATGATACGGCGGTACGCTTCGGCAAACTTTGCGTCGTCGAGCGTGAGGGTCGAGAGAGCAGGGTAGGTAACGCCCTGAACTGCCTGCACCGTAGATATTACGGGGAGGTCTTTGAGCTTTTGTGCTTGCGAGTAGTAGCCAAGTATGCCTGTGGAGTGCATCTTGCCGATGAAGAGCTGAGCGATGTTGTTATATATCGAGGCGATAAGGTCGGTGGCTAACAGCCGTAGGCTAAATGGAGCGAGCGTACGTAGTGCCTTAATGCTTCCACGTGCCTCACTTCGCCAGCGACGTATCCACCAAAAGGCGATAGCCTTGATGCCCATCGCCAAGAGCCTCTGTGCTACGAGCGACCAGATGCCGCAGCCACAGACGGCCATCACCACAGCCACCACGCCGCTAACAATCGAGGCAGAAAATACAATTTTGGAGAGTAGCGCGAAGCGGAACTCGCGCGTAAACATCACCGTCTGCACCACGCACATAGCGTTAATGGGCAGCAGCAAGAATAGCACGGGGGCTACCTCCGCAATTATTGCGTGGTTGTAAAAATCGGCAAGCGAACGTGCCGAAAGTACTAGTATGGCGTAGAGGATTACAGATGTCAAGATGTTGAACATCAGCACCGAACGATACTCCTCGTCGGTAGGCTCCTTGCGGCGTATGAGCGTCTGCGAAAAGCCGCTATCGACGATAGTGAGGGCTACCGAAGTGAAGAACGTGAGTATCGCCATCACGCCAAAGTCTTCGGGCATAAGGCGACGTGCTACGATGATGCTGACGACCATCTGCACGACCATCGTGAGGAACTTCTCGGAGAAGCTCCACGCCACGCCACTAACGACCTTGCGCTCTAACTTACCACCCTCTGCCATAAATTAAGCTCTATTTAGCCTCTACAAGGTGTTCGATAGCCAAGCGGTATGACTCCATACCGAAGCCCATAATACTGCCGCGCACCACAGGGGCGATGAGCGATAGGTGGCGGAACTCTTCGCGGGCGAGAATCGACGATATATGCACCTCGACAACGGGTGTTGCAATCGCCGCTATGGTATCACGTATCACTACCGAGGTGTGCGTATAGCCTCCTGCGTTGAGTACCACGCCGTCGTACTTGCCGTCGGCAGCTTGCAGCTGATTGACCAATTCGCCCTCGATATTGGACTGGAAGTAGTCCAAGCTATGTTCCGAGTAACGTGCGCGAAGAGCTTCGAGATACTCCTCGAAGCTCTTGTTGCCGTAAATCTCGGGTTGGCGACGCCCCAAAAGGTTGAGGTTCGCACCGTTGATAATTAGAATTTTCATCTAAACAGTATTCGCTATCTTAGAGTAGGGGGCTAACAAGGTTCTGTTTTAGTCAGCCCCCTCCCGTTTAAGACAATCTGATAACTTTGTCGAGAGATTAGTACTCCTTGGCCTCGGTCTCACCCTTCAAAACACGTAGAGCGTTCTCTGCCAACGACTCCAACTCATTCTCGCCAGGATAAATCTTGATAGGCGCGATGAAGTTACAGTAGTCCACGATGACCTCGTTTACGCACTCGTTCCAAGCGATACCGCCCGTAAGAAGTATGGCATCAACCTTGCCTTTGAGTACCACTGCCATCTCGCCAATCCACTTAGAGATGGTGTACGACATCGTGTCGAGCATAAAGCGAGCCTCCTTGTCGCCATTGGCGGCACGTACCTCGTTTAGCTCCTGTACCGAGTTGCAGTTCACGTGATCAACAAGACCACCCTTACCTGCCAACAGCTTCTTGATATCGGCCTTTTCGTACTTACCCGAGAAGCAGAGATCTACCAAATCGCCTGCGGGCAGAGTACCTGCGCGCTCAGGAGCGATAGGACCGTCGCCGTCAAGGGCATTGTTTGTGTCGATAACGCGACCCTTGCAGTGTGCCGAAACAGAGATGCCACCGCCCATATGCACTACCACGAGGTTAAGCTCCTCGTAGGGACGACCTGCCTCCTTGGCGTAGCGGCGTGCGATAGCCTTCTGGTTCAGGGCGTGGAAGATAGAGCGGCGGGGCAGCTCCTTGATGCCGCTTACGCGTGCCATATCCTGCAACTCATCGACAACTACGGGGTCGGCGATGTATGCCTCGACACCTGCTGCGTCGGCGATGCGACGTGCGATAAGAGCGCCGAGGTTGCTGGCGTGTTGGCGCTTGGGTGCCGTAAGGTCGGCAACCATACGCTCGCCAACACGGTAAACGCCACCCTCGATAGGGCGCATAAGACCGCCACGGCCGATAACGGCGTTAAGCTCCTCAATCTTGATGCCGTCGGCTTTCAGCGCGTCGAGAATAATCTCCAAGCGCCATTCAAGCTGATCCGATACCGAGGCAAAGCGGGCAATCTCCTCTGCCGAGTGGCGCAGTGTGAGCGTCTGAACCTGCTCCATATCGCGGAACAGTGCCACCTTCGTAGAGGTAGAGCCAGGGTTGATGGTTAAAATATTATAAGCCATTTCAATTCAGTTTTTAAGGTTCTGTTTGAGACGTCGTGTCCTACTATTTTGCTGACAAGCAAGCCAAAGCGATAGAGTAGAGCTTAGTCTTGGTGGTGTCGCCACGTGAGGTCAGCACGCAGGGTGCCATAGGACCTGCAACCATTGCTGCAAGCTCTGCGCCACCAAACTTCGAGCAGGCCTTGAAGAATACGTTACCGCTCTCCAAGTTGGGGAACAACAGACAGTCGGCATCACCTGCAACGGGGCCTGTGAGCTTCTTAATCTTAACGCTCTCCTCGTCGATAGCCACGTCTAATGCCAAAGGACCCTGGAACAGACCCTTGCCAAGCTCGCCAGCAGTACCAAGCTCGCCGAGCTCCTTAGCCTCTACCGAGCTGACTACCTTGGGGAGAAGTTGCTCGCTCGGTGCGATGAATGCCACCTTGGGACACTCTACGCCGAGGTTGTTGGCAGTCTCCAACAGATACTTTGCAATCTGCTTCTTCTGGTCGAGAGTGGGGCAGGGAAGAACGGCTACGTCGCTAACAACCAGGAGCTTGTGGTACTTGGGAATCTCCAATACGGTAACGTGGCTCAGGGTAGTGCCTGCGGGCAACAGACCCCACTCCTTGTTGAGGATGCCGCGCATATACTTGTCCGTAGGAACAACACCCTTCATCAACACGTCGTACTCGCCGTTGTGAACAGCCTTTACGGCAATCTCAACAGCCTTTACATCTTCGGTCTCGGGGATGATGGTGTACTGGCTCATATCTACGCCCTCAGCCTCGCAAGACCTCTTAATCTCCTCGGGGTCGCCCACCAAGGTAACCTCTGCAAGACCCGCCTTGATGGCCATATCGGTAGCGCCGATAGAGTGTGTGTCCTGACCGTAGGCAACAATCATCTTCTTCTTGCCACGTGCAACCGCCGCAGCAACAATCTCGTCCAAATGCTTAATCATAATAGTTTTAGGTTTTATCTGTTTATAACTCAATCTTCGTTGTTACTTTGTCAAAAAAGTTACTTTGTTAAGCGATAGGTATCCTTGGCAATAACTAACTCCTCGTCGGTGCAGATAACCGCCGCCTTAACCTTAGAGTCGGCAGCCGTAATCTCGTAGTCGGTGCCACGCTTGCCACGGTTGCGCTCGGCGTCAAACTTGATACCCATAAACTCCATATTGCGCAATACATACTCGCGCAACTCGGGAGAGTTCTCGCCAACACCGCCAGTGAAGATAACCAAATCGACACCGCCCATCTCGGCAGCATACTCGCCAACAAACTTCTTAACGCGGTTAAAATAGAGGTCGCGGGCCATAATAGCGCGCTCGTTACCCTCGTCGTAGGCAGCGTCGATGTCGCGCATATCGCTCGAAATGCCCGTCAAGCCCTGGATGCCCGAGCGCTTGTTGAGCATAGTGTCAAGCTCTTTGTAGCTCATACCCTCCTTCTCGGCAACGTACGTAGCAGCGCTAACGTCCATCTGTCCTGCGCGTGTACCCATCACAAGACCATCGAGCGGAGTGAAGCCCATCGACGTATCGAACGACTTGCCGTTAAGCACTGCCGTAACCGAAGCACCGTTACCGATGTGGCAGGTTATAATCTTCGAATTTTCGAAGTCCAAGCCAAACATCTCGGCACCTACACGTGCTACGAACTTGTGGCTTGTGCCGTGGAAACCGTACTTACGCACACGATACTTCTCGTAGTACTCGTAGGGCATAGCGTACATATAGTTGATAGCGGGAATGGTGTGGTGGAACGAGGTATCGAATACGGCTACCTGCTTGATGCCAGGCAACACCTTCTCCATCGAGAGAATACCCTCCAAGTTGGCGGGGTTGTGAAGCGGAGCAATCGAGTATAGCGACTCAATCTTGCGCTTAACGTCGTCATCCACAAGGCAGCTGTCGGTGAAGAACTCGCCACCGTGTGCTACGCGGTGTCCTGCCGCTTTAAGCTCGTCGAGCGACTTGATAACGCCATGCTCGGGGTGTGTCAGTGCATCGAGTACTAAACGAATACCTGTCGTATGGTCAGGAATGGGGCAGTGAAGCTCAAACTTATCCTTACCCTGGGGCTTGTGTGTAAGGTCGCCCTCCGCTAAACCGATACGCTCAACCAAACCTTTGGCTAAGAGCGTGTGCGACGACTCCATAACGTCAAGCACTTGATACTTGATTGATGAGCTGCCGCAGTTAAGAACCAAAATTACCATTTGTGAATTTGTTATTTGTTGTTAATGATTAATCAGTTGCTAATATTTATCACACACATTTTCGAACCACGCTTTGAAGGTGGTCTTAAAAACACAACAAAGTTAGTGAAATAAACGTGAGTTTGCAACCATTTTGTAACATTTTTTTTGCGCCCGCGTTGTCGCCCAATATGCGTGTGTGAAACGTCCTCTACTTTTATGGTTTGCAAACGGCGAATAATCGTTAAAATTGTTGTTCGTTATTGGCGCAATAAGTGGTCAAAAACTCAATAGGGTGGTTGGCGGTGCAGGGAAAATATGTGTCGATATGTTTTTTCTTTGAAAAAGATTTCGTATCTTTGCACGAATTACGTGCCTAAGGGTACGGCATAATGAATTTAAAACAAATGTAAGCGATGGCTACTGAAAAAATCAATCTTACGGCTCCCGAAGAGCCTGTCGGCACACCTGCCGAAGATACGCAGACGACCACTACCAGCACCGCAGCAGCGGAGGAGAAGACAACCGAGCCAAAGTGTGAGGCTCAGCCTATGAGCGAAGCTTTTGCCGAGGAGGAGGCGGCACTCGCTGCCGACGAGGCAGGACTCGACATCGGCGCAGAGACAGCCGAGGAGGAGGCGGCAGCGACAACCGCTGGCGATGACCTGTCGGGTCTCAACGAGGAGGCACTTGTGGCGCTCTTTGCTGCAAAGATAGAGTCGGAACCAGTGCAGACACTGCGTCCAGTAGTCGAGGCAATCAAGATAGCCTTTTACAAGCAGCACCGCGCAAAGGTTGAGGCGGAGCGCCGCGAATTTGTGGAGGCGGGTGGCGATGAGGAGGCTTTTGTGCCTACGCCCGATGCCTTCGAGCAGCGTTTCAAGGAGCTATTCGCAGTATATCGTGAGGCTCGCGACAAGCATATAGCAATGTTGGAGGCGGACAAGGAGCAGAACCTTAAAACGAAGTTGCAGATTATCGAGGAGCTTAAAGAGCTTATCAACTCGGAGGAGAATATGAATACCACCTTCTCGCGCTTCCGCGAGTTGCAGCAGCGCTGGAAGGAGACAGGCTTGGTGCCTCAGCAGAACGTCAAGGATTTGTGGGAGACCTACAACCTCTACGTCGAGAACTTCTACAACTTCATCAAGATAAACAAGGAGCTGCGCGACCTCGACCTTAAAAAGAACTACGAGGCTAAACTCGCGCTCTGCGAGCAGGCTGAGGCTCTTGCCCTCGAACAGCAGATTGTCGAGGCGTTCCGCAAGTTGCAGAAGCTCCACGACGAGTGGCGCGAGACGGGTCCCGTGGCGTTGGAGTTCAAGGAGTCGCTGTGGGAGCGCTTCAAGGAGGCGTCGAGCCGCATCAACAAGCGCCACCAGGAGTACTTCGAGCAGCTTAAAGCGGAGCAGACCAAGAACCTCGCATTGAAGAGCGAGTTGTGCGAGAAGACCGAGGCGCTGTCGGAGCAGCCGCTACTCTCGCGCAAGGAGTGGAACAAGGCGAGCGACGAGCTGTTGGAGATACAGAAGGTATGGAAGACCATCGGCTTCGCACCCAAGAAGGATAACAATCGTATATACGAGCGTTTCCGTAACGCCTGCGATAAGTTCTTTGAGCTTAAACGCGAGTTCTATGCTGGCGTGAAGAGCGAGATGGAGCATAACCTCGCCCTCAAACAGGAGCTTTGCGAGCAGGCAGAGGCCCTCGCACAGTCGGAAGATTGGAAGCATGCCACCGACGAGCTTATCGCCCTGCAAGCGAAGTGGAAGCAGACAGGTCCCGTGGCACGTCGCCATTCAGATATGGTGTGGAAGCGTTTCCGTGCCGCTTGCGATAGGTTCTTCGAGCGTAAGGCGGCGCACTTCTCGTCGATAGATACGGAGCACGAGCAGAACCTTCGCCTAAAAACCGCCCTTATCGAGGAGATGAAGCAGGCGGATATTAAGGCGGGAGGCTTCGAGCAGGTCAAGGAGTTCCAGCGTCGTTGGAGTCAGATTGGCTTTGTGCCTATCAAGCAGAAGGATGCCTTGCAGAAGGAGTATAAGGCTGTTGTGGACGAGATGTTCCGTACGCTGCGTTCGTCGGAGCGCGACCGCTCGATGAATCGCTTCCGTGAGCGTGTGTCGGGTATGAAGGGTGGCTCACAGCTGCGTTCGGAGCGTGAGAAACTTTACAACAAGGTGCGCCAAATGGAGCAGGATATAGCCCTGTTGGAGAACAACATCGGCTTCTTCTCGAAGTCGAAGAATGCCGAGGCCCTTATTGCCGACGTTCGCGAGAAGATTGAGAAGGCTAAGCGCGATATGGCGGAGGTTATCGAGAAGGTGCGCCTTATTGATGCCGAGGAGGCTCGTCAGAAGGAGGCCAACAGCGCCGAGTAGCGTCGAACGTGTGATAAAGTTGCAAACAAATTGAATGACAATATATTATGAAACTATCTAAACCAAAGTACATTTTCGTTACGGGCGGTGTTGCCTCGTCATTGGGTAAGGGTATTATCTCGGCGTCGATAGCGCGTCTGTTGCAGGCTCGTGGTTACTCGGTAACCATCCAGAAGCTCGACCCCTATATTAACGTCGATCCAGGTACGCTCAACCCCTACGAGCACGGCGAGTGCTACGTTACCGAAGATGGCACCGAGACCGACCTCGACCTTGGACACTACGAGCGCTTTACATCAATACAGACCACCAAGAACAATAACGTTACCACGGGTAAAATCTACCAGTGTGTCATTGATAAGGAGCGCAGTGGCGAGTTTTTGGGTAAGACCGTGCAGGTGATACCCCACATCACCGACGAGATTAAGCGCCGCATACAGCTTCTCGGCACAACCAAGAAGTATGACGTTATCATCACCGAGATTGGCGGTACGGTAGGCGACATTGAGTCGTTGCCATTTATCGAGTCGGTGCGTCAGCTGCGCTATCAGCTCGGTTATCAGAATACGGTGCTTGTTCACCTTACGCTCATCCCCTATATGGCGGCATCGGGCGAGTTGAAGACCAAGCCTACGCAGCACTCTGTGAAGGAGCTTCTGTCGTATGGACTACAACCCGACGTGCTGGTGCTTCGCTCGGAACACGTGCTGAGCCAGGATATACGCCGCAAGGTGGCGCTATTCTGCAACGTAGCACCCGAGGCCGTTGTGGAGTCTATCGACGTGCCTACAATATACGAGGTGCCTCTGCGTATGCACAAACAGCACTTGGACGAGGTGCTACTCGAAAAGCTCGGCTTGCGCTCGGAGCAGGAACCCGACCTTACGGAGTGGGAGGCATTTGTGGAGCGCATCAAGAACCCCAAGAGCGTTGTAGATATCGCCTTGGTAGGTAAATATACCGAGTTGCCCGACGCATATAAGTCGATTAGCGAGTCGTTCATACACGCTGGCGCAGTACACGAAGTTAAGGTTAAGCTACACTACGTGAACTCCGAGAAGCTTACATCGGAGAATGTCAAGGAGACGCTTGGTAAGATGTCGGCGGTGATGGTTGCCCCAGGCTTCGGTAACCGTGGCATCGAGGGTAAATTGGTTGCTGTGCGCTATGCCCGCGAGAACAACGTACCCTTCTTCGGTATCTGCTTGGGTATGCAGTGTGCCGTCATCGAGTTCGCACGCAACGTCATCGGCTGGGCAGATGCCAATTCAAGCGAGATGGCGCAGACTAAGCATGCCGTAATCGACCTTATGGAGGAGCAGAAGAACATTACGGCTAAGGGTGGCACGATGCGTCTTGGTGGCTATCCTTGTCAGTTGGCAAAGAATTCGTGTGTGGCAAAGGCCTACGACACCCTCTCGATTGTCGAGCGTCATCGCCACCGCTACGAGTTCAACAGCCAGTTCCTCGCCGACTTCGAGGCGGCAGGTATGAAGGCGGTAGGTCTCAACCCCGACACGGGTCTTGTCGAGGTTGTCGAGATTCCGTCGCACCGTTGGTTTGTGGGTACGCAGTACCACCCCGAGTACCACTCGACAGCGGCAAATCCCCATCCGCTCTTCGTAACATTTGTCAAGGAGGCGTTGAAGTACCGCGACGAGCAGAAGTAAAATTTTAGGAAAAGTTAAAATTAAGAGATGGACAAGAAAACGATTATCGGCCTTGTGCTTATGGTAGCCGTCTTTATCGGCTTTACCGTATATCAGAGCAACGAGGCAGAGGAGTATAACAAGCAGCTTGCCGCCTACAAGAAGGAGCAGGCGGCATTGCAGCGCGCGGAGGCTGAGCGTAGGGCTGCCGAGGCGGCTTTAAGCCCCGAGGAGCAGGCTATGCGCGACTCGTTGGCGCAGGTTGAGGCGGAGATTGTGAAGCTCGCCGCAGCCAATGCCGACAATATAAACTTTGGCGCATCGCTCATCGCAGCACGTGATGCTGAGGCTCAGGAGTTCAGCGTCGAGAACGACCTTATCAAGGTGGACTTCTCGACACGTGGCGGTATGATTCGCAACGTGACGCTCAAAGAGTATTATAAGTATGCCGAGGGCGAGCGTACCGAGCTTGTGGAGCTTATGCAGCCCGAGACGGCGCGCTTCAATATGGAGCTTCGTTCGGCTAACGGCACACCGTTTAATAGCGAGAACTACACCTTCGCTACCACCACTACGCAGTTGGAGGATGGCACTCAGGAGGTAGTTATGGCGCTTGACATCACGCCCGAGGCGCGTATGGAGTATGTCTATAAGATTTACAATACGGGCGACCCGAGCCGCGACTATGTTATCGACTTCGCCATTCGCCAGAGAGGTATGGCTCCCCACGTGAGCGAGAAGAACGAGATAAGCATCGTCTGGGAGAACCGCGCTAACCACAACGAGCGTGGCTTCCAAAACGAGAATATGGCATCGACAATCACCTTCTGGGAGAACGAGGACGACGAGATGGAGGAGATGGATAGCGATGGTAGCAACGAGCATCACGCAAATATCGGCTGGGTAGCACTCAAACAGCAGTACTTCTCGTCGGTATTCCTCAGTGCCGAGCGTCTTAACGCCGATATGAGCTTCGTATCATCTACAAACGGAGGCTTGGACTACCTCAAAGCCTATAAGACCCACCTCTACGTGGCGTTCAGTGCCGAGCAGCCGACCTATAACTTCGCCTTCTACTACGGTCCTAACGACTTTAAGATACTTAAAGGTGTAACGTTCAATGGCGAGGATGCACATCTCGAAGACCTTATCCCTATGGGAGGCTGGCTTGTGGGTTGGATAAATAAGATTTTGACTATTCCCGTATTTAACTGGCTCAAAGACCACGGCGTAGGCTTCGGTTTGATTATCCTCATTCTAACGCTGCTCATAAAGCTTATCATTCTGCCTTTGACCTATAAGAGCTATATGTCAACGGCAAAGATGCGAGCCATACGCCCCGAGTTGGAGGCGCTGAACGCTAAGTATCCCAAGCAGGAGGACGCTATGAAGAAGCAGCAGGCGACGATGCAGCTCTACCAGCAGGCAGGAATTAGCCCTATGGGTGGCTGTCTGCCGCTACTTATCCAGATGCCTATCCTGTGGGCTATGTTCCGCTTCTTCCCCGCAAGTATCGAGTTGCGTGGCGAGGGCTTCTTGTGGGCCGACGACCTGTCGTCGTACGATAGTGTCTTGGAGTTGCCCTTCTCGATACCCTTCTATGGCAGCCACGTGAGCCTCTTTGCGCTGTTGATGGCTGTTGCGATGTTTGGCTACTCGTTCCTCACATATAAGCAGCAGGCTGCCACTACGGCGGGTCAGCCAGGTGCGGGTATGATGAAGTTTATGATGGTCTATTTTATGCCCGTTATGATGCTCTTCTTCTTCAATAACTACTCGTCGGGCTTGTGCTACTACTACTTCCTATCTCAGATTATGACGATGATTATTATGTGGGCTATACGTCGTACGGTAGATGACGAGAAGGTGCGCGCTAAGCTCTTCGCCGCGAAGAGTAAGCCTCGCAAGAAGTCGAAGTTCCAGGAGCGTTACGAGGAGGCGCTGCGACAGCAACAGGAGCAGATGACCATCAATCGTGAACAGCGACGAATGAAGCGATAGTAAGAAAGGAGTAATACCGCAGGGTGTTACTCCTTTTTTTAGATAGTTGTCCCGTTGTCCAGCAGTCAAAAAGTTCGTTACGCTACGCCTGTTTCTTATAGGTCAGGGCGGCAAGGGTGTTAAATACCATGGCAAAGCCGCCGAGGGCTGCGAAATTTGACCATAGGTCCACAATCGTCGCACCTTTGAGATATACCGAGCGCAGCACCTCTATAAAGTAGCGGGGTGGCAGTATCAGTGTGAAGCGCTGCGCCCACACGGGCATAGAGTCGATGGGTGTCAGCAGACCGCTCATCAGCATAAAAATCATTATAAAGAAGAACATCACAAACATCGTCTGCTGCATCGTCTCCGAAAAGTTGGCTATCGTGAGGCTGAAACCCGAAATTGTGAGAATAAAGAGCAGCGCACCTAAGTATATCGTACCTACTGACCCTACGGGTGCCAAGCCATAGACGAGGCGAGCCACGACCATTGCGAGTGATACCACAAACAGACCTATTATCCAGTACGGTACGAGCTTCGCCAAGGTAAACTGCAAGCGCGATATGGGTGTTACGTTTATCTGCTCGATAGTGCCGCTCTCCTTCTCGCCGACGATACTCAGCGCGGGCAGAAAACCGCAGACAAGGATGAAGAGGATAATCATCAGCGCGGGAATCATATAGTGGCGGTAGTTGAGCGTGGGGTTGTAGCGGTTTTCGACGGTGACGAGCTCCGACCTAACGACGGGAAGGCTCTCGCCACGTAGCTCGGTGAGTGTATGTGCGATGGTCTGCACCACGTACTGCATACCGAGACCACCTTTTGTGGCATTCACGGCGTTGGCGGCGAGGCTTATGCGCTCGGGGGTGGTGCTCGACAACTCACGCTCGAAGTTGTCGGGAATCTGCACGATGACATCCACATCGCCGCGCTCCAACGCTGCAAGAGCCTCTTCGTAGAGCGAGGTGGTAAGCACGGGCGTAAGGTATTCCGAGGCGCCAAAGTGCGATATTATGCGTGAGGAGGTGGTGCTACGGTCTCTATCCACCACGGCGACATTCACGTTGCGCACGTCCATAGTCATAATCAGCGGCATCAGTAGCATCACCATCAGAGGAAAGGCGATGATGAGCTTCGGAAGAAACGAGTTGCGACGTATCTGCAAGAACTCTTTTTGCAGTAGAAAACGGAATGTGCGCATAGCCTATTCTAATTTGTCGTTAAACTTTTTGAGCGATACGCCGAGCAGCACCACGGTCATAGAGAGCAGTATCACGCAGTTTTTCCATACCGCCACGATGGGCATACCCTGAATCATCATCTTGCGCACCGCATCTATATACCAGCGCGCCGGCACTATGTTCGACACCACTTGGAAGAACTTGGGCAGGTTTTCGATAGGAAAGAGCATACCCGAGAGCATCAATATAGGCATCATCATCACCATCGCCGACACCAGCAGTGCCGCCATCTGCGTACGTGCTATGGTCGAGACGAGCAGTCCGAGCGACAGCGACAGAAGCAGGTAGAGCAGCGACAGCGAGAATATGCCCCATACACCGCCCGACATAGGTACGTCGAGCAGGTAGCGCGCCAAGAGCAGTATCATTATCAGTACGATGCACGATATTGCGAAGTAGGGTATCATCTTGGCAAGGATAATCTTCACGGGGCGCACGGGCGACACTAACAGCACCTCCATACTTCCCATCTCCTTCTCGCGGACGATAGATACGGAGGTCATCATTGCGCACACCAATATAAATATAAGACCCATAATGCCCGGTACGAAGTTGTATGCCGACTTCATCTGCGGGTTGAAGAGCATACGTGTCTCGAACATAGACTGCGCTGTGGCGGTGCCGAGCAGTATGCTCTGCAAGTAGGCGGTTGCCGAGCTTGCGGTGTTCACGTTCGAGGCATCGACGATAAGCTGTATCGCGGGGCGGGACTCTATGCCCGCCGCAAGGTCCGCAGCGAGGCGGTCGTAGTCGCTGTCGAAGAGTACCACGGCGCCCACGTCGCCACGACGCAGAAGGGTGTCTATGTCGTCGGCTGCGATGTAGCCCTTGAAGGTGAAGTAGTCGTTGTGCGCAAGTCTATCCACAGCGTCGCTTACGCTATCGGTGCGGTTCGGTGCTACCACGGCGACATTTACGTTGTTCACCTCGGTAGATATAGCGAAGCCGAAGAGTATCATCAGCACGACGGGGATAAGCATCACGATAAGCATCGTGCGCTTGTCGCGCAGGATGTGCAGCGACTCCTTCTTTACGAATGATATAAAGTTGTGTCTCATACGTTACTCTGCTCTTTGTGCGCCACGCGCTAAGGTGCGAAATACCTCGTCCATACTCTCGGCGTGGAACTGCTCTTTGAGACGCGCAGGGGTGTCCAGAGCGCGAATCTCGCCATCAACCATTATCGACACACGCGAGCAGTACTCCGCCTCGTCCATATAGTGTGTGGTGACGAAAATTGTCGTTCCCGCCTCGGCAGCCTCGTATATAAGCTCCCAAAATTGGCGGCGCGTAACGGGATCGACGCCACCCGTGGGCTCATCCAAAAATACTACCTCGGGGCGATGTATCGTGGCGATGGCAAATGCCAACTTCTGCTTCCAGCCCAACGGCAGAGCGCCTACCAACGTGTTGCGCTCGTCGAGGAAGTTGAGGCGTGAGAGCAACTCTTCCGAACGGCTCTTTATCTGGCTGTCTGTGAGGCGGTAGATGCCGCCAAAGAGGCGCATATTCTCCCATACGGTGAGGTCGTTGTATAACGAGAAGCGCTGACTCATATAGCCGATATGTCGCTTTATCTTCTCGCCCTCGCGCCTAACGTCGAAGCCTGCCACTGTACCACTGCCGTCGGTGGGGTAGCTAAGACCGCACAACATACGCATCGCCGTTGTTTTGCCCGCGCCGTTTGCACCCAAGAAGCCGAAAATCTCGCCTCGTGCGACGTCGAAAGATATTCTATCCACGGCGGTAAACTCTCCAAAGCGCTTGGTTAGGTCGCGTACCGATATGACTATTTGTTGAGTGTCGCTCATCGTTTCATCAGTTTAATAAACATATCCTCGATTGTTGGCTCTAAGCGTTCGATACATAGCCCCTCGAACGTGTGCATCTGCTCGGCGAAGCGCTCCTCTGAGAAGCTGTTGTCCGTAACGAGGTGGTGATACTCGCCAAAGGGGTAGCAATCCACGACGCCCTCGGCGCTACGTGCCGCCTCCAATAGCTTAAACATCCTCTTTGCGCGAATGCCGTATAGTGGCGCGTCGAAGCCTCGAACGATACCCTCGGGGGTGTCGATGCCGAGTATGCGCCCTTCGTTGCAGAGGGCTATGCGGTCGCAGCGCGACGCCTCGTCCATATATGGTGTCGATACAAGGATGGTTATGCCGCGCTCTTTAAGTCCTCGGAGCATATCCCAAAACTCGCTGCGCGATACGGCATCAACGCCCGTCGTAGGCTCGTCCAAGAGTAACACGCTCGGGCGGTGTATCAGCGCACACGACAGGGCGAGTTTCTGCTTCATACCTCCCGATAGTTTGCCTGCACGACGCTTGCGGAATGGCTCTATCTGGCTGTATATGGGTGCTATGAGGTCGTATGACTCCTCGACTTTCACGCCAAAGAGTGCGGCGAAGAAGTTGAGGTTCTCCTCGACCGATAGGTCGTGGTAGAGCGAGAAGCGCCCTGGCATATAGCCTATGCGTGAGCGTATCTCGCGATAATGTTTGACGATGTCGTAACCATCAATGAGGGCATTGCCCGAATCGGCGTTGAGTAACGTCGCAAGAAGACGAAACAGAGTGCTTTTGCCTGCGCCGTCGGGACCGATAAGTCCAAACAGCTCGCCACGATGCACCTCGAACGATATGCCGTCGAGTGCCTTTACCTTGCCGTAACTCTTCGACAGGTTATCTATCGTTATTGCGTTCATCTTTATAGTGTTACCTCGCCCGCAAGACCTATTTTAAGGCGTCCGTCGTTCTTCACGGCAATCTTCACGGCATAGACAAGATTTGCACGCGACTCGGCAGTCTGTATATTCTTGGGTGTAAACTCGCTCTCGGTTGCTATCCACGTTATCTCGCCCTCGTAGTCGTAACGCTCGTCCTCGCCAAAGTCGGCTGTCACGGTAACCTTGTCGCCGAGCTTGATTGAGGAGAGTTGCTCCGAGGTGAAGTAGGCGCGCAGGAAGATGTTGTTAAGGTCGGCAACCTTCATCAGGGGCTTACCTGCCGTTGCGAACTCGCCCGCCTCGGCATACTTAACCAACACAGTGCCGCCTACGGGCGAGAGTATGCTGCACTTGGCGATGCGGTCGTCGAGGGCTGCAATTTGTGCCTTCAACGCCGCTACGTTGTTGTTTATGGTCGTCGTATTCTTATTCAGGGTCGATAGCGTGGCGTCGAGCTGGCTCTCCAATAGGCGGATGTGCGCCTCGATGTCGTCGCGCTGCTTCGTGGTGGCGGCACCATCACGCAACATATTCTCGGTACGTTCGAGCTCGTCGCGCTGCTTCGATATCTGCTCACGCAGCGATGCTACCTGCTTCTGAATGTCGGGACGTGAGCCGAGAAGCGCTGTCTGCTGTGCCACAAGCTGCTCGCGTTGCAGGTGTAGCTGTATGCTGTCGATAGCACCCACGACGTCGCCAGCCGTGAGCGTCATACCCTCTTCGATGTCGAAATTTAGTATCCTGCCTGTTGCCTCTGCCGAGATAACTACCTCGGTGGCCTCGAATGTTCCCTGCGCATCGTACTTTGCGCTGTCGCCACACGCCGCAAGGAGCGCGATGGCGAAGATATAGATTAGCTTTTTCATACTCTATTGGTTGAGTGTGTGTTTAAGTTGATATACAGCTCTTAGTAACTCGATTTGATGTGTGCTTCGGTTTATTGTTGCACGTGTCTCGTCGCTGATTTTTTGCAGTAGGTCGGTGGCGTCGATTACGCCATTTTCGAGCTTCGACTCTGCCGCCATACGCACGTTTCGGCGTAGCTCGACGATGCGGTCATCCTCCTCCAAAGCCTCTTTCAGACGAGCTATCTCGCCATCCTCCTCGGCGGTCTGCATACGGCTGTTAAAGAGGAAAACATCGCGCTGAATGGCAATCTGTGCCTCCTGAGCGTTGAGCTTTTCGAGGTTGTTGCGCTTGGTGTAGAACGCCCCGATGTTCCACGACATACGTATGCCCACCATCGCGTTGAGCGACCACTCGGGCGATACCATACTCTTGAACATATCCATCCCCGGGTAGCCGTAGTAGCCCTGTGCAAAGGCGGCAAAGCGTGGCATAACTGAGTTGTTTATGGCGCGACGCTGTGCGGCGATACGACCCTCGCGTGCCTCGAAGAGGTCGAGCTCGGGACGTGCCGATGTGCGCGATTTAACCTCTGTCATTGCAGGACGCGACAGCTGTGTGTCGTTCAGCGGCTCGCCTATAAATATCTCTAACATACGACGATAGCTCGCTCGTGATGCCTCCACCTCGCCAAGCGTCTGCTTCGCCGATAGAAGCTCTGCCTCGATGTTATCGACGTCGGACTGCATCGCTACGCCGTTGTCTAAGTAGCTCTGCATACGGCGAAGATTGCTCTCCAAGACGCCTATCAACGCCTCGGTCATCGCAACGCGCTCGTCGAGTAGCAGTATGCCGAAGTAGAGATTATCGACCCTCTGCATTAGGTCGTAGAGCGATACATCCACCGCGCTGCGCTGCTCGGCTGCCTCTGCCTCCGCCAACGTGCGATTTGCCTTCGACTGGCCGCCATCCCATATTGTCTGCGATACGTCCAACGCCACCTTGTATTGGTCGCGGCGTATGCCCGCCATATCTATACCGTTGGCGCTAAGGATGGCGTCAAATGCCTCGGGGTAGGTGGGCGTTGCCGACTGATAGGTAGCCTGCGCCGAGAGCGAAAGCTGCGGTATCCACGCTCGCGCGGCGTTCGATAGGTTGTACTGCTCGGTGCGCGCAATAAGGTCGTATTGTGCTATCTCGGGGTAGTTCTCGCGTGCCATCTGCCGACATTGGTCGAGCGTTTGTGCGCTGAGCGTTGCCACGCCGAGCAACGATGTGATTACTAATAGTAGTCGTTTCATTCTCTATTGTCGTTTTATTCTTCGCATTATTGTCTCAATGTTTTCTCGCTTGCGCTCTTCTAAGAATTTGTTGCGGTCTGCCATAAGAGCGCCCATTATCGGTTGCATAAACGGGTAGGCAACAAATGTGAAGATGTTGAGCGACATAATACTTATAAAGAGCATACGTATATCGAGCCTCTCAATCTCCTTTCGCTCGGCGGCGGCATCAATCTCGCGTTGAAGGTTGTCGTAGATGTTGCTCACGATGACGCCGGCGTGGCGATGTAGCAACTCGTAACGCTCGGGGCGTGTGATAATCTCGTTGATTACAAATCGCGGCAGCTCTGGGTTTGCAGCGATGTAGTCGAAGTGTGCCTCGATGCCGCCCTTTATGCGCTCCAAAATCGGTAGGTTAGGGTCGCCAAATACTGCCAACATAGATTGCGACATAACGCGGAATTTCTCATCCACGATGCGCTCGAAAAGCTGCTCTTTGGTACGGAAGTAGTAGTGGAGCATAGCGTGTGTTACGCCCGCTGCTTGTGCGATGGATGTGGTGCGGGCGCCGTCGTAACCCTTTGCGATAAACTCTTGCTCGGCTGCTGCAAGTATCTCACTCTCTTTGTTTTGGCGTTCTTGTTTGTCCATAATTTTGCGATATAACAAGATTGTTTAACAAAATTGTTAAGACAAAGGTATGCAAATTTTTTGAAAGTTGTATCGTCGAGACATATTTTTTTGCGGATAGTAGTTGGCAGATAGTAGGAGCGGGGTGGCGCAAGGGGTGGTGCGAACGATTAATAATGGCAGGGTGCGTTGCGGAACGACAGAACTGCGAGACGATGGGATGATGGGACCACGAGACGACGAGACAACGGGACTACGGGACTACGAGACTACGAGACTACGAGACTACGGGACCACGAGACCACGGGACGACGAGACGACGAGACGACGAAAAAACACAGGCGTTCTCAGGCGTTCTCAGGCATTCCCAGGCATTCTCAGGCGTTCTCAGCCGTGCGAGACATCTTGGCGCAAGATGTGGTACATCGCAAAAGAGTACCCCTCGGGATAGTACTAAAACGTACAGCCCGAGGGGTGTTACTTTTAGGGATGTGCCGCAGATTGCGGCTTATCACATCAAGTCAGCTTTTAACGATAGAATATCGACGAAATCGACTTGTAGTTATGTACTCGCTCGATAACCTCTGCGAAGATAGGAGCAACACTCAGCACCGTGAACTTCGACAGGTCCTCGGTCTGCTTCAAAGGAATGGTATCGGTGGTGATAACCTCCTGAATAGCACTCTCATTGATGCGGTCGTAAGCCTTACCCGAAAGCACGGGGTGTGTTACGGCGGCGCGGACGCTCTTAGCGCCACGCTCCATAAGCATATTGGCTGCCATACAGATAGTACCAGCCGTGTCAATCATATCATCGACGATGATGACATTGCGACCCTCAACCTCGCCAATGGCGGTCATACTGCCAACGACATTTGCCTTAGCGCGCTCCTTGTGCGAGATGATGATAGGTGCCTGGAAGTGCTTTGCGTACGACGATGCGCGCTTGGCACCACCCATATCGGGGGCTGCAATAGAGAGGTCGGGAATAGCCAGCTTCTGGATGTATGGGACGAAGATGCCGCTTGCGTAGAGAGCATCGACGGGTAGGTCGAAGAAGCCCTGAATCTGGTCTGCGTGCAAATCCATAGTCATCACGCGCTGAACACCTGCTGCAATGAGCATATTGGCAACCAGACGTGCCGTGATAGGTACGCGAGGACGGTCCTTGCGGTCCTGACGCGCCCAGCCGAAGTAGGGGATAACGGCGATAACCTGGTGTGCCGAGGCACGGCGTGCAGCGTCGGCCATCATAAGAAGCTCCATCAGATTGTCCGAGGGTGGGAACGTCGATTGAATGATAAAGACCGTGCAGCCACGAATCGACTCGTTGAAGCAAGGCTGGAACTCGCCATCGCTAAACTGCAACACATCAGAGTCGCCGAGCGTAATGCCATACTCGGCGGCAATCTTCTCAGCAAGGTAACGAGAGCCTCGACCTGCAAAGAACTTGATTTTGTGGATTGCCATAAATTAAGTATAGGTTGGTTAAGATTTTTTAATTTTCGACAAAGATACGAATATTGGGCGAAAAAACAAGAGTCGAGCTTATCTATTTTTCAACATTTGTCAAACACTCCTCGATAAATGTTAAAATCTCCTCGCGCCCTTTGCCCTTTTCGCTCGACGACACAAACATCGGCGGTAGCTCCTCCCACTGCTCCGCGAGAGTCTTGCGGTAGGTGGCGATGCTGCGGTTGAGTTGTGCCTGTGAGAGCTTGTCCGACTTGGTGAAGATGATGCCGAAAGGCACTCCGTTCTCGCCAAGTAACTCGATGAAGTTCAGGTCTATCCTCTGCGGCTCTAAGCGCGAATCGACAAGCACAAAGAGGAAGTGCATCTTCTCGCATTTTAGCACGTAGTCTGTGATAATCTTTTGAAATTCGCCACGTGCCGACTTCGACACTCGCGCATAGCCGTAGCCTGGCAAATCTACCAAGTACCAGCTATCGTTTATGAGGAAGTGGTTTATAAGGCGCGTCTTACCAGGCGTTGCCGACACCTTTGCCAAACCCTTGATGCCCGTGAGCATATTTACCAGCGACGACTTACCGACGTTGCTTCGCCCGATAAAGGCGATGTCGCGCAGGTCATCTTTTGGCACTTGTGAGATGCGTTCCGAGCTGCACTTGAACTTTGCTTTGATACTTATACTCATACTTTTACTTCGCTTTGCGATGCCAACCGTTGCACCGCACACTCCACAAAGATAGTCATTTTATTGGATAAGCTCTCTTATGGGGTCGATTTTTTTTAGGCGTTGGCTGTCGTGTTGAACCTCCGTTATACGGCTTTTGCCGATAAACCGTAAATTCTATTAGTATAAATACTAATCGTTGGGCAGATTCGTGGGGGTAATACTATATTTATATTGAGAAAATGGGCTGTTTCGTTGAATTTATTTTTCAAATGAGATTGTTTGCCTTATCTTTGCCGCAGTTTTTAATGGGTAGGGCGTAGTGTATATATACGTTAGCCGTAGCCGATGCGACGACACAGTGGTTTGTCGCTTTGAAACCGAAAATAAGAGAAGTTAAGATATGAGATTTTTAAGAACAGTACTCTCCGTGGTCGTAGCTGCTGTGGCGGTCGTTGCTTGTGGCGACGAGATGGAGGGTGGTGCGACATCTGCCGTTAGGCCCGACGATATGGTCGAGGTGGGCTTCTCGGTGCCGATGGCAGTGAGCCGCACAGCTATTGCCGACGATGGCACGACGGCCTACTGGACACCAGGCGACAAGGTGGCGCTGTGGGCGGAGAATAGCGCAGGCGAATATGTTGTCGAGGGCGCTCCGTTCTCGATGCGTCATTATAGCGCCGAATATGAAAGAGCGCTCTTTACGGCAATAATCCCCGCAATGGCGGAGGATACCTATCGTTATGCGATGTGTTCGCCGCTTCCCGACGCGGTAAATGGTACTCAGGTAACCTACACCGTGAGCGCCGAGCAGACGGGATTATACGATGGCGAACACGATATTATGCTCGCTACACCCACCCAGACAGGACCTCTGACGGCAAAAGGCACCGACTTCAATGTCGTGATGCGCCATAAGATGCACGCCGTGCGTATCGACATCCCCGAAGGTCGTAACCTCTTCGGCTACCGCTTCACCTCATTCGAAATTACCTTCCCTGCACCCGTTGTGGGTGATGTAACCTACGATGTTACAGACCCCAATGCAGAGCCTATCTATACAAATCTATCGAACGTAATTACCGTTAATAACCCCGAGGGCTTCGACGCTGGCGATACCATCTGGGTATTTGTGCTTCCTGGTACGGTTGATGGCAATATCACGTATCGTGTGCGCAACACAGACCGCCGTTCGGAGGTGGCTTCGTACTACCTCGCCCGCAATATGCGTAGCGGTCACGTTACGCCGATTAAGATGGCGACACCCGCGATGGAGCGCTATACGTCGTTCCACTTCTCTGTTGGCGAGAACTATCTCGGCGAGGACTTCAACTCGTTCACGATTTTTGACCACAATAACACAGCGCTCGGCACCTTCCAGCGTAACGACGCCAACGACTACGTATTGGAGTACAAGGGCGAGATAGACCTCTCGGCATACCAAAACAAGTACTTCACGCTTACGTTCGACTCGACACACGCCATCGTCAGTGCTACGCTCAACGTCGGTACGCTGACGCCCTATACCGAGCATATTATGCCATCGGTAGATATTCCATACCTCTTCGAGGAGTCATTCTCGGATGTGTCGGCATTTAGCGATGGTCACGACGACCCTGCCAACGGCTTCAATGGCGACTCTAAGAATTATAGCAGCTGGTTCTCGGACTACACCTCGCACTCGCGTATGAGTGGCTGGTCGGGAGGTCGCTATGGCTGTTCGAGTGGCTCGTTGCGTATGTGCTGTCGCTCGGAGACGGGATTAGGCTCGATAAGTAACTATCGCGGACGTGTAGATACGCCGCCGATGTCGAAGTTGAAGAGCGGTGTCACGGCGACGCTGCGTGTGCAGTTTACGTATAGTGCCGCTACGCGCTCTTATCTGCTTGGCTCGGGTAATACGCTGCTTAACTTCGGCTGGACAAACTCGACAGGCGTGATAGGCCCCGCTACGAATATCTCGAATGTGGTAATCAACAATCAAGTAGTGGGAGATGCTACGGGTAGCTATACCAACGTCGCTACGCCCGCTGACGTAACATTCTCGGGTGCAAGCAACGCTACACGTCTCTCGTGGATGAGTGATACCGACGCACCTGCGGCTCTTGCTGGTAATGCCAACTTCTGGCTCTATATCGACAATATCAAGGTTCAGGTGTTGCCGTAGGCGAAGGGATGACAGATATATGGTATTATCCAATAGAAACAAACGACATTAAACGAACAAAACAAATTATATTAATTAAAACTTTTTCATTATGAGAAAACTTTTCACAATCGCATCGCTTGCAGCCCTGACACTCGTGTCGTGTGGCAAGGATAAGGGTCCGCAGGTCGATGTAACGGAGGGTGAGGGTAGTGTAGCCATCGTCTGTGATGTTGCTACGGATGTTGAGGTTACGCGCGCCGAGCTAACCACCGAGGTTAATTGCACGACGCCTGCTGCCGAGGACTTTGCTTTGCTTATCGAGGGTGTCTCGATGAACTACAAGCAGGAGTACGCTGCCATCGCCGAGTTTAATGACTCGTACCTCTACAATGGTACTTACCGCGCTACTGTTACGGCGGGTGATGTTACTGTTGAGGGCTACGACAAAGCTACCTTTATCGGCTCAGAGGAGTTTGAGGTTGTTGCACGTCAGCACACCGAGGTTAAGGTTAAGGCAACTATTGCCAATGCGTTGGTAAAGGTTGAGGTTACCGATAACTTCGAGACCTACTTCCCTGGTGGCTACACCCTGACGCTGACTACGGCTGCGGGCAACGAGTTCGACGTAACGTCGCAGAGCGAGTTGCTCTTCATCGCCCCCGAGTCGTTTACCGTGAGCGGTACGGCTACCAAGCAGGCTAACCAGTCGGGTGCAGCTGCTCAGACTATCACACTGCCCGAGTTCAGCAAGGAGAACCTTGCAGCGCGCACCATCTACACTGTGAAGATGGATGTGTCGAACGTAGGTCAGGCGACACTCGAAATATCGCTCAACGAGACTCTTGTAGAGAGCAAGGTTATCGAGGAGGAGCTTAACGAATTTGCATAATAAAAAAAGATAGAAAGATATGAAATCAGTAGTAAGATTAATTAGCGCTGTGCTGGTAGTTGCAGTAGCACTCAGCTCGTGCGGAAAGGATAAGACTGATTACGATGTAATTTACGACGGCGACAAAGATAACATCGGTTATCTGGCGTTGGGCGGTCTCGAAGTCTCTGTGATGATTGACACGGAGAACTATCAGACTCCTGCCAAGACTACACGTGCCGATGGCGTCGATATCAACACCTTTGACGTGGTAATCACCAACTCGGAGGGTGCTACCGTTGCCGAGTTTAAGTATGGCGAGCGCCCCACGGAGCCTATCTCGTTGCCTGGCGGTCTCTATAAGCTTTCGATGACCTCTGGTCAGATGTCGGGAGCTGCTTGGGAGAGCCCTATTTACAGCGCCGAGAAGGAGTTTACGATTGTACGTAAGCAGACCACTACGGTTGATGATATTGTATGTAAGCTTGCCAATATCAAGGTTACGGTATCTTATTCGGCAGACGTTGCCGACCAGCTTGACCCCGCCTATACCACTATGGACGTGGCTATCGAGCAGAACGAGCTTACCTACGCAATGAGCGAGACTCGTGCTGGTTACTTCGAGCCGTTGGCTGCGGAGAACACCTTGAAGTTCACGCTTAACTGCCGCTACGTAGGTCAGGATAAGGATATTGTGATGACCAACACTATCAAGGGCGTTAAGGCGGCTCAGTGGCGTAAGATTAACGTCGTTATCCAGCACGCTTCGGATGGTACGGCATCTGTGGTAATCGAGTGCGACACTTGGACATACGATGAGGAGGTCGTATTTGACTCTGCCACCTTTCTAATGGAGGAGGTTATTCCCGATGATACGGATATGCCTGTAATCGCTTGGGAGGGCTACGACCTTGCTGAGGAGTTTGAGCTTACGGACGAGATGTTCGATACGGATGGCAACTTCTTGAAGAGCATCAACATCGATGTAACCGCTAAGACGCCGTTGGCATCACTCGTAGTTAAGGCGGCGTCGGACAATAGCGACTTTACGACCGCTTATACGCAGATTTTGCCTTTGGAACAGGATTTGTGCAACCCTACGGCATCGACTATGCTGTTGTCGATGATGGGTTACCCCACGGATGCGGCAGGTAAGACCTCTACACGCATCAAGTTTGGCGCACAGGCTGCCAACCTTATGCACAAGTACGAGGGTACGCACACCTACACCATTACGGCTACCGATACTAACGGTCGCACCTCTACCGAGACGCTTACGGTTACCTATGGTCAGAACGTAGCACCTCGCATCGTATGGGTAGGCTATAACATCGACGAGCGTCAGACGATTACCGATGATATGACTTGTACGATTCGTGTTACCGCTCCGTTGGCTATCAAGGACTTCGAGATTAAGATTGTTTCGGAGACGCTTACTCCTGAGGAGTTGGAGGGTGTAGGTCTTGCTGCCGAGTTCAGCCTTGTAAACTCTACTGAGTTCTTCGACTCACTGAGCGGCTTGGGCTTCCCCACGGGCGATGCTGTATATAACCAGACTCAGATTTCGGAGGATGCCCTCAATATTACAGGCTTCCTCACCATCTTGGGCGGCTTCGCTGGTGACCACGACTTTGTGATGACCGTTACCGATATGGAGGGTAATGTAACAACTAAGACTGTAATGTTGCACGCTGAGGGTTAAGAGTAACGTAATTTAGAATTCAGTAACTATGAAAAAGATATTATCATTGCTGAGCGTGGTGCTTGTGTTGGCATCTTGCTCAAAGGATAAAGATATGGAGACATCGGTGCAGTATGTCGGTGAGGGTGCTGTGAAGATGAGCGTTGCTCTTGCTGCTGACGTAGCAGACGATCAGACTATCTCTATTAAGATATATAAGGTGGACGACCTTGGCGAGCGTCAGTTGGTGCGCCGCTACACCTCGCTTAACGACGTCCCTGAGTACCTGTCGCTGCTTGCTGATGACTACGTGGCCGTAGTCGAGGTGGGCGAGAAGCACGTAGCCTCGTTCGACGAGAAGTGCTATCGTGGCGAGACCGAATTTACTATCTCGGGCGGTAACGTCGAGAACGTAACGGTAGATTGTCAGTTGCTCTCGACAATTGCTGCTGTGGAGTACGATGCTACTATCGCCGAGAAGCTTAGCGCAGGCTATAACACCATCATTGCCGTTGCCGACAGCTACGATGCTCAGGCGGTAAAGACGGGCGATGTTCACTCTCTGAAATATACCGAGTCGAAGGAGGGTTACTACCTTATGCCCGAGGCTCAGACCACGCTTGCTTGGCACTTCGAGGGTAAGCACCCCGCCGAGGGCGACATCGTTGCCGAGGGCGTTATTGAGAATGTTAAGGCTTCGGCAAAATATACCGTGAAGCTCAAATACTCGAAGGATGCTGACGGTATGTTGGTTATATCGGCTACGGTTGATGAGACTATCGAGGAGTTCGATGACAATATCTCGTTCAGCCCCGATCCTACCATCGTTGGCGAGGGCTTCGCTATCGAGAATGTGCAGTCGTCGGTGTCTGGTGCGCTCACCTACAACGTTGCAGCCTTGGCCAACATCAAGATTATGAAGCTCACGGCAGATAACGTTACCTTCGACCTGTTGAGCGGTGATATTGATGGCGTTACGGTTGTTAAGACCGACGATCTCAACTATAAGATTACCATCGACGAGGCGTTCTTCGTAAATGTTCCTGGTGGTCAGAGCGCTATCACGTTCTACATCGAGGATGTCGATGGTGGTAAGCTCACTAAGGATGTAGTCTATGATGCTCAGGGCGTTATGCCTTTAACATCGTCTGCTTACGACCTCTGGACTGGCGATGTTACCTTCTCGGCAAATGTCCTCAGCTCGGCATCGAGCGTGAAGATCGCTTACCGTCTTGCAGGTGGCGAGTGGTCGGAGCTTACGGCTACGGCTGCTGGTGAGGGTGTATATACCGCTTCGGCTACGGGCTTTGCCGCTGAGAAGCAGTATGAGTACAAGCTCATCTTGGATAGCGCCACTAAGGGTAAGGCGTTGAACTACGCTACGGAGGCTGGCTCACAGGTACCCAACTCGGATATGGAGCAGTGGTATCAGAATGGCTCGGCAGCATACTACCCCTTCTTGCAGGGCGCTCAGGCATTCTGGCTTACGGGTAACGACGGTTCGCAGAAGGCAGGTGTCAATCTTACAGTGCCTTCGACCGATGTACGTCCTGGCTCTACGGGTACCTACTCGGCATACCTCAAATCTGTAAAGGCTGCTGTGGGTGGTATCGGTAAGTTTGCCGCTGGTAACCTCTTTACGGGTACCTTCTCGATGAAGGGTCTTAACGGTATGGTAGGCTTTGGTCGTGATTTTACGTTCAATGCTAAGCCTAAGAGCTTCTCTGTATGGTTGAAGAATAAGGCAGGTAACATCAACGAGAATAGCGGTAGCCCCGCCTCGGGTCTCGATGTTAATCAGGTGATGGTTATCCTCACCACCTGGGATGAGGCTCACGTCGTTGATACCTCAAATACCGACACGTTCATCAGCTACGATATGCTTGGTACGATGGAGGGCGTAGTTGCCTATGGTACCTACCGTACACAGGAGACCAAGGAGTCGTGGTATGAGCAGACCATCGACCTAACGTACGTAAGCGACGTTAAGCCTACTAAGGTGGTTATATCGTTCGCCTCATCGGCTTATGGCGACTACTTCTGCGGTTCTACCGAGTCGTATATGTATGTCGATGATATGCGCTTCAACTATTAATCGGGTCGTATCGCTCCGTAACCTAACCGAAATGGAGCTATAACATCCGACTAAACACATCCCGAAGAGTGGGGTAGTACCTGTCGAGGTACACCCCATTCGCTCGGCGATGGTTGCTACGATAACGGTAATGCAATCGAAGAGGTGCGACAATATAGTCTTCGTTATCAGCCCTTCGAAAAGTGCCTTAAACGATTTTATTGATGAAGAGATTTTTTACCGCACTCCTGTTGCTCGCTACGACGCTCTCTGCCGCAGCGCAGCAAGATGCGACAGTCGTTGCAGCGGAGCCTACAACCACCTCGACTGATGGTGTTGTGGCACAGCTTGCAGATGACGCTCAGGAGGGTGCTACGAGCGATGCTTCTCTTGCCAACTTACCACTTACGCCCAACGAGGCGCGCAAGCGTCGCGGTTTCTCGACCGACGACGTGTTTGTGCCTAAGGGACAGTGGATTTTCGGTGGTACAGCATCGTACTCAACACATACCAATAAAGATTATAAGTTTCTTATAATCAACGATATCAACTCCGAAGGATATACCGTCAAGGTAAGCCCTATGATAGCCATTGCTCCGTGGAAGAATATGGCTGTCGGTATCCGTTTTGGCTATGGTCGCTCGATGCTCTCTATCGACAGCGCGGCGCTGAGTGTAGCTGGTACGGATATCAGTGTTGATTACTTTCATCAGATTAAGCATAGCTATACGGGAACGATATTTTGGCGCCCCTACATTCCGCTCGGACATAGCAACCGCTTTGCGGTCTTTGCCGAGGTGCAGATAAATGTCTCGGGAAGTCAGTCGAAGCTCGTGGCTGAGGATGGCGTAATTGACGGGATGCAGAACTACCGAGGTACATTCTCCGAGTCGCTTGGAGCGTCGGTAGGCTTGCAGCCAGGTATTGTGGCATTCGTTACGAATAATACCGCTTTGGAGCTATCTATTGGTGTCTTTGGCATCGGCTATGAGCGTACTAAGCAGTTGGGTAACGACTTGCAGACGGGAGAGATAAAATCTACCGATATGAATTTCAAGGTCAATATATTGTCGGTTGGCTTTGGTGTGTCGTTCTACTTATAAACGCAGGCGATTATGAAGAGATACATACTACTACTCCTTGCAGCTGCGTTTACGTCGATGATGACACACGCACAAGAGACATCCATTAGCGACGCTACAACGTCGGTTGTCGCTGCCGATAGTGTTGCTGTTGCCGCAGATACTGCGACCGTCGAAAAGAGGGATAAGAGCAGCCGTTTTCTGCCTACCAGCCGTCGTATCGACCGCCACGTCGATCGTAATAAGTTTGTCTATAAGGGCGAGGTGATGCTCGGTTTGGCGGCGTCGCACGGCAAGCTAAGTGTCGAAGACTCGGAGCTTATGCTACTTGTCGATGACATCAACATAGGCTTAAATAGCACTACCGTAAAGCCCTTCTTGGCGTTTGCCTACCGCGATAATCGCTCTGTGGGTATGCGCTTTGGCTATGAGTATATACGTGGCGACTTGGGCAATATCGCACTTAACCTCGGCTCGGCTGCCGACCTCTCGTTCTCGCTGTCGGACTTGGGCTTGAAGAGCGAGAACTTCTCGTGGTCGTTCTTCCATCGCAACTATATAGGTCTCGACCGTCGCGGCATCATTGGTGCGATTATCGAGTCGGAGCTGATGGTCAAGACGGGTACGATGAACTTCTATACCGCTGACGATGAGGGTGTAGCTCAGTCGTCGTTGAGCCGCAACTTCGCCGCACGTCTTAACTTTAACCCAGGTTTGGCGGTCTATGTCTTCCCGCAGGTGTGCGTAACCGTTACGGTGGGCATCGGCGGCTTATACTACAACAACGTGCGCCTTATGGATGCCAACGACGAGGTGGTTGGTCGCCGCGACCGCACGGGTTTGAAGTTTAAGTTCAATATCGCCGATATACAGATAGGCATCGTTGCGCATCTGTGGAACAAAAACAAGAAGTAATGCGTATGAAAAGTCTATATAAATACCTTTTGGCGAGCCTTTTTACGGTTGTACTTGCGGGCTGTATCGAGAACGATATACCGCGTCCTATCATCAAGCTCGACATCCTCAGCTTCGAGGTTGAGGGGGCGAAGAGTGCGCCTTTAATCGACCCTGCGACGCATAGCGTCAGCTTCGAGTTGGAGGAGACCACCGACATACGCAATGTCCACGTAGGCGAGGTGCGGATGACCGAGGGTGCAACGAGTGATGTTGAGTTTCCTGGTGTCTTCGACCTTCGTAACCCACTATATGTAACCCTCTCTAAGTTCCAGGACTACGAGTGGACCATCACTGCCGAGCAGACCATCGAGCGTTACTTCCGTGTCGAGGGTCAGATTGGCGAGGCCGTCATCGACGAGGTTAGCCATATCGCCACGGCGTATGTGCCTATGGATAAGGACCTCTCGGATATTGTTGTTACGGCAGCTAAGTTCGGTCCCGAGGGTATCACGTCGTACTCTCCCGACCCACTCTCGTTTACCTCGTTCGAGGATACCGTACACCACGTCGTTGTGAGCTACCACGGCGATATAGAGCAGATGTGGACGCTCTGCGTCGTGCCTACCGAGGTGGAGGTGGAGTTTAACTATGTCGATGCGTGGGCTAAGCGTATATGGCTCTCGGCGTCGGGACGCAGTGGCTCCGATCTCGGCTTTATGTACCGCGAGGCGGGCAGCGAGGAGTGGATTACGGTTGAGGATGTGGCAGTTGATGGCGGTAACTTCACGGCTTGTGTTAAGGACCTTATGCCGCTCACTACATACGAGGTTGTTGCCTACTCGGGCGAGAATCTTACCAATGTCGTTACCGTAACTACCGAGGATGTCTTCCTGCTCCTAAATGGCGGTATGGAGGATTGGTCTTTCGCCGATAAGAGCTACTTCCCCTATGCGGAGGGTGCTGCACCCTTCTGGGCTACGGGTAACCCTGGTGCCACAACCCTTGGCGAGGCATTTAACCTCACTACGCCCACTACGGATACACGCCCAGGCACCCTTGGCGAAAAGGCAGCAGACTTGCAGTCGATGTTCCCGAGTATGGCAGGTATAGGCAAGTTCGCTGCGGGCAACCTCTTCCTTGGTCGCTTCGCAGGCACTTTCGGTACCAATGGTGTTGTCCACTTCGGACGCCCCTCTACGGCACGTCCTGTGGCTCTGCACTGCTGGGTGAAGTATGAGCAGGGTATGGTCGATAAGATTGGCAAAGTGCCGTCAGACACGCCCAATTTGAAGATTGGCGACCCCGACCAAGGCTCGGTATATATCGCCGTGGGCGACTGGACAGCGGAGGAGTATGGCGGAGATGCCGATAGCCCCATTGCTATCGACACGCGCGATGAAAACACCTTCTTTAACCCGCACGGCAAGAATGTCATCGGCTATGGCGGTGTTGTCTTCAACGAATCTACCGACGGCTGGACGGAGCTGACCATCCCCGTAGAGTATGTCTCTACTTCGCGCAAGCCCACCCATATTGTAGTGGTATTCTCGGGTTCACGCTGGGGTGATTACTTTACAGGCTCGACACACAGCCATATGGTGGTGGATGATGTGGAGCTAATCTATTAGCTTGGTGTGATAAGGGGCAATCTGCGGCACATCCCAAAAAGTAAAGCACCACGGGCTGTACGTTTTAGTACTATCCCGTGGTGCTTTCTTTTGCGATGCACCACATCTCACCCCTTCTCCCACCAAGAGCTTAGTGTGATAAGGGGTCGATTGCGTCCCCTAACAAAAAATGCCGTCAATGGGACGTACGCCTTAGTACTACCCATCGACGGCATTTTTGCCGAGTGTAGCACTCGGCACCCTTCTGACACCAAGCTCTTGTCGTGATAGCGGCGCATCAGCGCCGCCTCAATCATTGGGCTGAATGGAATGTACGCTTAGTACTATCCATCCAGCCCAATCTCTTTATCGGCGGTACTGCTGCACCACTCTGACGCCAAGCAGCCTCGCACGACTGGGAACGCCTGAGAATGCCTGGGAATGCCTGTGTTTTTTCAGCGGGTCCCGTCGTCCCGTCGTCTCGCAGTCCCGTGGTCCCGTAGTCCCGTAGTCTCGTAGTCTCGCAGTATCGTCGTCTCGTCGTCCCGCAGTCCCGTAGTCCCGTCGTCTCGCAGTCCCGTCGTCTCGCACTCTCGTCGCTACATCTGTCTGAGCTGCAATGCAAAGCCTCCACCCTCAGCCATGCGTATCGTTAGGCTGTCGGCAGATGTTACCCTGCGCTTTTCGATGGTGTAGTCGGTGGGGTAGCTGTCCCAACCCGCCTTGTCGCCATCGCGGTAGAGCGTAGCTTCATATTTGCAGTTGTCGTCAAGGAAGTCGAGGCTAACCTCTACGCTGCGCGCCTCGCCATCCGTGATGCCGCCGACGTACCAATCTTCGGAGTGCTTATCTTTGCGGGCAGTAACCACATAGTCGCCAATCTCGGCATCGAGGCAGCGTGTCTCTGCCCAATCGACAGGTACATCGACTATAAATTGTAGGGCGTCGGGCATCTGGCGATAGTTCTCGGGTAGGTCGGCAACCATCTGTATAGGGCTGTAAAATACCACGTACTGCGCCAACTGGTGGGCAAGCGTCGAGTTCACAAAGAAACGATACTCATACTCTCGATTAACCCCTCCATCTGCGGTTGCGGCGGCTCTATTTATGGTGTTGTGGTAGCGTAGGTCGAAGATGCCAGGCGTAAAGTCCATAGGACCCGCTACATTGCGTGTAAAGGGCAGCGTGGGGTTGTGGTCGATGGAGTTGCCCGAATTCCACGCCTGCCACTCCTGACCGCGCATACCCTCGGCACTCATCAGGTTGGGATATGTGCGGCAGATGCCTGTCGAGTGTATCGGCTCGTGGATGTCGATGCAGAGCCTATGCTTAGCACCCTCCGTTACGGTGCGGTTGTAGTGATCTACCATCCAGCGGTCGTAGTGCTTATGACCAGCGATAGAGCCTACATAGCCCGTCTTAACGCTATTTATGCCGTGTGCCTCATAATATTTGTAGGCGTCGCTCATCTGCTCCTCGTAGTTTGCCACGTTGGCGTAGGTCTCGTGGTGTCCGATAAGCTCTACGCCCCTCTGCTCGGCATATCGCGCAAGCTCCTCCATATCGAAGTCGGGGTAGGGCTGTGTGTAGTCGAATCGTTCGCCTCTGCCCCAACCGACGTTCCATCCCTCGACTAAGACTCCGCCAAAGCCATTCTCGGCGGCAAAGTCGATATATCGCATCACATTCTCGGTGGTGGCGCAGTGGGGGTAGCTGCCATCCATATCCCAGATAGATACTTTGAGGTGCATCTCCCACCATACGCCGACATACTTCATCGGCTTTATCCACGACGTATCCTCCAAGCGGCACGGCTCGTTGAGGTTTAATACTATGTTTGACTCCACCAACGCCCCTGCGCGGTCGCCTACGATGACGGTGCGCCACGGTGTCGAGAAGGGTAGTGATACCTCGCTCTTAACCTCCTCGTCGCCCGCAAGTAGCGATGTGAAGCAGCGACGACTATTGTCCCACGCCAAAATCATCCCTGGGTACTCCCATAGCGCCGCCTCGTGGATGGCGAGGTGGTTACCCGTGGCTTGGCTCTTTATGGCGATAGGCGTCGATATGCCGCACTCCACAAGGTTGCGCACACGTCCCGCCGATAGCTGCATAGCCTCGGGGGTAATCTCGCTCAGTAGCGTATGCATGTAGTCAAACTCGGCGTCGTCGTCGCTACCTGCCATCCAGTGCGCCTCGTAGTCGCCACCCATCTTAATCTCGGTGCGCTCCGATGTGATGGCAGCTGCGCCCTCGCCGAGGAGTGTGTATCGCAGACCTAAGCCGTCGTCAAATAGACGCATCTCGACCTTAATATGTCTGTTATCAGCAGTTTTTAGCGTCGCTGTCAGCGCGTTGTAGTGGTTTCTAATCTCAGCATACTGACCCCATACAGGCTCCCACGTCTCGTCGAACGAGCTGCTCTCTATGCCCACCAATGTAAGCCCTTCGGTGAAGTCGGCATCGGTGGTTTTAAGACCTAAGCGCGAGAGCGGCACCATCTGCTCGCCATCGAACGAAAGCGAGTATGCAGGCTCGCCCGCCTCAGTTATCTCGAAATGTAGTTTGGTGCGACCATCGGGTGATGCAATATCGCCCTTTGCACCGTACGACGCTACTGCCGTGAGCAGCACCGTGATTGTTGTGAGTACTTGTCTAAGTGTTTTCATACTTACAAAGATATGCATATAATCTTAAATACGCAAGTGCTTGGCGTGATAGCGGCGCATCAGCGTCCTATCCCAAAAAGTAGAGTGCCGTAGGCTGTACGTTTTAGTACTATCCCACGGCACTCTCTTTTGCGATAGAACACTGCTACACCACTCTGACGCCAAGCTGCCTCGCGCAGCCGCGCACGCCTGAGAACAACTGAGAACAACTGGGACAACTGGGAATGCCTGTGTTTTTCAAGGGTCTCGTAGTCTCGTAGTCTCGTAGTCTCGTGGTCTCGCAGTCTCGCGGGCGCGCTTCCCAGTCTTTCTCAGTCTTTCTCAGTCTTTCTCAGGCATTCTCAGCCAATCGCGCACCCCTCAGTCAATCGCGCGCCGCCCGATTTAGCGGTACGACGTCAGATACTTGGTTTGTAGCGGGCATTGCCCGCACATCCCTAAACTCCTTAATTTCCCTAAATTCCCTAATCAGCCACGCCCGATAGCACAAATGAGAACTCCCCAAATAGGTCATACTTGCGTATTGCCCATTTGGGGAGTCGAGTTTGGTGCCGCGGGTTGCGGCTTATTACCTTAGATTAGTTCATTGCCTGCTGGATAGCTACTGCAATAGCAACAGTTGCACCTACCATGGGGTTGTTACCCATACCCAAGAAGCCCATCATCTCCACGTGTGCGGGAACTGATGAAGAGCCTGCGAACTGTGCGTCAGAGTGCATACGACCCATAGTGTCGGTCATACCGTATGACGCAGGACCTGCTGCCATATTATCGGGGTGCAACGTACGGCCAGTACCACCACCCGATGCTACTGAGAAGTACTTCTTGCCTGCAAGCGTACGCTCCTTCTTGTAGGTACCTGCTACGGGGTGCTGGAAACGTGTGGGGTTGGTAGAGTTACCCGTGATTGATACATCTACGTCCTCCTTCCACATAATTGCTACGCCCTCGCGTACATCGTCTGCGCCATAGCAACGTACCTTCGAACGAAGACCATCAGAGTAGGGGATAGCCTCTACCTCCTTAACCTCGCCCGTGTAGTAGTCGAACTCGGTGCGAACGTATGTAAAGCCGTTGATACGTGAGATAATCAACGCAGCATCCTTACCCAAGCCGTTGAGGATAACGCGCAAGGGGTTTTTACGTACGCGGTTAGCCATCTCGGCAATCTTAATAGCGCCCTCAGCGGCTGCGAACGACTCGTGGCCTGCGAGGAATGCGAAGCACTGTGTCTCCTCGCGCAGAAGACGTGCTGCAAGGTTACCGTGACCAAGACCTACCTTACGGTCCTCGGCTACTGAGCCGTTGATGCAGAATGCCTGCAAGCCCTCGCCGATAGCCTCGGCAGCGTCAGCAGCGTTGGTGCAACCCTTCTTGATGGCGATGGCGGCACCTACCACATACGCCCACTTAGCGTTCTCGAAGCAGATGGGCTGAGTCTCCTCGCACATCTTGTAAGGATCGATGCCCTTCTGGTCGCAAATCTCCTTAGCCTCCTCTACCGACTTAATACCATATTGTGCAAGCACAGCGTTGATCTTATCGATTCTGCGCTCGTAGCTCTCAAATAATGCCATAATTTCTCAAAAATTTAATGGTTAATAACTCTATGAACGCCCTTCGCTTACTCGTGGCGAGGATCGATATACTTAACTGCGTCCTTGAAGCGGCCGTAAGAACCCTTAGCCTTCTCCAAAGCCTCTGCTGGCTCGATACCCTTCTTAATGAAGTCCATCATCTTGCCGAGGTGTACGAACTCGTAGCCGATAACCTGGTTGTCAGCGTCGAGAGCCATACGAGTACAGTAGCCCTCAGCCATCTCCAAGTAGCGAGTACCCTTGGCGTTGGTGCCGAACATAGTACCTACCTGTGAGCGAAGACCCTTACCCAAGTCCTCCAACGATGCACCTACAACCAAGCCGCCCTCCGAGAATGCCGACTGGGTACGACCATAGACAATCTGCTTGAACAACTCGCGCATAGCGGTATTGATAGCGTCGCATACGAGGTCGGTGTTCAATGCTTCGAGGATAGTCTTGCCAGGAAGAATCTCCGATGCCATAGCGGCCGAGTGGGTCATACCCGAGCAGCCGATAGTCTCTACCAAGGCCTCCTCGATGATGCCGTCCTTAACGTTGAGGGTCAGCTTGCAAGCACCCTGCTGGGGAGCGCACCAGCCAATACCGTGAGTAAGACCAGAGATGTCCTTGATCTCCTTAGCACGTACCCATTTGCCCTCCTCGGGAATAGGAGCCGACTCGTGGTTGGCACCCTTCTTCACGCAACACATCTGTTGCACTTCGTGTGAGTAAATCATAGTCTAAATCTTTTAATTTATTGTATATGAATAATTTGTAACTTTTCTGAAAAAGAACAAGTGCAAAGGTACGAAAACAATTTTAACTTTACAATATTTTATAAAAAATTATAAAAACGAGGGCGTCTAATGGGGTATTTCTGCGTTACTCTTGTCTGCAAAATCCTCACATACGTTGAGTATGCTGCGGTTTTGCCGCCTGCGAAAGCCTGAGAATGACTGGGAATGCCTGAGAATGACTGGGAATGCCTGAGAACGCCTGGGAATACCTGGGAATGACTGAGAACGCCTGAGAACGCCTGTGTTTTTCAAGAGTCCCGTTGTCTCGCAGTCCCGCAGTCCCGTAGTCCCGTGGTCCCGTGGTCTCGCAGTCCCGCAGTCCCGTAGTCCCGTGGTCCCGTGGTCTCGCAGTCTCGCAGTCCCGTAGTCTCGTAGTCCCGTGGTCTCGTGGTCTCGCAGTCTCGCAGTCCCGTGGTCTCGTAGTCTCGCAGTCTTGTTGGCGCGCCACCCTCTCACTCCCTGCAACTATACAAAAAAGCGTGCCGAAGCACGCCTTTTTATAGACTTTTATTTTTTTTCGCGATAGCCGCTAACGGCGGGGTACTCCCATCACTAAAATACCACCTTCAAGCCGAGTTGCATATGCCATCTCGACAGCACATCGTCCATTGTATATTGCGCTCCTGTAAACTTATACACAGGGCGATAGCCGTCATCCGTGGCCTCTAACTCTGTGATTGTTACGGGCGACAGCGTCCAGTTCGAGGTGCGGTACGTAAGTCCCCAATTTCGCGACAGCAGATTGCCGAAGTTGATGATGTCGAGCGTCAGCTCCACGCGGCGGCTACTCTGCTTGTCGAAGTAGAACGACTGTCCGATATGGAGGTCCAAGTGGCTCTCAAAGGGTAGCGAGTGAGAGTTGCGCTCGGCAAATTTGCCACGATGCGAACGAAGATATTTATCCGCCTCGATGTAGCTGTCGAAGGCCTCTGCCGAGCTATCATCTGCCCACAACATTGTCGCCATTTCATCTTTTGTGGGTATGTAAATCAGTGAGTTACCACGATATGTATCGCCATTTGCATCGACCTTGCCACGTGCGTATGTTAAAGAGTAGTGTTCGCCTGAGAAGCCGTTATAGAGCAACATAATGTTTGTTGCAAACATCCCGTAGCGGCGGTCGTAAGATATTGACGCCATCACCTTGTGCGGAAATTCGTAGATTGAGGAAGACAGCTCGGGGGCATTGCTATTAACGGCGTATGTACGACCCCAATTCGACGACGACTGCGCCGAGACACCATCATTCACGCTCTTCGACTGCGAGTAGGTGTATGCGGCTGCAATGCGAAGTCCCGATAACGCCTGCATAAAGCTATATTCCACTTTTGCAGTTGCCGACCAAGAGTAGCCCTTTTGCGTATTTGAGAGGCGGTAAACTGCCGCATAATCTTTCGTCGTTGAGGTGTAATATGTTGCCGCAGCGAGGCTCTCAGCACCTCCAACATAGAGGCGTTTGCCCATATCTTCTGCTACCAAATTCTCGACGTAAATATTGTTGATACCCTTCGTGTAGTCGGCATCCAATGAAATATCCCACTGGTTGAGGTTGAGCGATGCACCGATAGCTGCACGGAATACCTGTGGATAGCGGAACTTCTTATCTACAAGGTCGATAGAGGGGTTGCTCTTAATGCCCACTTGCTCGGGGTTGAGGCTGAAAGCGGGGGTTGCGCTATGGTCGGTAACGGTTACGCCCATCGAGCGTAAACCGCTATTTTGGTAGCAGTTCGAGAGCCATACAAAGGGGATGCGTCCAGTGTATATGCCCGCGCTGCCGCGCAGCGTTAAAATATCGTTCGTCAGCCACTCGACGCCGATGCGTGGCGAGAGTAGTATTTGGGCCTTCGGGATGTCGCCCGTCATCGTGCCAAATTTAGCGAAATAACTCTGATTAAACGCCTCGTTGGCTACGGGCTTGTCGAACATTACGGGGATGTCGGCGCGCAGACCGTATGTCAGCGTGAGGTTGTGGCGGAGGTCCACCTCGTCCTGCACGTAGAGGGCGAACTGTGCCATATTCATTGGCGGGTTGCGCTTGCCGTCGGCGAAGAAGTTGTAGGCGTACTGCGTGGCGTGACCTCCACTCTCGCCGTTATCGGCGAGGAAATCATCGAGCGATGCGTAAGTATATGTGCCTCTGGCATTTGCCAAGTATAGGTTGTCAGCGCGGTAGAACTCATTTGAGGTGCCGATGACGATTGTGTGTCTGCCGCGTGTCAGCGTTAGGTCGTCGTCCAAGATGACTATGTTCTGCGTCAGCATATTGCGTCCCGAGTAGGGGTTTGTGCCGATGGTTGCTGTACCGTTGCCATTTGCACCTAAGCCGTTGATTATCACGGCAGGGAGACTCTCGTTTGTGGTGCGACCGTCGCGCAGGAAGGTGTAGCCTACACGCAGGGTGTTAGATAGCTGATCTTTCCACGTGTTCAGCTCCGCTACGAGTGAGTGTGTGCGGTTGATGTTGGCATACTCCGACCCTGTGAAGTAGAACGATTGTGCTGAGTTTGACGAGGCATCTGCGTCGGCGTGTAACATATTGTATCGCAACGACATACGATTATTCGAGTTGATGTTCCAGTCGAGTCGTGCCACGGCAGACCCTGTGAGTGCCAATACGTTGTGTTCGCCGTAGCCGCCACCGTCGTAGCCCGTGAGGGCGTTGTAGTGTTCCGAGATTTTTGCCGCCTCCTCGACGCTCAGCGCGCTGATGCCGCCAGGGTGGTTTGTCGAGGGTGTTATGTTGCGGTTGAACTCGCCAGCGAGGAAGAAGAAGAGCTTATCCTTAACTATCGCTCCCGAGAGCGTTGCACCAGCGATGTTTGTCATCTGCTCGGAGAGGTGCTTTCGCTCGGCGACATCCTTGCCCGCTGTTGTGCCGTAGAAGCGTTGGTTTTGGAAGTAGGTGTATGCCGAGCCGCGAAACTCGTTGTTGCCCGAGCGTGTAACGGCGTTTATGTTACCTCCCGTGAAGCCACTCTCGCGCAGGTCTATCGTTGAGGTGGTTATCTGCACTTGGTCGATGGCGTCGAGCGGTATGGGGTTTGCCTGTGTCAGCGAGCCTGTCATACCCGTAGTGCCGAGTCCGTAGATGTCTGCCGACGATGTGCCGTCGATTGTAAATGCGTTATAACGAGTGCTTTGCCCGCCTAAGATGATGCCTCCTGCCGAGGGTCGTACCGCCTTCGACATCATCTTCGTCAGGTCGTATATCGAGCGGTCGATAGTTGGAATTTTATCCATTTCGTAGCTCGAAAAGTTCTCTGTGTGCAGATTGTCCGTGTGGTTGCTGACGATGATGACCTCGTCGATAGCCTCCTGATCTTCGCTGAGCGCAGCATCGTAGGTCGCCGTGGCGCCGAGTGTCAGCTCCTGATTGGTGTACTGAGCTGTTGTGCAGCCGATAAATGAGATTGTGATGGTGTATGGTCCGCCGACGCGCAGACCACGCAGGGTGTAGTGTCCCTCAGCGTTGGAGGTCGCTCCATACTTCGACCCCGAGGGTTCGTGCAGGGCGACGATTGTCGCACCAGCAAGAGGTTTGTCAGATAGGGTTACCATACCCTTAATTGCCGAGGTGGTAACCTGAGCTGTCGCGCCCGCCGACATAAGCAGTAGGGCGACACAAAAAAGCAGTCGCTTCATAGGTTGAAAATTTAGGAGTGCTATTTATGCACTAGGTTAGAGATTGAGGCTATGGACACCTTGTCATAGCGAGTGCAAAATTATTCAAAAAAAATAGAACCGCAAACCTTTTATTCGTTTTTTTTTGCGATGTTTGTTGCCGATGGGACACAAAATTCGTCCAATGAAAAAAAACTGCATATTCAATAAATATGCTACTAATTGCGGTTTTGTGAGAAAAAATGGGTAAATAATGTGAAAAAATAGAGCGATTTTGGTGGCATAATAGCAGAATTGGTGTTTGTGCGGCGCTGTTTTTCAAGGCGATTTTTTGCCCCTCATAAAAAAAGTACGTAGTAAATTTTGCAGATTGCAATTTATCGGTTATCTTTGTGCATTAACTTTACGCGAAACATTACGAAAACTTTATTTATTAAAACTAATGCTTATGGTTAAAAAAGTTGTACTATCAGTGATTACAGCTCTGACCTTAGGGTGTTTCGGCGCCTTTGCACAAGGTCAGCGTATTACCGGTACAGTGACCGATGAGACCGGAGTTCCGGTTATCGGAGGTGCAGTCGTAGTGGAGGGTACTACTCGTGGTACTACCACCGACGTTGCCGGTCATTACGAGATTATGGCTCCTGCTGATGCAACCTTGGTATTCTCGTACCTCGGCTTGCAGACGCAGAATGTAGCCGTAGCAGGTCGTTCGACCATCGATGTAGTCCTCATCGCCGATTCGGAGCAGATTGAGGAGGTCATCGTTCAGGCGTTCGGTACTGCTAAAAAGGAGGCTTTTACCGGTTCGGCTAAGGTCATCAAGAGTGAGGACCTTTTGAAGACTCAGTCTTCGTCGGCTGCCAGCGCACTCGTTGGTAAGGTTGCCGGTTTGCAGACCTCGCAGAGTTCGGGTTCGCTCGGTTCGGCTCCTTCGATTCGTATCCGTGGTTTCGGCTCAATCAATGCAGGTCAGGCGCCTCTGTGGGTTGTCGATGGCGTACCTTACGAGGGCGACCTTAACAACCTTAACATGGCGGATATCGAGTCGATGACCGTCTTGAAGGATGCTGCATCTAACGCCCTTTACGGTGCGCGTGGTGCAAACGGTGTCATTATGGTTACCACCAAGCGTGCAGGTGCTGGCGATGCTCGTGTAACGTTTGATGCTAAGTGGGGTGTTAATACCCGCGCTCGTCAGACTTACGAGTACGTTAAGGACCCAGGTCAGTACTACGAGATGCACTACACCTCGTTGTATAACTACTTCCGCGATCAGGGTAACGACAACGCAACAGCTTACTCTAAGGCACTTAACACTCTTACTTCGAACAATATCGGTGGTTTGGGTTACAATGTTTATGAGGTGCCTGCTGGTCAGAGCCTTATCGGTACAAATGGTAAGTTGAACCCCAATGCAACCTTGGGTCGCAAGTTCAACTACGAGGGTCAGGACTACTACCTCACTCCCGATGACTGGATGGATGAGTTGTACGATCCTTCGTTCCGTCAGGAGTACAACATCAGCATCGCTGGTGCTACCGAGAAGTCTAATATGTTCGCGTCGTTTGGTTTCTTGGATAACACGGGTATCACCGAGGGTTCACATATGACCCGTTGGACTGCTCGTCTTCGTGCCGACTACCAGGCAAAGAAGTGGTTGAAGGTAGGTGCTAATATGAACTACACCCACTTCAACTGGGATGGTGCTTCGTCAATGAACGAGGGTGATGGCTCTACTGGCGACGTATTCTCGACCGTAGCAAATATGGCTCCTATCTATCCCGTGTATGTGCGCGATGGTGAGGGTAATGTTATGACCGACGAGCATGGTTGGCCTTTGTATGACTCTGGTGATGGTAGCGTCAATGGCGTTATGCGTACCAGCGGCGCACAGTCTAACCCCTTGCAGAACATTTGGCTTGATGAGTCTAACTCTGAGGGTAACGCATTCGGTGTAAACGGTTTCGCAGACTTTATCTTTATGCCTGGCTTGAAGCTCACTATCAACGGTGCCGTAACTGTTGATGAGACCCGTTCAACCTCGATGCAGAACCCCTACTATGGTCAGTTCGTAGCAAACGGTGGTGTGCTTTCAAAGCAGCACACACGTCAGTATGCTCACAACTTGCAGCAGTTGCTCAACTACAACACAACTCTTGGCAAGGACGATATGCACAGCCTCGATTTGTTGCTTGGTCACGAGACATATACCACCAAGTACTACTACGTAGGCGCTTCTAAGTCAAATATCTTCTCTACCGACAACAACGAGTTGGCAGGTGCGGTAGTTGATATGGGTACCGCTTCGTCTTATCGTACCGAGTACATCAACGAGGGTTACTTCTTCCGCGCGCAATATAATTATGGTGAGCGCATCTTCGCATCGGCATCATTCCGTCGCGATGCATCGTCTAACTTCCACCCCGATCACCGTTGGGGTAACTTCTGGTCGGTAGGTGCTGCTTGGATTATCAACCGCGAGCAGTGGTTCAACGCCCCCGTATTTAGTATGTTGAAGGTTAAGGCATCTATCGGTTCTCAGGGTAACGACGCTATCGGTTCATACCGCTATACCGACATCTACTCGGTAGGTAACGACGGTGCAGGTGGCGTTTCGGTATCGTTCGCACAGAAGGGTAATCCTAACATCACTTGGGAGACCAACACCAACTTCAACGTCGGCGTTGAGTTCGGCTTGTGGCAGGATCGCTTGACTGGTAGCATCGACTTCTTCAACCGTAAGACTTCTGATATGTTGTTCTCGGTTCCCGTGGCTCCGTCAATGGGTTACTCGTCATACTACGACAACATCGGTGATATGGTAAACCGCGGTATTGAGGTTGAGCTTTCTGCTGACCTTATCCGTTCACGCAACGTAACTTGGACCTTTGGTTTGAACCTTACACACGTTCGCAACAAGGTACTTCGCTTGCCCGATGATCGTAAGAACTTCACTGTTGATGGCTACACAGGCTTTATCAGCGGCTCGCAGTTCATCGCCGAGGGTCTTCCTATGTACACTTGGCTCTTGCCCGAGTATCGTGGTTTGAGCGACAACGGTGAGGCTCAGTGGTATTACAAGTATCAGGCTTCTGACTCTGAGGGTAACCTCCTCTTCAACGAGGATGGCACCGAGGTTTGGGAGGAGGGTGTATCAACCACTTACAGCTACGCTTCGCAGCAGACCTCGCGTAAGCTCAAGGGTGGTGCTACTCCTAAGCTCTATGGTGGTTTCAACACCTCGTTGTATGCTTACGGTTTCGACTTCTCGATTGCCTTCGACTACCAGATTGGTGGTTTAGTATATGACTCTGGCTATGCAAGCTATATGTCATCGCCTAACGGTACATCGGTAGGTCGCAACTATCACGTTGATTTGTTGGATGCTTGGACTAAGGGTACCAACGAGAATTCAGACATTCCTCGTTTCCAGTATGACGACCTCTACTCGTCGGCTACTTCGGATCGCTTCCTTACCAGCGCATCTTATATCAATATCTCGAACATTAACATCGGTTATACCTTCCCTGCGAAGTGGTGGAATAACAAGATTCAGGGCTTGCGCGTTTACGTAGCTTGCGACAATGTATTCTACTGGTCTAAGCGTCGTGGTTTGGATCCTCGTCAGTCGTTCAACGGTGGTACTACCAATGTTAATTACTCTCCTATCCGTACCATCTCGGGTGGTGTAACACTGACTTTCTAACATAAACTATGAATAAGGCTATGAATAAGATATTCAGACTATTTGCCGTAGCACTTTGCTCGCTCTTTGTGCTTAACGGCTGTATCAAGGAGACTCTTCCTATGGAGTCTGCCATTACCGAGGCTCAGCTCAGTCAGAGTGGCGCTGGTTTGGGGTCTATGATGAAGTCTATTCCTGCTTCGATGGCGTTTACCGTTGCAGCAAGTTACGACCACTCGGACTTCGGTTACCACTCAGTTGGTCTCTATATGGATCACCACGCGTTGATTGCGTTCCCTTGTACGCGTCCCGACCGTGGTGGTAACCCCTACTACTCGCGTTTGCAGGCCCCCAACTACGGTTTTGATATGGGTCCCAACGGTGGCTATACGCATTATATATGGTATAACTACTACCCCTACATCAAGAGTGCTAATGACATTATTGGTGCTGCTGGCGATGACGAGCTTATGCGCGAGTATCGCGGTATCTCTAAGGCGTTCCGCGCTCTGTTCTACTTGGATTTGGCTCGTTACTACGACGGCTTGGACGCCCAGGCTCCCGAGCTTCCTACCTATTCGCAGGAGCTTGAACTTGTCAAGGGCTTGACCGTGCCTATCGTAACCGAGAACACTACCGAGCTTCAAGCAAAGAATAACCCCCGTGCTACACGTGAGGAGTTGTTCCGCTTCATCTTCGACGACTTGGCAGATGCTGTTGAGTGTTTGAAGGTCTTCGAGCCCGACCCCGAGACAGGTAAGGCTGCTGAGGAGGCTGAGGTTTATGGTACTACTCCTACCTATCCCGAGTTGGCCGCTATCTATGGTCTCTATGCTCGTGCATACCTCTGGTTGGGTGGCTTCGAGGATAATGGTGCTGCTGAGGATGATCCCTACAAGACGGGTGAGGCTGCTTACCGTGAGGCTGCGCGCTATGCACGTCTTGCAATCGACACATCTAAGGCTCCTATTATGTCGGAGGCTGAGTGGACCAACGTTACTACTGCGTTCAACACTGTAATTCCTTCGTGGTTGTGGGCAACTGTTCAATCAACCGATACGGTTATGAGTAACTTGTATGCTTTTGCGGCTCATATGTGTCCCGAGGCATCTTACGGTTACGGACCTTTGGCTTGCTGCGGTGTATCTTCGAAGATGTACGACCGTATGCGTAGCACCGACTTCCGTAAGAACGTTATCGTAGGTCCTAACACCACCTATGAGCAGTTCCAGAAATATACCTCTATGCCTAAGGATGAGTGGGAGGAGTTGGCATACCGCGCTCCATACACCAACTTCAAGTTCCGTCCTAATCAGGGCGAGCGTGTAGATTATATGGTTGCAAACGCTATGTGTCTGCCTATTATGCGCGTTGATGAGATGTACTTTATCGAGATGGAGGCTACTGCACACTTCGATGAGGGTACAGCCTTGAATCAGCTTTATAGCTATATGGCAAACCGCGACAGCCGCTACTTCTACGTAGGCTCAGACCTCGTTGAGGAGATTATCTTCCAGAAGTCTGTTGAGTTCTGGGGCGAGGGTATTGTTCTCTTCGATATGAAGCGTCTTGATATGGGCGTTGATACTACTGGCGCTAACTACCAGTCAGGTATGTTGTTCAAGACTGAGGGTCGTTTGCCTTGGTGGAACCTTCCTATCCCCCATGGAGAGTACTCTGTAAATACGGGTATCGGTCAGTATATTGGTCCCGATCCCTCGTATGGCGTAGAGTCTGAGGAGTCTATCTAATGAGTGCATTAATAATAGATAATAATATAAGGTATGAAAAATATTAAGTTTTTATATTTGGCTTTGATAGCGCTCGTAGTCGGTTCTCTGACCGCGTGCCAGGAGGAGTGGACTCCGGGCGAGCCAGACTCGGCACAGAGTGTATATCTGCCCATCGACGAGGAGAATGCAGTATTCCCCGTTGGTGAGAACGTAGCAGAGTACCCCATCTACCGTTCGGTAGCTGGTCCTGAGCTTCAAGTAGAGATTCGCTCGCGTATGCTCGACGAGGTATTTGAGGGTTCAGACATCTTCACCTTTGATGAGTATGTAACCTTTGCCGAGGGCGAGACCGTAGCCTATCTTACCATTACGCTTCGCGAGGACCTCGATCTGAAAGTTGGCGAGATGTATAAGGCAGAGATTATGATTAAGGATGCGCAGTACCACGGTAACTACGGTCTTTCACGTCGCGTTATCAATGTTGGTATTCCTGAGACATGGCACGACTTTGGCAAAAACGAAGATGGTACTGACAAGCAACCTAACTACGCTTTGATGTATGAGGATTTCATTACTATGTGGTACGGACAGTATATCCCTGCTGGTAGCTGCGTACAAGTAACCATCGAAGAGAGTGATTCTCGTCCTGGTTATTACCGTCTTGTTAATCCCTATTCAGCAGAAAATGTAGTATCACTAATGGGCGGTATCCCTGCTGAGATTACTTGGTCAGTGGGTAACTTCTATATCGAAATTGATGCTACTGATCCTGATAAGGTAGGTATTCCTTTTTGCAATACTGGAATGATTTTCGATTATGATGGTTTTGGTGCTGTCTATATTGGCTCTGTTGATCCGTATCAGAATGGTGAGTGGTATGGAAAGAATGAGAATGGTATTATTACCTTCCCTGCTAACTGTATTGGTTTCCTCAATGCAGCTGGAAGTGGTTGGCCAACTAACCAAAGTGGTGGTTTCAAGGTTGTGCTTCCTGGTACCGTTTTGACCGATTATAGCATCGCTCCTGAGTTTAGAGGTATTCAGTCATCTGCTGATAACTCATACTCTCCCGCTGTTATAGGCTTTAAGTTGGGTGCCGATGTAGCATCATTCCGCTTTGCCGTTGTTGAGGGCGACGAGCCTATTATGACTGGTGGTAGCAGCGGTCCTTCGATTGGTGGCGGCGGTGAGCAGGCGTATCACGAGGCTATCGAGAAGCTCCTCGACGACGAGTATGAGCCTACCGATGACGAGAATATGGCAGAGGCTACTGCTGAGGAGACCGAGTGGTATGTAGATCTTTCTAAGGCAGGTCTCTACACCGTATTTGCTATCCCTTACAACAAGGATGGCGAGCCTATTATGGATGAGATTGCACGTACATACTTCTACTATCGTTCGGCAAATATGGACGACGCTGTTCCCGAGCTTACCGATACGAAGATTGTTATAGCTCCTATTGCATCATTGATGGGCGATGAGTACGAGACGAGCTATCCTGGTGAGTACTACTTGGGTATCTCTATTCGAAACAATGAGGATTATCCCTATTTCTCGGCCATTAGCGTTTACTTCGCTGAGACTGCAACCATAGAGGAGGAGTTGGCAGAGGCTACTATCGAGGAGCTTGTTGCCGAGAAGGGCGAAGATTTCTCGTTCATGGTAGATGAGATTAAGGCTGCTAAGGGCTCTGTTCAGGTATTGCAGGGTCTTACTCCCAATACTGAGTACACTGCGCTTGTTGCCTACACAAGTATCTATGGTAAGACCTACTATAAGCGTGTCGATGCTAAGACCAACCCCTATGACGGTCCTATCGCCGTAGGACACTACAAGATGGTCGATGGCGACAACGAGTTAAACGTAGCGGTTAAGCCAGCTTACCACGTTCAGAGTGACGTTGAGGTAATCCTTCTTACTTTCGATGCCCCCGAGTATCCCGAGGACGTAGATGTTGAGGACCGCATCGATAGCTTTACATTCTTCTCGCACTACCGTGAGGACCTCAATTGCTTGTTGAGTCAGGGTCAGGCTCCTGGTTTGGAGAATTACGGTATCCTCTTCGGTATTGGCTTGGATAAATACGACAATAGCGGCGCTTACTGGTCTTTCGCAAGCTCTACCAATTCAAACTTCACTGATGACTATGAGGCAATGATTGTAAACCTCGCAGGTGAGGGTGGCGTTTATGCTCCCGATAGTCTCTATACCTACTTCAAGCAGTACTACTACTATGATGAAACCGTCGAGGATCCCGAGACTGGTGAGGAGAAGGTTTACACTCGTAAGGTAGATCTCGCAGTCTTCACTCCTGAGGGTACTAAGTTTGAGTTCGTAGCCCCCTTGTGGGAGGCAGAGTCAGAGCAGCCCGAGGATGAGGAGAACGGTGAGCAGAACGGCGATGAGAACGGCGATGAGAACGGCGATGAGACCACTGAGCCTGTTGCCGTACGCCAAGCACCACGTCCTGGTAAGTTCACTGGAAGCATTGTTCCCACTTTGAGAACTGATTTACAGCTCCAAAATGTAACATTTGTGAAATAATCTGCTGTTGGGAGCGTGGTAGCTCGACACATATCGGGCTACCCGCAACCAATCGGCTCGCCTCGTCGGAGGCTCAATATAGAGCGGGTGGATGTATGCCCAAAGACTCGTGCAAGGGTCGAGTAGGGTGGCTCTACCAGAGCGATGCGAGCAGGATTATTAGCATTATAACAAACAAAAACAAAATTTATAACTATGAATAAGGGTAAAATTTTATTGATAACCTTGGCAGGTATGCTTGCGGTATCGTGCGCGACCGACACTGTTGATCAGCCCGGTTCAGTAGCACTCGATGCAACATCGGCCAAGCTCATTAATACCTCTACCGCAGCTCTGTCGGGCGAGCTTCTCCTCTATGTCGATGAGGCAGCATTGGAGCAGTTTGCTACCGCCGAGGGCTCACGCACTGGCATCAGCGACTTTGACGCTGTTGCTGAGGAGGTAGGTGGTGTAACCATCGAGCCTGTTTTCAACCTTGCAGTTGATGGCGACGCTAAGCGCGCCTTGGGTATGCACCGCTGGTATGTAGCTTACTTCTCGGAGGATGCTGACGTAGAAGCAGTTGCTCAGAAGTTCGCTAAGTCGGCGGCTATCGAGCGTATTCAGTTCTCTACAACCGTTGTAGCACCTCGTCCCGAGGCTACTTACGTTGATTTCGCAGCGGCTACACGTGCCGAGGAGGGTTACTACAACGATCCTCTGCTTCCTATGCAGTGGCACTACACCAACACTGGTAACAAGGAGATTACTCCTATCGCCGTTGAGGGTGCCGACATCAACGCTATTCCCGCTTGGGATATTATTAAGGGCAGCAAGGATATCATCGTTGCTGTGATGGACGAGGGTGTTGATTACACTCACGAGGACTTGGCTGATAATATGTGGTTCAACGAGGCAGAGCTTAATGGTGTTGCGGGCGTTGATGACGACGAAAACGGCTATGTTGATGACGTCCATGGCTACAACTTCTCGGATGACGGTCCTCTTACTTGGGACTTGGCGGGTGATACTGGTCACGGTACTCACATTGCAGGTACTATCGCTGCTGTTAATAACAACGGTATCGGTGTATCGGGTGTTGCTGGTGGTTCTGGCAATGGTGATGGTGTTCGCATCGTCTCTACTCAGATTTTCTCGGGTGACCGTGGTAATGGCGTAACCGTTACAGCACGTGCAGCTGAGTATGCTGCTGATTGTGGCGCTGTTATTTTGCAGTGCTCGTGGGGTCTTCCTGCAGGTACTGTACCCAACGACAATACCTTCAAGAATGGTTACTACTCACCTCAGTATGCAGCTTTCAAGTACTTCGTAGAGAAGAAGAATCACCCCGCTTTGGATGGTGGTCTGATTATCTTCGCTGCTGGTAACGAGGCTTACACATCGTCGAGCTACCCTGGTGCTTACAGCGAGTTCATCTCTGTAACCTCTACCGCTGCTGACGGTCTTCCCGCATACTACACCAACTACGGTCCTGGTAGTAACATTGCAGCTCCTGGTGGCGAGTACTTCCGTAACGCTTATACCCACTATGTGAATACAGGTTGCGTTCTTTCGACTATGCCTGGTAACCAGTATGGCTATATGCAGGGTACTTCGATGGCTTGTCCTCACGTATCTGGTATTGCAGCTTTGGCTTTGGCTTATGCAGATCAGATGGGTAAGACTTACAGCGTTAAGCAGTTCCAGACGATGCTTCTCACCTCGGTAAACAACATTAACCAGTATCTCAACGATCAGGTTAAGCGTATCAATCCTGAGGATGCAACGGAGTACGATTTGGCAGCTTACTACAACAAGATGGGTACTGGTTCTATCGACGCATTCCGCGCTTTGATGTCGGTACGTGGTACTGTATGTGTTCCTGTTGTTGCAGGCGAGGAGAATGTCATTAAGATTAGCTCGCTCTATGGCGACGGCACCACCAAGCTTGCTAAGTTGGAGAGTGTTATCGTTCCCGATGACGTGCGCGCACGTCTTGGCATCAAGAACGAGACAATCTTTGGCGACGAGCTTATCTTCGAGTGCGCTAATACTGGTGCAGGTGTTATCACCGTACAGCTTATCGCTGGTGGCGATATGGTTGGTAGCGGTCAGAATACTGGCGGTATGCTTATCGAGAAGGAGATTGGTATCGTTGCTCGTGAGGGTAATGTCGTAGATGAGCCTATCGGTGGCTGGTTGTAATAGTTACTAACGTTTAATCGTAAAAACAGATATAACTATGAAGAATTTTAAGATATGGACGCTCGCATTGGCACTTCTTATGGCAATGACTGGTTGTGAGCCTGATGAAGGTCCTCAGTTTACTCCTGGTGATGTAAATAAGATTGTCAATGAGTGGGCGATTACCGAGTGGGATAATGCTCCTGCTTCGTTCGAGGTGTTCGTTGATTTCAACGAGGATGGCACCTTCGAGATGTATCAGCGTTTTGAGACCGTTTATGAGTGCTACAAGGGTACTTATGAGCTAAGTGGCAACACCCTCACAGGTGCTTATGACAACGGTGATGCTTGGAAGAACTCATACCGTGCTGAGGTGTCTCAGGATGGTGCAACGCTTCGTCTTCACAGCGACGACGAGCGTAGCGTGATGAGCGTTTACACTCAGCAGGCAATTCCCGAGTACGTGAAGGCAGATGCTACACGTGCCGTTGCGGGTGTTCCCTTCTTGTAGTCGTATGGTGCGAATGGGGTGCTGATGTACCCCTCGCTATAAAATCCCGAGTGGGCAATACGCCCATTCGGGATTTATTTTTGATGTGGGTTTTTGCGGGGTAGGGAGCGAGAGCCTTTGTGTTTTTTGCGGGTGCTTATCGTAGTATATTTTGTTGCGAGAGGCGGCTGCATAGCCCATTACTCCAACTTTTATCCTTTGAAATTGCAATTTTCGGAAATTATCACTACCTTAGCACCTTAGAATTTACTTAAAGTTGGAGAAAACTATTAATATCTAAGACTATGAATAAGCTAAAACTTCTTTTATCACTGATGGTTGCTGCCGTTATGGTGTCGTGTACTGCCGATCCTATTACGGAGGGTGGTGTAACAAAGGTGGATGATGCAGTTGCCAAGAAGTTGATAAACACGTCGCTCTCGGCTGCCGATGGACGATTAATTCTCTTCGTCGATGATGCTACCGCAGAGCTTTTTGCTGAGGCAGAGAGCGCAACATCTACGGGTGTTGAGGCTTTTGACAGCGTAGCTGCCGAGATAGGCATTACCGCTATCGAGCCAGTCTTCACTATGCGCGAGAATGATGACCTTGCGCGTGAGTGCGACCTCCACCGCTGGTATGTGGTACACTTCTCGGAGGATGCCGACCTCGACGAGGTGGCGCGTAAAATTGCTAAGATTGACGAGGTGCAGAACATCGAGTTTAGCACTCTCTACGAGGCCCCCAAGATGCAGTGCGCCGAGGCTGACCCTGCAATGTTTGCAGATACGCGCGCTGGTGCCGTGAGCTTCAACGACCCTATGCTCTCAATGCAGTGGCACTACAACAATACGGGTAATCAGCAGATTTTCGAGGGCGCTGTGGCAGGTGCCGACATTAACCTCGCTGCGGCGTGGGAGATTACCGCAGGACGCCCCGATGTTATCGTAGCCGTTGTTGATGAGGGTGTCGATTTTCGCCATGAGGATATTGCCGACAATATGTGGGTAAACGAAGGCGAGTATGGCGGCTTGGAGGGTGTCGATGATGACGATAATGGCTATATCGACGATATTCACGGTTACAACTTTGTTACCAATGGCACTATATCTTGTTCGCGTCCTGGCGACTCGGGTCATGGACACCACATTGCGGGTACTATCGCTGCTGTGAATAACAACGGCAAGGGCGTCTGCGGTATTGCAGGCGGCTCGGGCAAGGGCGATGGTGTGCGCATTATGTCGGTGCAGTATAGCTCTAATGGTCAGGCTGTTGGTACGGACGGTATGGCGAAGGCTATCAAGTATGCAGCCGATAATGGTGCTTCAATTTTGCAGTGTTCGTGGGGCTTCCCCACAAAGTCGGCGGGTCTTGCTTATGACAACAACTTTACCTCTGGTGATTTTGCTGTTGAGTATCAGGCGTTGAAATACTTTATGCGTAGTAAGAACTGTCCCGCTTTGGACGGCGGTGTTGTTATATTTGCTGCGGGCAACGACGGTATGTCGGAGGCTTGTTATCCCGCTGCTTATAACGAGTTTATCGCCGTAACAGCCTTTGGCCCCGATGGACTGCCTACGTACTATACCAACTATGGTAGCGGCTGTAATGTAGCAGCTCCTGGTGGTATGGCGCACCCCTCATCAGATGCAGGTCAGGTGTTGTCTATTTACCGCAGCAACAAGTATGGCTATATGCAGGGTACCTCGATGGCGTGTCCTCACGTTTCGGGTGTGGCGGCTTTGGCATTGTCGTATGCCCTCGATTTGGGTAAGACTCTTACCTTGCCGCAGCTAAAATCGATACTTCTTACCTCGGTAAACGACATCGATGCAAATCTTAAAGGCTCTAAGGAGATATATTACTACGATACAACCTATAAGAATTGGAGCAGTAAGACGCTAAACTATAATAATTATAGAACAAAGATGGGTACGGGTATGATTGACGCTTATCGTGTGCTTATGGGTGTGCGCGGTACTACCTGTATTCCCGTTATGCTGGGCGACGACGCGGCTATCGACGTAAACGCATATCTTGGCGACGGCGATGTAAACCTTAAAGTTATGGAGGCTGACATAGATGACGCTACACGTGAGAAGCTTGGTATTGAGGGCGATGTTGTCATTGCCGATAATATGCTCTGCATCAAGTGTACAAAGCCTGGCTGTGCTACGATTAAGGTTAAATTGGTCGCTGGTGGCAAGAAGCCTGGCGGTGGCATTACGATTGGTGGTATGCTCATCGAGAAGGAGGTAGCGCTAATCGTGCGCGAGAATAACAGCGGTAACGGCTGGTTGTAATAGGAAAGAAAAATAAACAATATTAAGTAGAGTATAATATGAAAAGTATTAAGATTTGGTCTCTTATAATGTTTTTGGCCCTCGCAATGGTCGGCTGTGAAGAGGGTGATAAACCTGGTGATAAACCTACGCCTGGTGATTCGGCTCTTGCATCAGCAATCGTTGATGAGTGGCATTTGACATCGTTTGACGGTGCAGCGACAGAGTATTTCGATGTATATTTGGTCTTTAAGGCTGACGGCTCGTTCGAGATGTATCAGCGCCTCTATACGCTCAACTATGAGTACTATGCAGGTTCGTATAATGTGTCGGGCGACATCGTTACAGGCAACTACGACGATGGCAAAAATTGGCTGACGGGATATAAGGCTGAGGTGTCGGCAGACGGAAAGACGCTGACGATGTATAGTCAGGAGGATGTCTCTCTAACGACGGTATATACGGCAGAGGCTGTTCCTGTGGAGATTAAGGCTGAGGCAAAGACCACTCGTTCGGCATATAGCGAGCGTTTCTTATAGGCTGTTGAGCAGCTGTTCAACCCTTAATAAATTCGAGGCTGGCAAGGTTTACCTTTGCCAGCCTCATATGTTTTTTTTGCTATGTCTTACGCTCGTTCTTACGCTCGCTCATACGCTCGTTCTTGCGCTCACTTTTGGGTGGTATGGCCTTTTTTTATGGCGTTTTATGCTTTTTTCTCCCGTAGTATTGCAACATTCAGAATTTATCACTAATTTAGCACCTTAGAATACTGTTTTTTGAAACCTAAAACTTTACTTAACTAATTTATGAATAGGGTTAAATATCTAATGTTTGCTGCGGCAATGTTGGCGGCTTCGTGTACGACCGATCCTATTGAGGAGGGTGCTTCGTTGTCCCAGGACTCTACGTCGGAGAAGATTGTCAATAGCGCTGTAAATGCGGGTGAGGGTAGCCTGCTTATCTATGTTGATGCAGAGAGCGTAGCCGCCCTCGAAGAGGGTGGTGTTGCAGCCTCGGAGTCGGCTATTGGAGATGTGTTGAAGGAGGTTGGTGCGACCTCTATTCGCCACGCTATTGATATGACGCTCAATGCTGAGCGTAAGCGCGAGTATGGTCTCGACCGCTGGTTTGTTGTCGGCTTCTCGGAGGATGTGCCAGTAGATGTTGCGGCACAGAAGTTTGCGAAGCTTAGCGCGGTAAACCGTGTGCAGTATAACACCCTGTTGCGTAAGCCTACATCCAAGGTGGTGATTGTCGATGGTGTGGCGGCTACACGTAGCGAGGATAACAAGTTTGACGATCCGTTGCTCGATATGCAGTGGCACTACATCAATACGGGTAATCAGGCGATTTTCGAGGGTGCTGTTGCAGGTGCAGACATCAATGCTGCTGCTGCGTGGGAGGTTGCTCAGGGTCGCAAAGAGGTTATTGTCGCCATTGTCGATGAGGGTATTGACTATAACCACCCCGACATCAAGGATAATATGTGGGTAAACGAGGCTGAGCTAAATGGCGAAAAGGGCGTTGATGATGATGGCAATGGCTATTTCGACGATATTTATGGCTATAACTTCGTGCCAAGCACGGGTGGTACTATTACGTGGGATAAACCTTCGGTAAATCCCAATCCCGATGTAGAGGGCGATTTGGGACACGGCACACACGTTGCGGGTACTGTTGCCGCCGTGAATAACAACGGTATCGGCGTGTCGGGCGTGGCAGGTGGCTCTGGTAGTGGCGATGGCGTGCGCCTAATGTCTTGTCAGATATTCTCGCAGGGAATATCTACCACCATCGACACGAGTGCCGCAGCAATTACCTATGCTGCCGATATGGGTGCCTCGGTGTTGCAAAATTCGTGGGGTTATCCCGCTTATAACATCAACGGCGATAAGAACTACCGACGTTTTTACTCTCTCGAATATAGCGCAATTCAGTATTTTGCCAACACTCGCAATTGCGACGCTTTGGATGGTGGTATAGTCATCTTTGCAACAGGTAACGATAGCAAGGACCACGCCGATTACCCCGCAGCCTATGTCGATTTTATCGGTGTTACGGCGCTCGCCCCAGATGGTCTTCCTGCCTATTACACCAATTACAATACGGGTTGTAACGTCGCTGCACCTGGTGGCGAGTTGCGCCTCAATTCCACGATGACGGCCATCGTCGAGGAGGGTGGAGTACTCTCTACGATGCCTAACAACAAGTATGGCTATATGCAGGGCACCTCGATGGCGTGTCCTCACGTATCGGGTATTGCAGCTTTGGCGCTCTCGTATGCTTTGGACCTCGGCAAGCAGCTTACGCTCGACCAGCTCAAAACGATACTCCTTACCTCGGTTAATGACCTCGATTCGAGGCTGGCAAGCGGCACACGTCCCAACCCCGAGGGTGGCAATATGACGCTGAAAAACTATCAGGGTAAGATGGGTACTGGCGCTATTGATGCCTACAAGGTGCTTATGGGTGTTCGTGGCACGTTGTGCTATCCTGCCGTTGTTGGCGAGGAGGTCGAGATAGACATCAATACAATCATTGGCGATGGCAACCTCTCGCTCACGATGCTTAAACAGGTTGAAATCTCGGATAGCGTAGCCGAGAAGCTCGGTATTATGGACCTGCCCGCAGTATTTGGCAATAAGGCGTATATCACACCTACGAAGCCTGGTTGTGGCATTGTTACCCTACACGCTATTGCAGGAGGTGCAGAGCTTGGTGGTGGCGACAAAGCAGGTGGTATGGATATCGCCGTTGAGGTAGCACTCGTCGTGCGCGAGAATAACAACGCGCAGGGCTGGCTCTAAAAGAGTACTAACGAAAATAAAACTATAAGATATGAAAAACTTTAAGATTTGGTCGCTCGTGGCGCTTCTCGCTCTTGCGCTTGTCGGCTGTAAGGATAAGAGCGGCGCAGACGATGACCCCACACCCACACCTACACCTACACCATCGACCGATGGCTTGGCAAAGGATATTGTAAATCAGTGGCGCATAGTATCGTTTGACGGCGAAAACACGGAGTATTTCGATATATATATCGACTTCAAGGAGGATGGCTCTTTCGAGATGTATCAGCGTCTCTATACGCTTAACTATGAGCTTTATACGGGTACTTATTCGGTGTCGAACGACATCCTTACGGGTAGCTATGCCGACGGCGAGAATTGGAAGTGTGCCTACAAGGGCGCGGTGTCGTCGGATGGCTCCAACCTCACGCTGCACAGCCAGGAGGATGTATCTCTAACATCGGTCTATGCACGCACCATTATCCCCGAGGATGTTAAGGCGGAGGCTACTGAAACACGTGCCGCTTCTGGTGAGAGATTCTTGTAAAAAAACGTATGAAGTCTATGAATAGTAGTATTTTAAGATGCTGTCTCTTCGGCGCACTGCTATCGATAGTTTCGTGTACGGCAGATGTAGAGTCCGTAGAGAGTGCTGAGGTTGATGCTTCGGTTGGCAAGATTCTTAACACGCCAGTTGTGAGCAACGATGATGCGTTGTTGGTCTATGTGGACCCTCAGACGGTATTGGCAATAGATAGCGGTATGCCCAATGCGTTGTCAGATATGGCTACGCAGTTGGGAGCCTCTGCTGTTGAGCATGCTATCGATATGGTTTGCGATGTCGAGCGTCGTAAGGCGTACGGTTTGGACCGTTGGTACGTCGTACGTTTCGAGGAAAAGGTAGATGTAAATAGGGTTGCTATGCAGTTTGCATCGTTGCAATCTGTTAGCCGTGTTCAATTTATTGTAGAGTCGCAGCTGCCCGAGGTGGAGATTACTCCATCCAATGTGTCGTACGTGGCGACCACTCGTGCCGAGGAGTTCCGCTTCGACGACCCGAAGCTGCCTTTGCAGTGGAACTATAAGAATACGGGTAATACCGAGATTTTTCCTACGGCGAAGGTTGGAGCTGATGCCAATGTAGATGCCGCTTGGGCGCTTACGGCTGGTCGTTCCGATGTTATTGTCGCCGTTGTCGATGAGGGTGTGGACTATACGCACGAGGACCTCAAAGATAATATGTGGGTAAATCAGGCCGAGGCAGATGGCGTCGAGGGTGTCGATGATGATAATAATGGCTATGTGGACGATGTCCATGGCTACAACTTCTCTGCCAATGGCCCCGTATCGTGGGATAGACCCAATGACCAGGGTCATGGCACTCACGTAGCAGGTATTGTCGCGGCTACCAACAACAATGGTATCGGCGTCAGCGGTGTTGCTGGCGGCACGGGCAAGGGTGATGGCGTACGTATGATATCGTGTCAGGTCTTCTCGAATAACGTAGAGGCGGATTATGAGGGTGTGGCAAACGCCATTCTCTATGCGGCAGATATGGGCGCTTCGGTGTTGCAGTGTTCGTGGTGCTTCTCGCCCTATGTGAGCGGTATAAATAGTGATGCCGATTTCAAGCGTTTGTTGCAAGTTGAGTACGAGGCGATTAAATATTTCGTCGAGAAGAGTAACTGCGCGGCGATGGATGGCGGTATTGTCATCTTCGCTGCTGGTAATGATGGTGTCGATGCGGCAGGTTATCCAAGTGCCTATAACGAGTATATTGCAGTTACGGCATTTGGTCCCGATGGCCTTCCTACGGCATATACCAACTATGATAAGGGCTGTAATATCGCTGCCCCTGGCGGAGAGAAGGACCTCGGCTATGAGTCGGGACGTATCCTTTCGACACTTCCAGGCAATCAGTACGGCTATGCCGAGGGAACATCTATGGCTTGTCCTCACGTGTCGGGCATCGCGGCATTAGCCCTGTCGTACGCTTTGGATAATGGCTATAAGTTTACCACTGCCGAGCTTAATGCGATGCTTCTCACGTCGGTAAACAACATCGATGATGTGCTTATGGGTTATCACGATACGCCCACGGGTGAGCGTGTGAGCCTTAAAAAGTATCAGGGTAAGATGGGTACAGGTATGGTTGATGCCTATCGTACGCTGATGGCGATACGTGGTACGAAGTGTATCCCCGTGCCGCTAAATACAGACGCTTCGATAGCACTTAATAGCTATCTTGGAGATGGTAAACTGTCGATGAGAGCTGTGCGTCAGGACTTTACTATTGCAGATGACGTGCGCGAGAAGTTGGGTATCATCGGCGAAACTTCAATTACGGCAAATAACCTCTTGAAGATTCACTGTACCAAGCCAGGATGCGCCCTTATTACCATTGGCTTTATCGCAGGTGGCAAGATACAGGGCGATGATGATACTATCGGTGGTAAGTATATCGAGACACAATTTGCGCTCATCGTAAGAGAGGGTAATTCGGCACCTCAGGGTTTCTTATAATTTTTGTGATAAGTCGCAATCTGCGGCACTACCCTCATCTGCCTGAATGGGGATGTACGCCAAGTACACCCCCATCCAGTCAGTTTTCGGGATAGCACCACATCTCACAACTTCTGACAAAAATTTGGACTTATTGTGGTAAGTCGCAATCTGCGGCACTACCCTCATCTACCTGAATGGGGATGTACGCCAAGTACACCCCCATCCAGTCAGTTTTCGGGATAGCACCACATCTCACAACTTCTGACAAAAATTTGGACTTGTTGTGGTAAGTCGCAATCTGCGGCACTACCCTCATCTGCCTGAATGGGGATGTACGCCAAGTACACCCCCATCCAGTCAGTTTTCGGGATAGCGCCACATCTCACAACTTCTGACAAAAATTTAGACTTGTTGTGGTAAGTCGCAATCTGCGGCACTACCAAAAAGTAACACCCCTCGGGATAGTACTTAAACGTACATTCCGAGGGGTGTTCTCAGTCTTTCTCAGTCTTTCTCAGTCTTTCTCAGCCATTCTCAGCCATTCTCAGTCATTCTCAGTCATTCTCAGTCATTCTCAGTCATTCTCAGTCTTTCTTAGTCTTTCTTAGCCATTCTCAGCCCGCAGTCATTCTCAGCCCCGCAACTCCTATCTGCTTACTCCTTTGAGTACTTCGTTGCATATCAGCTCCGTGGCTCCGAGGTTGCGCTCCGTATATTCCTTGGCCTTGCGGCTTGTAGCGGCAAGGTGGTCGGCATCGTCGCGTAGCGGCTTAAACCACGCTTTTAGCTCTTCGGCACTCCTAATACTCTGTGCAGCGCCAAGTGCCACCATATCGCGGGCCTCCTTAAACTTCTGATACTTCGGTCCAAAGGCGATAGGCAGACCAAATGTCGCCGCCTCCAATGTGTTGTGTATGCCCACGCCGAAGCCGCCGCCAATATACGACCAACGAGCGTAGCCATATACCGACGATAGTATTCCCACCGTATCAAGGATGAGTACCTGCGTAGCGTCGAACTTGGTATGTTCGTCGGTTTGTGTGTATCTTATAGCGCCACCACGCACCGAGTCGATGATGTGTTTTATGCGCGTCTGGTCCATCTCGTGCGGAGCTACAACAAAGCGTATCGAGGGGTTGTCGTTTATAAGTTCGATGAGAATTTCCTCGTCGGGACCCCACGTCGAGCCTGCAACAAAGAGCTGACTATCGCCACGGAAGCGTTCGACTATCTCGACCCTCTTTGCAGCCTTAGCAATGGCCGCCACACGGTCGAAACGTGTATCTCCTGCAACAATGACGTTTCTCATTTGTAGCTCGCCAAGCAGCGCCTTCGACTCCTCGTTCTGCACGAAGAGCGTGGTAAAGGTAGTTAGTGCTTTGCGCCACGCACCGCCCCAAGGACGGAAAAATATCGAGTCGCGGCGGAATATTGCCGACACCACGTAGGTCGCTATCTTGCGGCGGCGCAGCTCGCTGAGGTAGTTGAGCCAAAACTCGTACTTGATAAATATCGCCACCTCGGGTTTGACTATATCCAAAAAGCGACGGGCATAGCGCTTACGGTCAATAGGTAGGTAGAAGATGTAGTCTGCTCCCGTATAGTTCTTGCGTATCTCGTAGCCCGACGGCGAGAAGAATGTAAGCAATATTTTCAGGTCGGGGCGTTGTTCGCGGATACGCTCAATGATAGGGCGTCCCTGCTCGAACTCGCCGAGTGAGGCACAGTGTACCCATACTATGCGGTCGCTGTCGCCAATACTTTGGCTAAGACGCTCGAAGATGCCGCGACGACCATCTCTCCACTGTCGGGCTTTTGTGCTGCGCAGCGAGGCAACGCCAATAGCCTTTTGGTAGAGATACATACCAATATTATATAGACCCATCCGAAAACTGTTTTGGTTTTGTTACAAAGGTACAAAAAAAATGTGCTATATACAACATTTACCCTACGCAAGCCGCCTCTTAGATTATATTTTCGGTATAATCCAAGGTGTGGCTGCCATCGTTACGCTCGACGATGGATATAAGGTCAAACTGAACGAGGTGGGGTAGATGGTTTATGGCACGATATGCCGCAGCCGTACGACGCATCGAGCGTATCTTCTGCTCGTTGATGCTATCGAATGACGACTGCCAGCCTCCCTCGTGGCGGGTCTTCACCTCCACAAAGTGTATCGTGTCCCATCGTTGGGCGATAATATCCACCTCGTAATAGTCGATTCGCCAGTTGCGCTCGACGATGTAAAATCCCTCGCGGCGCAACCACTCCACAGCCAGCTCCTCGCCTCGGGAGCCTATATGTGTGGTGCTATGTGGCATCTGCTACTTGTTGCGCTTGATAAGAAAGTCGATATTCTCGCCAGGCTGCACCTCGTAGGTCTTCGTACCCTTGCGGAAGATGCGCATAGGACGGCTACCGATAAGCTCGATGCGGTCCTCTTGCAGACGGAGCATACAGCCCTCGCGAAGACCCACTACGTAGCGGCTGCGGTTTGCCTCCAAGTACTCCAATATACGCTGTTCGCGTGTCTCGCCAGCGTGTCCTGCGGGGTTGGCGTCGAGGTAGTGGGGGTTAATCTGGAACGGCACTAAACCGATGGCGCGGAACGACTGCGGCTGAACGATGGGCATATCGTTGGTGGTGCAGATAGTGGGACACGTAACGTTGCTACCAGCCGACCAACCCACGTAGGGGATGCCCGCCTTGACGCGACGATATATCATATCGAGCAGGTCCTCCTCCTGCATCTTTTTGAGCAGAGCGAAGGTGTTGCCACCGCCGATGACTATCGCCTGTGCGTGGCGCACGAAGTTGCGCTTGTTGAGTGCGTGGTGTACCGAGCGTACGCGGATGCCTATCTCGTCGAAGCGCTCCTGCACCTTGCGCTCGTACTCGTCGTAGGAGAAGGTAACGGCAGCGTATGGAATGAAGACAACCTCCGTAACGCCTTTAAGTGTCTTTGCAATCTCGGCGATAGGGTACTTCAAGTACGCCTCACCAGCATTGGTGGAATTGGAAATAAGTAGTAAATTCATAAGGCTCACATTATTAATTAGTTAATATATATTGTCTAAAATCGGCGATAAAAATTTTGCGTCATAATGTCAAAGATAATAAAAAAAGTGTTATTTTTGTACCGTCCCAAGCAAAAAAAATGTTGCACGGGTCGTTACGGTAGAAATTTATTTACTACTATAATGTTTAACTAAAACTTATTTATTATGTCAGAAATTCAGTCAAAAGTTGTCGAGATTATCGTTGACAAGTTGGGCGTTAAGGAGTCAGAGGTAGTACCCGAAGCAAGCTTCACTGCACACCTTGGTGCCGATTCACTGGATCAGGTAGAGCTTATCATGGAGTTTGAGAAGGCTTTCGATCTTCAGATTCCCGATGCAGATGCTGAGAAGATCACCACTGTTGGCGATGCTATCAACTACATCGAGGCTCACAAGTAATAGATAATTCATTCGCTCGCACAGCGAGATTTTATAAAGAAGGAGGTACTTTTGAAATGGAACTGCGTAGAGTTGTTGTAACAGGCATTGGCACTATTAACCCGTTAGGAGATTGTATCGAAGAGTATTTCGCCAATCTTGAAGCGGGTGTCAGCGGAGCTGCTCCTATTACCAATTTCGACGCCTCTAACTTCAAGGTACGTTTCGCTTGCGAGGTCAAGAATTATGATTGGTCGCGATACTTCGACCGTAAGGAGGTACGTAAGTACGACCGTTTTGCCCAGTTTGCTCTTGTAGCAGCCTCAGAGGCTGTTGCCGACGCACAGCTCGGCGACGATGTCAATCGCCGTCGTGTAGGTGTTGTGTGGAGTTCGGGTGTGGGCGGTATCGAGACCTATTTTAACGAATGTATGGACTACGCCAAGGGAGGAGAACTCCCTCGGTTTAGTCCATTTTTTGTACCACGAATGATTGCCGACCTCGCTGCTGGGCATATAGCTATGAAGTATGGCTTTATGGGTCCCAATTACAGCGTAACGTCGGCGTGTGCTTCGTCTAACCACGCTCTTATCGACGCCTTTACGCTTATCCGCTTGGGCAAGGCAGATATGGTCGTTACGGGAGGCTCGGAGGCCCCTATCATCCAGGCAGGTGTCGGAGGATTTAGCTCAATGCAGGCACTCTCGACGCGCAACGATGACCCCGAACACGCTTCGCGCCCCTTCGACAAGGACCGCGACGGCTTTGTTATGGGCGAGGGTGCGGGCGCCCTTGTGTTGGAGGAGTACGAACACGCCGTAAAGCGTGGTGCTAAGATATATTGTGAGGTTGCAGGTGGCGGTATGTCTGCCGATGCATACCATATGACAGCTCCCCATCCCGAGGGTGCGGGTGCTATTTTGTCGATGCAGGAGGCGTTGGATGATGCAGGTATGCAGCCCTCCGAGATTGACTATATCAATGTTCACGGCACATCTACGCCTCTGGGCGATGTTGCCGAGTTGAAGGCGCTGGAAGCCGTGTTTGGCGAGGCTCTGCCCCAGATAAGCATCTCTTCAACAAAGTCTATGACAGGACACCTCTTGGGTGCTGCTGCCGCCATCGAGGCATTGGCGTGTGTGATGGCTATCTCGCGTGGTGTCGTGCCTCCTACAATCAATGTCGAAAACCTCGATGAAGAGGTTAATCCAGCTCTCGACCTGACGTTGGGTGTTGCGCGCAAGCGCAAGGTTGCGGCTGCGCTGAGCAATACGTTTGGCTTTGGCGGACACAACTCTACGGTAATCTTCCGCAGCGTGGAGCGTTAATCTTTTTTTAGTCTCGGAGGTTAGTTATGTTTAATTCATTGCGTCGTTTCGTACGCCGTCGTTTCGGTCAGGATAGGCACTTCTACTGTGCCATTGACGATATGTTTGGCTTCATTCCGCACAATATCGAACTCTATAAACTTGCCCTTATCCATAAGTCGGCATCTGTCGATATTGGCGATGGTCGCCATATCAACAACGAGCGTCTCGAATTTTTGGGCGATGCGGTTATCGAGAGCATAACTTCGGACTTTCTATTTATCGAATTTGCGGACCGCGACGAGGGCTTTATGACGCAGATACGCTCGAAGATTGTGTCGCGTCAGTCGCTCAATTCGATAGCCTCAAAAATTGGTCTCGATAGACACGTCATCTCGCATGCTACGGGCAATATTACGCAGAAACATATCTACGGCGACGCCTTCGAGGCGATGATGGGTGCCATCTACTTAGATATGGGTTACGACTTTGCTAACCGTCTGCTTATCAATGATATATTTGGTCGCTATCTGAACCTCGATGATGTGCTTATGTCGGAGACCGACTTTAAGAGCCGCCTTATCGAGTGGTGTCAGAAAAATCACTATTCTGTTGAGTTTCGTACCACGAACGATAACTCTTCACCCTCCCATCTGGGCTTCGTCTCGACCGTCTATGTCGATGGCATCCCCGTAGGTCATGGCGCGGGCGACTCGAAGAAGGCTGCCGAGCAGCAGGCGTCGTTCTCGGTGTCGCAATCGCAGTCGGTAACGCCCGACGACGAGGCGAGTGCGCGCCTCTTGGATAAGCTCGACAAGCTCGATAGGAGCGCACACGACAAGAGCTGCTAAGAGCTGGTCTATTGGTTGTTGCACTAAATAGAGCGCTTTTTTACCGCATCACTTTCACATTTCGATATTTTTGAGTAACTTCGTAGGTCGAAACCTAACGAAGTGATTTGTTATGCGTAATATCCAAGATAAATTGTTGTCGCGCGGTGTCGCTCATCTTGACGACGAGGAGCTTCTTGCCGCCTTCTTGGCAGATGGCGCAACGGATGATGGCGCTGTGCAGCTTGCCAAGGAGCTGTTGGCGCAGTGTGGTGGCTCGTTGCAGAGGCTTGCCGATAGTGATGTGGCGCGTCTGCGTATGCTTGCAGGCTTGGGCTTACGTCGTGCTGTGCAGCTTAAAGCCGCTGTCGAGATAGGACGTAGGGTGGCTGTCGCCGACTCGCAGTCTATCGATACCATCACTTCGGATAGCGATGTTGTGAAGATTATGGAGCCGCTTATCGGCGCTCTGCCGCACGAGGAGTGCTGGGCGTTGTACCTCGCCTCGTCGGGCAAGATTGTCGATAAGGTGCGCATCAGCCAGGGCGGTGTTCAGGCCACTGTCGTCGATTACCGTATGGTGCTTAAACGCGCCTTGGAAGTGCTTGCTGTTCAGGTTGTTTTGGTGCATAACCACCCCTCGGGTAGTGCCGAGCCGAGTGCGCAGGACCGTCAGCTTACGGAGCGTGTTGCGGAGGGGTGCCGTCTGTTCGACATTCGCCTGTTGGACCACGTGATAATAGCTCGCGGGGCGCATTATAGTTTCAGGGCGCACGGCGAGGTGTGATTTAGCGTGTAAGAGGTGGTGTGATTTGAATTTTTATTTGTATCTTTGCGACCAATACGCCATAGGCGTAATTTACGATTTAGAAGAAGACAAAAAACGATAATACTATGACACAGGAGGAACTCTTCAAAAAACTTATCGCTCACTGCAAGGAGTATGGCTTTATATTCCCGTCGAGCGAGATTTACGACGGCTTGGGTGCTGTCTATGATTATGGTCAGAATGGCGTTGAGCTGAAAAACAATATCAAGAGCTATTGGTGGGACTCGATGGTTAAGCTCCACGAGAACATCGTTGGCTTGGATGCCGCAATCTTTATGCACCCTCGCGTGTGGGAGGCCTCGGGACACGTAGGTGCGTTCAACGACCCGCTTATCGACAATAAGGACTCGAAGAAGCGTTATCGTGCCGATGTGCTTATCGAGGATTGGCTCGCTAAGCAGGACGAGAAGATTGAGAAGGAGGTGGAGAAGGCTCGCAAGCGCTTCAAGGAGAGCTTCAACGAGGAGCAGTACCTCGCAACATCGCCACGCGTGTTGGAGATTCGTGAGAAGCGCGACGCCGTACACTCTCGCTTTGCCGAGGCGTTGAACAACAACGACCTTGTGGAGTTGCGTCAGATTATCCTCGACTGCGAGATTGTATGCCCCATCTCGGGTACTCGCAACTGGACCGATGTGCGTCAGTTCAACCTTATGTTCTCGACGCAGATGGGATCGACGGCAGACGGCGCAAACACCGTATATCTTCGTCCCGAGACGGCGCAGGGTATCTTCGTGAACTTCCTCAATGTGCAGAAGACAGGTCGTATGAAGCTCCCCTTCGGTATCGCGCAGATTGGTAAGGCGTTCCGTAACGAGATTGTGGCTCGTCAGTTTATCTTCCGTATGCGAGAGTTCGAGCAGATGGAGATGCAGTTCTTCGTGCAGCCAGGAACGGAGATGGAGTGGTGGAAGCGCTGGAAAGAGACGCGTATGGCTTGGCACCGCGCTCTGGGCTTTGGCGATGACAACTACCGCTTCCACGACCACGATAAGTTGGCGCACTACGCAAATGCTGCTACCGACATCGAGTTTAACTTCCCCTTTGGCTTCAAGGAGGTGGAGGGCATTCACTCGCGTACCGACTTCGACCTTGGTCGTCATCAGGAGTTCTCGGGCAAGAAGATTCAGTACTTCGATGCCGAGCGTGGCGAGAGCTACGTACCCTATGTTGTTGAGACCTCGATTGGCGTGGACCGTATGTTCTTGCAGATTATGTCGGCAGCCTACACCGAGGAGAAGCTCGAAAATGGCGAGGAGCGCGTAGTGTTGCGCATCCCTGCGCAGCTGGCACCTACCAAGGTGGCTATTATGCCGCTTGTCAAGAAGGATGGTCTTCCCGAGGTGGCACGTCAGATTATCGACGACCTCAAATTTGACTATAACGTCGCCTACGACGAGAAGGACTCTATCGGCAAGCGCTACCGTCGTCAGGATGCTGTCGGTACGCCGTTCTGCGTTACGGTCGATCACCAGACCTTGGAGGATGGCACCGTTACGGTGCGTCATCGCGATAGCATGCAGCAAGAGAGAGTTAAGGTTGAGGCACTGCGTTCGATGGTCGATGAGGCTGTGTCGTTCCGCAACCTCTTCAAGAAGATGCAGGCGTAGCTCAGATGGGACGACTGCTTGCCATAGACTACGGCACCAAGCGCACGGGTATCGCCATTAGCGACCCGCTCTGCATCATCGCCTCGCCGTTGGAGACTGTCGATACGAAGCAACTCGAACGCTACCTTGCCGACTACTTTCAGCGCGAGGAGGTTGATGTTATCGTCGTAGGCTACCCGCGCCAGATGAGTGGCGAGCCGTCGGAGACGATGCGCTACATAAAGCCCCTTATGGGACGCTTGGCTAAGGCGTACCCCGAGAAGAGGGTGGTGGCGTACGACGAGCGTTTTACCTCGGTCTTGGCGCAGCGCACCATACTCCAAAGCGGCATCGGCAAGATGGCACGTAGGGATAAGTCGCTGGTCGATAAGGTGTCGGCAGCGATTATACTACAAGACTATATGTCGTCGTTAGCAATATAACTTAAAACTTAAACACTATGATTTATCCAATAGTCATTTACGGCTCGGAGACACTGCGTAACAAGTCGGTTGATATTACCCCCGACTACCCAGACTTCAAGAAGCTTATAGACGATATGTTTCTCACGTTGGAGGAGGCGGAGGGTGTAGGTCTCGCAGCGCCGCAGATAGGCAAGAATATACGTCTATTCATTGTAGATTGTACGCCGTGGGCGGAGGAGGACCCCTCGCTTGCTGACTACCGCAAGGTCTTTGTCAATGCCGAGATATATGAGCGCTCGGAGGAGACGTCGCTCTTCGAGGAGGGTTGTCTGTCGTTGCCAGGTCTGCACGAGAACGTGCGCCGTTCGGTTACGATACGTATGCGCTACCTCGACGAGAACTTTGTGGCGCACGATGAGGAGTTCACGGGCAAGCCTGCACGTGTCATCCAACACGAGTACGACCATATCGAGGGCAAGGTCTTTACCGACCACCTCGCGCCATTGCGTCGCAACCTCATTAAGAGTAAGTTGCAGAAGTTGGCGCGTGGCTCATACCGCTGCACCTACAAGACCAAGCGTTAGTGTTGCGCTCTTCGGCACTACATTTGTCGTGGGGTTGAGCATTGCGGAGCTGTGGAAGTGCAGCTGATGGATAAAATGGAGCAAAACACTTGAAAAAAATAGTCGGTTGGTTGAAATATTGGTCAAGCTCTTTGTATTATGACAGATTTTTTGTATATTTGTAGATAAAAGATGATTGTTAATCTATAAAATTTTCAGGTATGAAGAAGTTTTTACTTTTGGTTGCTGCTGTTGTAATCTCAACATCGGCATTCTCGCAGGAGTGGGCTGTTGGTGGCCGCGTAGGTTCTGGCTTCCAGGCTGTTGGTCAGTACACTTTGAGCAACGATAACTATGTTGAGGCACGTTTTGGTGCGGCTTGGAATAATGGTGGTGGTACGGTTACTGCCGACTTTACTGCACTTTATAATTGGCGTATTTTCGAGATGGACTGGACACCTCGCGCAGGTATGTGGTTCTTCGACGCAGGTTGCGGTTTGAACGTGGGTGGTCGTGAGCATTATGCATACGTAGGTGCTGCTGGTATGGCACGTCTCGGCATCAAGTTTAATGGCGCTCCCGTAAGCCTCTCTGCCGACTGGACACCCGTATTTGGTGCCGCTATCGGTTATGGTGGTGGATATTCGGTTGCCGACTTCCACAAGTACGGCTTGGCTAACTTGGGTATCACCTGTACCTACCACTTCTAATACGAGAAGTTGAAATTTAATGTAGATGAACCACACTTTTTCTTGTGTGGTTCATCTGCTTTTTGTACCTTTGTGGTATGATACGTCTTTCGTTGATAATAGCTACATATAACCGTGCGGAGCAGCTTATGACTACGCTCTGCTCTGTTGCTCGACAGTCTGCCGAGGCGCAGCTGTGGGAGTGTCTCATCGTCGATAACCACTCGACGGACGATACGCGACAGCGCGTCGAGGCGTTTACGAAGGTACACGCGGGGCTAAATATCCGCTACCTCTACGAGCCACAGCAGGGACTGTCGTACGCCCGCAATGCGGGTATTCGTGCCTCGCAGGGCGATATTGTCGCCTTTATCGACGATGATGAACGTATTGTCGAGGAGTTCGTCGAGGCGTACATAGCCCTCTTCGACACCCATCCCGACGCTATGTCGGCAGGTGGCAAGATTATCGCCGAGTACCCCACAGGGCGTCCACGCTGGATGTCGCGCTATGCGGAGCAGCCCATCGCCAACCCTATGGACTTTGGCGAGGATGTGCGTCGCTTCCCCGAGCGTCGTATCCCTGGTGGAGGCAATATGGCGATGCGACGTGTGGTCTTCGACACTGTGGGGATGTTCTCTACGTCGCTGGGCCGTACGGGGGGCAGGCTTATCGGTGGCGAGGAGAGCGACCTCTTTGAGCGTATGGCACACGCAGAGATGCACTGCTACTATGTGCCACGTGCCGTAATGTACCATATCATCCCCGCCGAGAAGCTTACTCGCGACTACTTCGAGAGCCTATGCTACAATACGGGTGTGAGCCAGCTTATACGCGCTCAGATGCACCATCGACGCCCCGCACTATATTTTGGCGAGGCGATGAAGTGGATGGCGACGCTTGCCCTATCAGTGGTGCATCGTCCCGCGCAGTCGAGGTATCTGCTGCTCATGCGCGCAAATATCACTAAGGGTATCTTATCGGGTGGAAAGATGCCACAACGCTAAAACTTCGGACAATGAAATACTCTTTGGTAATCTTTGATTTGGATGGCACGTTGCTCAATACCATTGGCGACCTTGCCGCCTCGGTGGACTATGTTATGCGTAGCCGCAACCTCCCCGAACATAGCGATGCGGAGTATCGACAGATGGTCGGTGGAGGCATTAAGCGCCTTGTAGAGCGCGCCCTGCCCGCAGCATTAGCCGCCGACGAGAGCTATGTTGAGGATTGTGTAACGCAGTTTCGCCGCTACTATGTCGATAATATCGACCGTCATACCGTGCCGTACGAGGGTATGCCCGAGCTACTCGAAGAGTTGCAGCAACGAGGTGTAAAGCTCGCCGTGGCATCGAATAAGTTTCAGCACGGAACGGAGCGTCTTATAGCAAAGTTTTTCGGCTCGATAGACTTTGTCGCTATCGAGGGCAACCGCGAGGGTGCGCCCCTGAAACCCGACCCAAAGATTGTCAATGATATTCTGCTGCGCGCAGGCGTAGAGCCTTCGCAGGCGGTTATGGTTGGAGATTCTGGCATCGACATACGCACTGCGGCGGCAGCGGGCATCGATTCGATAGGTGTGGCGTGGGGCTTTCGTTTTGCCGATGAGTTGCGCGATGCAGGAGCAACGAGGGTTGCACCAACGATTGATACTCTCCGCGAGTACTTATAGCTTGGTGTGATAGCGGCGCATCTGTGGCACATCCCAAAAAGTAAAGTACCACGGGCTGTACGTTTTAGTACTATCCCGTGGTACTCTCTTTTGCGATGCACCACATCTGCACCACTCTCACGCCAAGCTGCCTCGCACTGCCTCGCACAGCCTCGCACGACTGAGAATGACTGGGAATGCCTGGGAACGCCTGGGAACGCCTGTGTCTTTTAGTGGTCTCGTAGTCCCGTAGTCTTATCGTCCCGTAGTCTCGTCGTCCCGTCTCCTTGCTACCTATTATGGCAGTATAGTTCTACGTTGTTTGCCGTGATGCGGTCGTCGCTGAGGATTATCAGGCGCTCGACGACGTTGTGCAACTCGCGTATATTGCCCGTCCATTGACGCTCTGCAAGCATATTCAATGCCTCGCGGTCGATATGCTTCGTGGCTATGTTGTGTCGCGAACATATCTCCTCGATAAAGTGTTCGACAAGCAGGCTTATATCGCAGCGACGCTCACGCAGTGGTGGTACATCTATCTCGATAACGCTGAGTCGATGGTATAGGTCTTCGCGGAAGTGTCCGAGCTCTATCTCGTGGCGTATATCCTTATTCGTTGCCGACACTACGCGTACATCGACCGATATGTCGCGGTCGCCGCCCACGCGCGTAATCTTATTCTCCTGTAAGGCACGCAGCACCTTCGCCTGTGCCGAAAGCGACATATCACCAATCTCGTCCATAAAGAGTGTACCGCCGTCGGCAAGCTCAAACTTGCCCTTACGCTGCTTCACCGCCGATGTAAACGACCCCTTCTCGTGTCCAAATAGCTCGCTCTCGATAAGTTCGGCAGGTATTGCGGCGCAGTTCACCTCGACAAAGGGTGCTGCCGAGCGGCTGCTCTTCTGGTGTAGCCAGCGCGCCACAAGCTCCTTGCCCGTGCCATTCTCGCCAAGCACCATCACGCGGGCATCGGACGGAGCTACGCGGCTAATCATATCGCGTACGTGTTCAATAGCTGCCGAGTGTCCTATGATTGGCTGTGTGGCACAGTTCGTGCGTCGTGTAGAGTGGCGTGTAGCTACTCGCTCAACGCTTTTAACCTCAGTGTCGTCTGTATCGAAGCGGCGCAACGTGTCGAGCAGGCGATTCATATCGACGGGTGTTGTGAGGTAGTCGATAGCGCCGTGTCGCAACGCCCCGATGGCGGAGTCGATGTTCGGCTCGCGCGTGATGACAACAGACGGAATTGGCAGCTTGTCGAGTGGAAAACTGTCGCCAAGTATGGCCACATCAATAGGTGTGGTGCGGCAAATCTCCGCTGCCGAGGCGATGTCTTCTGCTTCTGATACAGCAAAAGGCTCGAAGCGCAGACGCTCTGAGAGCGAATTTCGCATACTTTTTGACTCAAAGAGGATTAAAATTGTTGTCATAGTTTGTATTTGTGAATAATTTGCATTTACTTTGTAGTGGTAAATTTTAGTTAATGGTACTTATCGGTCGTGCCATACAAAAGTTAAATATGGGGTTATGTTTCGTCTCAATCAAGCGGCCTTCCGCAAATGAGCGTCGAAATATAACATTCTGGCCTGCGAGAAAAAATTACCAAATTGTCTAAAAAGATTTGCATTATGAGAAAGAATTATAATTATAAACGACGTAAGCTCTATATGCCCGAGTATGGGCGACATATACACGAGATGGTCGATTCGCTATTCGAGATAGAGGATCGACAGGAGCGCACACGCCAAGCGAAGGCAGTAATCGCCGTGATGGGTAATCTCAACCCTCTGCTGCGCGATACCGCCGACTTTAAGCATAAGCTGTGGGACCATCTCTTCATTATGTCCGACTTTAAGTTAGATGTTGATTCGCCTTACCAGCAACCATCACGCCAAGAGTTGATGGTGCGACCAGAAAAATTGCAATATCCGCAGTCGCGCATAATGTTTAAGCACTATGGCAAGTATGCGCAGCGCTTCGTGCGCGCCATTGCCGCAGAGCAGAAGTCGCATCGTGCCAACGACGAGATGATGAATATGGCGCGTTATATGCGCGCCAAGAGCTACGAGTACAACAACGAACATCCCAACAACGAGGCCATCATCCGCGATATACGCATTATGGCGGGCGGCAACATCTCGATAGACCTCGATGCTATAAATGCTATGCGTAGCGAGTATCGTCAAAACCAGCCTTCGCGAAATATGAAGGGACGCAAGCAACAGCAGCGCAATGGTCGCAAGCAGCAGCGTAACACCCAAAAAAATCAGTCGCGCCACAATGCTCATAAGTAGTTGCGCGTTAGAGTAGAAACCAACAACGCGCCACGAAGCGCAAAAAAGTACGAAAATGAAGAAATTGATTATAGCGGCACTATGCGTTGCCACAATGTTTGCCTCTTGCTCTACGGAGAATAGAGGCGTTACAACCACCATCTCGGGACGTTTTGTCGGCAGTAATGTCGATTCGGTATTCTTGGAGCGTGTGTCGGATAGCTACACTACCGTCGAGCGCGTGGCTGCTGCCTCGTTAGCCGACAACGGCGCATTTAGCTTCGAGTTCGAGATGGACGAAAGCTCTCCACGCTTCTATCGCCTCAGCTTCCCAGAAAATAGGCGTCCTGTGATGCTTGTCGTGGCTGCGGGCGACAATATCGAGTTGGAGTCGGTAGGCGACATCTTCCTAAACTACGAGGTGGAGGGTTCCGAGGAGTCGGCACTTATACGCGAGTTTAACCGTAGCTACTTCGTCGCTGGCGACCGTCTTGCGGGCATTGCGGAGAATACTCTTAATTCGTCGCGCCTTATGGACCGCGAGTTGTCGGCATATACCGCCGCTCGTGAGGCTATTACCGCGCAGGTTAGCTTCGTTGGCGCACATCAGGACCGTTTGGCGGCATTTTATGCTCTGCATCAGAACGTCGCCGAAAGCTATATACCTCAGCTAATGGGCTACGGCATCACTACGGCACATCGTCAGTCGCTACTTGCGGGTCTTTCAAAGAGCTATCCCGACTCGCCATACTTGGCAGTGTTGCAGAAGGAGATAGATGAGGATATTGCATACGCTGAGTTGGCATCAAACGTCTCGCTTGCCTCGTTCCCCGATATTGAGTTGCAGGATATGTTCAAGCAGACGCACCGTCTCTCGGACTATGAGGGAAAGGTTGTTTTGCTCTATTTCTGGTCGGCGACCGATGCAATGTGCAACAACCTAAATGCCGAGCTTAAATCGGTATATGATAACTATCACGACCGCGGCTTCGAGATTTTTCAGGTGTCGGCAGATAGCGATATGTCTCTATGGATAAGTGCTGTACGTCAGCAAAAGCTGCCGTGGGTATCGCTCTTTGGCGGTAACGAGCATAGCGTCTTTTCACTCTACAATGTTCGTCAGTTGCCCACCGCCTTCCTTATTGACCGCGAGGGTAATATGAATGTATGCCCGCTGAACATTGGCGCACTTGCAACCGATATAGAGAAAATGCTTTAATGGCAATGTATTACTTCGTCTCGGACATACATCTTGGCGCAGGTACGCCCGAGGAGCAGCGTCGTACCGAACGTGCCTTCTGTCGTTGGTTGGATATGGTCGCCGACGATGCACGTGCCATATATCTTATGGGCGACATCTTCGACTTCTGGTTTGAGTATAAGCGTGTCGTGCCACAGGGCTTTGTGCGCGTGTTGGGGCGTCTGGCGGCACTTGCCGAAAGAGGTATAGAGTTACATATGTTTATCGGCAACCACGATATGTGGTGCGGCGACTACCTTAGTCGTGAGTGTGGCGTTACGCTACATTTCAAGCCTGAGATGGTAGAGCTTGCGGGGCTAAGACTACACCTTGCACACGGCGACAATATGAATATTAAGCGGCAGCCTATGTTGCGCCTTATGAACGCCGTGTTCCACTCGTCGGTGGCACGTTGGTTGTTCCGATGGTTGATACACCCAGACCTCGCTATGAAGTTTGGCCATTGGTGGAGCGGCAAGTCGCGTAAGTCGCACTCTAAGAGCAATATTACGGTAGATAATTTGAGCTTCTTGGTCGAGTATGCACGTAAGCATCACGCCTCGCATAGTGCCACCGACGCCTACATCTTCGGACATATGCACCTTGCACACGACTACCGTGAGGAGTCGCTCAGGGTGTTGTTCCTCAGCGATTGGTCATCCGACGTGGCACAATATATCCTCCTCGACGAGCGAGGGGAGCTAAACCTTAAAAACTTTGACATAGAATGAGACAGTACCTCGAACTCTTAGATACGATATGCCGCGAGGGTGTTGTGCGCGACGACCGCACAGGCACAGGCACAAAGGGTATCTTCGGCTACCAGATGCGCTTCAACCTCTCGGAGGGCTTCCCGTTGCTGACCACCAAGCGTGTATTTTTGAAGGGTGTCATCCACGAGCTGTTATGGTTCTTGAAGGGCGACACCAACATTAAGTATCTTATTGAAAATGGGGTACATATATGGGATAGCGATGCCTATCGCTACTACAACGAGCTATGCGTTAAGCACGGTGTGTTGCCCGTGGCGATGGATACCTTTTTGGAGGCTGCTGGCGTAGAGTCGCCTATCGACGGCTACCGCTTTGGCGACCTTAACAATGTCTATGGCTACCAGTGGCGTAGCTGGCCGAAGCCCGATGGCGGACATATCGACCAGATAGCAGAGCTTATAGAGACTATTAAGCATAACCCCACCTCTCGCCGTATGATTGTCTCGGCATGGAATGTGGCGGATGTTAAGCAGATGGCGCTGCCTCCGTGTCATACGATGTTTCAGTTCTTCGTGGCGGAGGGTAAGCTATCGTGCCAGCTCTATCAGCGTAGTGCCGATACCTTCCTCGGTGTGCCGTTCAATATCGCGAGCTATGCGCTACTTACGATGATGCTCGCTAAGGAGTGCGGCTTGGAGGCGGGCGACTTTGTGCATACGCTGGGCGATGCACACCTCTATCTCAACCACCTCTCTCAGGCGGCTGAGCAACTGTCGCGTGAGCCTCGCGCACTGCCGCGTATGTGGCTCAACCCCGAGGTTAAGTCGATTTTTGACTACACCTACGACGACTTCCGCTTGGAGGGCTACGACCCCCATCCGACAATCAAAGCACCTCTATCGTTTTAGCCTATGTTAAGCATCATCGTTGCCATTGCTCAAAATGGCGTTATAGGAGATAAAAATTCGCTTTTGTGGCATATCAAAGAGGATATGCGCTTCTTCCGCACCACCACGTCGGGACACGCCGTGATTATGGGTCGTAAGACCTTCGAGTCGCTCGGCTCGAAGCCTCTGCCCAAGCGCACAAATATCGTCATTACGCGCTCCGATAGCGAGTTCGATGGCGCTCTTACGGCGCACTCGCTCGAAGAGGCGGTAGCAATGGCGAAGGGCGATGACGAGGCATTCATCATCGGCGGCGCGCAGATATATGCTCAGGCGTTGGACGTGGCGGATAGGATGTATATAACGCTTGTCGAGCGCGACTACGCGGGCGATACATCGTTCCCCGAGATAGACTTCTCGAAGTGGGAGCTTATCGGCGAGGAGCGTTACGAGCGTGGCGAGACGTTCGAGTACCCATTTACGTTTAAGACCTATCAGAGGAGGTAGAACGATATGATAGAGATTGGGGTGTCTGATTATGTCAGACACCCCAATCTTATTGGCTCAGTGTGTGTTATCTCTTCTCTCTTAGGCGTGTAATGCCGTCTATGAAGCACAGCGGGTGTGTGGGCGCTCCTGGTAGCCATAAGTCCACCTTGTACTTTGTGATGAACGAGCGTTCTACGGCAGGACTCTCGGCATAGAGACCTCCTGAAATTGCCTCCGAGCCGCAGACGACAACTATTTTAGGCTCGGCGATAGCGTGATAGCAGATGTCGAGTGCTTCCGCCATATTTCGGCTTATGGGACCTGTCAGCACCAAGCCGTCGGCGTGGCGTGGCGAGGCTGTGAAGCCTACGCCGTAGCGGCCAAAGTCGAAGTTCACGTTGCCCGTGGCGCCAAGCTCCATCTCTATTGAGGCGTCGCCACCTGCCGACACCTCGCGCAGTTGTAGTGCCTTGCCGAAATATTTGGCTATCTCGGGACGTACCGCCTCGCGGTCGAACTTAGGCTCGGTCTGTCCCACCTCGACGATGAGGTCTTCGCGACGTGTCGCCGCTAAGCGGTAGTTGTTTGTGAAGCGTATGTTACGCGGGGCGCAGCGCGCACACTCGCCACAGAATAGGCACTTGCCCATATCGAGTGTTAGGGGCGATGTGCTGATAGCACCTGTGGGGCATATTGCCGCCGCACGTTCGATGTCATCCTTCGTGTCGGTGTCGCTCAGCAGCGGGAAGCCGCGAAACTCCTCCGTGAGGGTAACATTCTTCAAATCGGGAATATATTGCCAGCCGTGGCTGCGCAGTATTTTAGCTTTACCAAATAACATAACTCTTATTTATAGGTCGTGTCCACAATAGGACAGATTAAAACTTTTGTTATTTATAGGGAAGTCTGAGATGCCCTCTGAGCGTACAGCTATGGCAAGGGCGAGCCAGTTGTGGACGCTCGGGTCCTTAACCTTGTACTTCGTGATGTTGCCGCAGCTGTCGGTTAGTGCTACGTGGCATATCTCGCCGCGCCATCCCTCCACCAGCGCGAATGACAGTGCTTCGCCACGCAGTGGTGCTGCGTAGTCGGGCTTTGCAATGTTGTCGGTGGGGTGGTAGTCGGCAAGTATCTGCTCGATGTAGTCGGCGCTCTGTAACACCTCGTCGAGGCGTGTTGCAAGGCGCGACATCACGTCGCAGTCTCGCTTGGTTATTGGCGTGTGGTGCAGCTCCGTCGCGTAATATCCCGAGGGGTGTGTTGCGCGTATGTCGCGTAGCAGGTTGCTCGAACGTGCCGCCATACCTACACCTCCGATGCGCTGCATCTCGTGAGTGGGTACCAATCCGCACTGCTCGAAACGTGCAAGCAGGGTGGGTGCTTCGAGGATGTCGCAACGCACCTCATTGTAGCGGCGACGTATCTCCTTGACATTTCGGCGTATAAGCTCTATCTTCTCGGCTGTTAGCGGGTGGTTGCTGCCCAATGGTCGTATCAGGCTCTTGCCAAAGCGGTTGCCGCACCACGCCTGCGTGGTGTTGATTGTCATCGTGCGTAACGCCTCGCAAGCCACCTGATATAGCTGGAAGCCGATGTCGGTAGCTAACGCTCCTGTGTCGGCAATGTGCATCGCTATACGCTCCAACTCGATGGCAACAACCCTCTCGCGCGCAAGGTCCATATCGGGCTTATACTCCGCCAACTTCTCGATAAGCTCGGCATAGGCGGTGGTGTGTGCTATGGCGCTATCTCCCGCAATGCTCTCGGCGATGAGCGTCTGTCGTAGGCGGTTTTGGTTACGCACCATCTCGCTCTCGACGCCACGGTGCTGGTAGCCGAGCGCTATCTCCAAGTGTAGTACCTGCTCGCCGTTGCAGATGAAGCGGAAGGCTCCTGGCTCGATGATGCCCGCGTGGATGGGTCCCACGTTTACCTCGTGTAGCTCGTCGCCCTCGATAGAGTAGAAGGGGTAGCTATCCATCGTCGAGTTCTTGTCGCGGCGGTCGTGTGGGAAGCGTAGCGGTTTGAGCCACGGGTGGTGGTTGAAGTGTATGCCATAAAGCTCGTGCATCTCGCGCTCGAAGGGGTGGAACGCGGGGTGCAGTGCTGTGAGCGAGCTGAGACCCTCCTCCGAGTAGTAGTCTGGCTGGAACGAGGTGATAAGCACCTCTGCCGAGGTGTCGTCGAGCAGCAGCAGATAGAATCTCAGCCCCGCCTCGACCTCCGTGGCGAAGTAGTGAGCCACGTGGTAGCGGCTATCGTTCATACGCTCCGCAAGGTCGGCGTAAAGTGCCTCGTAATCAACTTGCGGGATGTCGGCAAGGGCAACCGCCGATGCCGTATTGTTTGTTTTAAGATATAGCTCCATACTATGCTATGGTTACTATGTTATCAATGACACATTTCAAAAAGTCGGGCTGCCACAGGCCAAGTACTATGGCTACGACAAGCACTATGGCTGCCGAGTACGACAGACGACGGTTTACCGCCGAGAGGTGCAGCGTATCCTGATTTGAGTGGTAGCTTAGGCGCAACGTGCGCGACCAGATGGCGTAGATGACAACGCACATCAGAATAAGCATCAGTGCAAGGAGCCACCAGCTGCCCACCGAGACAATCTCCGAGAATATCATCACCTCGCTGATGAAGAGCGGCGAGGGCGGGAAGGCGAGCAGTATGAGCGTGCCGACGATAAAGCCGATGGCGCCTACGCGGTTGATATTTATGTAGTTGCCGATGCGGTTGATGCTGTAACTGTCGTATATGTGGCGCATAACGCCCACCTGATAGAACATCGAGCTTTTTACGAAGGTGTGCGCGATGACGTGGAATACGGCGGCCCACAGTGCCAAGCCTCCGATACCCATACCTATCGCCACAATACCCATATTCTCGACCGTCGAGTACGACAGGAATCGCTTGTAGTTGTTTGTGCGTCGTAAGAACATAGCGCCCACTGCCAATGAGAGTATGCCGATGAGCAGCAGCACGTGGCGCGCCCACTCGAACACCTCACCCGTAGCGGAGTAGAGTGTATAGATGCGCATAATGGCAACAAAGCCCGCATTGACTAACGCCGTAGAGATAAATGCCGAGGCGGGGGCGGGGGCGGCATAGTTGGCATCGACACCTACGGTGTATAGCGGGAATATCTCCATCTTACAGCTATAACCTACGACCATAAGCAGGAAGGCAACCTTCAAATAGAGGGGGTTGCCCTCGGCGATGACACTGCTCAGTGAGTCGTAGTCGAGCGAGCCTTCTACGGCAACGGTCGATAGCAGCAGGATGCCTAAGTATGCCATGGCGATACCCGTTGAGCAGACGAAGACATACTTCCATGTAGCCTCCAACGACTGCTTGAACTCGCGGTGGTAGATGATGCCTGCCGAGCAGATTGTCGTAGCCTCCAAGAATACCCACGTCATAGCGAGGTTGTCGGAGTAATATACGCACGTGATAGCTACTGCCAAGAGCATTAGCAGCGTGTAGTATGCCTTATACGAGCGGGTGCTGGTACCCTCGGCTTTGAGGTATGATGACGAGTGCCACAGCGAGAAGCCGAGTACGGCAGTCATAAGCACGTGAAACGTGATGGCGGTACTGTCGGCACGGAAGATAGAGAGCATAACGCTATCAACCAAGCCGAGGTGCAGTATAGCTGCAATGGCGATAACCTGTACCGCAAAGAATAGCACAGCAACGAAGTTTGTTGCCCTCTCGCTACGTAGCACAAGCGGTGCTACGGCGAGTATTAACGAAAGGATGATATAGGCGAGCATTGCATCAATCTTTTATCGAGGTTAGAGCATCCGTCTCGTCGGTGTGTATGTCGTCGTCCATACGGCGGAGGAACATACCCAAGACAAGTATCGAAATCAAAATATCGAGCATAATAGCGAGGTTGATAAGCATAGGTAGCTCAACACCAATGGCCATCGAGAAGAGGAAGACGCCGTTTTCGATGACGAGGAAGCCCACGAGGTGCGCGAAGATACGCTTGCGCATCACGATAAGTATCAGACCCGAGAGTAGCGCGTAGAGTGCCACACCGAAAAATATCATATCGGTACGGTTATCTGCCATATAGTAGGTTATCGTGCAGCTTGCCACTAATGCCGCGATAGACATCACCAACGCACCAAACTGCGACGATGAGGAGTGTATGCGCTTAATCTGCGTCTTTTCGATGACGCGAAGTAGGATGATAGGGATGACTATACCCTTGAAGATGAGCGTCTCGACGATGATGAAGCTTAGCTCGACGGGGTGGAAGGCGTGCATACGTGCCAGAGCGATGCCGAAGAGCAGTACGCCCTGCAACGCAAGGATGGTGGTATGGTTGCGGAAGCGCTCGGCTATCGAGAGGTAGATGAGCGTCAGCACATATAATATTATCAACGAAAGTGTCATACTAAATATCAATATTTTGCATTAATAGAAAACCTGTCAGAAGCACGAGTGCCGACATCGCCACGATGGTAAGTATGTAGGTGGTGTTGCGCGAGAGCTTGTTACGTGCGCGCAACGACTCGACGATGCCGATGGCGATACCCGTGCCGAAGATGGCAAGCGGTGCGGCAAACTGCCAATGGAAGCAGAAGACGACAGATATGGCATTTGCGGCAATCATCGCGATAGTGGCATTTTTGAGCCACCCCGCGATATGTATCATTGCAAGGTCGATACCCGAGTAGTCGAGGCACATAACCTCGTGAATCATCGTGAGTTCGAGGTGTGTGCGTGGGTCGTCCACGGGAACACGCCCCGCCTCGATAAACATAATGATAACGAAGACGTACGACACCAGGAGCAGTACCACCGTAAGGTTCATATCCAGCTCTTGTGCCGTTTCGAAGATTTGGGCAAACGACGAGTATCCACAGAAGAGCGCGAGCGTCGCCATCGCCATCATCAGCGCAGGCTCTACAAGCGCACCGTATAGTGCCTCACGTGAAGCTCCCATACCCTCGAACGAGCTGCCTGTATCCATTGCGGCGAGGATGAGCGCCACGCGCGAGAGCGCAAGGAGGTAGGCAACGAGGATGATGTCGCCGTTGAACGATAGTAGTGGGTATAGGTCGGCAACGGGGATGAACAGAAACGCCATCAGCGCGGCACCCAAATAGACGCACGGTGCTACGCGGAACAGCAGACTTGTAGTAGGCGAATATACAGCGCCTTTACGAAGTTGCAGACGCACGTTGTAGATATGCTGCATAAAGCGTATGCCCTTGCGTCCTGCAAGCAGCGCACGTGTGCGGTTGATGACACCCGTAATCGAGAGTGCCACAACTATCATAAGCAGTGTATTTAGTAGTTTAACCAACATAACATTCCATTTTTAGATGACACCAAAGATAGTAAGTAGCAGTACCACGACGAGGAAGACAAGAGCAAAGGTGATGTAACTATTTACACGACCCGTTCTTAGGCGCATAACATACTCGTTGAGGCGGTGCATAAGCTCCACCCACCAGCGTCCAAGTAGCGAATCGACCTTATCCTTGTGGCGAATGTCGTAGTTATGTTTCGTGGGGAATATCTCGCTCTTATCTACCGAGCGACCATCCACCGTATTCTTGGTGAGAGACTTTGCTATGTTTTCGAGACCCTCCGAGAATGACTCGCCTGTATATTGCATACGGGTATTAGGTGCTGTGAAGCCGCAACCCCACGTCGCTCCCTCCTCAATCTTGCGGTTGCGCTGTGCGCGTACCTTTGCGACGTAGAGCAGCGTGATGACAACGAGCAGCGCCCACGATACGTAGCTCAATGTATGGAGCGTGGGCGTGAAGAAGTCGATAGCTATTGCGCGTTCGCCGCCCGTTACCGCTACTGCCACCTCGCTGATGGGTAGCACGGCGATATGCGGGAACAGACCGATAAAGAGTATGAACGTGGCGGGAATGACCATAGCTCCAATGCGGAAGTTATCCACCTCGCTACACTCTACAACGTGTGTCGAGCGGGGCGAGCCGAGGAATACCACGCCATAGAGCTTCGTAAATGCCAATACCACCACGCCTCCAATGAGCGAGAGGGAGATGATGGCAGCCACCGAGTAGAGTACCTCGTGTCCGTCGCTCACGCCGTTGAACATACCTATATACATTAACAGCTCCGATATGAAACCATTGAGGGGTGGTAGTGCGCATATCGCCACCGTCGCAAAGAGTGCGAGGATGGCGGTGATGGGCATCTGCTTTGCTAAGCCACCCATCTGGCTCATCGCCGTAGTGTGCATCTTGGAGTAGATGTTACCCGCACTGAAAAAGAGCATAGTCTTAAAGAGCGAGTGGTTTACGATGTGTAGTAGCGCACCACACATACCGCACATACCTATCAGTGCGCTACCTGCGGCGTGACCCACAGCCGCAATGCCTAAGCCGATAAGTATCACACCCACGTTTTCGATACTCGAATATGCCAAAAGACGCTTTATGTCGTTCTGCACGGCGGCGAGTATCACACCCCAAAGACCCGTTATGATGCCCGAGAGCAGTACGATAAGACCGATGGTGTAGAGCAACTCCGTATTCTGGTCGATAGCCTGCATCAGGCGGACGATGCCATATACACCCGTCTTAATCATCACACCCGACATTATTGCCGATACGTGCGACGGTGCTGCGGGGTGCGCCTCGGGTAGCCATATATGCATAGGGAACAGACCCGCCTTCATACCAAAGCCGATAAAGAGTATTACGAAGAGTGGTAGCGGAGCGTTCTGCTTGAAATATAGCTCTATGGCGTCGAAGTTGGCAGAGCCTGTGGCGTTGTATAGCATCACGAAGCCGATGACCAAAAACATAAAGCCTATGTGCATCATTACGAGGTAGTTGAGTGCTGCACGACGCACATCCTGTCGCTCTGCCTCGAAGAGTATGAGGATAAACGACGCGATGGTCATCAACTCCCACGAGAAGAGGAACGAGAAACCGCCGCTCGATAGCACCACGAGCATCATCGACACCACCAAAAGCATAAGGGCTGTGTAGTGTAGCGAGATGTGTGCGGGCGAGTAGCGTTTGAGGTAGCTCTCAACGTATCCACGCGAGTAGATTACAGTAGCGATGCCTGCTACCGAGATAATCGCCAAGAATAGCGATGTTAGCGGGTCTGCCACAAGGCTCTCTTCGCCGAAGAGTGATGTGGTAAAACGCGCAATGACAATCTCGCCCTCTAAAAATGTTCGCACTGCCAACCATAGTGCGCCGCCCGCAGCGGTGGCTATGATACCTGTCGCCGTCCACACCTTGTGGCGTTGTGGCGTAAGGAAGATGGCAACGATAAGGGCTGTTGCCGCCAACAATACATAGGAATACATAATCTAATTTGGGTAGTATATTATTCTGTTACAATGAGTTTACGGTTGCTGTTATCACTGTTGCTATTACGGCGGCAGTCTCGGTGCGCAGTCGTTGCTTGCCCAGCGATATTGGCTTAAACCCGTTTCGAAGCGCAAAGGTAATCTCTTCGGGCGAAAAATCACCCTCTGGACCAATTAAAATTAACACGTTGCCCCCTTTTTTTATTAGTTTGCCTAAATATTCGCGTTCGCCGAGCGTGTCGTTACAGTGGGCGATATACTTTTCGCCATCGAACTCCATCGTAAGGAGTGTGCGTAGGTCGGTGAGCGGGTGGAGCGTCGGGTGGTAGGCTTTGAGCGACTGCTTGACGGCGGCGGTGATGACCTTCTGCTCGCGGTCGAGCTTTATCTGTCGGCGCTCGCTATGGTCGCACTCGATGGGGTATATCTCCGTGATGCCCACCTCGGTAGCCTTCTCTAAAAACCACTCGAAGCGGTCGATATTTTTTGTGGGTGCCACGGCCATAGTAAGACGGTAGGGTAGAGGCTCGTAGTTGTCGATGCGCTCGACAACCTCTACCGTACAGCGTTTTGCATTGGCATCCACCACCTTACAACGATACATAGTGCCTCGTCCGTCGGTCAGATGAAGCTCGTCGCCAAGCTCCATACGAAGCACTCTCAGGCAGTGTTTTGACTCCTCCTCGGGGAGGGTGTAACGAGGAATTGTAATTTCTGGGGCGTAAAATAGTTGCATTGCACAATAATTTTTTTAACTTTGCAAAGTTAATTAAAAAATGTTATAGATGAAACGTCTTTTACCATTATCATTATTAATGTTTGTTATGACATTGAATATTTCGTGTTCGAAGAGTGATACTCAGCCTACGGGCAACCCACTTCTCGACGAGTGGACAACGCCTATGGGTGTACCTCCCTTCGACCTTATTTGCGCCGAACACTACGAACCTGCCTTTGAGGCTACTATGCAGATGCACAACGACGAGATTGATGCCATCGTGCGCAACACCGCCGAGCCTACCTTCGACAACGTAATCTTGGCGCTGGATAATGCTGGTATTAAGCTCGCCGAGGTAAACCTCATCTTTGGTATGCTCTCGTCGTCGGACTTAGACGACAAGATGCAGGAGGTGCAAAATCGTATGATGCCCCGCTTGGAGGAGCATTACAACCGCATTATGCTCAACGACTCGCTCTTTATGCGTGTCAAGGCTGTCTATGATAAGCGTCAGACACTCAAATTGGACGAGGTGCAGATGCGTCTTACGGAGAAGACCTACAACAACTTCGTGCGCTCGGGCGCGCTGTTGCAGGGTGCCGATAAGGAGCGCCTTATGGCCATAAACGCCGAGCTATCGGCGCTGACAATTCGCTTCGGCAATAACCTCTTGGCGGAGAATGCTAACTTTGTATTGGAGCTTAACGCTCAGCAGGTTGCCGACCTTCCAGAGGGTGTGCGCAATCAGGCTCAGGAGGCTGCCTTGGCAATGGGTAAGCAGAACTGCTATGTCTTCACACTCGACAAACCGAGTATGATACCCTTCCTCACCTATTCTACCGACCGCGACCTACGCCGTCAGCTCTACGATGGCTATCTTATGCGTTGTAACAACGACAACGAGTACGACAATAAGCAGATTATCGAGGATATGACGCGTCTGCGTGTCGAGAAGGCACACCTGCTTGGCTACGACTCCTATTCGGCATACGTTACTGCCGACCAGATGGCGGGTACTCCCGAGGCTGTGTATAAGCTCCTCGACGAGGTGTGGGAGCCAGCTTTGGAGTCGGCGAAGAAGGAGTTGGAGGAGATGGAGAAGATGTTTAAGAAGGATTATCCGAACGAGACCTTCGAGAAGTCGGATTGGTGGTACTACGCCGAGAAGGTGCGCAAGCAGAAGTATCAACTCGACGAGGAGGCTGTACGCCAGTACCTCTCGTTGGATAACGTGCGCAACGGTATGTTCTACCTCGCTAACCGTCTCTATGGCATCACGTTCCGTCCTATATCGGTGCCTAAGTATCACGCCGAGTGTTCGGTGTATGAGGTTATAGATGTGGATGAGTCGCACCTCGGCGTACTCTATATCGACCCCTATCCTCGTAAGTCGAAGGGTGGCGGTGCGTGGTGTGGCTACTTCACCGAGCAGCGCTATGTCGATGGCGAGCGTAAGGCCCCCGTGGTGGGTATCGTCTGCAACTTCACGCCCCCCGTGGGCGACACTCCGTCGTTGCTCACCTTCGACGAGGCAGAGACCCTCTTCCACGAGTTTGGACACGCTCTGCACTTCCTCTTTGCCGATGTGCGCTATCGTGGCTTGGCAGAGGTCGAGGGCGACTTTGTGGAGCTTCCCTCGCAGATTATGGAGAACTGGGCCTTCGAGCCTGAGATTATCAAGGAGTACGCTACGCACCATCGTACGGGTACAGTCATCCCCGACAACCTTATCGAGAAGATACAGCGAGCATCGCTCTTCAACCAAGGCTTTATCACAACAGAGCTTGCTGCTGCGGCACTTATAGATATGGATATACATAGCCTCACGACGTTCAGCGATATGGATGTAAACGCCTTCGAGGAGTATAACCTCGCTACGCGACGTGGTCTTATCGAGCAGATTGAGCCGCGCTATCGCTATACCTATTTCGCCCACATATTCAACGGCGGCTACTCTTCGGGCTACTACTTCTACCTCTGGGCAGAGGTGCTTGATAAGGATGCCTTTGCCGCCTTTAAGCAGCGTCGCGACATCTGCGATGGCGAGCTTGCGCGTAGCTTCCGCTACGATGTGTTGGCGCAGGGTGGTCAAAAGCCTGGTATGGAGATGTATCGCAAGTTCCGCGGTGCCGACCCCGACAAGGTGCCTATGTTGCGCGCACGTGGTCTTTGGACAGAACCCGAGGTGGTCGATACCCTCGCCGCCGACTCGTTGGCACTGCCGCAGCTTAACACCGCACCAGGACGTCCCGTAAATGCGATGCCTCGTAAAGAGCTGTCCGTGAAGCCTAAACGTGCCTCGGATGCAACTATCGAGTTGTAAGATAGCTGCGCCAAGGCAAAGCCTAAAACCGATTACCTAAGAGTAAAACAATAATAAACAGTAACTTATGACAACAGCATCAATCATTATGTCAGCATTGACCCTTGCCTCTACCGCAGGCGACCTCCCCGAGTGGGGCGGTGTGCGTATTCCCGATACCCTCGTGGGTAACCCCTTCGTTGAGGAGTGGGATACGCCCTATCAGACACCTCCGTTTTCGGAGATTGAACTCTCGGACTATGAGCCAGCATTCGACTTCGCTATTGCTGTAAACCGCGCCGAGATTGATACTATCGTGAATAACACAGAGCCTGCGACCTTCGAGAATACTATCGTCGCTATGGAGCAGGCTGGTGAGCTACTTAATCGTGTGTCGGGCGTATTCTTCGTGCTTAACGGTAGCTGCACCTCGGATGAGATGCAGAAGATTGCACTTAACGTAACACCCAAGCTCACGGCACTCTCTAACGACATTGCGCTTAACCCCAAACTCTTCGAGCGCGTGAAGAGCGTCTATGATAACCGCAAGAAGCTCAACCTCGACAAGGAGGATATGCAGCTTTTGGAGGAGACCTACAAGGGTTTCGCCCGTCAGGGTGCGGCACTGCCCGAGGCAGATAAGGAGCTATACCGCCAATACACCTCGGAGCTGTCGCAGCTCACCTTGGAGTTCGGTCAGAACGCTCTGGCGGCTACCAACGCCTTCTCGCTCAACATCACCGACGAGGCTAAGGTTGCCGAGTTGCCCGACTTCGTAAAGGAGGGTATGGCTGCCGAGGCTAAGGCACGTGGCGAGCAGGGCTGGACGCTTACGCTCCACGCTCCGAGCTATGTTCCCTTTATGACCTACTCGACACAGCGCGATATTAAGGAGAAGCTCTACCGTGCATACAACAGCCGTGGCGTAGGTGGCGACAACGATAATATGGAGAATATCCGCCGCATCGCTGAGCTTCGTCTCAAAATCGCCAACGTCTTGGGTTACAAGTGCTATGCCGACTACGTGTTGGAGGACCGTATGGCAGAGAGTACCAAGACCGTAAACAACTTCCTCGATGAGTTGCTTGACGCTACGTATGACTATGCGTTGAAGGATGTTAAGGCTATTACGGAGTATGCTCACTCGATAGGCTTCGAGGGCGAGTTGATGCCGTGGGACTGGGCATACTATAACAACAAGTATAAGGAGGAGAAGTACGCTCTTAACGACGAGCAGATTAAGCCCTACTTGAAGCTCGAAAACGTCAAGGAGGCTGTGTTTATGCTTGCCAATAAGCTCTATGGCATTACCTTTACCGAGGCCGAGGGTATCGACATCTACCACCCCGAGGTTACCGTTTATGAGGTTAAGGATGCTACGGGCGAGCTGTTGGCTGTCCTCTACCTCGACTTCTTCCCCCGCGAGTCTAAGAACCAGGGTGCTTGGATGACCGAGTTCCGTGGCACAAAGATTGTCAAGGGCAAGGAGCAGCGCCCTCTCGTATCGCTTGTGATGAACTTCACGAAGCCTACCGAGACCACACCGTCTCTGCTTACCTTCGATGAGCTTACAACCTTCCTCCACGAGTTTGGACACGGCCTACACGGCATCCTCGCGCAGGGCAAGTATGAGTCGTTGAACGGCACATCAGTAAAGCGCGACTTCGTGGAGCTTCCCTCGCAGATTATGGAGAACTGGGCTACCGAGAAGGAGTACCTCGACCTCTGGGCTAAGCACTACCAGACGGGTGAGGCTATGCCTGCTGAGCTTGTAGAGAAGATTATCGCTGCTAAGAACTATCTCGCGGCATATCTCAACGTGCGCCAGCTCTCGTTCGGTATGCTCGATATGGCATATCACACTATCACCTCGCCTATCGAGGGCGATATTCTTTCGTTCGAGTTGAAGGCGTTGGAGCCTACTAAGGTGATGCCCGTTGTTGATGGTATGGCGTTGAGTCCCGCCTTTACCCACGTTTTCAGCGGCGGTTATGCTACTGGCTACTATGGTTATAAGTGGGCAGAGGTGCTTGCTGCTGATGCCTTCTCATACTTCGACGCTGAGGGCATCTTCAACCAGAAGGTTGCCTCGAAGTTCCGCCACGAGGTGTTGGAGAAGGGTGGTCACGAGCATCCTATGACGCTTTACAAGAACTTCCGCGGTCATAAGCCTAAGACTAAGGCTTTGATTGAGCAGATGAACTTAGAGTAGTCTTGTCGTAGCTTGGCGTGATAGCGGCGCATCAGCGTCCTATCCCAAAAAGTAGAGTGCCGTGGGCTGTACGTTTTAGTACTATCCCACGGCACTCTCTTTTGCGATAGAACACATCTACACCACTCTGACGCCAAGCAATTTTTGTGATAAGGGGTCATCTGCGGCACTACCCTCATCTGCCTGAATGGGGATGTACGCCCAAGTACACCCCCATCCAGCCATCTTTCGGGATAGCACCACATCTAACCCCTTCTGACAAAAATTTATCTCGCTTGGGAACGTCGTGATAGCGCACAGCCACGCACGACTGAGAACGACTGAGAACGCCTGTGTTTTTCAGTGGTCTCGTGGTCTCGTGGTCTCGTGGTCTCGTCGTCCCGTCGTCTCGTCGTCCCGTCGTCCCGTCATCCCGTCGTCTCGCTGTCTCGTCGTCTCACTGTCTCGCAGTCTCGTCATCTTGTTGGCGCGCTTTCCAGTCATTCCCAGTCAATCGCGCGCCACCCAGTCAATGGCGCGCCACTCAGCTGTCCCGTCATCTCATCGTCCCGCAATCACCCAATCGTTCACCGCTCTCCCTAACCTCCCTAAATTCTCTAATCTCCCTAAATTCCCTCTATCATTCTTGCACCTTTTTTACGCTTCAAAAATATGTTAAGTCGCATACAATCAGCCAAATCGCACTTTCTCCAAAAAAAAAGATTTCACATATATTTGTATATGTCGAAAAATAAGTATCTTTGCAAGCCCGAAAATATCGGGTTTGGATTACAATTTAAGTATTAATTAAACGTAAAGTAAAGTGGATTCATTGAGTTACAAGACAATCTCGGTCAAGGCTGAGGACGCTCAGAAAGAGTGGTTCGTCATTGACGCTACGAACGAGATTTTGGGACGTCTTGCATCGCAGGTGGCTAAGATCCTCCGCGGCAAGAACAAGCCCAGCTACACTCCCCACACTAATTGCGGTGACTACGTTATCGTAATTAATGCGGATAAGGTGAAGCTTACGGGCGCTAAGATGACCGATAAGGTCTATACTCGCTACACTGGTTTCCCCGGTGGTCAGCGTTTTGCTACTCCTGCCGATTTCCTTACTACGGACAAGAAGCCGCAGTTTGTTATCGAGCACGCAGTACGTGGTATGTTGCCTAAGACCCGTCTGGGCGAGGCAATCATCAAGAATTTGAAGGTTTATGCTGGCGCTGAGCATCCTCACGCTGCACAGAACCCCAAGCAGATTAAGTTAAACGAGATTAAGTAAGAAGTATGGAAGTTGTAAACACCGTAGGTCGCCGTAAGGCAGCTGTGGCTCGCGTATTCGTGAAGCCAGGCAATGGTAAGATTACAATCAACCACAAGGAGCTGGAAGTGTACTTCCCCTTGAATATTCTTCAATACGAGGTTAAGCAGCCCCTGCTGGTAACCAACACATTGGAGAACTACGATGTTACCATCAACCTCGTTGGTGGTGGTATCAAGGGTCAGGCCGAGGCTGCCCGTATGGGTATCGCTCGCGCGCTCTGCCAGATTGACGCAGAGTACCGTCCTGTATTGAAGAAGAACGGCTTCCTGATGCGTGATTCGCGTGAGGTTGAGCGTAAGAAGCCAGGTCAGCCTGGAGCACGTCGTAAGTTCCAGTTCAGTAAGCGTTAATTCTTACCGACCAACTTTCGGCATAGCACAATCAGGGTTCAAAACCTCGCGGACCACACCTATAATAATATATACATCCTCGCGATGGCAGGTGTCGGCATAATAGCTTATCGCACCGTGCGGTGTGCTGCCACGATGGTTGCCCGATTGCGGAAAATCGCCGAGAACCCCCACTAAGAGTGGACAATGTTACTCGACGATTGATAAAAAGAGTAAAACAAACAAAAAAAACAGAACAAAAATGTCAAATACAGATTTTAATACACTTTTGGAGGCCGGTGTGCATTTCGGTCACTTGAAGCGTAAGTGGAACCCCAAAATGGCTCCCTATATCTTTATGGAGAAGAACGGTATCCACATTATCGACCTCCACAAGACTGCTATCAAGTTGGATGAGGCAGCAGCAGCGTTGAAGCAGATCGTAAAGAGCGGTCGCCGCGTGTTGTTCGTAGCAACCAAGAAGCAGGCTAAGGAGATTGTTGCCGAAAAGGTAGCAGCCGTAGGTATGCCCTACGTTACTGAGCGTTGGGCTGGCGGTATGCTTACAAACTTCCCCACCATACGTAAGGCCGTTAAGAAGATGGCTACCATCGACAAGATGACCAACGACGGCACTTTCGATAATTTCTCTAAGCGCGAGAAGTTGCAGATTGCACGTCAGCGCGCTAAGCTCGAGAAGAACCTCGGCTCTATCGCCGACCTTAACCGTCTGCCCGCAGCTCTGTTCGTTATCGACGTACAGAAGGAGCAGAACGCCGTGAAGGAGGCTAAGCGTCTGAGCATCCCCGTATTTGCAATGGTAGATACTTGTTGTGATCCAACCGACATCGATTACGTTATTCCCGCAAATGACGACGCTCAGAAGTCTATCGCTACCATCCTCGATGTAGTATGTGCTGCAATTGCTGAGGGTGCCGAGGAGCGCAAGCTCGAGAAGGAGAAGGAGGCTCAGGAGGCTGAGGCTTCGGAGGCAGCTCCTAAGAAGGAGTCTAAGCCCCGCATCAAGAAGGCTGTAAAGGCTGCTGTTGATGCTGAGGAGGCTGCTGTCGCTGAGGTTGTAGCTGCTACTGAGGCTACCAAGGAGGAGTAAAGATGGTTAGATGGGTGGCGCTTGCCACCCACTCTACACCTCGCTCTATTTATTAATGAATTAAAACAAAACAAAAGAAATACTATGGAAATCAAAGCAGCTGATGTAATGAAGCTCCGCAAGATGACTGGTGCTGGTATGATGGATTGCAAGAAGGCCTTGCAGGAGGCTGAGGGCGATTTCGAGCGCGCTAAGGATATCATCCGCGAGAAGGGTAAGTTGGTTGTCGCTAAGCGTTCTGACCGTACCGCTACTGAGGGTTTTGTTACTACTAAGATTGTAGGCAACAAGGCATATATCCTTTGCCTCGCTTGTGAGACTGACTTCGTTGCACAGAACAGCGAGTTCGGTGCTTCGGCTAACGCTATCCTCGACATCGCAGTTAATGCTGATGCCGCTGACCGTGAGACCCTTTTGGCAGTTAAGAATGCTGAGGGTAACACCGTTGAGGAGATTGTTACCGAGAAGTCGGGTCAGACTGGCGAGAAGGTAGAGCTTGCATACTACGCTCGTATCGAGGCTCCCTACTGCGTAGGTTATGTTCATTTCAACAAGAAGCTCGGCACTATCCTTGGCTTCAACAAGGCTATCGATGAGGAGGTTGCTAAGAAGGTTGCTATGCAGGCAACAGCAATGGCACCTATCTCTATCGATGAGAATGATTGCCCTGCTGATGTAGTTGAGAAGGAGAAGGCTATCGCTTTGGAGATGATGAAGCAGGATCCTAAGAACGCTAACAAGCCTGAGGCTATCTTGGAGAAGATTGCAGAGGGTAAGATGCGTAAGTTCTTCGAGGAGAACACGCTTCTCAACCAGTGCGTTGTAGGCGAGAAGGAGTCTATCCGCGAGTTTATCCAGCGCGCTGACAAGGAGGCTACTGTTGTGGCTTACAAGCGTTTTGCGTTGGAGGCTTAATCGCTTGTCGTGATAGCGGCGTATCAGCGCCGCCTCAATCATTGGGCTGAATGGAATGTACGCACAGTACTATCCATCCAGCCCAATCTCTTTATCTGCGACACTGCTACACCACTCTGACACCAAGCTGCCTCGCACGACTGAGAATGACTGAGAATGACTGAGAATGACTAAGAATGACTAAGAATGACTGAGAACGACTGAGAATGACTGAGAATGACTGTGTTTTTTAGGGTGTCTCGATGTCTCGTAGTCCCGTAGTCTCGTCGCCCTGCCGTTATTGGCATCTCCTATCTGATTATTATTGCAGCGACGAGGCGCATACCAGCAAGCTCGTTGAGACGATAGCATAGCTCCTCGCGGCGGAAGAATAGCTCTTGGCGTACAACACTCGACCTCACGCTCACATACAAGATATGCCTCTCCAAGCGGCACTCCGTAGTCTCATTGGCGATGTTGTCGCCGACAATAGTGCGCCAGAAGTGGGGTAGCTTGCCTTCGGCAACCTTGGCGGCGACGTAGGGGCGGTTAAAAAACTCTTTGAGGATGTCGCCTATGGGTGTTGGTGCTGTGCGTCTCATAGTGATTTGCCCTCGGCGATATTGAATAGTCGGTATGTCGCACCAGCCTCGCTAAGTGTGCGTTGCAGTCGGTGTTTGTTGCAGTCGGTGATAAGTATCTGCCCGAACTTGTCGCCATCGACAAGACGTAGTAGCTGCGCCACACGACGCATATCCAACTTGTCGAAGAGGTCGTCAAGCAGCAGCACAGGCTTCTCGTCGAGGTACTCTGCAAGCAGCGTATATTCGGCAAGTTTTAGTGCTATAAGGAACGACTTCTGCTGTCCCTGTGAGCCATACTTGCGCAACGGGTAGTCGCCAATACTTAGCACTATATCGTCGCGGTGGATGCCGCACGTAGTATGCTCATTTACAAAGTCTTTCTGGCGTGATGCTAAGAGTAACTCGTCCAGCGTAGCGTTGCTCAACTCCGAGCGATACTCCATACCTACGCTCTCGCGCTCCTCGCTAAGTAGTGCGTAGTACTGCTCCACAAGCGGACGTATCGTATCGACAATCTCGTTGCGGCGGCGATAGATGATGTCGGCAGCCGCCGAGAGCATTGCATCGTATATGAGGAGCATCTCCTCCGAGGGGCTTGTTTTGAGCAGTTTGTTTCGCTCCATAAGGGCGGCATTGTAGCGTATAAGTGCCGCCATATACTGCTTGTCTATCTGCGATATAAGACGGTTGAAGTAGCGGCGGCGCTCCTCTGCCGAGTCGCTGATAAGCGCCGAGTCGGCGGGCGATACCACCACAATAGGAAATGCTCCCACATGCTCCGATAGCTTGTCGTACTCCTTGCCGTTGCGTTTAAGCACCTTACCGCCGCGCGAAGAGTAGGCACATACCACCTGCTCGTGTCTGTTGTCGTCTCGGCGGAAGCTGCCCTCTATCATAAACGCCTCCTCGCCGTGCATAACACTCTGACGGTCAGTGAGCGTGTGCATCGACTTGGCGAACGAAAGGTAGTGTACGGCATCGAGGATGTTGGTCTTGCCAGCTCCGTTGTCGCCCACAAAGCAGTTGATACCCGCTTCGAGAGCTAAGCGCTCGTCGCGGATATTCTTGAAGGTCAATATTGATATGTTGTCGAGTATCATCGCTGCGTAATTTCTTGCGCTAAGATACGCAAATTATTCGGTCCGACCAACTGATGTGAGGAAAATGTTTCTTGCTAAAATTTTATGTGGCTCTTTTAAGTTTTTTTCTAATAAAATGCCTATCTTTGTAAAAGTAAAGTTTGGAAGCACTATTTATCATTAACCTTAAATTCTCAATTATGAACAAATTCTTTGATTTCAGCACATTGCGTAACACCGATTGGTCAAAACCCAACTTCGAGAAGTCGGCTCTATGGATTGTGGCGGCATTTGCTACCGTGATGATGGTTATTGCACCGTTCACGTCGTGGGCAACTGTCGAGTTGGAGGTTGAGGGTCGTATGATTGTTGATTATCACCAGATTGGTGTCTCAACTTGGTATGGTGTTTTGGCGCTTATCGCCGCCATCGCCACGGTTGTAGGCATTCTCTATCGCCACTACAATCTTGCAGTCTTAGCAGCCGCTTTTGCCTTCCTTATGGGTTTTGTGGGTATGTTGTGCTATGAGCCTGATACCGTTACGCTGAATTGGGGCTGGTCGAAGGGTACACTTACCTTCGATGAGTTTCTTAAATTCTTGGATAACAGCGTGAAGGGTGGTCGTGAAGTGGCTATATATAGCCCCGCCTCTGCGCTCTCGATGATGCTCTATTCGGCAATTTCGGGCGTATGTGCGTTTATGCTCTACAAGAGAAGCAAGTAGCAGGGCGCTATTGCTCGAAATAGAGGAAAATGTGAGTTATCGCGGCTTATGGTCGCGATAACTTTTTTTATACTTTTTAGATGCAAATTTGGCAAGTTAAAACAAAATTAGTATATTTGTGGGTTAAATGCGCAAAATGCTGTGGTGTGATGCGCTAAGTGCTTGAAAATACAAAAATTAAAAATAACTATTATGGCAAACAAAGTAGAGAACCAGACCGATGTAATGGTCGAGGCAAAAGGCAAATTGGAGTTGTTCTTCGACAAGTGGGGTAACAAGCTGTTGTGGACACTTGTTGTTGTAGCTGTTGTTGTTGGTGCATACTTCATCTGGAAGAGTTACAGCGATAGCAAGAAGGAGGTTAAGGCTCACAACGCAAGCGTTGCTCTTACCAACGCAGTTACCGCAGAGGATTTCGATAAGGTGGCTAACGACTATGAGGGTACCGAGGCTGCCAACACTGCACTCTACCGTGCTGGTGCTATGTATCTGGCTGACGGCGACTTGGAGAGTGCTAAGGCTCGCTTAGAGAAGTATGAGAACTTGGAGGGTGCTGCTGGTGAGCTTATCAATGCCAATGTATATGGTCTGCGTGGCGATATAGCTGTTGAGCAGGACGACTTGCAGACCGCTGCCGACCTCTTTAAGAAGGCTGCTCAGGCAAGCGACGACCAGATGACCTACGTAAACTTTATGCAGAAGCTCGCTATCGTCTATGCCTCTATGGGCGACGACGCTAAGTCGCAGCAGTGCTACAAGGATATTATCGCGAAGTATCCTCAGATGGAGGCTTCGTATGGCCGTTACGTTCGCGAGTAATAGCGGACTTTATAGTGTTGCGAGGTGGGCGACAATAGTGCATATATCGACGAGTTTGGCGAGTTTACGGCGTCTGCGATGAAGTTTGGCGTTGTGGTCGTTCGCGAGTTTGGAGACTTCGCCGAGTTGCACCTGATGCCGCTCTTGGAGCGCTTTGCGGAGCTTGGTTGTGCGCCGCAGAATATCGTTGTGCGTAGCGTACCTTCGATATTCGATGTTGTCGTCGCCACGCAGTTCTTGGCGCAATATACCGATGTCGATGGCGTAGTGATAGTTATGCCCGAAAACCGTATCATCAGCGCACTGCCCATAATGAACGGTATCGTTCAGTCGCAGTTGCAGTGGAATATGGTTATTACGGTGGGTGGCTCGGAGCGTGCTGACCACGTTGTTGAGATGGTCGCTATGCAGAGTGAGATGGCGGCGGAGGCGCAACAAAAGCAGGAGTCTATATCGTAGGCACTGATTATAGAATATTTAAGAATGAGACTGTCGTTGAGGGTGTTGTAGCTCTCTGCGACAGTCGCTTTTTTATGCGTTGCCGTATGCCCTGCGGTGTGGTACACAGCCGAGCGATGAGAAAAAATGGTTTTGGGCGAAAATCTTTGAGCTTTTCACAATGTAATTGTGAATAATTTTGTATCTTTGCGTTTATGGATGCACGTTATACATACGACTCCGTGTCGCTCGCATATAGCATTGAGGGCGAAGGAGATACCATACTGCTGCTTCACGGCTGGGGCTGCGACCGCACTATCTGGCAGAGTATCGTGCCGCTGTTGAGTGCCAAATATCGTGTTGTGGCGGTCGATTTCGCGGGTTTTGGACTTAGCGACGAGCCGCACGAGGTGTGGGGTGTCGAGCAATATACTCGCTCAATCGAGGCTCTTGTTAGGGAGCTTGGTATCGTGCGACCCACTATCATCTGCCACTCGTTTGGTGGCCGTGTGGCTACGCTCTATGCCTCGCGTAATGAGGTGCAGTCTATGATTTTTGCTGATGCTGCGGGTGTGCGCCCCAAGCGTACGTGGCGCTACTACTACAAGGTGTATAGCTTCAAGGCGATGAAGCGCTGTCTGCCGTTGCTCATTGGCAAGCAGAAGGCGCAGATGCTTATAGACCAGCGCCGTCGTCGTTCTGCCTCGTCGGACTATAATCGTGCTACACCCATGATGCGCGCCATCCTGTCGAAGTGTGTAAACGAGGACTTGTGCCACGTTATGCCCCTTATCACCGCCCCTGTATTGCTCTTTTGGGGCGATAGGGATACGGCAACACCTATATCGGATGCCTACCGTATGCAGAGCCTTATGAAGGATGCAGGGTTGGTCGTTGCCGAGGGTGCGGGACACTTTGCTATGTTGGAGCAGGCGGAGCTGTGGCAGGCGACACTCAAATCATTCCTAAAATTGGATTAACCGTATGACGCTCATTTCGTTAATATTGTTCGCTGTGGTGTGGTTGCTCTTCTTTGCGGCAACTACGCGCTACTCGGTGCAGATGTTTCAGCAGAACTCCTATCGCACGGAGCGTTATAACCGTTGGCTGCGCTCCACGCGCGAGTGGCTGTCGCGCTCGAACCTTGTGGCGGTGTTAGCGGCGCTATGCTCGGCCGTGGTATGCCACTGGGCTGTGTTGCTGATTTTTGGCTGCTGGATGCTCATTATCGCCATTGCGGAGTTCTCGATTGACTATAAGCTACGCTTGGTATATACGATGCGTGTTAAGCGCCTTATCGCTACGCGCCTTATCCTCACGCTCTTGGTGGTAGCTGCCGTAGCCATATTTGCGCCGCGCTACGTCGTTGTGGCGGCAATGCTTATGACGCTCGACTATTGGACCATTGTTGCCAATATGCTCAATCGCCCCTTGGAGCGGGCTATCACGCGTTGGTACTACCGTGATGCAGAGCGTATCCTGCGCAGTATGCCCAACCTTAAAATTATCGGCATCACGGGCAGCTTCGGTAAGACCTCGACAAAACACTTCCTCTATCGCATACTCTCCGAGCGATATAACGTGCTTATGACGCCAGGTAACTTCAACACTACGTTGGGTGTCGTACGCACGGTGCGTGAGCATCTGAAACCTCACCACGAGGTCTTTATCGTCGAGATGGGTGCCAAGCAACGTGGCGACATTAGCGAGATATGCGACCTTGTGAAGCCCACGATGGGTATCATCACGTCGGTAGGGGAGATGCACCTCGAAACTTTTGGCTCGGTGGAGAGTGTGGCGCGCACGAAGTTTGAGCTTATTGATGCTCTGCCCGAAGATGGCTTTGGTGTCGTAAATATCGACTCGGAGGCGGCACGTAACCACCTCAAAACGCTCTCGCGTAGCGTAGCTACCTATGGTGTTGAGAGTGCCGATGCCGACTTCCGCGCAGTAAATATTTGCTATTCGCCGCAGGAGACACGCTTCGACATCGCTCACGGCGAGTGTGTCGAGCGGGGCTACGCCACACATATCCTCGGACGAGGAAATATCCTAAATATCACGGCGGCACTCGCCATCGCCGACCGTCTCGGTATCTCGGCGGAGGCGTCGCGTCGTGCTGTAAGGCAGATTGAGCAGATTGAGCATCGCCTCAGTATGCGTCGCTCGGCGGGTATCACCATCCTCGATGATGCCTACAACTCTAACCCTACGGGCGCACTTATGGCGTTGGAGGTGTTGCGCGACTTTGCAACAGATGGCGCTCGCTATGTCGTTACGCCAGGCTTTGTGGAGATGGGTGCGAGACAGTATGCCAACAACCGCGCCTTTGGCGAGGCGATAGCGCACTCGGGAGCCGATGGCGTATATGTGGTCAATGCGGTCAATCGCGAGGCTATAACCGAGGGTTTAGCGGATGGTGGCTACGATAAGGAGCGTATCAGCGTCGTGGCATCGTTTAGCGAGGCTATGTCGGAGTTGCAACCACGTCTAAGAGTGGGCGATGTGGTGCTGTATGAGAATGACCTGCCCGACTCGTTTAAGTAGAAGATAACTGATAAACAATAACTTGAAAGATGAAGATTAACGTAGGTGTGATTTTTGGTGGTCGCTCGGTGGAGAACGAAATTTCGGTAATCACGGCGGCACAGACGATGGCGGCAATGAATGTCGAGAAGTACAACATCGTGCCTATCTATATTTCGAAGGAGGGACACTGGTACACGGGCGATAAGCTGCGCTCGACAGATAACTACCGCGATATGAAGAGCCTTCTAAGCTCTGTCGAGGAGGTGTATCTGCGCCCCGTATATGGCGACAATCGCCTATATAAGGTGCGTAAGCCGCTCTTTGGTAGCGACGTTGTTACGACGCTCGATGTTATCCTCCCTGCCCTGCACGGCACCTCGGGCGAGGATGGCTCGTTTCAGGGTCTTATCGAGATGACGGGCATCCCTTATGCTTGCCCCAACACCCTCGCCTCGGCAAATGGTATGGATAAGATTACGATGAAGATGATTCTTCGCGAGTCGGGCATCCCCGTTGTTGATTATGCGTGGTTCTCGGATAAGGAGTGGCTATCGGAGCGCGACGATGTGCTTGTGCGCTGCGAGGCGTTGAACTATCCGCTTATCGTGAAGCCTGCAAACCTCGGCTCGTCGGTAGGTATCAAGGCGGTACACAACCGCGAGGAGCTTGTTGAGGCCGTCGATAACGCTATCCGTTACTCGAAGCGCATCATTGTAGAGGTGCTTGTAGAGCGCCTTAAAGAGATTAACTGCTCGGTGCTTGGCGACTACTACGACTGCAAGGCGTCGGTATGTGAGGCCCCTGTGCGCAGTGGCGAGATTCTTAGCTACGAGGATAAATATCTGGGTGGCGGCAAGAATAAGCCTTCGGAGGGTATGCACTCTACCGTGCGCGAGATTCCTGCGCGCCTCAGCGACGAGGTTACCGAGTATATTCGCACTACGGCGTGTAAGACCTTCCGTGTGCTGGCGTGCGACGGTGTGTCGCGCATCGACTTTATGATTGACGAGGCGACAAATAACATCTACGTAAACGAGATAAATACCATTCCTGGCTCGTTGTCGTTCTACCTCTGGGAGGCTACGGGAGTGCCTTTCGATGAGCTTGTTGATACGCTTATAGGTGTGGCATTCAAGCGTAAGCGCGACTCGGAGTTCAAGACCACGAGCTATTCGGAGAATATCTTTGCCTACCAGGCGGCGCACGGCGCAAAGCTTGGTGGCGCTAAGGGTTCAAAGAGCAGATAACCAATAAATTCGAAAATAGACCTTATGACTTCGCTCTACGATAACATTATATTTGGTCCTGTGCGCTCGCGACGCTTGGGACTCTCGCTCGGTGTAAACCTGCTGCCCATAGAGTCTAAGTTGTGTAGCTTCGACTGCATCTACTGTGAGTGCGGCTGGAACGATGAGCATCCTGGCGCGCGCCGCTTCAACTCACGCGACGATGTGCGCACGATGCTTGCCGAGACCCTCGAACGTATGGTTAAGGATGGTACGCCACCCGATGTCATCACCTTTGCGGGTAATGGCGAGCCTACGCTCCATCCTCACTTTGAGCAGATTATCGACGATACGCTCGCTATGCGCGACCGCTACTGCCCCTCGGCAAAGGTGTCGGTGTTGTCGAACGCCACGCAGATACACCGCGAGGATGTATGCCGTGCGCTCAGACGTGTCGATAACAACATCTTGAAGCTCGACTCTGCCTTCGACGCTACGGTGCAGCTCGTGAACAAGCCGCAGGGCAAGTATAGCGTACGCGAGACGGTAGAGCGTCTTAAAGCCTTCGAGGGTGAGCTTATCGTGCAGACGATGTTTCTGCGCGGCGAGTACCTTGGCAAGAGGGTGGATAACACCACCGAGGAGGAGGTGTCGGCGTGGTTGGAGCTTATACGTGAGATAGCGCCCAAGCAGGTTATGGTATATTCGCTCGACAGAGATACGCCCTGCCAGACCCTCGAAAAGGTCGAAAAGGAGGAGCTTAGGGCCATTGCGGCACGTGTCGAGGCGTTGGGTATATGCTGCTCGGTGGCGTAGTAGGGTAGTCGAGGTGGTGTTGTGGCTCGTGATGAGCAACGCAACATCTAATTTGAAGATTGAAACGTAAAAACAGATAAACTATGGAGATTGAAGTAAAGGTATTAGAGATTTTGCCCCCTGTAACGGGTCAGTCGGCACGTGGCCAGTGGGAGCGTCAGACGGTAATTTTCGAGCAGCCCAACAAGCAGTATGGCAAGGAGTTGGCGGTAACATTTATGAATAAGGCGCAGGATGTGGCTATGTTGCGCGTGGGCGAGATGTATAACCTCTCGTTCGATATTGAGTCGCGCAAGTTCAACGACCGTTGGTACACCGATGTTCGTGCGTGGCGTGTGCAGCCCTTGCAGCCTCAGGCACAGCCTCCCGTAACGGAGATGCCTCCCTTTGTTGAGGAGCCGATGGGTGGTGGAGTAGGGGTAGTGGATGATATGCCCTTCTAATTTGTTGTGATAAGCCGCAATCTGCGGCACCAAGCTCGTTCGTCTGAATGGGGATGTACGTCCAAGTACACCCCCATCCAGCCAAACTTCGACTTGGCACCACATCTTACGGCTTCTGACAACAAATTTAGCTTGGCGTGATAAGGGCGCATCTGCGGCACATCCCAAGAAGTAAAGCACCACGGGCTGTACGTTTTAGTACTATCCCGTGGCGCTTTCTTTTGCGATGCACCACATCTGCAACCCTTCTCACGTCAAGCTGCCTCGCGCTGCCTCGCACGACTGAGAACGACTGAGAACGCCTGTGTTTTTAGGGTCTCGTAGTCCCGTAGTCTCGTAGTCCCGTAGTCCCGTAGTCCATTGTCTCAGCCACCTCTATAAAACCGCGCAATAGTCGAAAAAAAAAGTTATAGGTGGCTTATGCCACCTATAACTTTTTTATCATATCACTTTCGTTACTGCTTACGAGAGGTTCAAACGCTCTGCCGTATATAGGTAGCGCTTGATACTGCGCTTCGGCGTCTTAACGAACTCCTCGCGGTGGATAACGATGTTTGCAACCTTCTCGTACGAAGCAACCATACCGTTCAACTCTTGGAGGTTCTTCTCCATAATCTCGGGCAGCTGCTCCATATCTACATGCTCAGCATTTGCCAACTCGTAATCGGGGACAACGAGTGCCGTAAGGTGGCCGTTATTCTCGATGATGAGCGACTCGGCAACCATATAGAGGTTGTTTAGGCGCTCCTCAATCTCCTCGGGGTAGATATTCTGACCCGAGCCAGAGAGAATCATTGTCTTGCAGCGACCACGGATATAGAGCGTGTTATCCTCGTCCATAGTACACATATCGCCTGTGTGTAACCAGCCGTCGGCATCCAAAACAGCCTCGGTAGCCTTCTCATTCTTGTAGTAGCCCTTCATCACGTGTTCGCCACGCACGAGCAGCTCGCCAGGAACATTCTGCGGATCACGCGATGCAATCTTGCCCTCCAACATTCCAGGGATAAGGGCGCCGCACGAACCCGACTTAAAGAGTGTGGGCAGCTGGAAGCTGATAAGCGGAGCGCACTCCGTCATACCGTAGCCAACGGTGAGCGGGAACTTAATCTTGCGCAGGAAGTCCTCGGTCTCGCGGCTGAGGGCTGCACCACCCACGATGAAGATTTCGACGCAACCGCCGAACTGCTCCATAAGGCGCGCACGGATGGTTGAGTATATCGCCGAGTTGAGCAGCGGAATACGCATAGCGATACTCATAGAACCCTTCTCCAATAGCGGCAGGATGCTCTTGCGATATACCTTCTCCAAGATAAGAGGTACCGAGCATACGATATTGGGGCGTGTAACCTTCATCGCCTCGACCAAAATCTTGGGAGAGGGAATACGTCCAAGAAGCGTGATGTGCGCACCACAAGCAAGCGGCGCAAGGAAGTCGAACGTACAGCCGTAGGCGTGTGCCAGAGGAAGGAACGAGAGCGTACGACCGCCCTTGCGGAAGAAGTGGTCGTTGTTCTCGGGATTTACCATCTCCATAGCGAACACCACGTTGCCCGTGAGGTTGTTCACCGTGAGCATAACACCCTTCGATGAGCCAGTAGTACCCGACGTGTAGTTAAGCAAGCACACCTCGTCGTTGCCAACCTCGGGGAAGTGTATGTCATTGACGCTGAAACCACGTGGGTAGGCCTCGCGGTAGTGCGTCATAATGTTTTTCATATAGTCGGTGAGCTTGTTGCCCTCGCGCTCGTAGATGACGTGGTAGTCGGTGAGCGAGAATACTGCCTCGATAGCGGGTATCTGGTCGCCCTCGATGTCATCCCAGAAGTTGTCGCCGAGGAAGAGCAGACGGCTCTCCGAGTGGTTGATGATGTTGATGACATCGGTGGGGTTGAAGTCTTGAAGAATAGGCACAATCACTGCTCCGTATGTTATCGTGGCGATGTAGCTCATACACCAGCGTGTATTGTTACGACCGATGAGCGCAATCTTATCGCCCTTCTCGATGCCTGCCTCCTTAAACATAAGGTGTAGCTTAGCAACCTCTTTGGCAACCTCGTAGTAGGAGAATGTCTCACCCTTAAAGTAGTCGGTAAGAGCTGCCATCTCGCGGTTGTCGCGGAAACTCTGCTCGTAGAGTTTGATTAAGTTTTGTTCCAACATAAGTATAATTGTTTGTTGTTTTGCTCGTTTTCCGCTGCAAAGATATAACTTTTTTATGGGTTTACGAAATATTCAACCGATTTTCTCATAATGCAATATTGATAGTGTATGTTAATAATTTTTCAATTTATTGTCTATTAGCATATTATGCGCCAAAGTGAAATATACACAACGCCCCGAAAAATTTTTCTATATGCGACATTGTCTCTGTCGTTTTGGTAGGTATAAATACCTATTAAGCCCCCTTTTTTTGTGTTAAACATTGTTATTTGCAAATTTTGCGTTATCTTTGTGTGATGTATGGCTCCTTAGTTCAAGGGATAGAACGAAGGTTTCCTAAACCTTAAATCCGAGTTCGAGTCTCGGAGGGGCTACGGATGTAGAGAAAGATGCACAGCCTTAGGCTGTTATAAAAAGTATTGACACGTTGAGTTCGTGCAAGCACGCTCATCGGTCAATACCTTTTAACCTCTGCGAGGTCGCATCTTTCTACTCGTTAGCGACAGTCCTCGAATGTCGAGAGTTGCGCGGATATGAGACTAATTCATTGCTCAGCAAGCCGATGCGGGACGAAAGAGCGTAAAACCGCAGTCTATATACAATAATATCCACAACCACATCGTTAAACTAAAAAACTAAACAATATGGCAAACTACACAACAGCACAAACCGCTCAGCAGTCGCTTGTTTCGACACTTTTCAAGAGCGTCTATTTGCAGATGGCGGCTGCATTGACCGTTACGGGTCTTACCGCCTACTTCGTGGCCAACTCGCCGCAACTGCTATACTCGATTTATAGCAACTCGGCATCTGTCTGGGTGCTTCTTATTGCGCAGTTTGGTCTGGTTATTTGGCTCTCGTCGCGCGTTATGAAGATGTCGATGACAAGTGCAACCATACTCTTTATCCTCTATTCGGTGGTTACGGGCGTTACCTTCTCGTCGATATTCCTGCTATACACTATGGAGAGTATCGCCTCGACATTCTTTGTTACGGCGGGTACATTCTTCGCTATGAGCCTTATAGGTTACACTACACGTATGGACCTCTCGAAGATTGGCAACATCCTCTATATGTTGCTCATAGGTCTGCTTATCGCCACTGTGGTAAATATCTTTGTAGCATCGTCGGGCTTGTATTGGGTAATTACATACGCGGGTGTTATCATCTTTACGGGTCTTATCGCGTGGGACACTCAGAAGCTCAAAACCATATTTATCGAGTATGGCTCGGCAGATGACAACGGTCAGAAGTTGGCGCTGCTTGGTGCTTTGACCCTCTACCTCGACTTTATCAACTTGTTCCTATTCTTGTTGCGCATACTTGGAGGTAGCAGAGACTAATAGGGCATACTTCAACCCCGACGAGTCTTGAAAAATAGTTACGGGCTACCCCTCGCGGCGTAGCCCGTAACTATTTTTGTATGGTGTTATCTCTTTTACCCTTCGGGCGGTGTTACGCCTTTGCGAAGGGCGAAAAACCTACTCAAAACAATCTTCCAAATCGATTCAACCTAATTTATAGGAGCTATCTTACATATATTTCGCGACAATTGTGTGTCGTGTCGTCGTTGGTGTAAGATTTTGTATAGTCGATAATCAGATTTTCGGTATCGAAGCCAATAACTGTAAACTCTCTGTTTATATCGCCCGTCAGGGTGAGTGTCGAGCTGTCTTGGTTATAAGCCCAATTGAAGGTGTATGTCATATCCTCTATGGTGGGGTCTGCTCCCTGATAGACGCAACGACCTGTGCCGTCTGCCTCAAAGGTGTAGGTAGCACCACCAAGTCCCTGGGCGAAATGCTCTCCCAAAACAAGGTCGGGATAAATTACCTCACTCCAATCGTTGTTGTATCTTACGAATGTGTTACGCGACCATTCGCCCACAATCTGCTCAGCGAAGAGCGACTTGTCGAACGATGTATTCTCGATGAGCTGTGCTATACGACGTGTAGCCGAGATTTTTATACACTCCATACTCTCAGTTCTCTTGTATATGGTACGCAGACCATCCTCGCCATCCAAGACAAGGACATCGTTGCTAAGTGCTGTTAGCTTGGCAACAAAACTCTTTCCCTCGTCGGTAGTGAATGTTATGGCAATGTCGCGCGAGTCGTAGGCGTAGCCCACCTTTAAGCACTCCTCGATGGTGTGGTCGCTCTCGTTGAGGTTGTAGCCACTAACTCCCGTATTGCCAAATGCCAAAACAGCGAGGTTGTTGCCCTCCCAAAGCGGTGTGCCGAAGTCATATACTATGCGCTCCATCTTCTCGAAATTGGCGTCGTATGCAAACTGAGCGTCGAGCTTCCACGCATTACCATATATGTTGCTCGAAAGAGCTTGTTTAACCTCATTGGTATCCACCGTGAAATCTCGATGCTCGGCAATAAGTGCATCCACCGCCTCCGTAGCAGCCACTATTGCGGGGTCAGTGATGTCGGGTTGCTCGTCCTGAGGAGGAGTTGGCTCATTGCTCTCCTTATCGTCGCAGCTACCGCAGACAAAGAGTGCAGCAACGGCAAATGCAAAAAACATAACCTTTTTCATAGTATTAAAGTATTAGAGTGTTAATAAATTCCTGTTATGTCTAAAACCAATTTTATTTCTACGCTATCTTTTTTACTCTTCGGGCGGTGTTACACCTTTGGGATATTGAATAATTCTAATAGGTTCTCCCATAAGGCAATATATTAAAGAAACCATACGTATATATCCCATATTATTTTCAGAAAGGTGGAATCTAAACGTACACTCGTCTAAATGGCTTACCTTACACCATCCCAAATCTTGTTCGAATGGGAAACTGAGGTCCCCAGCATGGTCTTTCCAGCTATATTCTGTGGGAAAAACTCGCTCTTTTGTAGTGAAATCTATATAGTAGTAGGAGGTTATATCAAACCCATCTACCTCCTCAGGATTTTTATCAAAGGTAATATTAACATATTGTTCTTGAAAGTCAACGTGAGCTACTTTAATGTCGGGTGTCGCATTAGCGCAGGCATGGTAGTGTATATCAGGCTCATCGAAATAATTAGAGCTTGAATCATTGATTTTATGCGTTGTATTACACGAGGTAGAAATAAAGGCTATCATTCCCAGTAAACATAGTAAATTTTTCATAATATCAAAGTTTTAGAGTGTCAATAAATTCTTGTTATGTCTAAAACCAATTTTATTTCTACGCTATCTCTTTTACTCTACGGGTGGTGTTACGCCTTTAAGGCTTTGCTTAGTGCAAAGTTACAAAACTTACACACCGCATTCCAAATTTTTTTTGACCGAAATTTTTTTCAGTACTTGTTTTGTAACTTGTTGAAAAACAGTGTTTTGTAAAGCAAGTTTTGGCTAATTTTTCAACTCGCTGAAAATTAATGAGTTACAGGTGTAGTCTTTCAAACATATTCTACGTCCTTGCAGCTAACTGATAATCAATGCTTAGTGTTTGCGTTATTGTTTGCAAATAGAGATGTCCCCATTGCGGAAGTACTCCCTACAAATGTATCGAATACCCCTATCTCATAATAGCCATCTTGACCCGTCACCCAACCCCAATTATCTATCGTATATTTCCGTTTGCCACGGCATACTCGTAGTCGGCGTCAGTGAAAGTGTAGGTCAGCGTCCATTTCAATGCATCTTCTTTTAATCTAAAAGCTGCTTGTTCCTCTTCGCTCAACTTGCCGCCAGATAGTTCATAATTTTTATAGTCGGTCAAACTAAATTGTCCACTTGTATTATCAGAGTAACTATGTTTTAATTCGTAGGTGCCATCAAAAATAACGCTACACGAAATAGGTCTAAGACCATCGCACAACAAAGGTACAAACTCTTTATCGACCTTATCAATAGCCATTAAGTCCGCCTGTTGGAACTCGTCTTTGAGCTTATGGACAATCCTGCTTTGTCCCGGGTCGAGTGCGATATTTGATGGCTCGTCTTCCCAAACGTATTCCGTTCTCCAAATCATATCACGTATGGCAATCACGTGGCTACTTTGATTAATGTATTCCACATAGCATACCGTACCGCCGTTGTCAAGATCTACGTGTGTACCCGTTTTGCCGGGCTCTTGTATAATAGTAACCATGTCGCGTTCAGCAATATCATAATACATAAGAATATACCTTTTATAACTACTATTATTAGCACTAATTTTAATAAGTGTCTCCGTGTCGCTAATATATTCTACCTGATACCAATTATCTTCTATATTGGGTTTTTCCCATCGCCTATAAGTTCTCACATTGCACCAAGTGAAAATGTTGTCATCATACATTGTCCTTATGTCCGAAGCTATACCTAACATATTTCTAGGTATCTCTGTCGTGATGACAAGCTCGCAAGCATCTGATGAAATGGTCATATCGTATGGGGTTGGTAAATATATGGGCTGCGTGTAAGTAAGCTTTGAAGGTTTCTCCTTCGAACACGATGCTAAACAACAACCCCCAAAAGTCATAATAAGGATAACTATAATGTAAGAGTAACGTTTCATAAGGCACTGTCGTATGTTAAGATTTTAACAGAATTATCATAATTATGATCCATAGGGTTATTTCTTACGCCAACAGAAGTACTAAGAAAAACATTCATAGTGTCAAAAACTCCGTCCGCATAATAGCCATCTTGACCCGTTGACCAACCCCAGTTATCTATCGTATATTTCCGTTTGCCTCGTCGGTAGTGCAGCCGACAGCAGCAATACAAAGACAGATAGCAGTAATATGTTTGATATACGTCGTCATACCTTAGAATTTAACACATAGTCCCATACGCAGTAGCCCCATAGTGCCAAGACCTAACTCGACAAAGCCCCTGAGGCGTCCACCCGCCTCCAAGCCCACAGCCGACAGCTGACCTGCAAGACGCCACATGCGCTCCGAAGCGCCGTTGTACTCGCCGAAGATGTACGATGCGCCCACCGACAGGCTCGAATACATACCCACGTAGGGCTTGTTGAACCAATAGGCCTTCGCCATTGCCATCGCCGTAACATAGTTACGCGAGCAGGTGAAGTCGGCGCCCGCAGGCTCACGTCCGCGCTGATAGCCCACAGTGCCACCCACGCCCACGTGCTTGATAGGGTAGTAGAGGTAGCTTGCCGACACCGCCCCCGAGGAGCGCAGATCCACCTTTGCTAACGAGAAGGTCAGCATCTCGGTAAAGAGGTTGAGTAGCTGCGGACCCGTATATAGACCATAGCCAACGCCTATCTCGTGGTTGCGAAATTCGCCGCCACGCACCGCACGAGGCTCGGTGAAGCCATCATCGGGCAGCGTCTGCTCGCTGACCGTAGCCGCCATATTATCATAGATGGTTGTCTGTGCCGAGGCTGTAACAAGGCTCGTTGCAATCATTGCAAGGGATAGTAAAAGGTGTCTCATAGCTGTTGGTTTAGTACGGTTTCTAAATTCTCGATTACCAATATACGAAATTTTTATTTCTACGCTATCTCTTTTACTCTTCGGGTGGTGTTACGCCTTTAAGGCTTTGCTTAGTGCAAAGTTACAAAACTTACACACTGCATTCCAAATTTTTTGACCGAAATTTTTTCAGCATTTGTTTTGTAACTTGTTGAAAAACAGTATGTTGTAAAGCGAGTTTTGGCTAATTTTTCAACTCGCTGAAAATTAATGAGTTACAGGTGTAGCCTTTCAAGCATATTCCGCGTCCTTGCAACTAACTGATAATCAATGTTTAGTGTTTGCGGTATTGTTTGCAAATAGAGATGTCCCCATTGCGGAAGTACTCCCTACAAATGTATCGAATACCCCTATCTCATAATAGCCATCTTGCCCCGTTGACCAACCCCAATAATCTATCGTATATTTCCGTTTGCCACGGCATACTCGTAGTCGGCATCGGTAAAGATGTAGGTCAGCGTCCAATTGTGGATATATACCTCTCCATCAGGCATTATGGAAGGTTCTAATCTCCCCTCTATGCGGTAATCCGTCCAATCTAAAATATAGTGTTTCTCTTCACGTGGTTCAAAATAGGAGTAGCTACAAGTGTGTGTGTCGTTGTATGTTACATCACAACTTATCGGAGTGAGATATTCGCACCACAACGAACTCGGTATTGCATCATCCGATAAATCGACATTCAACCAGCTTTTTACTGTGTATGCCTTACAACTTTTGCTCGGTTTCAGCACTACATCCGTTATATTGGACCTATAACGATCGTTCCATACGATATTATTTAGCGCTATTGTTTGGTTAGATGCATTAGTAAACACCACATTAAACCTTGTAACTCCTTTGCTATATTTGTTGTGTTCCTCATCAAGATAGGGGCTTTGCCTGATGCTTACTTCGTCGTCACCCAATGGGCAAAACACAAGTGATACCCAACGAGTATAGCCTGTTTCATTCTTTTCTATCGTCAGTTTGATAATCTTCTCGTTGGTGTAATCAACACTGCACCATCTGCCTTGTCGTGTCTCAGAAGGGTTAATAACGTAGTACTCGGCTTGCGTTTCAATGTCTTGACCGTGAGAATTTTTCACGGTGCAATAAACTGTACAATCACGGTCATCTTGCAATGTTATAACCATCTCGGAGGCGTCTGCGCCAATGAACACCTCTCCACTCGGGTCGGGATATGCGGTTATGCCAACATATCCATCGGGGTAATAGTCATCTTTATCGCAACAAGTAAGACTTGCAACCATTAAGATATAGCAACTAATAATTCGAAATGTAATAAGCAAACCATCTTTCATAACTAATTGTATGTTACTAAGTTAATATCGGTGCAATAATCTCTTACCATAGGCTCATCGTGAGCGACTGATGTTTCTCTAAATACATCTAATGTGTCAAATACTCCCACTTCATAGTAGCCATCTTGACCAGTTAACCAACCCCAGTTATAATGGGCATATTTCTCAGTATTAATCACTTCGCTAACCGCACCTACAATCACGCCATTTTCTTTTATGGTGGTTATTTCTAATAATTCTCGCTCATACCATCCATCAATAACCCAAGAGTGACCTGTTTCAGAATTAGGGTCTGCTCCATCTATATTTACAGGTAATTGCTGCGTAACAACCATATCAAAGATTACATCACTATTATAGTCCTCTTTTTTAACCTTATTATACCCACAATCTTTTAGAAAATTTACTGCATCATTTGTATATACGTATGTTCCATTACTAGTATATGTCGGTTTTATTATATCAGCAATTGCTTTGCAAAGTACAGATAATGCGTTTACTTCTGCCTTGGTATATGTGTTTGGGGTAGTTTCTTTAATTTCTAAGATACCTTGATTATATAATAACTCTTGCCTATTGATTGCAAGTTCGATATTATTCCAATCAATGATTGCTTTACCAATAATATTGGGACCAAAATTTCTCTCTATTTTGTTGTATGCTAAAATCTGTGCAAGTGCTACTATTGTGCAGCCAGCATAGTATTTCTCTCCGCTTGTGCCATTCATATAATCGTAGTCGTCATTAAATGGCCAATGTTGATGAAAATGGCTCTTCATTAGAGGATCAACTTGGTATGTAACGCGCCACTCGACGTTGGTGTGAGTGGTTATAGAACTATCTCCTGGGTCGGTAGGGATGTCGGGCAGAGGCACCTCGGGGTCGGGGTCAGATGGTGTTTCTGGGTCCCAAGGAACTGACGGCGTTCCAATAATCGTCGAGATAGGCGGAACAATAGGCGGAACAATCAAGCCCGGAGTTCCTGTTCCCAGTGATGAACGAGTAATGGTATCATCGGCGGCGATGTACTCGTAACCAAATATCTCGGCACAAGCCTCGCAGCAATCCTCAATTGTGTATTCAACACCGTTTATGATAGCAATTACAGAGGGTAAATTGGGTGTAGCGCCCAAAAAAGCCGTACTTGCTACACCGTTTTCATTTTCGAGCGTAACGAGGTAGAATGCATTGTCGTAACCGGCAACGTCGCTATACTCCTCGGCAATAATATCCGAAACATTGATAAGGGTCTGCGCCTTAATCGTTTGCCCTGATGTCATACGAGTTTGCGGTGCTACATCATCCAACATAGTTGTTAGACTGTATAGGGCTCTATCAGCATCAGTTAGAGCCTCCACGTCATTTACAATGGTATCCTTTTGGACATCTTCCATACCAACCTCCTTGGTACAAGCAAACAACACGAGTACCAAACTAAGACAAAGATAATTAAAATTTTTCATAGTTCAACGAGTTTTAGATGAAAAAAATGATTAATTATAGCCCAAAAACTTATTTTACTTAATCTAATGTGCAGACCTAAGGTGAGTGCAAATCAACAGTAATAAATAAATATTACTCTTAGGTCTTGCACAACAGATTTAGCCTTTGTAGCAGAGTTATACCTATATACATAATGATATACTCTGCTATCTCTTACAGCTCGAAGCTGCCGTAGTAGCTTCCACTATCGGTGGTGATGTCGATAGTGTAGTATCCACTATCGCCCGACAGGATGATGGTAGTAGAGCCGTAGCCTGAGAAGCTATCGCTCCAACTATCGCCCGTAGCGAGGTTGCTGACAACGATGTCTGCATCGCCCAAGTCGGCATTAAACATCAGCACCAATACACCATTGTTATACTCCGCCGTAATATCATCCGCAACAACCTGCTTAGGCCTAATAGGCGGAATTTTCATGGGCTTTATACCAACAACAATTCCATCTTCTGATGTTTGACTGATTAGCGATGCACATGCATCATTGCTTGCAAATAGGGTTGTTCCCATTGCGAGAAAAACTCCTAAAAGTAATCGTTTCATAATAGTATTTTTTATTGATTAATGTACTACAAATTTAGGAAATTATGCTCTGATAACCGAATTTATAGCTAAAAAGTTTTTCGCCACCTATATTTATAACTATCGAATAATCAATAAAATACAAGCAGACGAAAAATGAATTTTTCGCCTGCTTACTTTTGAGCCTATCTTAACCCGAAAAATCGCCTCAAATAATATTTGAGCCCGAATATTATAGATGTCGAAGAAGAAGTTCTGTACGGGGAGAGTTGCTTTTGGCAATCTTCTCTTTAAGTTTATGCTTAGACTTCGATATTAGCTCGGGAGTGCTGTCCAAAAACAGTGCAATTGCACGTAGTGAAAAGCCCGCGTACAAGTATAACGCAAGTCGGTGTTGTCGCTCGGTTAGTTTTGGGAACTCTTCAAGCAATATAGACATCACATTATTATAATTTTTGTTTACAACCTCTTCTAACTTGACAATGCGTGCCTTATCATCTTTTAGTGAATTGATGATATTTTGTAGCTGATTATAGATAATAGCTTTATGGTGGGATGTATCTTTATGGTCATAGTAGGCGTCATAAAGTGCATTAATCTCGTCAAATCGCTCCTTGTATAAGCATTGTACCTGCTCTGTTAGGTCTGCTGGTTTGTTCCGTGCAGTAAGTTGCAGCTCCCGAATGATGTCAATGTACTGCTCAATCTCACGGTTGCGACGACGAAGACGAATACCTATGTATATTATGATGGAGGTGAGTATAATTACACCGATAGTTATATATATTGTCAATCGAAGTTTTTGATTTTTGGCGCGCTGCTCTGCGATGATAGCCTTACTCTTAATCTGTTCTATCTGCGAATTAAGAATATTGAAACTTAGAGCATCTAATACGGATTTATCTTGGATGTGTTTACTCTGTTTATACCAATAAAAGGCTGTTTGTGTATCGCCTAATAATTCGTACACATTCGATTTTATAAGTTCAATGTCGTCGTTTTTGTCATTTGGAAGTTGCTCAGCTTTTGCTAAATATGCCTCAGCATCAGCGCGATTTTTGCTATGTGCAGCATATATCGCTTTTGCAAGGTAGTAGTGGGCTTCGTAAAAGTCAAAGTTGCCGATGCGCTCAATCTCTTTGATACACTCGTTGCACTTATCAATTCGATTGGTATAGATATATATGTCGCATAGCAGATGCATTGTAAGTACCGATAAATTGGGGTCATCGTTATTGTTACAGTACTCTAAAACATCGCCTAATAGTTGCTCGGCACGTTGATATTCTAATGTCGTTTTATAGATGGTTGCTATATCATATATTGCATACACACTATACTCTGGCATATTGGCTTTATCAAAACACTCTTTTGCTGCGGTAAATGATTCTAAGGCGTTGTCAAATAACCACTCCTCATTATATATATCGCCCTTAGTGCGGTGGATAAGACCCTTGCAACGCAGATTGTGGCACTTGTCAAACGACCGCTCCGCCTCGATAAGGGCGTACATAGCCTCGGCATTACGTCCTGCTGCGTATGCAACAAGAGCGTGTTGGTAGAGGGCGCGCACACGCTCGTCGTGGTTGTCGTCGTCGAGGTAGTACATCATCATCGGCTGCGTGAGGCTGTCGCAATCGACGGACGTACCGTTGTGGTATAGCGCCTCGCTATAAACGAGGGCATAGCGGGCGTTATCCGCCTCGCCGTAGATGTCGTCGCGGTCGATAGAGCGCATTATCGCAATAGCCTCGGAGGGTAGTGAGTCAGAGATACGCTCTGCCTCGTCAATACGCGCTAAAAGTGCCTCGTCGGTAGTGCAGCCGACAGCGGCAATACAAAGACAGATAGCAGTAATATGTTTGATATACGTTGTCATACCTTAGAATTTAACACATAGTCCCATACGCAGCAGCCCCATAGTGCCAAGACCTAACTCGACAAAGCCCCTGAGGCGTCCACCCGCCTCCAAGCCCACAGCCGACAGCTGACCTGCAAGACGCCACATACGCTCCGAAGCCCCGTTGTACTCGCCGAAGATGTACGATGCGCCCACCGACAGGCTCGAATACATACCTACGTAGGGCTTGTTGAACCAATAGGCCTTCGCCATTGCCATCGCCGTAACATAGTTACGCGAGCAGGTGAAGTCGGCACCCGCAGGCTCACGTCCGCGCTGATAGCCCACAGTGCCACCCACGCCCACGTGCTTGATAGGGTAGTAGAGGTAGCTTGCCGACACCGCCCCCGAGGAGCGCAGGTCCACCTTAGCTAACGAGAAGGTCACTATCTCGGTAAAGAGGTTGAGTAGCTGCGGACCCGTATATAGACCATAGCCAACGCCTATCTCGTGGTTGCGAAACTCGCCGCCACGCACCGCGCGAGGCTCGGTGAAGCCATCATCGGGCAGCGTCTGCTCGCTGACCGTAGCTGCCATATTATCATCGATGGTTGTCTGTGCCGAGGCTGCAACAAGGCTCGTTGCAATCATTGCAAGGGATAGTAAAAGGTGTCTCATAGCTGTTGGTTTAGTTTCGGTTTCTAAATTCTCGATTACAAATATACGAAATTTTTATTTTCAAGCAAAGTGTTTATATAGTTTTTGTATTATCTCAACCTTGTAACATCCCCTCTATCGCAGCGAGATGGGTGCAAAAGCCCTCCAAGAGGCTCAGCGCGGCGTTTTGATGTTACGCGCCTATTACAAAATACGCCCAATAGTTGCAAAATTTTTGCATCATTGTTAAGATTTTATTACATTTTTGTTTGGCTGTTGCAAACTCCTTTTTCGCGTTTTAGCTTTGTGTCGAAAAAGGCGATAAAAACTAAGAAAAACTATTATTAAACGCATAAAATTATGATGCAAACATTAACACTACTTGGTGCGCTCGGTATGTTCCTCTACGGAATGAACCTTATGAGCGCGGGGTTGCAGAAGGCGGCAGGTAGCAAGCTGCGTAACCTGCTGACGGCGATGACCTCTAATCCATTTAAGGGCGTGATGTCGGGTTTGGGCATCACCTCGGTAATTCAGTCGTCATCGGCAACAACGGTGATGACCGTGGGCTTTGTAAACGCGGGTCTTCTGACCCTTACTCAGGCTATTGGCGTGATTATGGGCGCCAACATCGGTACGACGGTTACGGCGTGGATGGTGTCGCTCGTAGGCTTCAAGGCAGACGTCTCAGCCTTGGCGGTGCCTCTGATGGCCGTGGGCTTTATCCTCAGCCTCTCGAAGCGTGATAAGCGCCGTAACATCAGCGAGCTTATTGTTGGCTTCGCGCTCCTCTTCCTTGGTCTCTCGCTGATGAAGGAGTCGGTACCCGACCTCAAAGAGACCCCCGAGGTGCTGGCGTTCATCCAGGAGTGGACGAGCTTCGGCTTCGGCTCGGTGCTTATCTTCCTACTCTTCGGTACGGTGCTGACCCTCGTGTTGCAGTCGTCGTCGGCAACAATGGCGCTGACGCTCATTATGGTAAATATGGGCTGGATACCCTTCGAGATGGGTGCGGCGATGGTTCTTGGCGAGAATATCGGTACTACCATAACGGCAAATATCGCAGCTGCGGTGGGTAATGCCAACGCTCGACGTGCCGCACTTGCGCATACACTCTTCAACGTCTTTGGCGTGTGCTGGGCGTTGATACTCTTCACACCCTTCTTGGAGTTTGTAGGCACGACAATCACCTGGCTGGGTCTGCCTAACCCGCTCTACATCGACCACACCGTAGCGATGACCGCCGACGAGGCAACCTCGACGCTCTACGGTATCTCGATGCTACACACGCTGTTCAACGTCATCAACACCTTCGTTCTGGTATGGTTTACCAAGCAGATTGCAAGCCTCGTAACACGCCTCATAAAGGATAAGAAGAGCAACGAAGAGGATGTTGTGAAGCTCAAATATATCGACGCAGGACCCCTCTCGACCGCTGAGCTGTCGGTGGAGCAGGCACGTAACGAGGTGATACACTTTGCCGAGATTTCGCGCCGTAGCGTAGATTTTATCCATCGCATAGTACACGCCAAGGATAACAAGGAGTTCGAGGCTATGCGCGACAAGCTCGTTAAGTACGAGGAGATTGCCGACCGCATAGAGTACGAGATTGCCGCCTTCCTCAATGCGATGCCCGACGAGAGCATCAGCGAGGAGACACGCGAGACGGTGAAGCGTATGTATAAGATAATCGGCGAGTTGGAGAGCCTTGGAGACTCGGGCGAGGCTATCAGCCGCATCCTCTCGCGTCGCAACAGCCACTCTCAGACATTCAGCGACGAGCAGGTGGAGCGTATCGACACCATCCTTAAAGCGTTGGATCGTGCCTACGAGGTGATGATACAGAATCTCCGCAACGAGAACGACGTTGAGATAGGTCTGCGTCTTGCTACCGACTGTGAGATAGAGATTAACGAGCTTCGCAACGACATCCGCGAGCAGGAGATACAGCGTATCGAGCGCAGCGAGTCGGACTATCGCAGCAGCGTATATTATCTCGACACGGTATCCGAGATAGAGCGAATGGGAGATTTTATTATTAACATTACCCAAACCCTCTAATTTTTGTGATAAGGGGTCGATTGCGTCCCCTAACAAAAAATGCCGTCAATGGGACGTACGTTTAAGTACTACCCATCGACGGCATTTTTGCCGAGTGTAGCACTCGGCACCCTTCTGACAAAAATTTATCTTGGTGCTGAGAACGGCTGAGAACGGCTGAGAACGGCTGAGAACGGCTGGGAACGGCTGGGAACGGCTGTGTTTTTTTTTGGGGTCTCCCGTAGTCTCGCAGTCCCGTAGTCCCGTAGTCCCGTAGTCCCGTAGTCTCGTAGTCCCGTAGTCTCGCAGTCCCGCAGTCCCGCAGTCCCGCAGTCCCGTAGTCCCGTAGTCCCGTAGTCCCGTAGTCCCGTAGTCCCGTAGTCTCGTAGTCCCGTAGTCTCGCAGTCCCGCAGTCCCGCAGTCCCGCAGTCCCGTAGTCCCGTAGTCCCGTAGTCCCGCTTACACTCCTATCTCCCAACTAATACATATAGTCGTACTGCGAGTAGCTCTTGTCGTATTTCAGGTCGGCGAGCGACGCTGCCTTGACGCCGATGTTGAATGCCCAGCTACGGTGGTTACCGAAGGGTATCCACGTGAAGGACATCTGCCAGCAGTGCAGGTCGCGCGTTATGGCTATTGAGGTCATCGACATCTTGCGTGTCGTGAAGTCGTAACCCGACGTCATCGTAATCATCGTCTTAGGCGTCAGACGCACACTGGCATTGACACCAAGCGTCTGCGTTACGTTCTTGCGGTAGCCCGTAGTACCATTGTTAAACGGCTGCGCCGAGTAGTTGATACTATAATTGAAGCCGAAGTTCCACGGTATCGAGAAGTCGTAATATGTGCCAGCCATCCACTGTCGTCGCATAGCGGGATTTAGTGTGCCGTAGGGGTCCGACCACGAGTTGAAATACTCGGGCGGCAGCGATGTAATATCGTTACCCGCCGTCTGCGACTTATCCTCACGCGAGCGGAACGTGTAGCCGAAGCTCCATCCGAAGCTGGCGATACGTCCAGGCAGACCTCGCTTCCACATCAGCTTATTGTAGCGCACACCCTGCGGGCTAACCTCGTAGGGGTCGAGCGACATCGAGAGGTTGAGTCCGATGTTGTTATAGATGGTCGTACGTAGCTGTATGGGCAAGTTCGACAGGCGCATAGAGTCGGCGAGGAAGTTATACGAGCCATTTATCGAGAGCTGGTCGATAAGCTTAATCTTCTTGACCGTATCTTTGGTGCGTATCTTCGCCTCCAACGACTGCGACAGACCAAATGTCAGTGCAAAGGATTGACCGCTGCCAGGTACGCCGTAGGCATTGTCCGTAAAGGGTGAATAGACCTTAAAACGACCCGTCGTATCGGTCTGCACGGTCTCATAGAAGCCATACTTCTGGCGGCTGAAATCGGGGGCGTACGACAGACCGAAGTTGGGCGTAAGTGTATGGCGCACAGCTTGTAGCTTACGCTCCTTCTTCTTGGCGACGTATGTGCCGTAGATGGTCGTATTTGCCGAAACCGAGGCGTTATAGTTATACAATCGCCAGAAGCCGTACTCGGGGTCGAGCGTCTCCAACTTGTGTGTCTCGTTGTTCCACTGCTGGCTAACCTTCTTAAAGTACCAGCGCTCGGTATAGTTGAACGAGGGGCTGATGTTGATATAGTTGAAGAGCGTCAGCGATGTCGAGATGGGTATCGTATGCTGGATACCGTTCTTCATCTTTTTGAGCGTCTCCTTCGTGAAAATCTCCGACTCGGTGGTGTTCACCGAGTTGGTCATCTTCATCGAATAGCTCATCTTAATCTTCTCGTACCAGCGTGTCTTGCCCACCGCCTCCTTGCGCTTGAAGGGGTTGAAGCTCGCTACGTTGAAGGTAATCGTGGGTAGGGTTACCGATATGGTCTTATCGCGCGAGTTCTGCGATACGGCGAGGTTGAGCGCAAGCGAGAATGGAGTTCCCTCCCAGTTCTTCGAGTACGAAATAGACGAGTTGGTCTGTGTGGCAAGGATGTCGCTTACCTGCGTTGCCGAGTAGCGGCTATAACCACTCGACGTGAGGTTTACCGATGCCGAGAATGTCGAGCCAGGGTTGGCCTTTGGGTCTTGCGAGTGGGTCCACTGTATGCGGTAGTTGTTCTGCTTCACAAAGTCGGGCTGACCCTTTTCGCCAGAGCGTATCGACGAGTATTGCAGGTTGAAGTTACCGCGGAATTTGTAGCGTTTGACGTACTGCGAACGTGCCGATACCTCCCACGAGCCGAGGGTGTAGATACCACCACGTATGGCGAGGTCCATATGCTCGCCGAGGGTAAAGTAGTAGCCGAGGTCGCGGATAAAGAAGCCCTTGGCATCCTCGCCGTATGTGGGCATCAGAATACCCGACTTAGGACCTGTGCTGATGGGGAAGAAGGCCTCAGGAACACCTGGGAAGTAGATGGGGACATCCTCCATTACGAGGTACGAGTAGCCAGCGATAATCTTCTTGCCTGGGATGACCTTTGCGCGTGTCATCGCGAGGTAGAAGTGGGGGTGGTCCACCTCGTCGCAGGTGGTGTACATACCGTCGCCAATGTGTATCGACTCGTCGGGGTGCATCTTCACGCTACCGCCCACCAACCAGCCGTCGCCCTCCTGCGTGGCGATACCCTTAATCTTCGCCTTGCGCGAGTCGAGGTTGTAGGTGATGGTATCCATCGAGTATGGCGAGCCGCCGTCCGAGAACTCGGGGTGTGTCTTTGTCGGCTCTCCCGTCTCGGTGGTGTCGGCGTAGCCGTGTGCAAAGACATCCTTGCTCTGCATATCGACCCTCATAAAGTCGGCTTTGAGGTTCATTCCCTGGTACGTTACGTCGCCATCGCGAAAGCTGTAAATCAGGTTGTTGCGGGCATCAAATACCACTGAGTCAGTTGCTTTACCCTTGATGATGTCGTTAAAGGCGGGCTGCGCCTTACGCTTGCGGCGCACCGTATCGCTCGTTGTCGAGGCTGCGGCGGTTGTCGTCGGTGGGGTGGAGCGACGCTGCGGAGTGCTGTCGCCACGTGATGCCGCCGTTGCGGAGTCGGTCGTTGAGCGACGAACGATGTTGCTCTGTATGTCGCTTGTTGTGTCCTTTCGAGGGTATTGTGTTGCCACGCTGTCTCGCTCACGGAGCATACGAAAGCCCTTTGCACCCGCCTCCGAAAGGCATAAGCAGATGCTTAGGAGCGTTGCGCAGAGCAATGCCGACGAAAGATATTTTGCGAAAAAACGTCTCAAAATTCAATAATTTTTTGTAACTTTGCCGACAAAGTCGGCAAAAACGCCTCGGGTCTATTGGCTTTGCGCTCTGTTAGAGCCGTTTAGCCTCTCGCGCGGGTGCGTTTACAACCCGCAAAGATAGTAATTTTTTTGCAGATATAATTAACTTTTGGCTACTATTTATGAGAAAACTCTCAGTCATATTTTGCCTGTTTGCATCGTTCGTGCTAAGTGCTAACGCTATGGCGGGGGAAAATGTTGCCTCGCCACGCAAAAGAGTTGTCGTTTTGGATGCGGGACACGGCGGCATACGCTCGGGTGCATATCGTAGCAAGATATGCGAAAAGGATATTAACCTTGCCGTAGCCAAGGAGACCCGACGTCAGTTGTTGGAGAAGATGTCCGACGTGCAGGTATATCTCACGCGCGACACCGATACGCAGCTGCACGAGAACAAGACCACGGATAACCGTCGTCGTGCGCTATTTGCCAACGAGAAGGGGGCAGATCTGTTTGTGTCGATTCACGCTGATGCCGCAAGTAGTGCGAGTGTTACGGGACCTACGGTATATCTGCTGTCGTTCGACGAGCGACTATTGGAGCAAAATCGAGACTTGGCAACCCGTTTTGTCGAGGATGACGATATGATAAACATTGAGGATATGTCGCGTAGCTCGATGGGCTACATCATTGCCCTGTCGAACCAGATGAACAACGACCCCTTAAACCATATGTTCGCCAATACGCTCAATGCCGAATTTAAGGCGCATAAGCGTCATACGCGCGAGATACGCTACAATATCTGGACGGTGCTGTATTGGCTTGAAGGCCCTGGTGCGCTGGTGGAGTTGGGCTATATGACCAACCCCGAGGAGCTGGCCTATATGAACTCTAAGGATGGTCAGCGCGAGTTGGCAGATGCGTTGAGCGACGCCATTGTCAAGTTCCTCGAAAACCTCAATGCTATGCAGCAATACACCGAGGATTTGGAAGACGGAGAGCAGGGTGATGATGCGTCGGCGTCGGCAACCACAACTGCGCAGACCGCAGTTAAAGGTTCCGAGAACAAGCCTGCGGACGCAGCAAAGGGCGCAGACTCGGAGAAGGGCTATGCCATACAGCTGCTATCGAGCAAGACGATATTGGATGCCAACGACGCCCAATTTAAGATTTACCGTGGCAAGGTGCAGATGAAAGAGGGCGCGGGTAGCTACAAATATAAGTATTGCTTGGTGGGCTATGCCACCGCAGCAGAGGCTAAGGCGGAGCTTGCGGCCGTGCGCGAGTACTTCAAAGATGCCTACGTCGTGCAGTACGAGGCGGGTAGCATTAAGGCTAAGTAGCGTAGGCTCCAAGTGTTAATATTGCTAATAACTAAAAACTGAAAATATGAAAATTAAGAGAGAGTTTAAGATTGGCATTTTTGCCGTTATCGTAATTCTGGTATCGTGGTGGGGTATCAAGTGGCTTGGTGGTCAGGACCTGTTCAAGCGCTACAATACCTACTTTATTGAGTACGCAGAGGTGTCGAAGGACCTTAAAGTTACGTCGCGTGTATATCTTCGCGGCGTGAAGGTGGGCGACGTGCGTGGCATCGAGCTAAAAAACGATGGTGTCGTTGTTGAGGTTGCCATCGAGAATAAGTATGCCTCGATGATTCCCGCCGATACCGAGGCGTTGATTACCGAGGGTCTTATGGGCGGTGCGCAAATCGAGCTTATGCAGGGCGAGTCGGCTACGGCGCTTAGCGATGGCGGCACACTCGCAGGTAAGATTGACGAGGGTCTTATGGGTATGCTTGCCGATAAGGGCTCGGATATTTTTGACGGTCTGGATACTACGCTTACCAACGTGAACGACCTGCTCGACAACAATGCCGAGAATATCACCTTGTTGGTGGCTAACTTGGAGCAGATGTCTAAGTCGTTGGCTTCGACCTTATCGTCGGGTAAGATTGACGGTGCGTTGGGCGACTTGCAGACCTTTACCACCACGCTTGCCGATAACACCGCACGTATCGAGTCTATGCTTGCTAACCTCGACACGTTCACGGGCGACTTGGCAGATGCCGACATCATCAAGCAGCTCAACGATACCGTTACATCGCTCAACGCGGTGCTTGCCTCTATTCAGAGTGGCGAAGGCTCGGTGGGTATGTTGCTCAACGACCCCAAACTCTACGACTCGCTAAACGAGGCGGGCGAGAATCTCGGCGCGCTGCTCGAAGATTTGAAGGCGCATCCGATGCGCTATGTCCACTTCTCGTTGTTTGGTAAGAGCGAGGAGCAGATTGCTGCTAAGGAGGCAAAGAGGGCTGCTAAGGCGGAGAGACGTGCCGCAAAGGGTGAGTAACGCTATACTATATTGCTAAAATCGCTCGCATAACCTATGGCGACTATCTATCCATCCAACTTTGAGCAGCGTATCGGCTTCGACCGCATACGCTCGCAGGTTGCCGACTGCTGTTCGATGCAATCGGCGCGTGAGTGTATCGCTGCGGAGGGCTTCTTGCGCTCGCGCCGCGAGGTGGAGGAGCGCTTGGGCTTGGCGGATGAGATGCGCCAGATGCTGATGATGGAGCCATCGTCGGAGGTGGGCGAGCAGGACGATATACTATCTATTGTCGAGAAGGTAGCCGTAGAGGGTACATATCTTACCGTCGAGGAGTGTGCCACCTTAGGACGTGCCTTGCGTCAGGCGGGTGCCGTTGTAGGCTTTATCCTCTCGCGTCGTGAGGGGATGTATCCGCTACTTAGGGCGCTCAGCTCCAATGTCGAGGTCTTCCCGTCGTTGGTGGCGGCTATCGAGCGCGTTATCGACGAGAAGGGCGAGGTGCGCTCTTCGGCGTCGCCACAGCTGTCGGATATTCGTCGTGCCATACGTGAGCACGAGGGGCAGGTGGCAAAGCGCCTGCAACAGGTGCTACAAAGGGCAAAGGCGGCGGGCTATGTCGAGGCGGATGCTATGCTCTCGATACGCGACGGTCACGCCGTGATACCCGTGTCGGCAGCAAACAAGCGTAAGATTGCGGGCTTCATCCACGATGAGTCGGCTACGGGTCGCACCTTCTATGTGGAGCCAGTCGAGGTTGTCGAGCTTAACAACGCGCTCAAAGAGTTGGAGTACGACGAGCGCCGTGAGATTGTGCGCATCCTGACCGAACTCACCGACATACTGCGTGTCGATGCCGAGGGCTTGCGCCGTATAGAGGGGTATATGACACGTATCGACGTGCTACGAGCCAAGGCGCGCTGGGCTATCGCTAACGAGGCAGTGAAGCCTATTATCTCGACAGATGGTAGCTTGGTGCTTCGCGAGGCGCGACATCCGCTGTTGCAGCAGACCCTGTCGCAGCAGCAAAAGCGGGTGGTGCCACTCAATATGGAGCTTAACCGCGAACGCCGCATATTGGTAATCTCGGGACCCAACGCAGGTGGCAAGTCGGTATGTTTGAAGACCACGGGACTGCTTCAATATATGGTGCAGTGCGGCTTCTTGGTGCCGACGCTCGAAAACTCGGAGTTTCCGCTCTTTGACTCGCTGATGATTGACATCGGCGACCAGCAGTCGTTGGAGAACGACCTCTCGACCTACTCGTCGCATCTTCTCAATATGAAGGCTATGGCGCAGGAGGCGTCGGAGCGTACGCTGCTGCTTATCGACGAGTTTGGCTCGGGTACGGAGCCTACCATCGGAGGAGCTATCTCGGAGGCTCTGCTCGAACGCTTTGTGGAGCGTAGGGCGTATGGTGTAATCACTACACACTATGCCAATATCAAGTACTTTGCCTCGCGTCACGATGGCGTGGCTAACGGAGCTATGGCGTTTGATGTTAAGCAGATACAGCCGCTTTTTAGCTTGGAGATGGGCAAGCCTGGTAGCTCGTTTGCTATCGAGATAGCGCGTAAGATAGGTCTCTCGGAGGATATTGTGCGTAGCGCTATGGAGCTGGCTGGCGAGGACCATATAAACCTCGAAAAGCAGCTGCGTGAGATAGCGCGTGATAAGCGCTACTGGGCAGAAAAGCGCGACCGCATACGCCTAACAGACCGCAAGGTCGAGCAGCTCGAGCAGACATATACCGACCGTTTGCAGAGCATTAGGGAGGAGCGTCGCGAGATATTGGATAAGGCACGCAAGGAGGCTGAGGCGATGATTGCCGAGGCTAACCGTACAATCGAAAATACTATACGCACCATCCGCGAGTCGCAGGCCGATAAGGAGCTTACGCGCCTTGCGCGCAAGGAGCTTGTAACATTCTCGGAGGGTGTTGCCGAGGGCGATAGTGCCTCTTCGGAGGAGCGCATCGAGCGCGAGATGCAGCGTTTGGCGCGTCGTCGTGAGCGCCGTGAGCAACGTGCCGTTGAGCGAGAGCGTGGCGAGGTGAAGCCTGCGCAGATAGCCCAAGCGCCCAAGCGTAGCGTTGAGGTAGGCTCAAAGGTGCGCTTGGAGGGTCAGGATCTACCAGGCGTGGTGCTGTCTATAAAGGGTAAGCGCGCGCAGGTAACATTTGGGCAGATGCTGATTACCGTCGAGCTATCGCGCCTTACGGTGGTGTCGTCGGCAGAGTTTAAGCGGGCAACACGTAGCGACGCCCCACGTACCGTCCTATCGGTGGATATACGCGAGCGTAAACTCAACTTCAAAGACCATATCGACGTGCGCGGTATGCGCGCTGTGGAGGCGTTGGAGGCCGTTGAAGACCTTGTAGATGACGCACTGATGGTGGGTGTATCGGGCGTAACGATACTTCACGGTAAGGGTACAGGCGCCCTCAAAGAGGAGATACGTCGCTACCTGCGTAGCGTCAGCGATGTGGCTACCATTGCAGATGACCACGCCGACCGTGGCGGTGCGGGTATCACCGTTGTAACATTTAAGCGAGACTAATTAAACAAAGATATGAACTACCTATTGTCGGAAATTGCCGAAATTGTGAATGGAGAGCATCGCGGGGCGGACCTTCGTGTGAGGGCGGTTGCTACCGACTCGCGCAGCGTGTCGTCCTCCGACGAGGTGGTATTTGCCGCCATCGACGGCAAGAACCACGATGGACATAACTACATACCAACGATGCTATCGCGTGGCATACGTGCCTTTATCGTTGAGCGCGATGTGGAGCTTGCGGAGGGCTGCGGTGTGGTTAAGGTTAAGAGTACCATTGAGGCGTTACAGAGCCTTGCGGCGCACCATCGTCGTCGCTTCAAGGGCCACGTGGTGGCTATCACAGGCTCCAATGGCAAGACCATCGTTAAGGAGTGGGCAGCACGTTCGATGCCTAATGGTGTGAGGATGTTTGCTTCGCCCAAGAGCTATAACTCGCAGCTCGGCGTGGCGCTATCGCTGGTGATGTTGGAGGGCGAGGAGCAGGTGGCACTCATCGAGGCGGGTATTTCGGAGCCTGGCGAGATGGAGCGCTTGGAGCGTATGATAGCCCCCGAAACGGTTGTTGTAACATCCATTGGCGATGCCCACTCGGTAAACTTCCGTAGCGAGGAGCAGAAGATTGATGAGAAACTACTCTTGGCGCGCAATGCGCACACGATAATATATAGTAGTGAGTATCCAGCACTTGCTCGACGCATCGAGGAACTGTATTCCGACCGCAACCTCATAGATAGCAGCGCGGAGGAGGTGGAGGATGCTTTGGAGCTTAACGACGCCCTGAGCGTAGATGCCGCCCACGTCTCGGCGCTGATGCACCACTTGGGCTATGGCGTAGATGAAGCGGTATTCTCGGCAAATGTGGCGATGCGCTTGGAGCTAAAAGAGGGTATCGACAACTCGATGATTATCGACGATACCTATAACTCGGATATTAACTCGGTGGTTGTGGCTCTCGACACGCTGCACGTCCAGGCTATGGGGCGTCGCAAGGTCGCCGTAATATCGGATATACGCCAGAGCGGTATGCCTCAGGCGGAGCTATATGGACGTGTTGCCGACGCCGTTACGAAGGCGGGTGTCGATTATCTTATCGGCGTGGGCGAGAGTATCTCGACCTATTCGCACCTGTTCGTCGTTCCGTCGTCGTTCTATCGTACAACCGATGAGCTACTCCAAAACTTCGAGCGCGAGGAGTGGAAAAATAGCGTGATATTGGTAAAGGGTAGTCGTGATAGCCGCTTCGAGCGTCTTAGCCGTCTGTTGGAGCGACGTACGCATACTACCACCTTGGAGGTCGATTTAGCGGCTATGAAGCGCAATCTCAACTACTTCCGCAGCCATCTGCCAGCGCACCATCCCATCGTGGCGATGGTCAAGGCTTGGAGCTATGGCACGGGCGATGTCGATGTAGCGCGTATGTTGCAGCACGAGGGCGTTAGCTACCTCGCTGTGGCATTTGCCGATGAGGGCGTTACGTTGCGCTCGAAGGGTATAACGATGCCCATTGTGGTACTCAACGCCGACCACGACAGCTTCGATGTGATGGTAGCCCACAACCTCGAACCCGAGATTTATAGCTTCCGTTCGCTCGACGAGTTTCTCCGTGCGGTACATCGTGCGGGCAAGGAGCAGTATCCCATACACATTAAGCTCGATACGGGTATGCACCGTCTGGGCTTCGTCGAGGACGAAATCGACTTTTTGGGTCGTGCGCTGCACGGCGACAGCAGCCTGCGTGTGGCAACTATCTTCTCGCACCTGAGCTGTGCAGACATCCCTGCGGAGGATGCGTTCACGCGCGCGCAGATAGATAAATATGACTATATGAGTTCGCAGCTTATCGAGTGGCTCGACTATAAGCCTCTGCGCCACCTCGCCAACTCGGCGGCTATCGTGCGCTTCAAGAGTGCGGCATTCGATATGTGCCGCTTGGGCTTGGGACTCTATGGCTACGGCTTTGAGCATAGCGACGAGCTGACCCCTGTGGCAACACTCTCGACGCGCATAGTGCAGATTAAGCACCTTGCAAAGGGCGAGTCGGTAGGTTATGCCCGTGCAGGACGCTTGGAGCGCGACACCATCACCGCGACGATACCTATCGGCTATGCTGACGGTCTCGACCGCCACTTAGGCTCGGGACGTTGGTCTGTTACGGTGCGCGGCGTAAAGGCGCCAATCATCGGCAGGGTGTGTATGGATAGCGCGATGATAGACATCACCGACATCGAAGGTGTTGCGGTGGGCGATAAGGTAACCATCTTCTCGGCGGAGCGAGGCGCGACGCTCGAAGATATGGCAAAGGTCCTCGACACGATAACCTACGAGATAATGACATCCATATCGGCACGTGTAAAACGCATATATACAGAGCGATGAAGCAAGGAACGATATATCTGATACCCTGTCCTATATCGGACGATAGGGCGGTGTGGGATGTGCTTCCCTCGGCCAATGCCGAGGTGATGAACTCACTCGACTACTTCATTGTCGAGAATACGCGTACGGCACGACGCTTCCTATCGAAGGCGCACATCGAGCGACCTATCTCGGAGCTGGAATTTGTCGAGCTAAACGAGCATACCACCTCTACGGCGGATGTGGAGCGTATGTTGCAGCCCATCTTGGCTGGACGCTCAGCGGGCGTTATATCCGAGGCGGGAGTGCCAGGCGTGGCGGACCCAGGAGCCGACATAGTGCGTATAGCGCACCGCCACGGCGTACGTGTAGTGCCGCTTGTAGGACCCTCGTCGATACTTATGGTGATGATGGCATCGGGGCAGAACGGACAGTCGTTTGCCTTTGTTGGCTATCTGCCTATCAAGGAGCCCGAACGCTCGCGCACGATAAAGTCGTTGGAGCGGCGCGCGCAGCAGGAGCATCAGGCGCAGATATTCATCGAGGCGCCGTATCGCAACTGCAAGCTCTTTGAGACGCTTTTGGCAACGCTTGCGCCCAATATGTTGCTCACCGTGGCGGCAGACATCACAGCCCCCGACGAGCTTATACTCACGCTCTCGGTTGCCGAGTGGCGACGACGCCCTATGCCCAACATCGAGAAGCGACCAACAATATTTGTATTAGGCATATAATTTGTTCCATATATTATGAAACATTTTAATATTAAACGTATTATGAAGAAGCAAACATCTGAAAAAGAGCAAGATACAAAGGATGTAAAAGAGACGACAACGGCTCAGGATAGTGTGGCGCAGGAGGCTGCGGAGGACAATGTGGCAGACGACGCTGCCCAGCCCACTGACAATATGTCAGCCGAGGAGTCGTTGGAGGAGCAGATAGCCGCTCTACGCGATAAGTACCTGCGCTTGCAGGCGGAGTTCGATAACTTCCGCAAGCGCACCGTACGCGAGAAGATGGAGCTTGTGGAGCGTGGCTGCGAGGGTGCCTGGAAGTCGATACTGCCCATATTGGATGATATGGAGCGCGCCGTGCAGGCGTCGAAGAAGAGCGACGACATCGAGGCTCTGCGTCAGGGCGAGGAGCTTGTGATGAAGAAGTTTGAGAGCGTATTGCAGAGTGCTGGCATCACACCTATCGACTGCATCGATAAGCCCTTTAACGAGGAGGAGCAGGAGGCGGTAGCACGTTTTGCTGCGGGCGACCAGAAGCGAGGCTTGGTTATCGACTGTGTGCAGCGTGGCTATAAGCTTGGCGACCACGTATTGCGTTATGCAAAGGTGGTAGTGGGCGAGTAGTGCCAGATTAAGCGAAAAAAACGAAAACAGATATGGCAGAAAAGAGAGATTATTACGAGGTGTTGGGTGTCGAGCGTAATGCCGATGCCGACACCATCAAAAAGGCGTACCGCAAGGCAGCCATCAAGTATCACCCCGACAAGAATCCTGGTGATAAGGAGGCAGAGGAGAAGTTCAAGGAGGCTGCCGAGGCGTACGATGTGCTGTCTAACGAGGATAAGCGCGCACGCTATGACCGCTTCGGACACGCAGGTATGGGCGGTGCTGCGGGCGGTGGCGCAGGCTTTGGCGGCTTTGGCGGCGGCTTCTCGATGGAGGATATTTTCGAGCAGTTTGGCGACATCTTTGGCGGCGCTTTTGGCGGTGGTCGCTCGCGTTCGCGCTCGGAGCGTGTAAACCGTGGTAGCGACATCCGCGTAACGGTAAAACTTACCTTACAGGAGATTGCCGAGGGTGTTACCAAGAAGCTCAAAATCAATAAGACCGTGGCCTGCGACAAGTGTGGCGGCACGGGAGCAAAGGACTCGTCGTCGTACGACACCTGCTCGACGTGTAATGGCTCGGGCTATGTGGTAACGGTGCAAAACTCCTTCTTCGGACGTATGCAGACACAGAGCGTATGCCCCACGTGTGGCGGCACGGGACGTGTCATCAAGCATAAGTGCGACAAGTGTGGTGGCGAGGGCGTAGAGCGCGGCTCGGAGGTTGTCGAGGTTAAGATACCTGCGGGCGTGGGCGACGGTATGGCTCTCACGGTGCGTGGCAAGGGTAATGCGGCGCGCAATGGGGGTGTCAGTGGCGACCTGCTGGTAGTCATCAGCGAGGAGTACAACCCGCAGCTTGTGCGCGACGGCAACGACCTTATCCACAACCTCAATATTACCGTTACAACGGCGATACTTGGCGGCGAGGTAGAGGTGCCGACAATCGACGGCAAGGCGCGAATAAAGATAACACCTGGAACACACGCTGGTAAGGTGCTACGCCTACGTGGCAAGGGTCTTCCCGATGTCAATGGCTATGGTCGTGGCGACATTATGGTTGTTGTCGATATAACCATCCCCGACTCACTTACCAAGGAGGAGCGCGAGTTGGTGGAGAAGTTATCCGACAAGCCGCATTTCAAGCGAGCAGAGGGTGTAGAGAGTCAGAATATATTTGAGCGAATGAAGAACTTCTTTCGGTAATTTGTTGTGATAAGGGGTCATCTGCGGCACGAAATTCAGATGCCGCGAATGGGAAATACGTTTTAGTATGTCCCATCCACGGCACTATCATTTCGCACCACATCTGACGCCCTTCTGACAACAAATATTTGCTGTGATAAGGGGTCATCTACTGCCGCTAACGAATTATCTCGCCAATGGGCAGTACGTCTAAGTACAGCCCATCGACTCGAAATTCGCCGAGCGTTGTATCTGACGCCCTTCTGACAACAAATTGCCTCGCACGGCTGAGAATGGCTGAGAATGGCAGAGAATGACTGAGAACGACTGAGAATGCCTGAGAATGCCTGTGTTTTTCAGGGTGTCTCGTGGTCCCGTGGTCCCGTGGAATGCAGGGTAATTGTTAGCACGGTACCCTGAATGCCCACTACCCCTGCAAAAATAGCGCGCCTCAGCCACTGAGCGCGTGTAGCACTCGGCGTACTACTGACCGTAGGTTGCGTTAATGCGCCGAGAAACACTATAAAGAGTGCGCCAAGAGGCGTACAAAACAAGATTTAACAATTTGGCGATATGTCATTTTTTAGACCCGCAAAGAGTAAGCCGCGTCAGTTTAACTACGTGCCACGCTACTACGACCCCGTAAAGGAGGAGCGTGATCGTCGCCGTCGTGAGCTGCACGGAACATCTGTCGAGACCGACAACGAGGGGTATGTGCCAGGCAGGTACATACGTACACAGCGCGATGCGCGCGATGCGGCACGTGAGCAGAGTGCTGGCGATGGATTTCGCAAGGTGCGCAACCTCGCGTTGGTCGCCGTGGTGGTAGTAGTGGCGATACTGCTACTCTATCCGCGCTTTATCGCGTTTGTCGAGCGCGCCAACGACGAGAAGTTGGCTAAGCAGAGCGAGACGACCGTCGTAGCGATGCCTGGCGACAGCCTAACCTACACGGGCATAACGCTTCACGAACAACACGCCGACATCGACTTCCGCGAGTTCAAGAGTCTTACGCCCGAGAGCCTAAATGAGATTGAGGAGTACAACAACTCCATCAGAAGCATAAACATCTACTCCGACGATGTCAAAATTGAGAACGGCAAGCGAGTAGAGTAGTATAACAGAGTATGGACCGCATAAAGCTGCTACCCGAGATTGTAGCCAACCAGATTGCTGCTGGCGAGGTGGTAAACGCCCCGTCGAACGTCGTCAAGGAGATGATGGAGAACTCTATTGACGCGGGGGCGAAGTGTGTGCAGGTGAACTACCGCAATGGAGGTAAGGACCTAATACAGATTGTTGATGACGGTATAGGAATGTCGGCAATAGATGCCCGTATGGCCTTCGACCGTCACGCTACGAGCAAGATTGGCTCGATAGAGGATGTATATCGTCTGACGACCTTCGGTTTTAGAGGCGAGGCGTTGGCAAGTATCGCCGCAGTATCGGAGGTGGAGTTGCGCACACGTCAAGAGGAGGACGAGGTGGGTACCGCAACGCTCATAAGCGGCGGTGAGTTCCGCAGCCAGACGCCAATAGCCACTCCGCGAGGAGCGCAGTTTTTGGTGCGCAACCTATTCTACAATGTGCCGTCGCGACGTAAGTTTATCGATGGCGACAATGCGCGTCTAAGCTCACAGATAAAGCAGGAGTTTTTGCGTGTGGCGCTCTGCAACCCCGAAGTGGAGTTCCACCTATCGCAGAATGATGCTCCGCTATACCGTCTTACGCCAACCACGCGTCGTGGACGTATTATAGACGTGGTAGGCAAGCACATACGTCAGAATCTGCTCGACGTAGAGGTGGATACCTCGGTGGTGCGTATCGAGGGCTTCGTGGGACGCCCTGCGGCAGCCAAGAAGCGCAACAACGAGCAGTATCTATTTGTCAATGGTCGATACTTCCACTCGTTGCAGATGCAGCGAGCCATACTGCGAGCCTACGACAAGCTTATCGGCGAGGGGTGTATGCCCTCCTATTTCATCTACCTCACGGTTGATGCCGACCGTGTCGATGTGAACGTACATCCGCAGAAGACGACGGTGAAGTTTGCCGACAACGATATGATATTGCAAATATTGCAGGCCGCCGTGCGTGAGACGCTTGCCAAGACGGGAGCAGTGCCTATGATGGACTTCTCGGCGGAGGGACGTGTCGAAATACCCGTTATGCGCAGTACGCCCACAACGTCGTATCGTGAGCCGTTAGCGATGAGTAATGCCTCGTACAACCCCTTCAAGGCGGAGTATATAGACCCCACGGCGCCTATGCCCGATGTCCCGTTTACGGGCTTCGACGTGCCGTATGATGGTGATATGACCACACCACAGGGTGGTAGCCGCGAGGAGGCAGAGGGCGGCGAAGAGCAATATACGCTGCACCGCTCCACGTTAAACGACTTCTTAGCCTCGGATATGGGGGCTACTGAGTTCGGTATCGCAGATAGTGCCGCGCAGATGAGCGCAAGCCGCATCGAGTATATCGACGCGGAGTGCGATGATTCGCAGACTATGTTCGACTATGTGTCGTCGTCGATGGGCGTAGCTCTTGACAATCGTCGCTCGTTCGACGAGGTGATGTGCATAGGTGGTGGATATGCTGTGGCGATGTATGGTGGTCAGCCTGTCGTGTTGAGCCTACGTCGTGTGCGCGAGCGTCTTGTATATGAAGAGGTGCTTGGCTCGATGTGTGCTGGTACAGCCCCTTCACAGCGACTTATATTCCCCGAGACGCTGCAACTCTCCGAGTCGGAGTACGAACTTATGGAGCAACACGCCACGGAGTTTGCGGCGTTAGGCTTCGATGTGGAGTACTTGGACGAGTGCCGCATCGACATTGTAGGACGCCCCGCGATGATTGATATGTCGGTGCCGTTGGATGAGCTACTATACGACCTGCTGCACGGCATTGACGAGGGACGTATGCCCATTGACGAGGAGCGCCGACGTATGGCGATGCTTATGGCACGTCGCGATAGTGCGGGCTACGGACGTGGTGTGCGCTCGGTAGAGGCGCAGGAGCTGCTTGCCCGCTTCGAGAGGTGCGACGACATCTCGTTTACCCCCTCGGGAGCGCCGATAATGGCACCCCTTAGCGTAGAGGAGATACGCGCAAAACTTAGCAAACAGTAGAATTAACCGATATAAACAGAGTTACGAAAATGTCATCATACGGAGTACAACGTTCGCTTCCCCCCGCAGTGCAGAATCTGCTTATAGCCAATGCTGTGGCATTCTTGGCTATGCTCGTATTGGATAGGGCCACCATTTTGGAGTACTTTGCCCTCTTCCCTGCGGGTAGCCCCTTCTTCCGCCTCTGGCAGCCGCTGACATATATGTTTCTGCACGCCGACTTCTCGCACCTCTTCTTCAATATGTTCGCCTTGTGGATGTTTGGTCGAGGCTTGGAGTGGGAGATGGGTACACGGCGCTTCCTCGTTTACTACTTCGTATGCGGCATCGGAGCAGCGCTTATTCAGCTGTTGATGATGCAGATAGACCTCGCAGGGCTACCTCCGCATAGCCTTGATTACTACCACTATCTCTGGACGCCGACGCTCGGTGCCTCGGGAGCGGTGTTTGGACTGTTGCTCGCCTTTGGTATGCTGCATCCCAACGCTACCATTATGCTGCTTATACCGCCTATCCCGATGAAGGCTAAGTGGTTTGTGGTTATCTATGGACTCTTGGAGCTGTTCCTCGGTATGAGCGGAAGTATGGATAACGTGGCGCACTTTGCCCACCTTGGCGGTATGTTCTGGGGTTGGTTGTTACTTATGTGGTGGCACTACAAGGCTCGCAGACGCTTCTAATCAAATCAATTAACACCATTCACACCCCCGATGGCACGATATAATGACACCTATGGCGACGGTTTGGGCGGCGCCCGACCACAGCAGCGCACAATCTTTGGCGTTCTGTTGTTTGTGATAATGATGGCGATAACCTGCTCGGCATCCGTGGCACTCATCATCGCCTACCTCACGCCCTATGTCTCACCCTCGACATTTGGGTCGCTGACCATTGTGGGTATCTTTGCCCCTATACTCTATATCACCGTTGTTATATGTATGCTCGTGTGGCTGATTATGGGTCGTCGCATCATCGCCGCGGCGGTCGCTGTGGTGCTTATCCCAGGACTATTTCAGATTTCGAGCTTCTATAACATCTCGCTCTTCCGCGAGGCGGATGCGGAGCGTGGTGGCCGTAGCTTCACGCTGCTGAGCTACAACGTACACGGCTTCTCGTTGGGTTCCGAGTCGCGTGTCGATGACTTTGTGGAGTACCTCTCTAAGGAGCCTATGCCCGATGTGGTATGCTTCCAGGAGTATCTGCGCTCGACAGATGGTATCGAGCGTATCGACTCACTCTTTGGCAGCTACCATAGCTACGAAACCGAGGAGTACGAAGATTTGAAGCTCGTAACGTTCAGCCGCTTCCCAATCATTGACAGTGGTAGCATACGTACACAAGGCACTACGCAGTGGTGCGACGTGGTGATGTATGAGCGCGACACGGTGCGCATCTTCAACAACCACCTCTATACGATGAGCATATCGGATGACGACCGCAAGTATATCGACGCTGGCAGCATCCTCGCCGACGGCGACCGTATGGCGAGCATCATAGACCGCATTGCCGACCACTCTAATCTGCGCGCAGGACACGTAGATACGGTGCGTCGTGTTGTCGATGTAACGCCCTACCCGCACGTGCTATGTGGCGACTTCAATGATACGCCTATGTCGTACGTATATCGCAGTATCAGCCGCAACCTTAACGACGCCTTTGTCGATAAGGGGCGTGGCTATGGCTATACGTTCCGTCCTATGCACAGCATACTGCGTATCGACTATATGCTATACTCCGACGACTTGGAGTGCCGCAGCTTTGCTACCGATACCGATAACGAACTGTCGGACCACCTGCCGCTCAGCGCGACATTTGCCCAAAAGATGCAGCAGTAGGCGAGTAGGGGTGTTGCCCGAGCTATTGAAACAATAAACCATAATCCATTATGATTCTCGACTCACTGAAAAATTTGGAACGCTACTACTCCCTGTCGCCGCGCCTCAAAGTCGTATTCGACTTTCTATCTACCGCCGACCTTGCGAGCCTTAGCGTCGGTCGCCACGATATTGATGGCGACAATGTCTTTGTAAATGTCTCGGAGTTGGAGCTGCGCAGCCTCGATGCGGCACACTTGGAGGTGCATAACCGCTATATGGATGTGCAGGTTGTCGTGGGCGGCGAGGAGATATTTGGTTGGAGCGACCGCGATGACTGCCACGCTGCCGAGGGCGAGTTCGACACTGAGCGCGACATCCTATTCTACTCGGATCGACCGCAGACCTTCTATAAGGTGCGCCCTGGACAGTTTACCATACTTCTGCCTAATGATGCTCACGCGCCAATGTTGGGCGAGGGTAGTGTTAAGAAGTTGATATTTAAGGTGTTATTATAGAATATGATGCCTTGCGTGGAGGCTGGGGTGAGAAAATTGGAATTAATGTTTTGAATTCTGAATAATTATTCTTACCTTTGCGCGCTATGTTTAACTAATTTAACTTTTTACAACAATGCCAAAAATGAAAACAAATGCCGCTGCAAAGAAGCGTTTTTCTTTCACCGGCACAGGTAAGATCAAGCGTAAGCACGCTTATCACAGTCACATCCTGACCAAAAAG
>JAFQAN010000026.1 GCA_017416915.1 Alistipes sp. | reverse complement strand
TGAATAAAAAGTGTATTTTGTCGTTACGCTCGCCCTCAAAATCCTCATTTACGCCTAAGTAAACTGCGGTTTTTCGGGCTTCGCAAGCCTAAAACTACATCTTTTTATTCAACCTCTTAAACTATAAGGAGATGACTAATTTGCTTTTTAGTTGTCTCCTTTTTTTGTTAGTAAGCAACAAAATAGGCTACTTTGGCGTTGATATTGTCAATAAAATGTTATAAACAACTGCCGATAGAGGTTTATTTCAAAGAAATAATAAGTACCTTTGCCGCGTAAAATTGTATGGATATGAATAACAGAGATAAAGATTTTGATGAAATGCACTTGGTGCCCGAGCTCTTTGATGGCAAGCATCAGGTGATACCTATTGTTTCGGGTGGCGATGACACCATCGAGGAGGTTAAGCTTCCCGAGGTTCTTCCCATTCTTACACTTCGTAGCTCGGTAATCTTCCCTGGCTCGGTTACGCCCATTACGGTGGGTCGTGCCAAGTCTATCGCCTTGGTGCGTGCTGTGGAGGCTGCCGATGGCCTATTGGGTGCTGTGTTGCAGATAGATAGCGAGGTGGAAGACCCACAGCCCGATGATATGCACAAGATTGGTACTTCGGCACGCATCCTCAAGATTTTGGAGATGCCCAACGGCAACCTCACGGTAATTCTTGCAGGTTTGGAGAAGATCGAGGTAGGCGAATATATCACCACTCAGCCCTATTTCAAGGCGACAATCACCCCTATTCAAGACTCTACGCCCGACCCCAAGAGTGTGGAGTTTGCAGCGTTGGTGGACTCTATCAAGGAGGTGGCGTTGAGCATTATCAACATCTCGCCCTCGATGCCCAAGGAGGCAGCATTTGCTATCAAGAACCTCGATTCGAGCCGAGCTATCGTAAACTTCATCTGCTCGAATATGGACCTTACAGATGACGACCGTCAGCATCTCTTGGAGGCACCCGGCCTCTTGGCGCGTTCACGCCGTCTGTTGGAGATTTTGGTGCGTGAGCAGCAGTTGGCCGAGCTTAAGAACGACATTCAGAACAAGGTTAAGCAGGATATCGACAAGCAGCAGCGCGACTACTACCTCCAGCAGCAGATGCGCGTAATTCAGGACGAGTTGGGTGATGGCGTAGATGCCGACATCAACAATCTCCGCGAGGCGGGCAAAAAGAAGAAGTGGTCGAAGGCCACCGCCGAGCTCTTCGACAAGGAGGTGTCGAAACTCGAGAGGCTCAACCCCGCAGTTGCCGAGTACTCGGTGCAGATGAACTACCTGCAACTTATGCTCGACCTTCCTTGGGAGGAGATGACCGAAGATAGACTCGACCTTGCGCTCGTCAAGGAGCAGTTGGACAAGGACCACTTCGGCTTGGAGGAGGTCAAGGAGCGCCTGTTGGAGCACCTTGCCGTAATCAAGCTCAAGGGCGACCTTAAATCACCCATCCTCTGCCTCTACGGCCCTCCGGGAGTGGGTAAGACATCGTTGGGCAAGTCGGTAGCGGAGGCTATGGGCCGTAAGTTTGGCCGTATCTCGCTTGGTGGCTTGCACGATGAGTCGGAGATTCGTGGCCACCGCCGTACCTACATCGGTGCTATGCCTGGCCGTATCATCGAGACTATCAAGCGTTGTGGTGCCTCTAACCCTGTGATTATCCTCGACGAGATCGACAAGGTATCTCGCTCGAACCACGGCGACCCATCGAGTGCCCTTTTGGAGGTTCTCGACCCTGAGCAGAATACCACATTCCACGATAACTATCTCGATACGGAGTACGACCTCTCGAAGGTGCTGTTTATCGCTACGGCGAACAATGTAAACAACATCTCGGCAGCGTTGCGCGACCGTATGGAGATGATAAATATTCCCGGATACATCCTTGAGGACAAGGTATTTATCGCACAAAACCACTTGGTGAAGAAGCAGCGCGATGCTCACGGTGTAGCCGATGACAAGCTCTCGCTTACTGACGATGCTATTGTCTCGATTATCGAGGACTACACCCGTGAGTCGGGTGTTCGTGGCCTTGATAAGCAGATAGCGAAGATTGCCCGCAACCGTGCCAAGACCATCGCCTTTGAGGAGGAGTTCAAAACGACACTCGACAAGGGCGACTTGGAGCCTATCTTGGGCAAGCCCAAGTTCCGCAACGACCGCTACGACATCGCCGGTATGCGTGGCGTGGTTACGGGTCTTGCGTGGACCGAGGTGGGTGGCGACATCCTCTATATCGAGTCGATTCTCACCCCCGGCAAGGGCAAACTGAGCCTTACGGGTAACCTCGGCGATGTGATGAAGGAGTCGGCAACTATCGCCTACGAGTGGGTTATGGCGCATCACGAGGAGCTGGGCATCGACCGAAAGATGTTCGAGGAGAACGACATCAATATTCATGTTCCCGAGGGCGCAATACCCAAAGACGGCCCCTCGGCAGGTATTACGATGGTAACATCTATCGTCTCGACATTTACGGGCCGTGAGGTCAAGGAGCGTGTTGCGATGACTGGCGAGACCACCTTGCGTGGTCGTGTAACGGCTGTTGGTGGCATCAAGGAGAAGATTTTGGCTGCCAAGCGTGCCGGTATCACCGAGCTTATCCTTTCGGACGAGAACCGCAAAGATATCGAGGAGATTAAGGAGGAGTACCTATGTGGCCTTAAGTTCCACTATGTGCGTACCAACAACGAGGTCATAGATTTGGCACTCTGCAAATAATATTTTAGGGCTATGCGCTTGAGGGAGTTTATCGAAAAGTTAGAGGGAGAGGGCGAGCTACTGCGTATCACTGCGCCAGTCAGCACCCGCTATGAGATTACCGAGATTACCGACCGCATCTCTAAGATGGAGGGCGGTGGCAAGGCTATTCTCTTTGAGAATACAGGCACCCCCTACCCTGTGCTGATGAACTCTATGGGCTCGGATAGGCGCATGGCTATGGCTCTTGGCGTAGAGGATTTGGAGGATATCTCGCGCCGTATCGACAACCTGCTAAAGGGGGTGATGTCGCCCAAAGATAGCTTTGTCGATAAGCTCCGTATGTTGCCCCTCTTGGCCGATGTCGCCAAGTGGTTTCCTCGTAAGTCGAGTGGTAGGGGAGAGTGCCAGGAGGTAGTGTGGCGTGGCGAGGATGCCGACCTTAGCAGACTCCCTATACTCACCTCGTGGGCAGCCGATGGTGGGCCATTTATCACACTCCCTATGGTCTGCACCAAAGATCCCGAAACGGGTATTCCCAATATGGGAATGTATCGTATGCAACTCTTTGATAACCATACGACAGGTATGCACTGGCATCGCCATAAGACTGGTGCTCGCCACTACGATGGCTATAAGCGCTTAGGTAAGCGTATGCCCGTAAGTGTTGCTCTCGGTGGCGACCCCGCATATATCTACTCCGCTACGGCACCTATGCCTGACAATATGGACGAGATGCTGTTGGCAGGTATGTTGCGCCAGCGCCCCGTGAAGATGGTAAAGTGCCTGACAAACGATATTTGGGTGCCTGCCGACTGCGACTTTGTCTTGGAGGGATGGATAGACCCCTCGGAGGAGCTCGCCATAGAGGGCGCTTTTGGCGACCATACGGGCTTCTACTCGCTCACCGACCTATATCCCCGATTCCATATCGAGGCTATCACCTCGCGCCGTGATGCGGTATACCCCGCCACCATCGTAGGTGTGCCGCCTATGGAGGATGCCTATATCGCCAAGGCTACCGAGCGCATCTTCCTTGCCCCTATTCGCCTCGCCATCCAGCCTGAGGTGCGCGACCTCTATATGCCTATGGAGGGTACGGCGCACAACCTTGCCCTTGTCTCTATCGCCAAGCGCTATGAGGGTCAGGCAGCAAAGGTGGCTCAGGGCTTGTGGGGTGCAGGACAGATGATGTTCAATAAGTACTTGGTTATCACGCCCGAAACGACAAATCTTCGTAACCGAGAGGAGATTTTCCGTCTGCTTCGTGGTCTTGACCCCAAGCGCCACTTGATACACTCCGAAGGTATCCTCGATGTTCTCGACCACTCGTCGCCCACATCGGGCTATGGCGCAAAACTCGCCATCGACCTTACGGATATCGACCTAAAGAGAGTTCCAGCATCGCTCCCCTCACCTCGCACAGCACGCCCAGTGGGTGGTGTCGAGCTATTCAATACCGAGCTTACGCGCGAAACAGGCCTCTTGATACTCTATGCCGAGTGGGAGTGGCACGAAACGATAGATGTAGAGCGCTATCTTACGGAAAATAACATTGAGGGCATCAAGTATGTCGCACTCTTCGATCGTGGTGCTGCGGGACACATGCGAGCTTCGGACCTGCTCTGGCTTGCAGCGGCAAACACCGACCCTAAGCGCGATATTCGTCTCTTTGGCGATGTCGTGATTATCGATGCCCGCTCTAAGCGCCCCGGCTATGGCAACAACCCCAAGCGTTTCCCCAATGTCGTTACCTCGTCTACCGACACAATCCACTATGTCGATGAGCGCTGGGCAGAGTATGGCATTGGCGAGTTGGTGGAGTCGCCATCAAGGCGCTATCGTAAATTGTGGCTCTCGGAGGGTGCTGAGTGGTAGAGTGATGCGTGAGACGACAAAACAAAATATCCGAGGCGCACTACTCCTTATCCCGTTGGTCATCATCGCTATGGCGTTGATGCTCCTTGCACGACCCAACGGAAGAGAGATTGCGACACCCGATATTGCCGAGCGAGCAGAGGTCGCTGCCGACTCTATCTCGCACTTCTCGGCCTTCGACCCCAACACTGCCGACTATCGCACAATGACCGAGGCGGGACTACCGCGAAATATCGCTGTCAGCATCCTCAAATGGCGTGAGGCGGGCAAGGTGTTTCGCATAAGGGAGGATGTGGCGCTCTGCTACGGTATGACCGACTCGTTGTACTTTCTTATCGAGCCATATATTACTATTGGCGAGGAGTTTCGCATCAAGCCATCAAACAACTATCGCAGAGAGCATTACGACAATCACGCGGAGCAAGGTCGCTCGCTTGACTCTATAACATATACCCCATTCCTTATCGACACCGCTACGACAGACTATCTGCTTTCTCTCGGTTTCTCGCGCCGTGAGGCCGAACTTGTGGTGCGCTATCGTGAGATGATTGGTGGCTACCGCTCTATGGAGGAGTTTGCGGAGTGCTACGCCGTAGATAGCGCAATGGCCGAGCGCCTGCGTCCCTATATCATATTTCCAAAGCGCGACACCATCGCTACGCTTCGCTCGGAGCGTGAGATGATTAGCTTTCCTATAAACATCAACACTGCCGACTCGGCAACCTTGCGCCGAGTGCGTGGCATAGGCCCTAAGAGTGTTGGAGATATTCTGCGTTACCGCGAGTTGCTCGGTGGATACTACTCCGTAGAGCAAATTTCTGAGCTTGATGTCGTAACAGACGAGAATTTTCGCATAATTTCCCAACAAATTTATGCTGATAGTGTTGATATTAAAAAAATAAGTATTAACTTTGCGAGCCCAAAAGTATTGGAGGTTCACCCATATCTGTCGAACCGAATGCTTAGGCGAATTATTAACAAACGCGAATTGAAAGGAGGTTGGAGTACCGTTCAAGAGATGATTGATGATGACATATTCACCGAGGAGGAGGCAGCGAGAGTTGCACCCTATCTTGATTTTGGTACAGACCTATATAAATAAAGGAGCGTCGCACCCAAGATAGCGAGGTTATCGAGGGTAACAAACAAAAAGGGAGTGAGCCGAGTAGGCTAAGGCGGAGACAGCCCAAAAGAGTCTCTCGAAACAAAAACGATTTATAACTTAAAAAAAAGAATAGAATTATGATTATTATGCCTGTTAAGGAGGGTGAGAACATCGAGCGCGCCCTCAAGAAGTTTAAGCGTAAGTATGAGCGTACTGGTGTTTTGAAGGAGTTGCGTCGTCGTCAGTACTTCACAAAGCCCTCAATCGCAAAGCGCGAGGCTATGCAGCGTGCTATCTATGTAGAGCACACTTACCGTCAGGAGGAGTAATCCATAGCTGATAAGAGAGTGAGGCTGACTAAAAAGTCCGTAAGGACTATAGTCAGCCTCAGTTGTGTTTAATTGCGAGTAAATTTGCTCAAAAAAATAGGCTATTCCGTTGAAAAACATTGGAATAGCCTTTGTTGTGTCGAAAAGTTTTTGTATATTT
>JAFQAN010000025.1 GCA_017416915.1 Alistipes sp. | reverse complement strand
CCCGTTGTAGCCGTGTTTGACGAGGGTGCGATGCCCACATTTTGGGCAAACTTTTTATCCATTTCTAACGCAAATAGTGCAAATATATAAAAATCAATCAATTGCTCCGATTTTATGTACTAATTTTGACCAATAAGCCGCTAATGTTGTGGTGGTTATAGACCAAATAAGTGGTCGAGGCTACTTGCGCAACCTCGACCACTCCTAAAATCTTGGTATGAATTGGTACTATTTCTGCTCGTTGAGAATACGCATCGCTGCGTCAAAAATAGTAGTGTCATCCAGTGTTACAACGCCGCCATCAGGGCCTTGCTCAATATGAATACCTGCACAAGCCTTAGCTTCGAGGTGCTGACCACCGAAGTAGTTACGTACAGTCTCAACATCAATTCCCAATTCGTCTGCAATGCGCTGCGAGCTGCCGCTGGGCAACTTATCCTTGATGCGGCGCAGTTCATTAAATGTGATAATCATAATTTGTAAGTATTAAGATTAAATTAATTAATTCGTTTCACACTACTAAATTAATACATTTTTTTTGAACTGCCAAACTATTTCCGAGAATATTTCAAATTTTTGCAGAATTATCGTTTTTTTTTGAGCTATCGCCACAAAAAAAGGCTCGAATAGATCTCTCTACTCGAACCTAAATAAAAGAGGGGTGGTATAGTGAGTCGCTACTATCTCTTGCAATAGCTCTTATCCCCCCCTCTTGATGGTTGCTTATTAGCGTACCTGCTTGATAATCTCGCCACCGTGCTTGATAGCCTCCTCGTTCATAGGAAGCATCTTCCAAGCGCGCTCGGGCAGGGTGTGCTTCAAGCCCTCCATTACGTTCTCCATCTTAACAACGGGACGTACTTTGAGGTAAGCACCCAAGATCATGGTGTTGAACAACTTTGACTGACCCATACGTGCGCACTCGGCAGTAGCGTCGATCTGATATACGCTGATGTCGGTACGTGTGGGGTGGTGAGTGATACCATTTGTGTCGTAGATGAGTACGCCACCAGGCTTCACCTGACTCTCAAACTTATCCATAGACTGCTGGTTGAGTACCACTACACAGTCAAACTCGTGAGCGATAGGCGACGAAATAGCTCTATCCGAGAGGATAACTGTTACGTTGGCAGTACCACCACGCATCTCAGGACCGTATGAGGGCATCCACGTAACCTCCATATCCTGCATAACGCCAGAGTAAGCCAAAATCTTACCCATAGTGAGGACACCCTGTCCTCCGAAACCTGCAATGATTACTGTTTCTTTCATAACTGCTTACTCTTTTGTTGTGTCCTTCAAATCGCCGAGTTCATAGAACGGCAACATATTCTTCTCCAACCACTCGTTAGATGCAACGGGCGACAGCTTCCAGCCGCTGTTACAAGTCGATACGATCTCCACAAGGTTGAAGCCCTTACCTGCCATAGCGTTCTCGAACGCGTGGCGGATAGCCTTCTTAGCCTTACGTACGTTTGCGGGAGTGTGAACACTCTGGCGAGTAACGTAGCATACGCCGTCGAGGTGAGCCAACATCTGACCAATCTTGTAGGGATAGCCGTTGAGCTTAGGATCACGACCATAAGGTGTGGTAGCGGTCTTCATACCCAAGAGGGTAGTGGGGGCCATCTGACCACCAGTCATACCGTAAATAGCGTTGTTGATGTAGATGGCAACGATATTCTCGCCACGAGCGGCAGCGTGAATAGTCTCACCAGTACCGATAGCCGACATATCGCCATCGCCCTGATAGGTAAATACCATCTGCTCGGGGTGCAGACGCTTGATAGCAGTTGCTACTGCGCAAGCACGACCGTGAGCCGCCTGAGCCCAATCTATATCAATGTAGTTGTATGCAAATACTGAGCAACCTACGGGCGATACGCCGATAGTCTTATGCTCCAAACCCATCTCCTCGATAACCTCGGCTACGAGCTTGTGTACCGTACCGTGGCTACAGCCTGGGCAGTAGTGCATTACGTTAGGCAAGATAAGCTTAGACTTACCAAATACCAAATTCTCCTTTTTGATTTCAACTTCTGCCATAGTCTTATCGATTTATAAGTTTCTCTTTAAGTGCTTTAAGTACCTCGTCGGGCGAGAACATCATACCACCCAGACGACCGTAGTGTTCTACGGGAGCCTTGCCATTTACTGCAAGACGTACATCCTCAACCATCTGACCAGCGTTAAGCTCTGCTGAGAGGAAGCCCTTCACGCCACGAGCTGCAAGCTCTGCGATAGGCTTAGAGGGGAAGGGGTAGAGGGTAATGGGGCGCAACAGACCGAGCTTGATGCCCTCAGCACGTGCCATCTCAACGGTAGCCGAGCAGATACGTGATGACGAGCCGAATGCTACGATAACATACTCTGCATCGTCGCACTGGATAGCCTCGTAACGTACCTCGTTCTCGTTGATAGCCTTGTACTTAGCCTGCAAACGCTGGTTATTAACCTCCATAACCTCACTTTTAAGCTCCAACGATGTGATGACGTTGCGCTCGCGGTCGTCGGTCTTGCCGACCAAAGCCCACTCCTTGCACTCTGCTGCAATCTCCTCGTTGGTCTTGCGAGGACGCTGGGGTGCGAGTACCACCTTCTCCATCATCTGACCGATAGCACCATCGGCGAGAATCATAGCGGGGTTGCGATACTTGAACGCTGCATCGAACGCATCTGCCACGAAGTCGTGCATCTCCTGAACAGAGTTAGGAGCAAATACGATAAGGTGGAAGTCGCCGTGCGCACCACCCTTACAAGCCTGGAAGTAGTCGCTCTGTGAGGGCTGGATAGTGCCAAGACCTGGACCACCACGCTGGCAGTTTACGATAACACAAGGAAGCTCAGCACCTGCAAGGTAGCTAAGACCCTCCGACATAAGGCTGACACCGGGGCTTGATGAAGATGTCATCACGCGCTTACCAGTAGAAGCACCGCCATAAACCATGTTGATAGAAGATACCTCGCTCTCTGCCTGCAAAACAACCATGCCCGTAGTCTCCCAGGGTTTAAGCTCCATAAGGGTCTCCATAACCTCCGACTGGGGAGTGATAGGGTAGCCAAAATAGCCGTCGCAACCGTAGCGAATTGCTGCGTGAGCAATCACCTCGTTGCCCTTCATAAGTTTTACCTCTTTCTCTGCCATAGTTTACTCAAATTTTTGGCGATACACCGTTAGACAACTATCCGGACAAATGATAGCACACGAAGCACAGCCCGTGCAAGAATCCGGCTCAACCATCATAACAAAGGTATAACCTTTGCTGTTTACCTCCGCCGACAAACCGAGCGTCTTGGTAGGACATGATGCTACACAAACACCACAACCCTTGCAATGCTCCGTATCGACGACAACTGTTCCTTTGATTTTTGCCATACGACAGTAGTTTTATTGTTTGTTAATAGTTCGGTTTTGCGATTAAGATACATTTAACCAAACAAATTTACTAATAATTTTTTGAACTACGCACACTTTTTTGAAATATTTTTTACGTTTGTTCATTTGTTATTGAAAATTTGAGGCTTAGAGTGTTTGAGTAGATTGATATTTGACGCTCAAAAATCGGGTGATGGGGCAACTCACCTATTTCGTGTCAGCGATTAGCTCGTCGTAGATTTTGTCGTACACCGAACGTAGCGCCTCCTTATTCGCGATTAGCTGTCGTAGCTGCTCCAAGCGTTCGCCATTCTCGGACTCCTCAATCCATAGGCGCAAATAGCCGCCATAGTCGTACTTCTCGTGAAGGTGTTCCACAAGGCGCTCGTAGCCCTCCTCACGATTGAGGTGTGGATGGTTGGCGAGTGTATATTGGATGGTGCGACGCACTATCGAATGAGGCTCTATGAGGCGGTCTGCCTCGGCGACGATACGTCCATATATCGTGCGAGGCTCCGACTTTGACGAGGCTCGGTGGTCCTCTGCGGCGTCTGCCATCGTCGCTATCTGCTCCTCGCTAAACCAGCGGCGTAGCGTGGCATCGCCGAGGAGTATCTGCTTGGAGTAGGTGTGATGGCTCTCTCTTCCGTACTGTAACCCCGTGTCGTGATATGCCGCAATGGTGTATGCCATATTGCAGTCGGCACCGAGCCTCTCGGCAAGCGTTAGGCTCTGTCTAATAACGGTCGTTACGTGGTCGCGGCGGTGTGCGCCATCAAAGGTGTCGTAGAGCGGTATAATATGTTGCTCGATGTATTCGCGTAGTTCGTTATCTATCATACTTGTCGTGCGCTAAATGTTTACTATTATATAAGTATTAGATGGTGCTAACCTACCACTACCTCTATTAAATCTTCGCGCGCGAGGTATTGTTGCGCCAAACGCTGTATATCTTCGGGCTGTATGGCGGCGATAAGCTCTACGTTGCGCTCCGTAGCGCTGTTGTCCATGCCGCACATTATATTCTCGATGGTTACATCTGCTATGCCGAACGGACCGTCGAGGATGCGCAGTATCTCGCCTGTCATCACGTTCTTGACCATCTGCAACTCCTCCTCGTCGATAAGCTCGCCTCTAAGACGTTCTATCTCGAAGTAAATCTGTTGCATGGCGTCGTCGCGATGGTGGCGCGCAACCTGCGTGGCGATGGCCAAGTATCCCTCGCGGTCGAAGTTTACCATCGCGGCCATAACGCCGTATGTGTAGCCGTGCTGTTCACGAAGGTTATACATCAGTCGAGAGCCAAAGTAGCCGCCCAACACCGCTGCGACAACCTGCATCCCCACAAAGTCGGGGTGCGTACGCGGAAATAGTAGGCGACCGATGCGTATTGACGACTGCAATGCTGTGTCAATGTTGCGGTGGAGGCGAGGCGTTGTTATCGGCGCAGGGAACTCGGCTAAACGTGTAGAGCCTTGCGGTAGGGCCTCTGCTATGGCAGTAATGGCGGCAAGTGTGCTGTCGTCGATACGTCCGCTGCATACTACAAAGCAGTTGTTGGCGGTATAAAGCTCGTTGTATAGCGCCACTAACTCTTCGCGGCGTAGCTCGTCGTATAGCTCCTCGTCGGACGATATGCCGTAGGGGTGGTGTCTGCCGAATAGTGCCTCGGAGAATAGCTCACGCGACTGCATATCCACCTTACGTCGCTCGATGGCAAGACTCTGCTTACGCTTCGAGCAATAGACCGAAAGCTCCTTCTCGGGGAAGGTGGGGTGTAGCAGAATCTCCGTGGCAACCTCTACTGTCGGCGTGAAGAACTTGCTCAACGAGCAGAACGATATGTAGGTGTAGTCGCGGTCGATGTTTACGTCGAAATATGAGCCATAGAAATCCAACTGCTCGGCAATCTGCTGTGCGCTTAGATGTTTGCTACCCTCGCCGAGCATATTTGCTGTTGCCGAGGCGGTAAATGGCTTATGCTGCATTGATGTCCCAGCACGAAAGACGAAGCTAAAACGCACCACCTCGAAGTCGTCGGTGGGCAATGTGTATATTTTGACGCCGTTGGCTGTGGTGTGTAGCTCGGCTTTGGGCATATCCACGCTGTGTGGTATTACGATTGGCGGTTGTTGTTGCATATCTATCTCTCTTTTGCGCGATAAATGAGTGTCGATGAGTTGTTATGTGTAAAACATCGCGTGGCGAAGTTGCTCAGCTCTTCGCGTGTTATCGAGCAGTAAATCTCGGCTTCGCGGTTAATTAGCGTTATGTCGCCCGTAAGCTCGTAGAACGATAGGTTTAACGCCTTGTTCATAATGTTTATCTCGCCCATAAGCATATTTGCCTCGAACTTATTTTTTACCTTTGCCAACTCGTAATCCGAGACGTTGCCACGGCATAGGTCATAAAGCTCCTCCCATAGCGCCTCTTCGGCTTGTGCTTCGTCGGTCGAGGGCATCAATCGCCCTTTGATGACAAATAGCCCTGCATCGAGGCTGCCTGTGATATAGGCATTTACGCTCGAAAACAGCCCTTGCTCCTTAACTAATCGGTTTACCATACGCGAAGATTCGCCACCCGCAAGCAGGTCGGAAGCGAGGTCGCCGAGGAAGAAGTCGCGCGATAGTCGGTCGCCCATATGAAACGCTATGGTAATGTCCGTAGCGGGTACATCGCGCTCTACCTCCAAGCGTCGTGGCTCGCTCTGTGGCGGCTCTTGGGGTATCGGTGCGATTTTTTCGCCGCTATCCTCAATGTCGCCAAAATACTCCTCTACAAGGCGTATTGCCTCATCCTCGTCAATGTCGGCAGATATGGCGAGTATGGCACGTGAGGGGCGATAGTGTCTATCGTAGAAGCTACGCACATCATCTGTTGTTGCGCTGGCGATATGTTCGGGCGATATGCCTATTGTTGCCCAGCGATAGGGGTGGTGCTTGTAGCATAGATCTCGTAGCAGCATAAGCTCGTCGCCATAGGGTTGGTTGAGGTAACGCTGCTTAAACTCCTCGATTACAACCTGTTTTTCGATGGCGCACGCCTCCTCGTTGATGTTGAGGTTGCGCATACGGTCGCTCTCCAACCATAGTGCTGTGGCGATATTCTCCTTAGGAAGGGTTATGTAGAAGTCGGTGTAGTCGTTGTTCGTAAATGCGTTATTTTCGCCACACGCCATTTGTACGGGTACGTCAAAGTCTGGCACTTGGTGCGTACCGCGAAACATAAAATGCTCGAAGAGGTGTGCAAAGCCCGTCTTGTCGGGGTCTTCATTACGCGCGCCGACACGATATAGGATATTTACTGCGGCGAGCTTCGATGCGCGGTCGCGGTTTACCAGTACCACCAAACCGTTTGCCAAAGTTGTTCTCTTGTATCTAATCATATCTCGACAAAGATACAAATAAAAGCCCAATACTACAATAGTATAGATGACTAAAAAATGAGGCTGAATAAAAAGTCTATTTTGTCGTTACGCTCGCCCTCAAATCCTCATTTACGCCTAAGTAAACTGCGGCTTTTCGGGCATCGCAAGCCTAAAACTACATCTTTTTATTCAGCCTCACTCAGAAATCAACCAGGTTGATTATTTAACCCAGTTTGCGATACGTGTGCGAGCATAGAAGTAATATACTGCCAAACCTACCCAACTGGTGATAAGTACCAATACGATAGCAATAACCTTCTTTGCCAAGTCGCCGTTAAGCTTGAAGATCTCCAAAGCGGCAATAGCAGCCAATACGAGACCTACAACATAGATAATAGTTCCAATCATTGTTTATGTGTTTTTTTAGTTTGCGACTGCAAAATTATTAAAATAATTTATAAAAACAAAAAATACCGCATCTTACCTTATTATAATAAATAATAGCTATCTTTGTGGTAGCAAATCAAAACATAGAGAATAATGGCAAAAAACCAATCTTTCGTTGGTCGTCTGTTTCAGACCTACGTCATTGACGCCCTGACCTATATGGCTATGGGTCTCTTCGCGTCGCTTATCGTTGGAACAATCATTGCGCAGATAGCACAAATTCCTGGCTTGGAGCTTCTTAACGAGATTGCCGACATCCTTAAATCGCCCGCGGTGGTGGGTGGCTCTATCGGCTTGGCGATAGCCTATGGCTTTAAGCGCGATGCGTTGGTTACTATCTCGGCGGTGGCTGTGGGTGCTATGGGATATATCTGGGGTGGTCCAGTGGGGGCATACCTCTCGGCTATTGTCGGCGTGGAGTGTGGGTCGTTGGTGTCGAAGCGTACCCCCGTCGATATTATCGTTACGCCGATAACGTCGATTGTGCCTGCGGGTCTGTTTGCAAAGTTCTGCTGTGTGCCTATCAATGAGTGGGTTATGTCGCTTGGCGATGTGATAAACGAGGCTACAACGCTCAACCCCTTTGTTATGGGTATTGTCGTGTCGGTGCTTGTCGGATGCGCTCTTACACTCCCTATTAGCTCCGTTGCGCTGTGCGTTACCATTGGCATCAGTGGCTTGGCAGCAGGTGCTGCTACGGTGGGCTGCTGCGCTCAGATGGTGGGATTTGCCGTTATCAGCTTCAAGGATAATGGCGTGAGCGGTCTTGTGTCGCAGGGTGTTGGAACATCGATGTTGCAGATAGGAAATATTGTCCGAAAACCCATAATTTGGCTTGCCCCGACGCTCACATCAGCAATACTCGGTCCTATATCTACGTGCATTTTCAAGATGACCAATAGCGCAGCGGCTGCGGGTATGGGTACGTCGGGCTTGGTAGGTCCTATCGGCTGTTGGGCTGATATGTCGGCTACGACCGACCATACGTTACTACTCGCCCAGATTCTTGGCCTCTATTTCGTCGCTCCTGCCGTGATAAGCCTTCTTATCCACTACGCTATGAAGCGTGTTGGCTGGGTAAAGGCGGGAGATATGCAGTTGCAGCGATAACAGCTACTCTGCCTCGCGGTATATGTCGTTGAGGTTGTGCGACATAATATATTGCAGTATGCCGCGTATGGCCATAAACGAGGTGAAGGCGAGCCAAAGGGCATTATTGCCGATAAAGGGACCTAAACCGTAGAGTATTAAGAAGAAGCATATCGACGAGTATATCATCGAATTGCGCATTATGCGGCTACGTGTTGCACCTACCATTATGCCATCCATAATAAAGGGCATTGCCGAGGCGATAGGTATTATGATTATCCAGCCTATATACTGCTCGGCTACCGATAGTAGGGTGCTTATGTCGCCATCGCCACTTGTTGCGATAAACGAAAAGATGTCGCGCCACCAGCCCACATAGACGCTTACAAAGAGCAACGACACGGCGACGCCCCATACCATACAGAGTCTTAGGCAGTGGCGTAGCGAGCTGCCGTCTCGTGCGCCGATAAATCGCCCTGTAAGAGCCTCAGCAGCGTAGGCAAGACCGTCGTTCATATACGAGAATAGGGTGAAGAGTTGCAGGAGTATGGTATTGACAGCAAGGATGTTGCTGTCGCCCGTGTCGGCAGATGCCTTCGTAAAGAAGGTATATACCGCAACAAGACAGAATGTGCGAACGATGATGTCGGCGTTTATCGAGAAGAAACGACGCATCGAGCCTAAGTCCATAATCTCCTTGAAGCTCACCTTCACTAAGCGTCGGGCATAGCGCGTAAGGATGATGATGACCATTATAGCCACGCCGCTCCATTGCGCTACAACAGAGCCTAAGGCGATGCCCGATAATCCCATATCTGCCTCAATGGCAAAGAGATAGCTGCAAACAATATGTGTGCAGTTTACAATTATAGCGACAATCATCGGTATCACAGCATTCTGCACACCCGTAAGCCAGCCGTTGAAGCCAAAGAGGAGTATGCCTGCGGGGACTGCCCAGATGCGGGTGTAGAAGTAGTCGGCAATCATCTGGCGGCTCTCCGCTGAGCCAGTATCCATAAACCACAACGAAAATTCGCCGATAGGGTATTGCAGCGCAAAGGCGACAATACCCACGGCAAGCGATACGAGTATAGCTCGCCATAGCATCAGTGTAACGCCCCTATTATCGTCAGCTCCAAAGGCTTGCGCCGTAAGTCCGCTCGTACCCATACGTATAAACGAACAGTTCCAATATATGAAGTTGAAGATTGTAACACCTATCGAGAGTGCGCCTATGGCGATAGCATCATCGCTGTTGCCTATGCGTCCCGCAATGGCTGTCGAGACAATGCCCATAAGCGGTACTGTGATGTTCGATATGATGTTAGGTATTGCTAATCGAAATATTGCCTTGTTCATAACTCTCCAATTATGTCGCAAAGTTATACAAATAATCGGTATGAAACACAATTTTTGGCATACATCTTGTGAAAGTTGCGAGTTCAGAAAAAAAAAGTTACCTTTGCCGCGTCTTATTTATTAGTACTTTTATAAAATGAAAAATTACAACACAGACTCAACGGCTAACCTATCGCGCTTTGCTCGTGATAAGCGTCAGCGTATCAGCTCTACGGAGCGCGTTGAGCGTAGTCCCCGCCCTCGCCGCGAGGCTGATAGCGAGGGACAAAGAGAGTTTCGTCAGCGTAGTGCTGCACCCGCGAAGCGTTCGTTTAACCCCCATTTTACCGACGACAACCGTCTGCGCTCGGAGTACACCACTCGTGGCGAGGAGCAGCGTCCCCGTCGCGAGTCGCACGACGACTATCGCCGACAGGATGACTTCCGCTCGGCTGAGCGTGGTGGCTACCGCCGTAACGAGAGTACACGTTCGCGCAGCTACGATAATCGCCGCGATGACTTCAACTCGACCGAGGGCGGCTACCGTCCGCGTAGGGATGATGCCCGTGCCAAGGGCGACCATCGCTCAAATAGCGACTACCGCAAGAGGGATGACCTCCGCTCGGCGGAGGGTGGGGAGCGTCGTTCATATAAGGGTGGCTCAAATTTCAAGAAGTCGGGCGCACCGCGTCGCGACGAGAAGCCACGCAGCTATCCTAAGTATAACCCCAATCGTCAGACGGGCGAGATACGTCTCAACCGCTTTATCTCGCAGTCGGGTATCTGCTCACGCCGCGAGGCCGACGAGTTTATCCTTGCAGGTGTAGTAACGGTTAATGGTAAGGTCGTTACCGAGCTGGGTACTAAGATTTTACCTACCGATGATGTGCGCTTCAATGACGAGCGTTTGCAGGGCGAGAAGAATGTATATTTGGTGCTTAACAAGCCTAAGGGCTATGTTACGACGCTCGACGACCCGTATGCCGATAAGACCGTTATGGACTTGGTGAAGAATGCTTGCACCGAGCGCGTATATCCCGTAGGTCGTCTCGATAAGAACTCATTGGGACTGCTGCTTATTACCAACGATGGCGACATCACACGTCAGCTAACGCACCCCTCGTGCAACAAGAAGAAGATATATCAGGTAACGCTCGATAAGCCTCTTACCCGTGCCGATATGGAGACCCTTACCGAGGGTATCACGCTCGAAGACGGCGAGATTTTTGCCGATGAGATAGCCTATACAAGCGAGGATAGGTGCGAGGTAGGTGTGGAGATTCACTCGGGTCGTAACCGTATCGTACGTCGTATGTTCGAGCATCTGGGCTACACCGTGCAGAAGCTCGACAGAGTATATTATGCAGGTCTTACCAAGAAGAATCTCAAACGAGGTGCTTGGCGTTTCCTCACAAAGGATGAGGTTATGCGCTTAAAGACGGGTCAATACGAGTAGTTTGGCGTGATAAGGGCGCATCTGCGTCCTATCCCAAAAAGTAGAGTGCCGTGGACTGTACGTTTTAGTACTATCCCACGGCACTCTCTTTTGCGATAGAACACATCTGCAACCCTTCTCCCACCAAGCTCTTGTCGTGATAAGGGGTCGATTGCGTCCCCTAACAAAAAATGCCGTCAATGGGACGTACGTTCAAGTACTACCCATCGACGGCATTTTTGCCGAGTGTAGCACTCGGCACCCTTCTGACGCCAAACAATTTTTGTGATAAGAGTCTATCTGCGGCACTACCCACATCTAACCCCCTCTGACAAAAATTCATCTCGCTTGGGAGCGTGGCAATAGCGCACTGCCTCGCGCTGCTGAGGGTGCCGTATTACCGCTTTATCGCCACAGCCGTTGTTTGGCACAGCGTATTGGAGTACTGGTCATAGACCACGACGTTAAACGTTACAGGCTCTGCGTTTAGCGAGCTATCGCAACTGCTCTTAAACGTAAATTCGAAGGGTGTCTTGTCGCCCGATACCTGCAAGTCGCAACGATGCTCCGTGAGGTTCTGCTCCTCAACTGCTACGCTGCACTTGCCCGAAAAGCCGCTGAGAGTGCCTTTGCAAAGGTAGGTGTGGGCGGTGGTGGTGTCGCCTACCTCTTCGTATATACACTCTACGGCTACCGAAAGGTTTACCTTGCGGGGGTTAATCTCATCCTTATAGCAGCCCGTGAAGAGCAACGCGGCGAATGTTATGGCAAGTGTAAATAGTCTCATACGCTCTGTTAAAGTCGGTTAGTTCTAAATTATTACACAAAGATAGTATAATTTCGCAAATGTGTTGCATTTACACCCGCTAAAATATTTTGTATAGTATATTTTGGGCGTGTGGTTGAATGTTTTTGAATTTGTTTTTGTATCTTTGTCGCGTATAAAATCAATATAAGATGAAATTACGTAATATCGCAATTATCGCCCACGTAGATCACGGTAAGACGACGTTGGTCGATAAGATGATTTTGCAGGGTAACCTTCTGCGCGATAACGAGCAGACAGGTGGCGACCTTATCCTTGACAACAACGACATTGAGCGCGAGCGCGGTATAACCATCCTCTCGAAGAACGTGTCGGTAATATACAAAGACTACAAGATTAATATCATCGATACCCCAGGACACGCCGACTTCGGTGGCGAGGTGGAGCGTGTGTTAAATATGTGCGACGGTGTGTTGCTGCTTGTCGATGCCTTTGAGGGTACTATGCCACAGACGCGCTTCGTATTGCAGAAGGCTCTGTCGCTGTGCAAGAAGCCTATTGTGGTTATCAACAAGGTCGATAAGCCCAACTGCCGCCCCGAGGTGGTAAACGAGCAGGTCTTTGACCTAATGTTCACGCTCGGCGCTACCGAGGAGCAGCTCGACTACAAGACGATTTACGGCTCGGCGAAGCAGGGCTGGATGTCGCACGTCGCAACGGAGCGTACCGACTCTATCGCACCGCTTTTGGATACCATTATCGACGAGATTCCCGAGCCTCGCAAGGTCGATGGCACGGTGCAGATGCTCGTTACGTCGCTCGAATATTCGCCCTATGTAGGTCGTATTGCCGTGGGTAAGATTACCCGTGGCGAGCTTCGCGCGGGACAGAATGTTGTGCTTGCCAAGCGCGATGGTACGCTTATCAAGACCAAAATTAAGGACCTTATGGTCTTCGAGGGCTTGGGTAAGACGAAGAGCGATAGGGTGGAGTGCGGCGAGATATGCGCCCTTGTGGGTATTGAGGGCTTCGAGATTGGCGACACCATCTGCGACTACACCAACCCCGAGCCGCTACCGCCGATTGCTATCGACGAGCCTACAATGTCGATGCTATTCACCATTAACAACTCGCCATTCTTTGGTAAGGATGGCAAGTATGTTACATCGCGCCATATCAAGGAGCGTTTAGATCACGAGTTGGAGAAGAATCTCGCACTGCGCGTTGAGCCTGGTCAGAATGCCGACTCGTTTGTGGTCTATGGTCGTGGTGTGTTGCATCTGTCGGTGCTTATCGAGACTATGCGTCGTGAGGGCTACGAGCTGCAAGTGGGTCAGCCTAAGGTTATCACCAAGATTATCGACGGCGTAAAGTGCGAGCCTGTCGAGGAGATGATGGTCGATTGCCCCGACGAGTACGCTGGTACGGTTATCGAGCTTACGACACGTCGTAAGGGTGTGTTGGTCAATATGGAGTCGGCAAATGAGCGTACACGCTTGGAGTTCTCTATTCCTTCGCGTGGTATCATCGGCTTGCGCTCAAATATGCTCACTGCCACGGCGGGCGAGGCTATTATGACGCACCGTTTGAAGGAGTTCGCACCGTGGATGGGCGATATGGAGATGCGCACCAACGGCTCTATCATCGCCTCCGAAACGGGTACGGCATACGCCTACTCGATTGACAAATTGCAAGATAGAGGTCGCTTCTTTATCTCGCCAATGGAGCAGGTCTATTGCGGTCAGGTTGTCGGCGAGCATACCCGCTCGAACGATATTACCGTAAACGTAACTAAGGCAAAGCAGCTTACCAATATGCGCGCTTCGGGTTCTGACGAGAAGGCGTCGTTGGCACCTCCCGTGGTATTCTCGTTGGAGGAGGCTCTCGAATATATCCGCGAGGATGAGTATGTTGAGGTAACGCCTAAGGCGATGCGTCTAAGAAAGATTTTACTCTCGGAGGTAGATCGTAAGCGAGCCTCAAAGGAGTAGTGGCCAACCGCTCGGTTTGAGTTGTCGGATTGATATTAAAACAGAATAAAACCTTAAAACTATAACACTATGAGCAAGAAAATTGGTATTGCCTGCGACCACGCAGCGTACGAACTTAAAGAATTTTTGGTGGGCTACCTGTCGAGCAAGGGCTTCGAGGTTGAGGACTTCGGCACTCACTCAGAGGAGTCGGTAGATTACCCTGATTTCGCACACCCGCTGGCAGATGCTATCGAGAACGGTTGCTTGGAGCGCGGTATTGGCCTCTGTGGCTCGGGCGAGGGTATCTCAATGACACTTAACAAGCATCAGGGCATCCGTGCTGCTCTCTGCTGGATTCCTGAGATTGCCAAGTTGTCGCGTCAGCACAACAACGCTAACGTCTTGTGTATGCCTGCACGTTTTATCTCTAACGATGAGGCGTTGGCGATGCTCGATATTTGGTTGGAGACCGAGTATGAGGGTGGTCGCCACCAGCGTCGATTGGATAAGATGCCTTTGCAGAGGTAATTTAGTCGATAAAAAACAGGGAGGACAGACAAGCGTTTTTGTCTGTCCTCTCTCTCTGTTTTGTGTTATAGCTCCATCCCGCGGCGCACTTGTGATAGCCTCTTGCTGTCGGTTAGGCGTGCCGCGACTGCCAATGCAAACTCTACCGAAACTCCTGCTCCCGCACCCGTTATAAGGTTGCCATCCTCGACAACGCTGCCGCCGCGATAGGTGTACTCGCCCATCTGGCTAATTACCGACGAGTGGCACGTTATCTCTCTATGGTGTGCCACGCCAGCCGCAGATAGGACCGTGGGCGCGCCACATATCGCAGCAACGATGCGCCCCGAGTTGTAGAAGTCGCGGACGGCGTCGCACACCTTTGCACTTGTGCGGAGGTTTATGTAGCCAGGGTTGCCTCCTGGGAGTATCAATGCGTCGCCATCCTCGAAGCGCGCCTCGTCTATGGTGCAGTCGCAGTGTATGGTGGCCAAGTTGTGCGACGATGTAACGTCTAATGAGTTGCCGACGGCCACACGAACGATGTCTATGTCGGCGCGATGCATCACATCTATTGATGCAAGTGCCTCGATTACCTCGTAACCATCAGCCAATAGTATATATGCCTTTGCCATAATGTGTTATAAGTGGTTATTGAAACAACTGCTCGAACTCGTCAAACGTCAGCTCTTCGATGCGACACTTGCCTATACGCTCGGGTAGCACGGCGCGCAGTATGTTGTCGTGCTTCTTCTTGTCGTGGCGCACCTCGCGCATAATCTCGGCGATGGCAACAGGGGGTGTGAGCGTAAAGCCGAGTGCGGTTAGCAACGAGTCGATGCGTTCCGCCTCCGCGCTCTGCATTATGCCGCGCTTTACTGCTGCGTGTGCCATCATCGACATACCCACAGCTACGCCCTCACCGTGGTTTAGCTCACGACAGCACTTCTCGATGGCGTGTCCTATGGTGTGTCCGAGGTTTAACACTCGTCGTATGCCGCTCTCGCGCTCGTCGCGTTCAACGATGTCGAGTTTTAGGCGTATTGAGCGTAGTACAGCCTCCTGCAATGCCTCGCTATCGGCGTAAATGTTGGCGGCGTGTGTCTCGATGTAGTCGAATAGCTCCCTATCTCCAATGATTGCGCTCTTGACCACCTCAGCCATACCTGCTCGTAGCTCACGACGAGGTAGGGTATGTAGCATCTCGACATCGAGGATGACGAAACGGGGTTGTAGGAATGTGCCTACCATATTTTTGTAGTCGGCGACGTTCACTCCATTCTTGCCACCTACCGAGGCATCGACCTGACCGAGTAGCGTCGTTGAGATTATGCCGTACTCCAAGCCGCGCATATATGTAGCCGCCACGAAGCCTGCAATGTCGGTAGTTATGCCGCCGCCTATGCCGAGAAGCATTGTCGAGCGGTCGGCGCCCATCTCCATCAGCTGACGATAGATATGTTGTACGGTATCGAGGTTTTTGTTTGCCTCGCCCTGACCTATTATTATATGGTCGAAGCGGTGTACGAGGTCGGGGTAGAGACGGTCGATGTTGGCATCGGCGATGGCGACCACTCTGCGCTGCGGTAGCAGCTGCTCTAAGCCCTCTGTTACACAACCTACAAAGACGTCGGATAGACTTTTTATAATCATCGTACTACGCATTGTTTATAGTGTTGTTATTTGATTCGCCCTTGTCGCAAATATCGCTCCACGCAAAGTACTCTTTTATTGCCCGAGCGCGGCTCTCGCCTACAACGTCGCTAAGCTCCTCGACGGAGGCATCGCGCACGGCATTTACGCTCTTAAACCTGCGAAGTAGAGCGGTGAGGCTCTTGCTACCAATACCTTTGATATGGCTTAGCTCGCTGTCAATGAACGCCTTGCTGCGTTTCTGGCGGTGGAACGTGATGCCGAAGCGGTGTGCCTCGTCGCGTATGTGGCAGATTACTTTGAGAGGCTCGCCCGTGCGACTGAGATAGTATGGCATCGGGTCATTAGGGTAGAATACCTCCTCGATGCGTTTAGCAAGTCCCACGATAGGTACACGCTGCTCGATGCCTAACTCGCAGAGTACGCCGTAGGCACTCGATAGCTGCCCCTTACCTCCATCGACAATGATGAGGTCGGGGAGTTCTGCCCCCTCCTCTAAGAGGCGGGCATAACGGCGATATACAATCTCGCGCATTGAGGCGAAGTCGTCGGGTCCCTCTACCGTCTTGACGTTGAAGTGTCGGTACTCCTTGCGCGAGGGCTTACCGTCGCGAAATACGACGCACGAAGCCACGGGAAAAGTGCCTTGAAGGTTTGAGTTGTCGAAGCACTCGATATGGCGTGGCTGATGGCTGAGGTGTAGCTCCTTCTGCATAGCGTTCATCAGTCGTTCGGTGTGTCGCTCGGGGTTCTTTATCTCCAAGTTTTTCATCAGTTCGGCGCGGTATATTCGCGCGCTCTTCAACGAAAATTCGAGCAGTTCAGCCTTCTCGCCTCGCTTCGGAATGTTGAAGGTAACGCCGTCGTAGAGCGGCGCTACCGTGGGCATTATGGGTACTATGACCTCGCGCGCAAGCTCCCCAGCGATATTCTCGACGATGTGTTGTATGGCGGCAGATAGCAGCTCTTCCTCGCTATTGTCGATGCCTGTTGTTAGGCGCACGGTCTGTACCGCCACTATCGAGCCGTGGCGTATGCGCAGGAAGTTGCAGTAGGCAACATCGTCGTCCAAAAGTAGCGAGAAGACGTCGCAATCGACAATCTTTGAACTTACAATCACCGAGCGCGACTGGTAGTCGTTTAGCGCTCGCAGTCGGTTTTTATACCCCTCGGCGGCCTCGAAGCGTAGCTCTTCGGCGGCGCGCGCCATCTCCTCTTCGAGCCACTTGCGCACGGGACGAAGGTCGCCTTTTAAGATTGACTGCACGAGTGATATGCTTGCGGCGTACTCCTCCTCGCTCTGCTTGCCGATGCAGGGCGCTTTGCAGTTGCCTAAGTGGTATTGCAGACATACGCCATACTTGGCGGCAAGAATATTCGACTGGCTAAGGTTTAGCTTGCACGTGCGAAGAGGTATCACTTCGCGAATAAACTCTAACAGTGAGCGTTGTGTCGATATTGAGCCGTAAGGACCAAAATATTGCGAGCCGTCGCGTACGAGCTGACGTGTCGATTGTACGCGCGGGAAGGGTTCGCGGCGAATGACTATCCACGGGTAGGTCTTGTCGTCTTTGAGTAGGATGTTGTAGCGCGGCTGTAAGGTCTTAATTAGTGAGTTTTCGAGCAGCAGCGCATCTTGTTCGCTATCCACGACGATATGGCGAATATCGACGACCTGTCTTACGAGTACGATAACCTTTGCCGAGTGGTCGCGGTTTTCGACAAAGTAGGACGAGACGCGGCGTTTTAGCGACTTTGCCTTGCCGACGTATATTATCGTGCCGTTGCGGTCGATAAACTGATAGACGCCTGGCGAGTGTGGCAATGCCGCAACCTGCTCTTTGATATGTTCGCGAATAGTGTTGTTCACAACTACAAAGGTAACAAAATTTCTCAAAACCTGTGCCGTGAGCCTAAAAATGAGTGCGACAAAGTGTTGTTGGAGGTATGCTTGAAGGTGCTATTTGTGATAAATTTGCGTCAATAGTAGTCTGTTTGTTGTGGTTTGCTTTCGATTTTGCAAAAAAATAACTATCTTTACAAACTATATATTATTTAATGTATGAAAACAGGAGAAATTCAGAAGCTCACCGTGAACCGTATTTCCGACTTTGGTTTGTATCTAACCGATGGCGGCGAGGGCGAGGTGCTGCTGCCCAATCGCTTCGCCAAACTCGATATGAAGGAGGGCGACGAGGTGGAGGTCTTCGTATATCACGACTCGGAGGATCGCTTAGTGGCATCTACCGAGACACCCTATATCACCGTCGGTAAGGTGGCGGCATTGAAGGTTGTAGATAAGAGCGTACACGGCGCATTCCTCGACTGGGGTCTGTCGGGAAAGCATCTGTTCTTGCCCAACCGTAACCAGCAGGGCGCAGTGGTGGCAGGGCAGCTTACGGTGGTGTATATGTATGTCGATGACCGCACGGGACGTTGCGTGGCGACAAACAAGATTAAGCCGTTTATCTATAACGAAGAGCCTCTCACGGTTAGAGTTGGCGACGAAGTCGATGTTCTGGTGGCATTCGAGACGCCTATTGGCTATCGTGTGGTTATCAACAACCGCCATTGGGCGATGATATACAAGAATCAGCTCTTTCGACCTATCCACATTGGCGACAGATGTCGTGGCTGGGTGCGTAAGATTACCGAAGATATGCGTATCGACGTTAGCTTGCAGCAGCAAGGTTTGGCGGAGGTCGAGAGTTCTGTTGTAAGGCTTGAAGCGTTGCTTACGGAGCATGGTGGCGTATTGCCAATAAACGATAAGAGCGACCCGAAGGATGTCTCACGCCTTACGGGTATGAGTAAGAAGGTGTTTAAGCGCGCTTTGGGTATGTTGCTCAGCAAGCAGAAGGTGCGCCAGACGGAGTACGGTATTGAGAGAATTAAGTAGCAACTATGGCGATGAAGACGGCAGAGAGGGTATCGCGCGATGTGAGCGACAACTTTGTGTTTCAGCGCTCGAAGTTGGCGTATGTTACGGCGCGTAACTATGTGAAGGGTCGTGTGTTGGAGATTGGCACAGGCACGGGCTATGGCGTAGAGATATTGGCGTCGGTGGCAGATAGCTACATCACTCTCGATAAGTATTGCGCCGTCGATAAGTCGTCGTTGCCTGAGAACGTGGAGTTTCGAGAGTGCAAGGTGCCGCCACTGCCCTTCGACGATGAGTCGTTCGATACGGTTGTGTCGTTTCAGGTCATCGAGCATATCAAGCACGACAAGGAGCTTGTTCGCGAGGTGCTGCGTGTATTGCGTAGGGGTGGGCGCTTCGTCGTTACCACGCCCAACCGCCCGATGTCTCTGACGCGCAACCCGTGGCACGTGCGCGAGTACGATGCCTACGAGTTGGAGATGTTGCTGTCGGAGTTCGCAAACGTAGAGCGACTCGGCGTGTCGGGTAGGGACAAGGTGTGGGAGTACTACGAGAAGAATCGAGAGTCGGTACGACGCATTATGCGCTACGACCTGCTTGACCTACAACACCGCCTACCACGCTGGATGTTGCAGCTGCCATACGATATGCTCAATCGCATAAATCGCCGTCGCCTACATAGCAAAAATGTGGAGCTTACGGAGACAATAAGTATGGATGATTACGTCATTGAAGAGGTTAGCGACCGCTCGTTCGACCTCTTCTATGTGGCGACAAAATAACGAATATGGGACACCGCGTAGCACTGATACAGTACGATATAGCGTGGCAGGATGTGAAGAAAAATCTTGCTACGTTGGAGCGTATGATGCAATCTGTCGAGGCAGATACCTTTGTGCTTTCGGAGATGTTTCAAACGGGCTTTGCTACCGACCCGCGTGAGGTGGCAGAGAGTATGTCGGGCTGTACGTTGGAGTGGATGCGACGTATGGCACAGAGTAAGGATGCCGCTATTGTTGGCTCGGTGGCAATCATCGACGAGGCGGGTGCGTATCGCAACCGTATGCTCTTTGTGAAGCCTTCGGGTGAGGTGGAGTACTACGATAAGCGACATCTGTTCAGTATCGGCGGCGAGGCACAGTTCTTCGATAGGGGAGCAAGCCGACGTGTTGTCGAGTGGCGCGGCGTGAGATACCTGCTGCAAATATGTTATGACCTGCGCTTTGCGGTGTGGAGTCGTCAAAGGGGCGACTACGATGTGGCGATATACTCGGCGTTATGGCCAGCACCACGTCGCGATGTGTGGCAGCTGCTACTTAGGGCGCGTGCCGTGGAGAATCAATGTTACGTCGTGGGCGTAAATCGTACGGGCAGTGAGCCGCAGTTAAGCTATGCGGGCGATTCGGCGCTTATAGACCCTTATGGCAGGGCGGTAGTGGAGCTTGGCGAAGAGGAGCGAGTAGAGGTTGTGGAGCTGGATATGTCGCGCTTGGAGGCATTCCGTGAGAAGTTTCCCGTAGGTCGTGATGCCGATAATTTTGTAATAACCGAATAACGCAAATATATGGAGTCAAACGAGATAATATTGTTATTAGTGTCGGGTGTCATCGTTGGTATTATCAATACGCTGGGAGGTGGCGGCTCGGTAATATCTATGGCGCTGTTTATGGCTATGGGGCTGCCCGTGAATGTCGCAAACGGCACAAATCGTATTGCGGTGGTGCTACAAAACCTCTCATCGACGCTGACATTTATCCGTAAACGTATGCTCGATATAAAGAGCGGTCTGCTGCTCTCTATCCCTGCGATTATAGGTAACATCCTCGGCTCGATGGTGGCTATGGAGGTTGATGATACGACGTTCAGGATATGTCTCAGTGTCGTACTTGCAGTGATACTTGTCTATCTAATCTTCGATAGACAGCGCCCCCATCTGCATACGGGACACTCTCTTACGATACGCTGGTGGCACTATATATGGTTCCTCATTGTGGGCTTCTATGGCGGCTACATATACATCGGTCTCGGCTTCTTGATTCTTGCCGTTACGATATGGACTATGAAGTTGGATATTATCACAGCCAACGTGCTTAAAGGCTGTGTTATATTCCTCTCGACACCCTTTGCACTCGCCGTGTTTATGATTAACGGTCAGGTTGATTATGGTGTTGGTCTGCTGCACGGTGCGGGTAATATCATCGGAGCGGTGATGGCGTCGCATTGGGCTATCGGCTGGGGCGTGAAGTTTGTTAAGGTGTTTACGTTGGTAGTTATCGTCGTCTCGTTTATTGACCTTATGGGGTGGATATCGTTGCAGTCGCTACTATCGTCGATGTTGTAAAGGTGGGAGAGTGTCCTATGGCGAAAAAACTGATAGAGGTTACAGGAGCGCGCGTCCACAACCTTAAAAATGTGGATGTTGCCATACCACGCGACAGCCTTGTGGTCATCACAGGTCTTTCGGGTTCGGGAAAGTCGTCGTTGGCGTTCGACACTATCTATGCCGAGGGTCAGCGCCGCTATATGGAGACCCTCTCGGCGTATGCTCGTCAGTTTGTGGGTAATATGGAGCGTCCCGATGTCGATAAGATTACGGGTCTTAGCCCTGTGGTAGCTATCGAGCAGAAGACAACAAACAAGAATCCGCGCTCGACGGTGGGTACCGTTACCGAGATTAATGACTTTCTGCGTCTGCTCTATGCCCGCGCTTCACGTGCCTACTCGCCCGCCACGGGGGAGCGTATGGTACGGTATAGCGATGAGCAGATATGCGACCTTATGATAGAGAGCTATCCTGGACGACGTGTCGCCTTCCTCGCCCCCGTGGTTAAGGGTCGCAAGGGCCACTATCGTGAGCTGTTCGAGACGATGGCGCGCAAGGGTTATCTCTATGCCCGCATCGACGGCGAGATACGCGAGTTCACGGCGGGTATGAAGCTCGACCGCTACAAGATACACACTATTGATATGGTCATCGACCGCCTTGTAATTGGTGAGCAACATCGTGAACGTATGATGACATCGCTTGCAGAGAGTATGCGCCAGGGCAAGGGTACGATGATGCTCTACGACTACGACACCGAGGGAATACGATACTTCTCGCGCCACCTGATGTGTCCGACTACGGGCGAGGCGTTCGAGGAGCCGCAACCTCATACCTTCTCGTTTAACTCGCCTAAGGGCGCCTGCCCCGACTGCAATGGCTTGGGCGAGAGGGCTGTGTTTGATATACGCAAGATTGCCCCCGATGGTAGCCTGTCGCTCAGAGAGGGCGGTATTGAGCCTTTTGGAAAGTATAGCAATAGTATGCTCTTTGCGATGCTCGAAATGCTTGGACGTCGCTACGACTTTACGCTCGATGACCCGATAGATGCCATATCGCACGAGGGTATGAACGCCATATTATACGGCGATAGCGAGCCACTGATGATTAATCTTGCCGAGTTCTCGTCCGTTGGCGGTAATCGCCTCTCGCAATGGATGGGACTCTCGGAGTGGATTATGCGCGATGTCGATGAGCAGAGCAAGCGTGGGCAGAAGTGGCGTGAGCAGTTTCTCGTGTCGCAGATATGTCCTACGTGTGGTGGCTCACGCCTAAAAGCCGAATCGCTCTACTTCCGTATTGGCGATAAGAGTATTGCCGATGTCTCAGCGATGTCTATCAGCGAGTTTGCGGAGTGGATGTCTAATATCGAAACACTTATGGACGATAAGGAGCAGACCATTGCCCGCGATATTATCAAGGAGATACGCGAGCGCCTTGGCTTCTTGGTCGATGTGGGCTTGGGCTACCTGTCGCTGTCGCGTGCCTCACGAACAATTTCGGGTGGAGAGTCGCAGCGCATACGTCTTGCTACGCAGATAGGCTCCAAGTTGGTCAATGTGCTTTACATCCTCGATGAGCCGAGTATCGGTCTGCACCAGAGGGACAATCGACGCCTTATAAACAGCCTCAAAAACCTACGCGATGCGGGTAACTCGGTTATTGTTGTTGAACACGACGAGGATATGATGCGTTCGGCAGACTATATTGTCGATGTGGGACCAAAGGCGGGCCGTCGTGGTGGAAATATTGTGGCACAAGGCTCGTTTGATGATATTTTGAAGAGCGATTCGATAACGGCGGACTACCTTACGGGACGCCGACGTATTGAACGAGTGTCGCCCCTGAGAGAGGGTAGTGGCAAGGAGATAGTGCTGCGTGGCGCTCGCGGAAATAACCTTCGAGGTGTCGATTTACGTGTGCCACTGGGTAAGTTTGTCTGTGTTACGGGTGTCTCTGGCTCGGGAAAGTCGTCGCTCATTAACGGTACATTACGACCTATCCTCTCGCGCCATCTATATCACTCCTACGACCAGCCGTTGCCTTACCATGCCGTCGAGGGCTTAGAGGGTGTCGATAAACTTGTCGTGGTGGACCAATCTCCCATTGGTCGCACTCCGCGCAGTAACCCCGCCACCTACTCGAATGTCTTTGCAGATATTCGTAAGCTCTTCGAGCAGACGCCCGATGCACAGATACGCGGCTATAAGGCGGGACGCTTCTCGTTCAACGTGAAGGGTGGACGATGCGAGGTGTGCCGTGGTGCGGGCCACGAGACTATTGAGATGAACTTCCTGCCCGATGTCTATGTGCGCTGCCGTGCCTGTGGCGGTCATCGCTACAATCGCGAGACGTTGGAGGTGAAGTATAAGGGTAAGAGCATCAACGATGTTCTGAATATGACTATCAATATGGCGGTGGAGTTCTTCGAGAATATCCCGTCGATATATCAGAAGCTACGCGCCATTCAGGAGGTAGGTTTAGGCTATCTGACGCTCGGTCAGCCCTGCACCACACTCTCGGGTGGTGAGTCGCAGCGCATAAAGCTCGCCGCCGAGCTTGCCAAGCGCGAGACGGGACGCACACTCTACATACTCGATGAGCCTACTACGGGTCTGCACTTTGAGGATATACGACAACTTTTGGATGTCATCAACCGCTTGGTGGACTGCGGTAATACGGCGATTGTCATCGAGCATAACTTGGATGTTATAAAGGTTGCCGACTGGATTATCGACCTGGGTCCCGAAGGTGGTCGTGGTGGCGGTATGATTGTCGCGGAGGGTACTCCACAGGAGGTGGCCAATACTCCGCAGAGCTATACGGGCAACTATCTCAAAGGTGTATTATAGCGTTTTGGCGCAATAATTGCCAAGTTTCAGGCAAAACTTATGCCTATGAAACGTACTCTTTTTATTGCCGTGGCTGTGGCACTGGTCGTCAGCCTGGCGTTGGTAACAAGTGGCGAGGCACAGCCCGAAGATAGTGCTAAGAAGTCGGCAGAGCGCACTGCACAGCAACTTGCGCGTCAGCAACGTCGCGCCGAGCGTATTGCCGCCTACGAGAAGTTCCTCGATTCGTTGGTGCTGTCGCACAACTATCGTTTTGTGCCGCAGACGATGCAGCAGATGCCCGCAGGTATGATGCGCAATTTGGTAAATCCCAACTACGAAATTGTTGTCTGGGATACGGCTGTGGATGTATGTATGCCCTTTATTAAGGGTTATGTGCCACCTTACTATCCTGTGTTATTTAACTATGTTTTACCCTCGGTGGAGGGGTATGTTGCCGAGCAGACGCACGACGGCTGGAACATCACCTTTAAGAGTACTATGTTCTCCGCCACCGACTACACCTTCAATTTCGAGGTCTATTCGCATTATGGCGGTGCTACGCTGACAATCTCCTCTCCCTTCTACAATAGTGTGCAATATACGGGCAATCTCCTCGCTATTTAGCGGGTAAATCGCAATATGTGCTACATCGCAAAAGAGAGGTGCCACGGACTGTACTATCCCGTGGCACTCTCTTTTCTATTTGTTACGCCGTATGCTCTGCTCGACCCACTCTTCGTTGTCGAGATACCAGCGTACGGTGCGGCGTAACCCCTCTTCGAACGACATCTTGGGCTGCCAGCCTAATCTATCGCGTAGTTTCGATGAGTCTATGGCATAGCGTAAATCGTGTCCTGCACGGTCCTCTACGTAGCTGATGAGGTCGAGACTCTCGCCCTCGGGACGTCCAAGTTCACTATCGACGCAGCGTATAAGCATCCTTACAAGCTCTATGTTGCTCAGCTCCGTGCCACCGCCAATGTTGTAGGTCTCGCCCGTGATACCCTCGTGAAAGACCTTGTCGAGCGCCTTTACGTGGTCGCCGACATATAACCAATCGCGCACATTACACCCCGTGCCATACACGGGAAGCGGCAGTCGGCGTACTATATTATATATAAATAAAGGTATCAGCTTCTCGGGGTATTGCCTCTCGCCGTAGTTGTTCGAGCAGTTGGTAATAACCGTTGGTAGTGAGTAGGTGTCGTGGTAGGCGCGTACGAAGTGGTCCGACGACGCCTTAGATGCCGAGTATGGTGAGTGAGGCTCGTAGCGTGATGTCTCGCTGAATGTGCCGCCATCGAGTGGTAGGGCGCCATATACCTCGTCGGTGGAGATGTGGTGAAAACGCCTATTTGCGTAGTTGCCTGCCCACGCCTTGCGTGCCGCCTCCAAAAGTGTCAGTGTGCCGATGATGTTGTTGTGAGCAAAGACCATAGGCGCACTTATCGACCTATCGACGTGGCTCTCTGCGGCGAGGTGTAGTACGCCGTCGATAGCGTAGCGCGAGAATATCTCCTCGACCAGCTGCCTATCGGTTATGTCGCCCTCGATAAAGGTGTGGTTGCTGCGGTGTAAGATTTGCTCTAAGTTGGAGATGTTGCCCGCATAGCTGAGCTTGTCGAGGGTAACGATATGGTAGTCGGGGTACTTCTCGACAAAGTGCTGAACTACGTGGCTACCTATAAAGCCAGCGCCGCCCGTAATAAGTATATTGCGTCTGCTCATTATAAGTATATTGCGTCTGCTCATTATATCTTGTTTATCTGTTCGATACACTCTTTTAACGCCTCCTGCCATGGCGTTATTGTTATGCCCTCAATCTTTACACTCTTATCTAATACCGAGTAGCGGGGGCGTTGCGCCTTTGTCTTGCGCTCAGCGCTGGTACAGGGCTTAACTTCGCAGTCGATATTTGCGAGGCGTACAATCTCACTCGCAAACTCCCACCACGTGCCTTCGCCGCCGTCGGTAAAGTGCAGTATGCCCGATATTGAGGCGTATGTGCCACTATCGACAAGGTGTGTTATCGCCCTTGCAAGACTCAATGCCGAAGTGGGTGTGCCGCGCTGGTCATCAACGACGCTAATCTCTGCGTTCTGCTGGGCTATGCGTAGTATTGTGCGGCAGAAGTTCTTGCCCCACGGCGCATAGAGCCACGACGTGCGTATGACGATGCCATTTGCCGATAGCGCAGCCATCTCTCCCTCCGCCTTACTGCGTCCGTAGCTGTTTATTGGGGCTGTGCAGTCTGTCGTTGTGTAGGGTGTGCTACGTGAAGTGTCGCCACCAAATACATAGTCTGTGGAGATGTGTATCAGCTTGACGTTGTGTCGTTGGCATACCTCCGAAAGCGCTGCTACACCGTCGCGGTTGATGCGCATAGCCTCCGCAGGCTCATCCTCGGCACGCTCCACGTCGGTATATGCCGCGCAGTTTATCACTACATCGGCACGATGGCGCACTATCTGCTCATCGATACACGCTTTGTTGGTTATGTCGAGGTCGCTACTCGATAGCGCAATATAGTGGTTGGGTGTGTTGCGACTCGCTTCAACTAACGCTCGCCCTAACTGCCCTAACCCGCCAGTGATGAGGATGTTAAGCATAGTAGTCGGTGTTGTAGTCGAATATCTTCTCCGAGGGGTCAAACCTCTTGCCCTCGTTGTCGCGCTGTGAGACGACTGCCTTTGTCGGCTCTATCTGCCAATCAATAGCTAAGAGTGGGTCGTTCCAAAGTATCGTACCCTCACAGTCGGGGGCGTAGTAGTCGTCGCACTTGTACTGCACAACTGCGTCGCCTCGAAGCACCGCAAAGCCGTGGGCGAAACCGCGCGGAATAAATAGCTGTCGGTGGTTGTCGTCGCTAAGCTCCACCGCGACATACTTGCCGTAGGTGGGCGAGCTGAGGCGTATATCTACCGCAACGTCAAGCACCGCCCCCTGTGTTACGCGTACCAACTTGGACTGAGCGTGTGGTGCGCGCTGGTAGTGCAGTCCGCGTATGACGCCCTCTTTCGAGCGCGACTCGTTGTTCTGCACAAAGTCGATGCTGCGACCCAAAAGAGCCTCGAAGCGTCGTTGGCTGAAACTCTCGAAGAAGTAGCCGCGCGTATCGCTGAAAACATCTGGCTCGATGATGACTACATCTTTTATGTCGGTAGGTATTAGCTTCATTCTTATAGTGATAAGAGATATTGTCCGTATTGGTTGTTGAGCATAGGCTCGGCAAGGCGATGTAGCTCCTCGCGGCTTATCCAGCCGTTGCGATAGGCAATCTCCTCCAAACAAGCAATCTTTTGACCCTGACGCTTCTCTATGACCTCGACGAAGATAGATGCCTCGGCCAATGAGTCGTGTGTGCCTGTGTCTAACCAAGCAAAGCCGCGGTTAAGTAGCTCGACGTGTAGCTCTCGACGGTTTAGGTACTCCTCGTTTACGGAGGTTATCTCCAACTCGCCTCGTGCCGACGGTGTAACCTTGGCGGCGATGTCGAGGACGCTGTTGGGGTAGAAGTATAACCCCGTTACTGCGTAGTTTGAGCGTGGCTCAGCGGGCTTCTCCTCGATGCTCAGTGCGCGACCCTCAGCGTCGAGTTCCACAACGCCATAGCGCTGCGGGTTATTTACACGGTAGCCGAAGATGGTGGCTGTGCGATGCTCGGTAACACGCTGTGCGGCACGTTGCAATAGCTCCTCGAAGCCAGCTCCGTGGAAGATGTTGTCGCCCAAAACGAGACATACGTCATCCTCGCCAACAAACTCCCTGCCTATGATAAATGCCTCGGCGAGACCATTGGGTGCAGCTTGCTCGGCGTACGTAAAGTGCATCCCTAACTCCTCGCCGCTGCCCAAAAGGCGCTCAAACGAGGCTATGTCGGCGGGTGTCGAGATAATGAGGATGTCGCGAATGCCCGCCATCATAAGCGTTGCGATGGGATAATATACCATCGGCTTGTCGAAGACGGGGAGTAGCTGCTTGCTGATGCCCTTGGTGATGGGGTAGAGGCGTGTGCCGCTGCCACCTGCTAATACTATGCCTTTCATCTGCTTGCGAGATTGTTGCTTATAGGGTTATGGGTTGTTCCGTGTGGTGCCTACGCCTTGAAGTGCAGATATTGTATGCGTTTAAGCTCGTTGGCGTACTCCTCCTTCGAGGCGTTCATCTTGCCGCGGTAGCCCTCCAACGTCTCCTCGTTTTGTGCCTCCTGCCACTCGGCAATGTTGTGTAGCATGGTCTGCACGAGCGAGAGACCGCTGTTGTATAGTGTGCTACATAGCTGTACCGCCGAAGCACCCGCCAATATGGCCTTTACAACATCCTGCCATGTGTGTACGCCGCCCGATAGAGCGTAGTCGATGTTCGACACCTCGGCCGAGAGTAACCCTGTCCAACGTAGTGGTGTAGATAGGTCGCTCAGGCAGCTTAGCGTGTGTCCAGCGATGTATTCGCGCTTCTCGATGTCGATGTCGATGGGGTACGGGCGGTTGAAGAGTACGATGCCCTTGACGCCACACGCCTTCATACGCTCGGCAAGTGATGCGGGGTTGGTAAGGTTTACCGCCAGCTTTACGGTGATGGGCAGGGTTGATACGCTGCGTACCGCATTTATGGCATCTATAAACTGCTGCTCTATGGTACCATTGTCGGTGCGCTTTGATGCTAAGCCTATGTTCATAAGGTTGAGTTCCAGGGCATCCATACGCTCCTCGGTGGCAATCTTGGCGTAGCGTACCCACGCCTCGGTGGTGTGGCAAGCTATCGATGCGATGATAGGAATTGTTGTTGCGGCCTCAATCTCGCGTAGGGTGGTGCGCCACTCGCCAATCATCTGCTCGCCGATATATGCGTCGAGGTAGTCCGCCTCCTCGCCGTGCGATTGCATATCTGCAAGACGGTGTGCGTTGTGAGCGATGCTCTGCTCGAAGATACTCTTGATGACTATGGCAGCAACGCCAGCCTTCTCCAATTCGCGACATTGGTCTGCGGTGGCAGTTAGGGGACTTGCTGCTGCTATGATGGGGTTTTTGAGTGTCAGCCCCGCATACGATGTTGTGATGTTAGTTGCCATTTCTGTTGCTTAATATAAGTTTTAGAACCATAAATATAGGTATAATTTTTTGAACTACCGCGCCCGAGGGGCAAAAAAAATAGATGATGCCTCGAAAAAGTGGGCTTTGTAGAGGGTGAAAACAAAAAATGAGCCTAAATGGCTTGTGCATATTATGATAGTGTAATATGCTGATTAATAATGTATTGTGTGTAAAATAGTGGATGTGGTGAATAATTTTATAAAATATTTTTGGATAAAAATTTGCAGAAACAAAAAATATAGTTACCTTTGCACTCGCTTGGATGAGATAAGCCGAGTAGAGGTGCTGGTGCCATAGCTCAGTTGGTAGAGCAAAGGACTGACAATCCTTGT
>JAFQAN010000024.1 GCA_017416915.1 Alistipes sp. | reverse complement strand
TCGTGGTATCGCGGTATTGTTGGCGCGCTACTCAGTCGTTCTCGGGCATTCTCAGGTGTTCTCAGTCATTTCCAGTCGTCTCGCGGTCTTGTCGTCTCGCAGTGCCAGATAGCGTGTGGGTAGGTAAAAACCTACCCGCAATGCGAAAGATGACCCGCAATACAGGAAGGGCTGTGAGTGCTTTGGGCGGAAAGACGACCCGCAAAGTGAGGGGCGGCGAGTGTTTTGGAACGCAGCTGTCGAATTGTCCAGTCGTTCTCCCGTCGTTTCACCCCTTTCTATAAATGGGTAATGATGCAAAAGTAGTACCTTTTGCATCATTACATTTATAAAAACTGCGCCCTTCTAAAAGGGTTAGCGTTTGCGTAGCTTCACAACATTCTCCACGTGGTGTGTGTGCGGGAACATATCCACTGGCTGCACAGCTACAATCTCATACATATCGTCCAATATCGCCAAGTCGCGCGCCTGTGTTGAGGGGTTGCAGCTAACATACACCATCCTCGCTGGGGCGGCTCGTTTGATGACTTCCAACACCTTCTCATCGACACCTGCACGTGGCGGGTCGAGGATGATGACGTCGGGGCGACCATTGCGCTCAACAAACTCGTCGCTAAGCACATCCTTCATATCGCCCGCATAGAACGTCGTATTGTCGATGCCATTAATCATCGAATTGACCTTTGCATCCTCTATCGCCTCGGGGACATACTCCACACCCACAACCCTCTTAGCGCGGCGAGCGCAGAAGTTGGCGATGGTACCTGTACCCGTATATAGGTCGTAGAGCGTATCCTCGTCGCCGAGTTCAGCAAAGTCGCGAGCTACCTTATACAGTTCGTATGCCTGCTCCGAGTTGGTCTGGTAGAACGACTTGGGTCCAACCTTGAATTGCAGACCCTCCATCTGCTCGATGATATGGTCCTTACCCGCAAAGCATATAGGCTCGCGGTCGCCCAACGAGTCGTTCCACTTATCATTGACCATATATATCAGCGATGTAATCTCCTTAAACTCCTCTTTGAGGTAGCTCATAAGGGCATCGATGCGCTCGCGGTCATTCTCGTTGAATACCACGATGACCATAATCTCGCCTGTCGAGGCGGTGCGCACCACCATAGTACGCATCAGACCCTCGTGGGCGCGGGCGTTGTGGAATGTATAGCCGTGGTCTATGCAGTACTGCTTAGTGGCGAGACGTATGCGGTTTGAGATGTCGTCTTGCAGGTGGCAGCGCTCGATGTCGAGTACCTTATCGAAGCAGCCTGGTATATGGAAGCCCACAGCGGGTGTAGGCTCTATGTCGCCACCCGCAGCAATCTCCTCGTAGGTAAGCCAGCGGCGGTCGGCGAAGGTAAATTCGAGCTTGTTGCGGTATTCGCGAGTACGAGCCGAGCCGAGGCAGGGGCGCACCTCGGGGATGGTGAGGTGTCCGATACGCACCAGCTGGTCCTCAACCTGCTTGGTCTTCTGTTTGAGCTGCTCGTCGTAGGGTAGGTTCTGCCACTTACAGCCGCCACACACGCCAAAGTGGTCGCAGAATGGCTCGGTACGCAGTGGCGAGCGCTCAACATAGCGCACAACAGTTGCCTCCATATAGCGGCGGTGGTGCTTGCGCACCTGCACATCTACAATATCGCCTGGCACGGTCATAGGCACAAAGACCACCTGATTATCGACCTTACCCATAGCCTTGCCCTCGGCGGCAAGGGTGGTTATATGCAGACCCTCGATAAAGGGCAAATCCTTTCTTCTCTTTCCCATCGTCAGTAAGATTAAAACGCTTTTGTGCGGTTTGCCTCGGCATCCTTCTCCAACACGTCGTCGCCCTCCCAGTCGAAGTGGTCGAAGTGTTGGCAGGCGCCAAGTCCGAAGCGTGTATATGTTATGGGCAGACCCATTGTCACAAACTTTGTCTCGTAGGCGGTCTTCACCGACAGCACCTCGTCGGCATAGCCCGAGCCGTATATGTCGTCGTTCTGCACCTCGACGGGCAGTCCGAGGCGCTCGATGACCGCGGCGGTATAGGCGTATAGGTGCTTCGAGTCGGTTTTTAGGTTGATAACACCATCCTCGCTAAGCATATCACGGTAGGCTGCCAAGAATAGCGGCGAGGTAAGGCGCTTCTTTGCTCGGCGGCTTTTTAGCTGCGGGTCGGGGAAGGTTATCCATATCTCCGATACCTCGCCCTGGGCGAAGAACGAGCGGATGAACTCGATGCGTGTGCGCACAAAGCCCACGTTTGTCATACCGCGCTCGGTGGCGGTCTTTGCACCACGCCACATACGTGCGCCCTTGATGTCGATGCCTATATAGTTCTTGTCGGGGTTGCGCTCCGCCAGAGCGACCGTATATTCACCACGACCGCAGCCCAGCTCCAAGACTATGGGGTTGTCGTTGTGAAAAAACTCCTTGTGCCACCGCCCTTTTAGGGGGTGGTCCTTACGGAATATGTCGTCGAACTCGGGCTGCACGAGACACTTGAACGTGAGGTTCTCGGCAAACTTACGCAGTTTATCTTTTCCCATATTGAGACACTTATTCTAATTACTTATTGCTTCTCGCTTACGTCCTATTGCTTCTCACCCACGATGATGCCTATCGACTCGATGCCCTCGACGGGTGCTAAGGGTGTCAGGCGGAAGAGGTAACGCCCCGAACGCGCCAATAACACATTGCTACGATATACAAAACTCTGCTCCTCGGGACGTAGGTCCCCCAAGCGAGGTATGTGAAGCGTGAAAGGCTCCTCGAATACCAGCGAGTCGGGCGATACGGTGAGTATGGTCATCGCTACCGAGTCGGCAACGTAGCCCTTGTCGTAGCGCACCACAAGCGAGATGTCGCGGCGTGAGAGGGTGTCGCTGTTGTCGTAGTAGAAATCTTCTGATGCAGACCACAGGCGGCTCTCAAAATCCTTAACCTTGATGGTGCGTCCCGTGTTGCCACACGACACCGTAAGGAGTGTTATCATCGCCACCGCAACCACCACTATACGTCTCAGTATTATCTGCATAACGCTCTGCTACTTAGTCGTTTGGTGTTATTACTCTTTATCGCCGTTGTTGTCGTTGCCACCGTTGCCGTTTGCGCCACCCTCGCCATTGTTGCGACGGTCGCGGAAGTTACGATTGCGGTTACGGTTGTTGCGTCCCTGACGCTGCGTATTGTCGCGGGGTGTATTTCGGGTGTTGCTAACGGGGTCATTGCCCTCTTTCGACATATCGCGACCCTCGCGGCGCTCCGAGCGGTTATCTCGGCGCTCCTCTCTGCGCTCGTTCTGCTTCTCCTCGGCATTCTGCCTCTCCTCTCTACCCTCACTCTGCTTGCCCTCGGCGTTGTTGTTGCGGCGCTTGTTACGTTTGTTGCGCTTACCCTGCTTATCGAAGCGAGTGATGCTATCCTCCTCGTGGCGGTAGGTAGGCTCCTCCGACACCGCTATTGCATCGTCCGAGAGCAGCTTATCGACCTTCTGTCCTGCGCGGTTGAGGGCGATAATCTCTCTCACGCGCGATGTAGATAGCGTCGTGAGGTTTGCCATTGTCGTCTTGCTCGTCGAGAATGTCATCGTGTGTGCCAGCGGGTCAATCTTCACGAGGAAGTACTCGCCGTCGATAGTCTGCAATGGCTCCTTGACGCGCGGTATTGAGCGTCGTGCGTCGGCATATACGTCGTACTCATACATCAGGCAGCACTTCAACTTTGAACACTGTCCTGCAAGCTTCTGCGGGTTGAGCGATATCTCCTGCATACGTGCTGCATTTGTCGTTACGCTCGAGAAGCTCGACATCCACGATGCACAGCATAGCTCTCTGCCACACGCGCCGATGCCGCCAATGCGTCCCGCCTCCTGACGTGCGCCAATCTGCTTCATCTCGATACGTATGCGGAATCTGTCGGCGAAGACCTTGATAAGCTCGCGGAAATCGACACGCTCGTCGGCGATGTAGTAGAATATAGCCTTGATTTTGTCGCCCTGATACTCCACATCGCCAATCTTCATATTAAGACCCATCTCGGCAGCAATCTGTCGCGAGGCTATCATCGTCTCGTGTTCGAGAGCTATCGCCTCCTGCCACTTCTCCAAGTCGTAGGGGCGCGCCTTGCGATATATCTTCTTGAATTCGCCGTTGTGGGGGTTGAAGCCTACGCGGCGCATCTGCTTTGCCACCATATCGCCCGTGAGCGATACGATGCCAATGTCATGACCTGGTGATGCCTCCACCGCTACGATGTCGCCACGTTTAAGGTCTAAGCCATTGACATTCTGGTAGTATGAGCGTCGTGTGTTCTTAAATCGCACCTCGAAGATGTCGGTGGGTATGTTGTTGGGATACTCTTCAAGCCAGTCGGTTTCGTGGAGTTTGTAGCACCCCTCCGCAGCCTTAGCCTCCAACTCGTCGCCGCAGTCGCAGAAGCAGCAGCCACGCCCCATCTCGGGTTTATGATATTTGTTACAACTCATTGTTACGTTCTCTATATATACAATTTGGCGTAAAGATACGTGTTTTTTTTCAAAAAACCAAGAGCTTGGCGTGATAAGGGGTCGATTGCGTCCCCTAACAAAAAATGCCGTCAATGGGACGTACGTTCAAGTACTACCCATCGACGGCATTTTTGCCGAGTGTAGCACTCGGCGCCCTTCTGACACCAAGCCCTTGTCGTGATAGCGGTGCATCTGCGGCACCAAGCTCGTTCGTCTGAATGGGGATGTACGCCCAAGTACACCCCCATCCAGCCAAACTTCGACTTGATACCACATCTGTACCACTCTCACGTCAAGCTGCCTCGCACAGCCACGCACGACTGAGAATGCCTGAGAACGCCTGGGAACGCCTGGGTTTTTCAGGGGTCTCGTGGTCTCGTGGTCTCGTGGTCTCGTGGTCCCGCAGTCTCGTGGTCCAGTGGTCCCGTGGTCCCGTGGTCTTGTTGGCGCGCCTCCCAGCCATTCCCAGTCAATCGCGTGCCACCCTGAATACCCTCTATCCCCTGAATACCCTGTCGTGATAAGGGCTATCTGCCGCACCACACCAAACAACTAAAATGGGACCAACTAAATTTTAGTCGGTCCCACTCCTCTTCGTGGCGTGCTAACGCTTTTACTTCGCAGGCGTCCACTTGCAACGTACGGGCGACACTATCGCACCCTCATCTTTCAGCTGCTTCATCGCCTTATCGACCTCCTTACGGTCGATGCCCGAAAGCTCTGCAATCTTACCTGCGTTTAGAGGCTCACCTGCCTCGTTCATTGTTGCTAATACTCTATCCTTTGTCTCCATATCACATTAGTTTTTAAGTTATTATCTATTAAGCTTCTCCTCTTCAAAGAGCTGCTTTGGTGCGCCACATACGGGGCAAGTCCAATCTTCGGGCAGCTCGTCAAAAGCTGTACCAGGTGCAATACCATTGTCCACATCTCCCACCGCGGGGTCGTATGTCCAGCCACAAGGCATACAAATATAGTTTTTCATAATCTTATTAGTTTTAATTGGTGTTTGTTTCTGTTTCTGGTGCAAAGGTAATAAGATTTTCTGATATGCAAACAAAATTTCAATCACACTTTCTTATAGCAATATCAGCTAAAACTATTTCGACTTCAACAATCTATGCCTGGGGTGCGATGACCTCACTTTCGGTAACCATTTATCGGTTTCTACTGCGCATAGTGTAAATATGTAAAAATCAGGCACTTTCCCCGTTTTTATCTACTATTTTGACCAATAGGCTTGATTGTATTTTGATGGGAGCTTGCTCACAAGCTAAATACAAACAAAAACAGACGACTTAAACAAAGTCGTCTGCTCTGCAAAAATCTGAGGTCTGAAGCGGATTCGAAGCAAGGGCAACGCCCGCCGCTCGCGGGGATACCGCAAATCGAAGCACGAAAGTGCGAGATATAAACATACTCTTATCCCCGCAACCCTGCATCGCAAGGTGAGCAATGGGTGCAGAATTCGGAAGCAGAGCAAAAGTCGTAAGGCGGTGTTTGATTGTATTTTGATGGGAGCTTGCTCACAAGCTAAATACAAACAAAAACAGACGACTTAAACCAAGTCGTCTGCTCTGCAAAATCTGAGGTCTGAAGCGGATTCGAACCGCTGTACGAGGTTTTGCAGACCTCTGCCTAGCCACTCGGCCATCAGACCATAACAATCGGGATGCTCCCCCAATCGGAGTGCAAAGATAGATATTATTTCTTAATCTCCAAAATTTTAGCCATAATTTTTGTGCTGCCACCCCTTTATACCCGCTCCCGATATAAGCCGAGAGGGTGTTCGGTCCATTGCCAAACACCCTCCCGCACCTTGCGCAAGGTGGCTATGTTACGTGTCAAGCATCAGCCAACCCAATTGCCTTCAACATCAACAAAGCGCACAAAGAGGTCCTGATAGACAATAATACAAGCGCCCTCCTTATGCTCAAAAAAATATATAAAGTTATTTAGCATTATTTTTTTGAAGAAAGCAAACATCGTACATGCCTTTTAAGAGGTCGAGTAATTAATCTGTTGATTATTAAAAACATACAGATATGCGCTTTTAAGCAATAATCCTCTCTCTACGATATTTGAATATCCGCTCCCGATAGGCGATGTTAGATATTATATCAACTCTATCAGCGTTGAGAAACCTCACGAACGAAAAATATTCCATTCTTAACGTAAGCGGACTCTGTTTGGAGGGGCTTCTATTGAGTAGATGCGCAGAGTTCCAGCTTTTGGAATAGACGGTTTAGTGATAAATCGGGTAAAAAATGTGGTTGTGGAGAAAAGAATATGTGGGTTTGTCGATAAGTATAAAACTGTTATTATCAATATGTTATAATATGCGCAAAGAAAAAAGATAAAAAAAAGTGTAAAAAAAGTTTGCAGAATAAGAAATTTGGTTTACCTTTGCACTCGCAATCGAAAGGTTGTAGTCGTAAATTTAAGATGTTAGTATTGCGGAAATAGCTCAGTTGGTAGAGCACAACCTTGCCAAGGTTGGGGTCGCGAGTTCGAGTCTCGTTTTCCGCTCCAAGTCCAAAAGTTTTAAGGACAAAATCAAGCAAAACCCTTTGAAACATCGTTTCAGAGGGTTTTT
>JAFQAN010000023.1 GCA_017416915.1 Alistipes sp. | reverse complement strand
AACTAAGTTTATTGTACGACGCGACTATGTCGAGTCATCACTCTAAAATGGAGCTTGAAAGATTATGAAAAGTGCTGAAATAAAGGAGATGTCGGTGCAGGATCTCGAGGAGCGCATCGCAGCTGAGAAGGCTAACCTCACTCAGTTGAAGGTGCAGCACGCAGTATCGCCCGTAGAAAATCCGTCAATCATTAAGAAATCTCGCAGAGATATCGCACGTATGCTGACAATTCTCGGCCAGAAGAACTCTAAATGTTAATTACCGTTATGGAAAGAAATCTTAGAAAAGAGCGTATTGGGTTGGTTGTCAGCAACAAGATGGAGAAGACCATTGTCGTTGCCGTTGCACGTAAGGTGAAGCACCCTATCTACGGTAAGTTCGTAAACAAGACCACTAAGTTTGTTGCTGAGTGCTTGGATACAACCGTTAATGAGGGAGATACCGTACGCATTATGGAGACCCGCCCGTTGAGCAAAACGAAGCGTTGGAGATTAGTACAAATCATTGAAAGAGCTAAGTAGTTATGATACAGCAAGAAAGCAGACTTGTAGTAGCTGACAACAGCGGTGCAAAGGAGGTACTTTGTATCCGTGTGCTCGGTGGTACGAAGCGTCGTTACGCATCTATCGGCGACAAGATCGTGGTAGCTGTAAAGAGCGCTTCTCCGTCGGGTGATGTCAAGAAGGGTGCCGTTTCTAAGGCAGTCGTAGTAAGAACAAAGAAGGAGATTCGTCGTGCCAACGGTTCGTATATTCGTTTCGACGACAATGCCGTAGTACTCCTTAACAATCAGGGTGAGATCCGTGGTACTCGTATCTTCGGTCCCGTAGCCCGTGAGTTGCGTGACCAGTATATGAAGATCATATCGCTGGCTCCCGAGGTATTGTAATTAAAAAAACAGATTGAGATATGTCTAAATTGCATATTAAGAAAGGGGACATGGTCTTTGTCAATGCAGGCGACAACCGCGGTCAGCAGGGTAAGGTACTCTCAGTAGATGCCGCGAAGCAGCGTGCCGTTGTCGAGGGCGTGAACATTTGCAAGAAGGCTACTAAGCCCAATGCTAAGAACCCCCAGGGTGGTCTTCTGGAGCAGGAGGCGCCCATCCACATTTCGAATCTGCAACCTATCGACCCCCAGTCGGGTAAGCCCACACGTGTTGGTCGTAAGGCAGGTGCAAATGGTAAATTAGTTCGTTACGCTAAAAAGTCAGGGGAGGAGATTAAATAATGGCATACGTACCTACACTTAAAACCGAGTATAAGGAGCGCATCGTTGCTGCCCTTATGAAGGAGTTTGGCTATTCAAGCGTTATGCAATGCCCCAAACTCGAGAAGATCGTAGTTAATCAGGGTATGGGTCAGGCGATTGCCGATAAGAAGCTTATCGACATCGCTCAGGAGGAGCTTACCCGCATCACAGGTCAGAAGGCCGTGCAGACCAAGTCTCGCAAGGACATTTCTAACTTTAAGTTGCGTAAGGGTATGCCCATCGGTGTTCGCGTAACACTCCGTCAGAACCGTATGTACGAGTTCTTGGAGCGTCTTATCGCAGTAGCACTTCCCCGTATTCGTGACTTCAAGGGTATCAACGAGAAGTTCGACGGTCAGGGTAACTACACATTGGGTATTACCGAGCAGATTATCTTCCCCGAGATTGACATCGACAAGATTACCAAGATCTTCGGTATGGAGATTACTTTCGTAACGTCGGCAAAGACTGACGAGGAGGCTTATGCTCTTCTTCGTGAGTTCGGCCTACCTTTTAAGAACGCTAAAAAGAACCAGTAGTAGCTATGGCAAAGGAGTCAATGAAGGCACGCGAGGTAAAGCGTGCGAAGCTTGCTAAGCGTTACGCTCACAAGCGCGAGGAGATCGCAGCCAAGGTTAAGGCAGGTGAGATGGACCACGAGGAGGCTTGGATTGCCCTCTCGAAGTTGCCCCGCAACTCGAATCCTATCCGTCAGCACAACCGCTGCATGATCACTGGCCGTCCTAAGGGTTATATGCGTCAGTTCGGTATCAGCCGTATCCAGTTCCGTGAGATGGCGTCGAACGGCTTGATCCCTGGTGTTACCAAGGCGAGCTGGTAGTCTTATGCGGCGTATGCCGCCGACGATACTGTCAAGCGTATGCCGTGGCAAAGGTCAGGACATATGCTTAATGTAGGAGTGTAGCTCGTCGCAAGACGAAAGCGCACTTTGGTAGAGAAGACCCAGGCGAGGTGTCCCACGATGGGACGCCTCAGCACAAGGGTCGGATAAGGTTGTCATTTGCTCGGTGCCAAGGGTGCCACTATCCCAGGGGGCTGATTTGTTAGGTCGCTGCTGAGGGTGGGGGTGTCAAGGGTGCCACAACACATCAGAGGGGGGAGCATATATTCTCGCAGGAGGTTATCTATGCACCGTTTACTCCTCGAAGTGCAGGCAACGACAATCTTATATGGGCGTGGTACGCTGTTAGTGCGTATTCTCGGCTGGGCAAAAGTGCCGCTCGTGGAGTGGTAACTTCTCGGCAGGGTGTCGTACGAGAGTGTTCCGCGTTGTGAAGACTCGAACTCGCAGGAGGTGTATATACATCGTGCGAGACGGGCAACGGAGGAGTGTAGCATAGTTTCGTGTTACGCCCTTTGTGTGCCTATCTCGGCTCGACAATGTAGCACCCCTAAGTAGTCGAGACACAAGAAATGTTGGTCGGAAATATCCTCTGCCGACATTTGTTGTGTCCATCACCAAACGCTAATTGCTTAAAAATTAGCACTAAAAGTTTGGTAAGTTCGGATTTTCTTCGTATATTTGCGCGCTTTTGTGCGCCTTACGCCACGTGGGTTGCGTATGTGTGAGTGGAAGATGGGTGATGTAAGGGACTGAAAGTGAAAGAATTAGAAATGCAAAACAAAGCATAAACAGACAACTTTATTTATTAATTTTTAACTTTTAATTCATTATGACAGATCCAATTGCGGACTTTCTGACCAGAATTAGAAATGCAGTGAAAGCCAACCACAAGGTGGTTGAAGCTCCTGGTTCAAAAATTAAGCAGGAAATCACTAAGATTTTGTTTGAGCAGGGTTACATCCTCGCCTACAAGTTCGACAAGGACGAGAAGGGTCATCCTTCTATCAAGATTGCCTTGAAGTACGATCAGGCTACGAAGGTGAACGCCATCAAGAACCTCAAGCGTGTTAGCCGTCCCGGTTTGCGTCAGTACGCATCGGTAGCCGAGATGCCTCGCGTATTGAACGGCCTTGGCATCGCTATCGTATCTACGTCGAAGGGCATCATGACCGATGCTAAGGCACGTAAGGAGAACGTAGGTGGTGAGGTATTGTGCTACGTATGGTAGTCGCCACGCAACAAACTTGTGATAACTGAAAGAATTAACTAACAAAACAACTATTACAACATGTCAAGAATTGGTAAATTACCTGTAATCTTGCCTGCCGGCGTTACCGTAGAGATAGCTGCCGACAACACGGTAAGCGTGAAAGGGCCACTTGGGACACTGAGTCAGAAGGTTGATTCAGACATCAAAGTTGAAGTTGGAACACACATCGAGAAGGATAGCCAGAAGGAGGTTCCCGCGGTTATCGTAACTCGCCCCACCAACCAGCCCCGTCACCGTTCATTGCACGGTCTGTATCGTGCGCTCATCAACAATATGGTTGTTGGTGTATCAAAGGGTTATGAGATCAAGCAGGAGCTTGTAGGTGTAGGTTTTAAGGCTGAGGTCAAGGGTCAGATCCTCGAAATGAGCCTCGGTTTCTCACACGACGTAGCACTTATGTTGCCCGCAGAGGTAACCGCTACTGCTGTAACAGAGAAGAAGGGTAACCCCATCGTAACATTGAAGAGCATCGACAAGCAGCTCGTAGGTCAGGTGGCTGCTAAGATTCGCTCGCTGCGTAAGCCTGAGCCTTACAAGGGTAAGGGTATCAAGTTCGTAGGCGAGGTAATCCGTCGTAAGGCTGGTAAGTCAGCAGGTGCTAAATAGTAAATAAGTCGAGATTATGGCATTGAATAAGATTGAAAGAAGAGCGAGAATCAAGATGCGTATCCGTAAGATTGTTAATGGTACGCCTTCACAGCCTCGCATGACTGTATTCCGTAGCAACAAGCAGATCTACGTGCAGTTTATTGACGACCTCGCAGGCGTAACCTTGGCAACGGCATCATCGCTGGACAAGGAGGTTGCGGCAGAGGCAGCAGGTAAGAACAAGTCGGAGGTTGCAGCTCTGGTAGGTAAGCTGGCTGCTGCACGTGCAATCGAGAAGGGTATCTCTACGGTATCGTTTGACCGTAACGGCTACCTCTATCACGGTCGAGTAAAAATGTTGGCTGACGCTGCTCGCGAGGGTGGCCTTAAATTCTAAGCGATTATGGCAAATACGAACATAAAAAGAGTACGTACAAGCGATCTCGAGTTGAAGGATCGTTTGGTAAGCATCAACCGCGTTACGAAGGTTACCAAGGGTGGTCGTACGTTCACCTTCTCGGCAATCGTAGTAGTAGGTAACGAGAATGGCGTTGTAGGCTATGGCCTCGGCAAGGCTTCGGAGGTTACCGTAGCTATCTCGAAGGGCGTAGAGGATGCAAAGAAGAATTTGGTTAAGGTTCCCGTGCTCAACGGTACTATTCCTCACAAGCAGGAGATGCGCTTCGGTGGCTCGGAGGTGATGATTCGCCCCGCAGCACCTGGTACTGGTATCATCGCTGGTGGTGCTATGCGTGCCGTATTGGAGTCGGTAGGTATCAAGAACGTGCTTGCAAAGAGCAAGGGTTCGTCGAACCCCCACAACCTCGTGAAGGCTACCATCGGTGCTTTGTGCGAGTTGCGTGATGCACACTCAGTGGCTCAGTTGCGCGGTATCTCACTTACCAAGGTGTTTAACGGTTAATATAGGAGGTAAGAAACTATGGCAACATTGAAAATCACTCAGATTAAGAGCCGTATCGGCGCATCAAAGCAGCAGTGCAAGAACCTCGATGCTCTGGGTCTTCGCAAGATCAACCACACTGTTGAGCATAGCGACTCAGTGATCATCAAGGGTATGATTGAGCGCGTTAAGCACCTCGTAAAGGTCGAGGAGGTAAAATAAGTTTAACCTAAGAAAAACGAATTAAAAATGGAACTTCATAATCTAAAACCCGCAAAGGGTGCTACTCACCACGATAAGCGTGTGGGTCGCGGTGCTGGTTCGGGTCACGGTGGCTACTCAACCCGTGGTTTGAAGGGTGCCAAGTCGCGCTCTGGTTATTCGAGCAAGCTCGGCTTCGAGGGTGGTCAGATGCCCTTGCAGCGTCGTCTGCCTAAGTTCGGCTTCACGAACATCAAGCGTGTAGAGTACAAGGCTATCAACCTCTCTACATTGGAGGAGCTTGCATCGAAGAACAACCTCTCTGAGGTAACTTTCGAGACCTTGGTGCAGGCAGGCTTCGTATCAGGCAACGACAAGGTAAAGATTCTTGGTAACGGCACTGTAACACGTGCGTTGGCTGTTAAGGCTAATGCCTTCTCTAAGTCTGCTGAGGCAGCTATCGTTGCTGCTGGTGGCTCAGTAGAGAAGTTGTAGTGCGGAGATTAACTGTTGAAGGTCGGGTAGGGCTGTCGATATAATATATAATAAGGTATAGAGTACGCGGCAGCAGTCCCGCCCACACGGTTAAGAGAGTTAAGAATCAATAAAAGAAAAAACTTATGAACAAGTATTTAATTGTTGGTATCATTCTGGTAGTTCTCGTCGCACTGCTGGCAACCAACAAGAAACTCGTTGAAACGCTCAAAAACATATATAAGATTGAGGAGCTTCGCAAGCGTATCCTCTTTACGCTCGGTCTTCTTCTTATATATCGTTTGGGTAGTTTTGTGACTCTGCCTGGCGTAAACCACGCTGCGTTGGAGGCCTTCACAAGCTCTTTCGAGAACGACAACAGCCTTTTGGGACTGTTGAACGTCTTCTCGGGTGGTGCTTTCTCGCAGGCTTCAATCTTCGCTCTTGGTGTTATGCCCTACATCACCGCGTCGATTATCATACAGTTGTTGGGTATCATGGTACCCTACTTCCGTAAGATGCAGCGCGAGGGTGAGAGCGGACGTCGCAAGATGAATCAGTGGACACGTTTCCTCACCATCGGCGTACTTCTGTTGCAGGCTCCCGCCTACCTCAAAACGCAGGTTATCCCTACGGGTGCTGTAACGCAGGAGAGCATGTTCATCGTAACCTCTACAATCATCCTGATTGCTGGTACGATGTTTATCATGTGGCTCGGCGAGAAGATCACCGACAAGGGTATTGGTAACGGTATCTCATTGATCATCATGATCGGTATCGTGGCACGTCTGCCGATGGCCTTCCTTCAGGAGGTAACCTTGAAGTTGGGCGGTGCTGGTAGCATCATCATGCTTATCGTGGAGCTTGTACTCCTCGCTCTGGTATTCATGTTCTCGATTGCTATCGTTCAGGCAGTGCGCAAGATTCCCGTTCAGTATGCAAAGCGTATCGTAGGTAACAAGCAGTATGGTGGCGTGCGTCAGTACATTCCTTTGAAGTTGAATGCAGCCAACGTAATGCCTATTATCTTCGCACAGGCACTTATGTTCATCCCTGGTCTTATCTGGGGTGGTCAGTGGCTCGATATCCAGGGCTTCTGGTATAACTTTACGCTTGCAGTGTTGGTAATTGCGTTTACGTATTTCTATACCGCAATTATCGTCAATCCTCAAATGATGGCTGATGATATGAAGCGTAACGGTGGCTTCATCCCTGGCGTTAAGCCTGGTAAGAGTACCGTAACCTATATCGACAACATCATGACGAGAATCACCCTCCCGGGTTCAATTTTCTTGGCAATAATCACCGTACTCCCGGCTATTGCTATGACCCTCGGCGTAAACTCGTCGTTCGCCTACTTCTATGGCGGTACGTCGTTGCTGATTATGGTGGGTGTTGTTCTCGACACTCTGAAGCAGATAGAGAGCTACCTGTTGATGCGTCACTATGATGGTCTTATGAAGACTGGACGTATTCAGGGTCGCTACTAATAGGTTTACCACTAAGATAGTTATCTTTTAGGATGATATATCTGAAAACACAAGAAGAGATCGAGTTGCTCCGCGAAAACAACCTTTTGGTTAGCCGCGCGCTTGCAGAGGTTGGACGTGCCGTCAAGCCAGGTATCACTACCCGCGAGTTGAACGACATTGCCGAGGCCTTTATCCGTGCTAACGGAGCAATTCCAGCTTTTCTTGGCTACCAGGGCTATCCTGCCTCGGCCTGTATATCGGTCAATGAGCAGGTGGTACACGGTATTCCGTCGGACTACGTCATCAAGAGTGGCGACGTTGTATCGGTCGATTTAGGTACTTTTATGAAGGGGTTTGTTGGTGATTCGGCATATACATTTGCCGTAGGGGAGCTTAGCGACGAAGTAAGACAGCTTCTCGACGTCACCAAAGAGGCTCTTCGCAGAGGTGCTGCACAAGCGAAGGCAGGTAACCGCGTAGGCGACATATCTGCTGCTGTGCAAGATTACGCCGAGAGCTTTGGCTTTGGCGTTGTGCGCGAGTTGGAGGGACACGGCTTGGGACGCAAGATGCACGAGGAGCCAGGCGTACCCAACTATGGCGCACGTGGCAGAGGTCCATTGTTGAAAGAGGGAATGGTAATCTGCATCGAGCCGATGATAACGATGGGCGACCGCCGAGTGGTCTTTGAGCGAGACGGCTGGACCGTACGCACGAAGGATCGCAAGCCTGCGGCACACTTCGAGTGGGCGGTGGCTGTCGGCAAGCAGGGACCCGACATTTTGACGGATTTCAGCATCATTGAAGAGGCAATAAACAGTTAATCTTATGGCAAAACAGACTGCTATTGAACGCGACGGTACCGTTATTGAGGCGTTGTCAAACGCCAACTTCCGCGTGGAGCTTGATAACGGACACGTCATTATGGCCCATATCTCAGGAAAGATGCGTATGCACTACATCAAGATTCTTCCTGGTGATAAGGTCAAAGTAGAAATGACCCCTTATGATTTGACAAAGGGTCGAATATCTTTTAGGTACAAATAATTAAGAATGCTTCAATTATGAAAGTAAGAGCATCAATTAAGAAGAGAAGCGAGGATTGCAAGATTGTACGTCGCAAGGGCAAGCTCTACGTGATTTGCAAGAAGAATCCTAAGTTCAAAATGCGCCAGGGATAATTTTTAGTTTTAACAAACAGAATTAAAGAAAAAAGTAATTTATGGCACGTATAGTAGGTGTTGATTTACCAAAAAATAAGCGCGGTGAGATCGGTCTTACCTATATCTACGGTATTGGTCGTTCGACAGCGCAGAAGATCCTCGATAGCGTAGGCGTAAGCCGCGACATCAAGGTTCAGGATTGGACCGACGAGCAGGTCGGCGCCATTCGTGGCGCAATTGCCGATATGGGCATCAAGGTTGAGGGCGAGTGCCGCTCGGTTGTGCAGCTCAACATTAAGCGATTGATGGATATTGGTTGCTACCGTGGTATCCGTCACCGTCTTGGTCTTCCTGTTCGTGGTCAAAGCACCAAGAACAACGCACGTACTCGCAAGGGTAAGAAGAAGACTGTAGCAAACAAGAAAAAGGCAACTAAGTAATATTAGAGAGTTATGGCAAAGAAAACTGGAACAGTTAAGAAGAAGGTTGTTAAGGTTTCGGCACAGGGTATGGCTTTCGTACACTCGACCTTCAACAACGTTATCGTAACCATCACCAACGAGGTTGGTGAGGTCATCAGCTGGTCGTCAGCCGGTAAGATGGGCTTCCGTGGTTCGAAGAAGAATACTCCCTATGCAGCACAGACAGCAGCAGCTGATTGCGCAAAGGTTGCTTATGATATGGGTTTGCGTAAGGTTAAGGTTTATGTTAAGGGTCCTGGTCAGGGTCGTGAGTCAGCAGTTCGTACCATCCACGGTGCTGGCATCGAGGTAGTCGAGATTATCGACGTTACACCGCTGCCCCACAATGGCTGTCGCGCTCCCAACCGTCGTCGTGTATAATCTCTGAGGAGGTTTGATGTACGGTTTAAGGCAGTACCTTATAACAAATACTTAATTTTACGAAAGTTAAAAACAAAAACAATTATGGCAAGATATATAGGACCTAAGTCGAAGATTGCCCGTCGTTTTGGCGAGGCTATTTACGGTGCTGATAAAGTTCTTGAGAAGCGTAACTTCCCTCCTGGACAGCACGGTCTTGCTCGCAAGCGTAAGAAGAACTCTGAGTATGGCGAGCAGCTTTCTGAGAAGCAGAAGGCTAAGTACACATACGGTATTTTGGAGAAGCAGTTTGCTCGCACCTACGAGGCAGCAGCACGTATGGGCGGTATCACGGGTGAGAACCTGTTGAAGTTGCTCGAATGCCGTTTGGACAACGTAGTATATCGTTTGGGCATTGCTCCCACACGTGCGGCAGCTCGTCAGCTCGTATCGCACCGCCACATCTGCGTTAATGGCAACGTAGTAAACGTTCCCTCATACGCATTGCGTGTAGGCGATGTAGTATCAGTTCGCGAGAAGTCTAAGACGTTGGAGGTTATCACCGACGCATTGTCGGGTGCATCACGCAGCCGTTACGCTTGGTTGGAGTGGGATGGTGCTACTATGAGTGGCAAGTTCCTCCAGTCGCCCGAGCGCGAGGAGATTCCCGAGAACATCAAGGAGCAGCTTATCGTCGAGTTGTACTCTAAGTAGTAACTAACAACAAATTCAATATTATGGCAATATTAGCATTCCAAAAACCTGAAAAGGTCATCATGTTGGAGTCCACTTCATCGTTCGGCAAGTTTGAGTTTCGTCCGTTGGAGCCTGGCTATGGCATGACTGTCGGAAACGCTTTGCGCCGTGTGTTACTCTCGTCGTTGGAGGGCTATGCCATCACGACCGTGAAGGTTGCCGGTGTAAACAATGAGTTTGCCGCAGTACCGGGTGTGATGGAGGATATGATTCAGATTATCCTCAATCTGAAGCAGGTACGTTTCATCCGCACCGTTGATAACGAGGAGACCGAGCAGGTCTCTATCAACGTAGCAGGTGTTACGGAGCTCACCGCAGGCTACATTTCTAACTACTTGTCGTTCTTCAAGGTGCTTAACCCCGATTTGGTTATCTGCCACCTTGCACCTGGTACCAAGATGCAGCTTACGCTTACCATAGGTAAGGGTCGCGGCTATGTACCTTCGGAGGAGAACGCCGTGTTGGTTAAGGATGTAGATACTCTTCCTATCGACTCAATCTTTACGCCCATCAAGAACGTAAAGTACTCTGTCGAGGACTATCGTGTCGAGCAGAAGACCGACTACGAGAAGTTGAATTTGGAGATTACTACGGACGGTTCAATCCATCCAAAGGAGGCTCTTACGGAGGCTGCCAAGATTCTTATCCAGCACTTCCGCCTCTTCTCAGACGAGAAGATTTCTATCGACGAGGAGGAGACACAGGGTGTAGAGGAGTTCGACGAGAATATCCTGCACATGCGTCAGCAGTTGAAGATGCGACTTGCCGATCAGGATTTGAGCGTACGCGCACTTAACTGCTTGAAGGCTGCCGATGTAGAGACTGTTGGCGACCTTGTTAAGCTCAACCGCAACGAGCTGTTGAAGTTCCGCAACTTCGGTAAGAAGTCGCTCACGGAGCTTGACGAGTTGTTGGCATCTCTGAACCTCAAATTCGGTATGGACGTATCTATCTACAAACTTGATAAAGAATAATTATGAGACACAATAAGAATTTTAATCACCTTGGCAGACAGGCGGGCCACCGTAAGGCAATGCTTTCGAATATGGCATCGTCGTTGATTTTGCACAAGCGTATTCAGACCACGGTTGCTAAGGCAAAGGCTGTTCAGAAGTTCATCGAGCCACTTGTAACCAAGTCAAAGGAGGACACTACCCACTCACGTCGTGTAGTATTCTCATATTTGAAGCAGAAGGAGGCGGTTACGGAGTTGTTCCGCACTATCGCTCCCAAGATTGCTGAGCGTCCGGGTGGCTACACTCGTATTCTCAAAACAGGTTTCCGTTTGGGTGACGGTGCCGATATGTGTATCATCGAGTTCGTTGATTTCAACGAGACCTACACATTCGGTCGTGAGGTAGCAGCTCCCGCAGCTGAGGCTAAGCCCAAGACACGTCGTTCGCGTAGCAAGAAGACTACCGACGCTGTTGAGGATGCAACTGTTGTAGCAGAGAAGAAGAGCGCAAAGAAGGCAGCTCCTAAGGCAACTGCTGCAAAGGCATCTGCTGCAAAGGGTGCGAAGAAGACCAATGTAGGTAAGAAGATGTAATTGCGCTTGGTGTGATAAGCCGCAATCTGCGGCACATCCCAAAAGTAACACCCCTCGGGCTGTACGTTTTAGTACTATCCCGAGGGGTGTTCTTTTGCGATGCACCACATCTCACGACTTCTGACGCCAAGCTGCCCCGCACAGCCACGCGCGGCTGAGAACGCCTGAGAACGGCTGAGAACGCCTGGGAACGCCTGAGAACGACTGTGTTTTTTTTGCGGGACGACGGGACTTCGGGACTTCGGGACAACGGGATATTGCGGGCGATGCCCGCGTTTTTTTTGTTTTCGTAGTCTCGCGGTCTCGTAGTCCCGCGGTCTTATTGTCTCGCGGCAGTGGCGCGCTACCCAGCCGTTCTCAGGCGTTCCCAGTCTTTCCCAGTCATTCCCAGTCAGTGGCGCGCCACCCAGTCAATAGCCCGCCCCTCCCCGCGTCGCGCCCGCCTCGCCCGCCTCGCCCTCGCCCAACCGCCCGTCCCGCCTTGCCCAACCGCCCCTCCCTCGCACCCCCGCACCTCGCGCCCCGCCTCGCGCGCCATACTTCTCCCGTTGCTTGTGGTTATTTCTCTACCACGGTTACTCCTCGGTGTGAAAAAATACCATTTTCTTTTGGTTGTTAACCTATAATTTATTATCTTTGTTTAATGATCGGGCGAGAATTTCCGTCCGTTGGTTAGTTTAGGTGCAATACTTTTTCCGTAACATCTTTATAGTTAGCAGCATAGCTTTGTTGGGTTGCTGAGATAGATATATGCACAGGTACTTGATAGTTAGGAGAGAATTTTTTACAAATTAATATTTCACACACTATGATTAAGCGTAACATTTTTGCGGAGGAGTACAATGCTCCCGAGCTTGACATCGTCTTGGTAAATGCCGAGTTCGGTGTTGATGTGTCGTCAGAGGATGGCGATATTGAGAATGCTCCCTCTTGGGACTATGGTGAATTCTAAAAAACTATTGCAACTATGAAGAATTTGTTTACAAAAATGGTACTTGTTGCAGTAGCTGCAATGGGTATGTTGGCTTGTCAGAACGAGCCTGAGACCGTTGTTTCGGGCAATGACAATGCTCAGAAGACCACTATCGAGGTTATCGCCGATCTCGAAAACACACGTTCAGCCTTTGGCGAGAAGGGTGCCGACGGCGCTTATACATCAGTTTGGCAGGGCGGCGAGCAGGTTAAGGCAGCAGTCGCTACTTATAACTCAGATTATAGCTATGGAGACACAGCTTACTACGAGGTTGACGAGTCTAATGTTACCACTGTTACAGCAACTGGCTCGGTCGCACAGTTCTCACTCACTTTCAACTATCTCTCTGCTACGAGCGGTACGTTGTTGATTGCATCACCTGCTGGCTCGGTAGGTTTTGACCAGACAAATAACTACTACGATGGTGATAAGCCTGGTTTTGTGGTTACTATCCCCTCTGAGCAGACACCTCTTACTGCTTCGGTAGATCCTGCGGCTCATATCCTTACTGCTACCTACACAGGCTCATTTGCAAATACAATTAAGCCCGAGTGGGAGCATGCAGCAGCTTATGCTAAGATGACCTTGAAGAACTTCGATGCAGAGATTGACAATGTTGTTGTAACTATCGACTCAAAGAGCTACACTCTTAACCCCGATAATGTTGAGGGTAATGTATTCTGGTTTGCTTGTGAGGCAAATGAGGCTCCCACAACTGTTAAGGTTACAGTAAATACTACCGACGAGAAGGCATACATCAAGACGCTCGATCTTACCGCAGGTAATGGTCAGGGTCTGCCTTTTGCAAAGGGCAATGTTGCTGAGTTTAGCGTAAATATGGATGGTATTACTCCTGATGAGGGTGGTGCTGAACCAGAGTTTACAGCCCAGTATATGGCTTCTGATATTTATTGGGATGGTAGTAACTCATGCTTTGTATTTGTTGTTGACGCATACGATACATTCTGGGTTAGACTTAATGAGGCTGATCGTCCAGGCAATAATTCTATTGTGAGCGGTGATTATGTTGGTATCAATTCGGGAACTGTGCAACAAGGACAATTTAGTGTTACGCAGAAGATAGTTGGTGGATGGAAAGAGGGTTGGACCTCTACGAAGACAGCATCTACAATGTCAGTCGCTTATGTGAATGGAGAATACCAAATACTTGTTAATTATGTAGGCGCATGGGGCGGTGATGGTCAAGTAGGTTACAAGGGTGTTCCCGATGGTTGGGATGCTCCTGGTGGTGGTGGCGATGAGCCTGACCCATCGCTGACACAGTTGGATCAGCCTGCTAATCTTGTAGCAACAAATGTAACAGAGAATAGCATCACCGTTAGTTGGGATGCAGTGGTAAATGCGTCTGGTTATGCTGTTGCAGTTGATGGTGGCGCCGCTGTTACCGTAAGTGAAACGACCTATACGTTTACTGAACTCTCTTCTGGCGACGAACACGAGATTACGGTTGTGGCTATGGGTGATGGCTCTACATATGCAGACTCTGACGCAGCAGTAGTACGTGCTACCACGCAGGGCGTGTCTTCGGCAGATGGTTCATATGACAAACCATATACGTTTACCAGTGCAACATTGGGAATGTGGGCAGTTTCTTTCGCAGGAGCAGAAAATGGTGCTGAGTTAGCAATAGGTCTTACGCAGGGATATACTTTGCCTTCTACTTTTACTTATTTGAATCAAAGTTCAAGTTGGACACATTCTTACGGAGATACTGTTTACAAAATAGATGGAACTACCTATACTATTACATATCCAAGTTCTTATGCGGATATAGAGTTGGTTTCTACTGGTGTTTGGAAGGTAAATCTTTTGGCTATCACGTCGGGTGGAAATACAATATTCTACAAGTATGACGGAACTATATCTAAATAAAATCTAACAAGATTTTTTATCTTCGGAGTCTCTTTCGGGAGACTCCGATTTTTTTTGGCGGCTGAGAATGGCTGAGAAAGGCTGAGAAAGACTGAGTTTTTTGCGGGACTTCGGGACGACGGGATGACGGGACTTCTGGATATTGCGGGACTTCGGGACTTCTGGATATTGCGGGCGATGCCCGCATTTTTTTTCTCGCGGTCTTGTGGTCTTGTGGTCTTGTGGTCTCGTGGTCTCGCGGCAGCGGCGCGCTTCCCAGGCATTCCCAGCCGTTCCCAGTCATTCCCAGTCATTCCCAGCCAATCGCGCGCCCCCGCCGCATCGCGCCCCCGCCCTCTCGCCGCCCCGCCAATAGAAAAAAATCGCGCCTCATTTTGCACTCCCAAACAATTTTTATATATTTGTCTATTATAAGTATCAATAAAGGTTAGCGTTATGCGATTTTTTAAGTGGTTATCTCCCATTTTGGTTGCCGTGGCACTCCTCGCAGGGTGCGGCGATGACCCTCTCGACACCACGCCCGACCCACAGCCCAACCCCGCGCCCGACAGCGACATTAGCTTCGAGGTGGCGCTTGGCGAGGTTGGCGCCTACGCCGTAGAGTTCAGCGTTACGCCGTCTGACTTGGAGGCGGAGTACTTCGTAACGGTCTATGAGAGGCGTTTTGTCGATGCCTTCTCCAAGGATCAGCACGTCGTAGGCTCTATCTACGACGAGGTGGCGGCAGCGGCTGCCAAGAGGGGCTTGACCCTCGACGAGTACCTCGCCGAGAGTGTCGATAGGGGCGTTATCGAGAGCGTCTCGTTCTCGGGTTTGGCTGCCGAGACGGAGTACTACATCTTGGTATTTGCCGTAAACCCCGCCGATGGCTTCTCGTTGGTAGGCTCTATCGAAAGGGTGGCGTTTACCACCACAGCGCCGCCCACGTTGGAGTGTAGCTTCGAGGTGGATGTCGAGGTGGTTTACAACACTGTTAAGTTTCAGGTAACGCCGAGCGACAAGGAGGCGCACTGGCACCTGATGACTATGTCTAAGGCTATGTATGACCAGTATGTTGGCGCGGAGGGCGGCTGGACGAAGAGGCGCTTCTACGAGATATACTTGCAGGACGAGTTGCAGCAGTATCAGGCGGAGGGGATGACTGCCGAGCAGATTATTAAGGCTGCGTTCCCCACGGGCGACAACGAGGTGAGCGGCAAGGGGCTTAGCGCCAACACCGAGTATCTATATTTGGTCGCCGCCATCATCATCGAGGAGGACGGCAGCCTCACTGTGGCAACAGAGCCTATGCTCGGCGAATACACCACCGAGGGTGCTATGCCGTCGGATATGACCTTCAATATCGAGGTGTGGAATGTCGAGCAGCTATACTGCGAGGTGCGTATAACGCCCTCGAACAACGACGACCTCTACTGCGCGCTGATACAGCCGTGGGATGGCGTGAGCAGCGCCGAGGAGGTGATGAACGCCCTTGTCAAGCAGTGGGGACCGATGATGTCGCTGATGGCGAACGACCGCGGTATGGTCGAGCACGTCGGCGCCAAGAAGTTTAAGCTCGACGCCCCCGACATCGACTACTATGTCATCGCCTTTGGCTACGATGGTGGCGTAACAACGGCGCCCGAGATGGTTACGTTCCGCACGTTGCCCAGCGACATAGGACCATCGTTGGCGGAGTTTAACATTGCGGCAAGCGAGATAACAACGTATGGCTGTAAGCTCGATATTACCTCCAATGACGACACCGTATTCTACGATGTGGGCGTATGTGTCGAGTCGGAGTATGACGAGACGGCGGTGATAGCCGAGGCAGAGGCGTACTACCAGTATATGTACGAGCAGAGCAAGCACTTCAACGCGCTGATAACCATCCCCGAGGTGCTGAACACATACTGCTACAACGGCAACGTCGCGGTAAAGGCGTCGGGCTTGCTACCCGAGAGCAGTATGATGGGCTACATCCTTGCGCTCGATGCCAAGACGGGTAGGGTGGTGCGCTGCCACACCTTCCCTCAGCTCTTCACCACGGCGCCATTAGGCACGGCGCACCCCGACATAGAGTTTGTCGCTTGTTACTCGGGCGATGACGAGGCGGGCGAGGTGTTTGGCGATGCTGCCGCCACGGCGGGCAAGGCGTTGGTGGTATGTCGCCACACCAACCTCGACAATGCGGTACGCCTATTCTACGCCTACGACGTAGGCACCTACACCGAGGCGGAGTATAGCGAGGCGGCGCTGATGGCGCTCTTCGACGGTATGTGGCAACCATTCGCCGACACCTTCGACAAGCCATACTCGTTCCTCGTGGCGGAGTGGCAGGTGGAGTACACCGTGGCGTCGTGCGCCACCGATGCGTCGGGGCTGCTGGGACGTCCCGCACGTATGGCGGTGTGTGCCACGGCGAAGGATAAGTCGCCTATCGACGAGCTATTCGCCTTTATCGACGAGGTATATAACGAGCAGTCGTCGTCGCAACCCGCATCGTTGGTGTTTGACATAGATGTTGAGGGTGTGGCAGATGATGAGGTGCAGCCAACGCCGATGGGTAGGCTGCTGCGTGTAAAGAGTAATTAACATTCAAATAGTTAGAGTAATGAGAAAGTTTTATTTTGTAATTGTGATGTCGCTATTAGCATTTATGGCGGCGTGTGATAAGCCCGTAAACCCTGCACCTGCGCCTGGCGAAGCGGGATTGACGCTTACATCAAACCCCATATTGCTGTTTAAGGCAGAGGGTGGCACTGCGACAATAAGTTACACCATTGAGAGTGTTGTCGAGGGTGCTAAAATTGAGGTCGTATCATCCGAAGATTGGGTGAGGGTGGCGAGTGCCGACACCGAGGGCGAGATAGCTGTCGAGGTGGACGAAAATGTGTCGCAGAGCGAGCGCAAGGCGACCCTGACGGTGAGCTACTCGGACGATAGCTTCTCGGTGGCTGTGATGCAGGCGGCCGCGGCAGATAACACGGTGGTTGTCGAGGCAAATATGCTCTCGGGAGTCTATTATGCCGAGTTCCTCGAAGAGGGCTTGGGCAACTATTGGGTGATACTCACTCGCGATGGTTACACCGCCGACGGCGGGCTAAACACCGAAAGCACCTTCTATCGCCTTGATGTGTTTGGCGCTCTTGCCGCCGATGACAACAACAATATCCCCGACGGCACATATACCTATGACGAGTCGATGAGTGGTGCGCCCCTCACCATAAGGGCAGGTAACAGTACTATGATGTCGGTAGATGCCTATGGTCAGGCTACGGAACACTACTACGACAGCGCGGTGCTTACCGTGCAGGGCCACAAGCTCACGTTGGAGGCGGTGATTGATGGTGCCAAGCACTATGTTACGTTCAATCAGGAGTATCAGCTGCCCGTGCGCCGACCCACAGATGCAATATCGAGCCTCAAAGAGGATGTGGTGATGGACGTTGAGGGCTACGCTATGCGCTGCGAGAGCTTCGGCGACTATTGGAAGTGCGGTGGCTGCAACTGGGTTGTCGAGCTTGTCCCCGAGGAGATGGTAAATACGGCGGTAATTAGCGACGGCGTAAACCTTATCATCGACTTTAACACTACACATCAGGATGCCTCGGGCGGCTTTGTGGGGTGCTATAACGCTGGCGGATATGTCAATGGCGATAAGACCGACCCGCTCTTTGCCCCTGGAACATTTGTCTCGGGTGTGCGCATATCGGCGGAGGGACACCTCTCAGGCTCGCTATACTTGGTATATGCCGAGGAGCGTATAATAGACCGCGCGCCACTTGTTGAGGGTACGGTGGAGATTACCGATGCGGGTAATGGCATATATACACTGCGCGTTGAGGCGTGGGACGATGCCACAACACCACATAAAATCACGGTAAACTGGTCGGGAGAGCCCTATTTCCGTTAGTAGTGCGTAGTGTGGGTGGCAGAGGCGTATGCCGATAGGTTGTGCCACCCGCTCCGATAATAAAAGCAAAATTTGCATAAAGTAGAGCCAAAATTTGCAAACGTCGCCAAAATGTAATACTTTTGCGTTAATATTGCGAAGTATTTTCGGAGCAATTGTATATGAGAAAATTTATAAACTATAATCTTAAAACAATCAAAACTATGAAAAACATTAAGTGGCTGATGTCGATGTTTGCTATCATCGCATTTGCTTTGGTTGGCTGCGGAGAAGACCCCGAGCAAAAACCTACACCCGAACCTACACCCGAGCCAGGTAACGAGGTTAGCTTCGAGATAACACTTGGCGAGGTTGATGCTAACAGCGTAGAGTTCAGCGTTACACCGTCGGACTTGGAGGCTGAGTACTTCGTTACGGTCTATGACACACGTTTTGTTGATGCCTTCTCTAAGGATCAGCACGTCGTAGGCTCTATCTACGATGAGTTGGCGGCTTATGCAGGTAAGAAGGGTATGACCCTCGACGAGTACCTTGCCAAGAGTACCGATAAGGGCGTTATCGAGAGCGCTACATTCACGGGCTTGGCTGCCGAGACCGACTACTATATCTTGGTATTTGCCGTAAACCCCGCCGATGGCTTCTCGTTGGTAGGCTCTATCGAGAAGGTCGCGTTTACTACGGGTAAGTTGCCCTCGTTGGAGTGTACTTTCGAGGTTGAAGCCGAGGTATATTACAACAGCGTAACGTTTAGCGTGAAGCCGAGCAACAAGGAGGCACACTGGCACATGATGACCATGCCTAAGGCTATGTATGTAGAGAATACCGAGGGAGCTGGTTGGACCAAGGATTACTTCTACCAGATGTACTTGCAGAATGAGTTGCAGTGGTGCCAGGGTATGACCACCGATCAGATTATCAAGGCCCTCTTCCCCGTTGGCGACAACCAGGTTCAGACAAGCGGTCTTGTGGCAAACACCGAGTATGTATATTTGGTTGCAGCCATCATCATCGAGGATGACGGTAGCCTCTTTGTAGCGTCAGAGCCTATGCTCGGCGAATACACCACCGAGGATGCTCTGCCTTCGAAAATGACCTTTACGGTTAAGGTAGATAACGTTGAGCCTCGTCGTGCCTCTATTTTGGTGCAGCCCTCAAACAAGACCGAGTCGTTTGTTTGGCGTGTTGCCGAGTGGGATGGCAAGAGTACCGCTCAGGAGGTTATGGAGAGCATCGTAGCTGCCGAGGCTTCTTGGCTTAACGGTCAGTATGGTCTGTCGCAGGGAACTCAGGACTATACTGGTAACCCTGGTAGCCCCTACAAGTATCGCCTCGACGCCCCCGATACCGACTACTACGTCATTGCGTTCGGTTATGCAGGTGGTATAACCACAGCCCCCGAGATGGTTACATTCCATACGCTCGATGGTGGCGACCCCGCAGAGGCAGTATTTAATATGACAGCGCGTAACCCGACAACCTTTGGCTTTACGCTCGATGTAACGGTGGATAATCCTAACATCTACTACACACCCAACGTTATGCCAGCATCGGAGTATGACGAGGAGGCGCTGATTGCCGAGTGGAACGAGTACATCACTGAGAATTATGAGTTCTACTGCTCACAGAATACCACCTTCGTATCTATGGCGAGCTATCTGAGCAATATCGCCTATGCCGATAATCTGACAGGTATTCGTGCAAGTGCGCTGCCCGACTCAGATATTATGGGTTATGTCTTTGCTCTTGATGTGAAGACGGGTCATGTTGTTAAGGCTCACACCTTCCCCAATTTGGCTAAGACTAAGTCTATGTCATCGTTGGAGCCAAGCATCGAGCTTGTGGGTTACTATTCGGGCGATGACGAGGCTGGACAGGTATTCAACGAGCCAGCAGCAACGGCAGGAAAGGCTATCGCAGTATGCAAGTATGATAACTTCGACGGAGCAAAGGCTCTCTACTACGGATACGACGTTGGTAATAGAATGAGTGCTACCGAGTTCCCCGATCCTCAGTTCATAAGCGCATATAGCTGGACAACCTATACCGTGCTTGATAAGCCCTACTTCTTCGGTGTAGCAGAGTGGCAGACCGAATATACGCTCGGCGTTTATGCTCTCGATCCTAATGGTCTTATGAGCCGTCCTGCACGTATGCTTATCTATCCTACGGCAGATGAGAAGTCTCCTATTGATGATCTCTTGAAGCTGTATGATGAGCTCTATTCCAAGAAGATGTCAGCAATGCCTCTGTCGGTAGTATATAACGAGGAGGAGGTTGTAGCACCTTCGCTCGATACTACTATGGCACAAGTTGCTGAGCAGCCCGCAGTTGTCGAGCAGCCCGAGGTTAAGGCTCCACAGCTTGTCGAAGGCGAGTTGTTAGTACTTGATAGGGTGTTTAGAGTGCCTATTCGCAAGTAGTAGCTTGTCGTGATAGCGACGCATCTGCGTCCTATCCCAAAAAGTAGAGTGCCGTGGGCTGTACGTTTTAGTACTATCCCACGGCACTCTCTTTTGCGATAGAACACATCTGCACCACTCTGACGCCAAGCTGCCACGCACAGCCACGCACGACTGAGAATGCCCGAGAACGCCTGAGAACGCCTGGGTTTTTCAGTAGTCCCGTAGTCTCGCAGTCCCGCAGTCTCGTTGGCGCGCCTCCCAGTCATTCCCAGGCGTTCTCAGCCAATCGCGCGCCACGCAGCCCTTCCCAGCCGCTTATATACAACTCATCTGCGGTGTGCGTCTTGCACCCGCGATAACTCTCTAATTTCTAAGTGGTTTAGTATTGGAGACTATGCCTGACCTTTCGAGCCGAAGGGGTCGATAATCTGCTTCGAGGGAATCGTAATCTTGCCAATGGCGCTCTCGTAGCGCGTGATATTCTCCTGCAACGACATAAGCAGTCGCTTTGCATGCTCGGGGGTAAGTACCACACGGCTCTTGACACGTGCCTTAGGTAAGCCTGGAAGCATCGTGGCGAAGTCGATGATAAACTCCGATGAGGAGTGTGCAATAATTGCCAAATTGCAGTAGTTGCCCTGTGCAACTTGCTCGTCGAGTTGTATCTCTATACCTGGTTTCTTAACCTCGTTCATAGCTAAAAATTTTATTAGTTTTCAAATTATAGCGTAAAGTTACACAAAATATTGTGTATGGCAAAATAATCGCAACGGACATAGTAATTTTCTGCCAAAAAGATTGTATCTTTGCACCGAGTATGTCGTGTGCCGCTGATGTTGTTTTGAGCGTTGCGAATGACATAATAGTAAAACGATGTTTGTAGAGATTTTACAGATACTCTTCGGAGGAATATGCGTAGGTTTGGCCTCGTCGGTGACCGTGGGTCCTGTGGCGGTGCTGTGCATACAACGCACTCTGAGTAAGGGTCATATATCGGGGTTGATGTCGGGTTTGGGTGTGGCGTGTGCCGATACCATCCTCGCCATACTCTCTTTTACAGTATATGCCCTGTTGAAGAGCTATATCGACGAGTACAATACCGTCATACAGATATGTGGTGGAGTGTTTGTAGTCATCGTCGGCGTCTTTATCTTCTTCAAAAACCCTGTGCCGCAGATTCGCAAAAATCGCGCTGGCAAGACCAACCTTTGGCAGGACTTCGTCTCGATGTTTGGCTTTACACTCGCCAACTTCGTAGTTATCATCCCCTATATCTTGGCATTCTTCACTATGTTCAACATCGACCTATCGGGCGATGTCGTTACCGAGGTGCAGACCGAAGCTGTGGTACCTCCCGCCGAGAAGACGGAGATTAGTGGTGGCGATGAGGCGCTGCTTAACTATGGTGAGGATGCCCCCCAGACGGTCGAAGAGCCAGATACGAAGATGGTTACAGTAGTGCATACTACACCATCGAAGATTAGCAATATGGTGCGTAACGCACTTATCATCGCGGGCTTCCTGCTTGGTGCTGTGATATGGTGGGCGGCGCTCACATTCCTTATCAACCTCTTCCGCCGTGGCTTCCGTCCGCGACATATGCTCACGATAAACCACGTTGCGGGGGTTGTCATTGGAGTTTTGGGACTCTATACACTCCTCTCGGTATTAATCTAACGACATAATGGACAACAAGAGAATTATAATCGCTATCGACGGTCATTCGTCGTGTGGTAAGAGTACGTTCGCCAAGGCGATAGCAGCCCGCTTAGGTTATATCTTTATCGACACGGGGGCGATGTATCGTGCCGTAACGCTCTACGCTTTGGAGCATGGTGCAATTTGCTCGGGTATGGTTGATGAGGCAGCCGTTGAGGCGATGCTCGACCATATAAACATAGATTTTCGATTCAATCCGCAGCGCGGCGCCAGCGACATATATGTCAATGGCGACCTGGTCGAGGGCAAGATACGCACCATCGAGGTCAGCAACTGTGTGAGTGCCGTCAGCTCTATCGCGGCGGTACGCCGTAAGTTGGTAGCTATGCAGCAGCAGATGGGCTTGAAGCGTGGCGTGGTGATGGATGGCCGCGATATTGGTACGGTGGTCTTCCCCGAGGCTGAGTTGAAGATATATATGACCGCCGACCCGATGGTACGTGCCGAGCGCCGCTTTAAGGAGCTTACCGCCAAGGGCGATAAGGTAACCTTGGAGCAGATTTACGAGAATGTAGTGTCGCGCGATGAGGCGGATATGACACGTGCCATATCGCCGTTGCGTAAGGCCGATGATGCCATTGTCTTGGATAACTCGCAGATGAGTGTCGAGGAGCAGATGGCGTGGTTTATGGAGCGTTATAACGAGGTAATAAGCCGTTAATGATGCGAGTTACGATAGATGATAATTCGGGCTTTTGCTTCGGTGTAGTACGCGCCATAGGCGAGGCGGAGGCGGCACTGCAACGTGTTGGAGAGGTGTCGTCGTTGGGCGATATTGTCCACAACCGTGTCGAGGTGCAGCGCTTGGAGCGCTTGGGGCTACGCACCGTTACGCACGACGATATGCCGCAGTTGGCGGGACGCACGATGCTCATACGCGCTCACGGCGAGCCGCCGCGTACATACAGCCGTGCTAAGGAGTTAGGCATCTCGGTTATCGACGCTACGTGTCCTGTTGTGGCGCGCCTGCAACGCAAGGTGCGCGACGCCTATATGGCGATGCAGAAGGTGGGCGGCAGCGTTGTACTCTTAGGCAAGCGAGGACACGCCGAGGTGGTAGGTCTCACGGGACAGGTCGATGACGACGTTACGGTTATAGAGAGCGAGGCAGACCTCTCGCTTATCGACTTCACGCGTCCCATCTACTTTCTCTCGCAGACGACGCAGAGTATCGACCTCTTCAACCGCTTGGGCGAGGAGATAGTGCGTCGTGCGGGTGAGGAGCGTGTTACGCTCGACGACACGATATGTAGGCGTGTGGCGGGACGCGAGAAGGGGCTTATGGAGTTTGCCGAGAGTGTCGATGTAGTGGTATTTGTATGTGGTCGTAAGTCGTCGAATGGTCGTGTACTCTACGATGTATGTCGCCGTGCCAACCCCCGCGCATATAATATCGAGGAGGCATCGGAGTTGGATGCTTCGTGGTTCGAGGATGTGGAGAGTGTGGGCATCTGTGGTGCCACATCTACGCCGCGCTGGCTTATGGAGGAGGTCGCAGAGGCTATTACGGCTATTCATAACGATAAGCAGTAAGATAGCCTCCCAAAATAGAGTATAACACCCTTAATATTTCGAGGATATGAAAAAACACATTGTTCGTTCGCTAAAATATTTGGTGCTTCTGTGCGTTCTGTATGTAGGCTTGGTATGGATAGTCTATCTTGCAGATATGTCGGAATTGTCGGTGCATCCGTGGCGACAGATTGAGGCACAACTGCAAACGTCGATGGGCGTATGGATGGTTATCGCCTTTGTCGTCTTGGCGGCACTCTATCCTCTCTTTGGCTTTATGCGTAGCCATATCGAGGGTTTTGATGCCGAGAAGGATGATGTGCGCCTATTCAACGCCATGCAGCTCTATGGCTTTAAGGCGGTGGGCGAGCGTGATGGCGTCAAGCTCTATCGAGCCGAGAGTCCGTTGCGCCGATTGCTACTTATGGGCGAGGATACTATCGAGGTGCATACCACGGCGAATGGCATCGAGCTTGTAGGTTTGCGCCGTACGGTGGCGCGTGTTGCCTACCAGCTGAAAGCCTACAAACACAATAGTCGTTATGAAGAGTAGAAAATCAAACATATACACTGCCTCGTGTCGCTTTGTGGCAGTTGCGGTCGTGCTGCTGTCGGTCGCTCTGCCCCTCAGTGCGCAGCAGAGGCGTGTGGCGGCAGATTTCGAGCTTGGTCGTGCCACCGAGATATTGGCGAACATAATGCGGGAGTTTGAGACGGGCTATGTCGATGAGGTGTCGGCAGATGCGCTGCTCGACAAGGCGGCTCTGGGGATGGTTAATGCCACCGACCCCTATTCGGAGTACCTCTCGGAGGAGTCTATGAAGTCGTTCGAGATGCACACCACGGGCAAGTATGCTGGTGTAGGCTCGCTTATACGCAAGAAGGGCGACTACGTCATCTTTGCGCAGCCCTACAAAGGCTCGCCCGCAGATGAGGCGGGTGTGCGCATTGGCGATAAGATTATCGCTATTGACGGCGAGAGTATGCGTGGTGTAGATGTCTCGGACATCAGCAGCCGCCTCAAAGGCGACCCTGAGACAGAGGTTGAGGTTGTCGTGGAGCGTAACTTGGATGCTTCGCTCGATACGTTGCGCCTTGTGCGTCGCCGTATATCTATCCCCAGCGTGCCTTACGCGGGCATCTTGCGTGATGGCATCGGCTATATATGCCACAACGACTTTATAGATGGCAGCTATGGTGAGGTGCGTCGCGCCCTCGAAACGCTTATGCAGCAGGACTCGCTTCGAGGTATCGTCCTCGACTACCGCTCCAATGGTGGTGGCGTGATGCAGGAGGCGGTAGATATAGTGTCGCTCTTTGTGCCGCGTGGCGAGAGGGTGGTGTCGATTATGGGTCGCGACTCGTCGTCGCTACGCCACTTCGACACGTCTCATGCTCCACTTGCCGAGAATATACCTATCGTGGTGCTTGTAAATGGCTCGTCGGCGTCGGCAGCCGAGATTTTGGCGGGCGCATTGCAGGATAAAGACCGTGCCGTGGTTATGGGTCAGCGCACCTATGGCAAGGGTTTGGTGCAGGGTACGCGCCACTTGGGCTATAACACCTACCTCAAATACACTACTGCGAAGTACTACATACCCTCGGGACGCTGCATACAGGCACTCAACTACTCGAAGCGTAATGGCGACGGCAGCGTACAGTCGGTCCCCGACTCGTTGATTAAGGAGTATAGGACGCGTGGCGGTCGCAAGGTATATGATGGTGGTGGCATCGTTCCAGATGTTAAGATTGAGCCTCAGTATGTCAGCCGCTTCGCCTTCACGCTCTACGCCTTGGGCTTTATGGAGGATTGGGCTGATGGGTATATGCGCCGTAACCACGACCGCATGATTGACGTGCGTAGTTTCGCCCTTACCGACGAGGAGTATGACGACTTCGTCCGCTTCATCGAGCAGAAGGATGTACCCTACGAGTCGGAGACACGTATTGCGCTACGTAGCTTGGAGAAGGCTGTTGAGAACGACCGCTATGATGAGGCGTTGGGCGAGACCCTCGACCGCTTCCGCTCGCTGGTCAAGGACGATAAGATGTCGAATATGGAGAGCTACCGCAACGAGATTGAGCAGATGCTCACCTCGGAGCTGCTGCTGCGCTACGCCTATAACGAGGGTGCTGTGGAGCACGCCGCAGTAACCGACCCCACCATAGAGCAGGCAGTCGAGTTGCTACTCAACGACGAGGAGTACCGCCGCATACTACGCGAGCAGAATCTCGAAATGCACTAAGCCCTGAAAGGATGAAGTTACCGAGCATACATAGTCGCATACTATCGACACGTGGACGTACCATCGTCATCATCGTAGGTGTCATCCTTGCGGTGCTGTCGGTGTGCTATACGTGGAGTGTATCGACGAGTATGAAGCACGAGGACGAGGAGGCTATACGCCAGCTACGCGAGACGGAGCGCAACAATGTCGAGATGTGGGAGGATATTCTGCGCTCGACGAACATCGGCGGACAGATGGTCTATAACCCCGAGTTGCTCGATAAGCTCGCCGAGCATACCAACGTGCCTCTTATCATCGCCGACGAGCGACTGAACGTGTGGGTAACAAACCTCCCCGACGAGATTGTCGAGAATCGCGACCTCCTACGTAGCGAGATACTGCGTATGAGTGAGCATAACAAGCCCATATCGGTAAATAAGGGTATGATGCATCCGACATTTACCATCTACTTCGGCACGACGGACTACTCAAATCTTGTGTCGAGCGCCCATAGCGAGGCGCTTGCGCTATTCCCCTATGTGCAGCTTGTCATCATCATCATCTTCGCCATTTTTGTCTATATCGCCATATCTTCGACCAAGCAGAACGAGCAGAATCGCGTCTGGGTGGGCTTGGCAAAGGAGACAGCACACCAGCTCGGCACCCCCACATCGTCGCTGCTTGGCTGGTTGGAGTATCTGCGTAGTCAGCCCGTCGATAAGATGGCCGTAGATGAGATGTCGAAGGACCTGGCGCACTTGATGAAGATTGTCGATCGCTTCTCGAAGATTGGCTCTGAGACACAGCTTACGCTGATGAATATCAACGAGGTGGTGGGCGATACGGTGATGTACTTCCGTCGTCGCATACCGCGCAACGTAACACTCACGTACAATGGTCTGGCGATGGCTCCCATCAGCGTTGCGATAAATGCGGCACTCTTCGAGTGGGTCATCGAGAATTTGATGAAAAACTCACTCGACGCGTTGCAGGGTCAAGGCTCTATTGATGTGGTGGTAGGCGAGAGCGGCAAGACAGTATATGTCGAGGTTAGCGATACGGGCAAGGGCATCGCCAAGAGCAATTGGACACGCATCTTTGAGCCAGGCTTTACCACAAAGACGCGCGGCTGGGGTCTGGGACTATCGCTCTCGCGCCGTATCATCGAGGAGTACCACAAGGGTAAGATTGCCGTCGTCCGCTCCGAGATGGGCAAGGGTACAACAATACGTGTAACACTAAAACGTGGCGACGATGAGTAGCGAGTTAGTAGAGCTATATAGGTCTATGGGCTACCACGTGGCAAGCTCCTCGGCACTCTTTGGTCGTGGCTCGCAGCTCTCTTCGGGCGAGGTGGCAGCCTCGGGAGGCTATATGGAGGGTAGTAGCGACCAGCTCTTTGGTGCGGGGTCGCAGCTCGGTAGTGGCTCACTTGTGGATAGCGCTACGGTGCTAAGCGACGCTACGACGCCTCTTCTGATCGGTGGCTGGCTATCGCAACTTCTTGTGATGCTGACCTTTATCGCCTATGTGGCTATGTTGTGGCGGTCGTGGGGCTTCGCCTCGGCTATGGTCCTCGGTCTGGCGGGTGGACGCGATGAGCAACGCTTGGCAAATGAGCGCGGCGAGCTGCCTCTGTCGTACTTCAAGAGCTTCGCAATACTTATAGGCATTGTCGCCGTGGCGCTCGTTGGTGTGCGCAGCGTCGATTGTCTCCTCTCGGCAGATGTCGCCGAGCAGCTCGGTAGTGGGGTTGTTAGCTACGCCCCGCTCATAGCGCTACTTTTGGTCGTTGTGGTCATAGCGTGGCAATATGCCCTTCATAAGATTGTCGAGTGGCTCACTATGTCCACAACAATCAATGAGTTGGCAAGTCTCTCGGTGATGAACTTTGTGCGTAGCGTGGTGGCACTCTTCCCGCTTGTCGCGTGTTGGCTGGTAGCCCCCGCTGATAGCTTTGCGATGTGGACACATATCCTTATTGTGGGCTGTTCTTTACTGCTAATTATATACTTAAAGGATATTTTTGTGTTCTTTATTGAGAAAAAAATTCCATTTTTGTATTTGATTTTGTACCTTTGCGGCGCAATTTTGCTGCCTTTGAGCTTTTTGATAACGTTGTTGCCTCAGCAAGTGGGATAGAGATGCGGCGTAAGTAGTTGATTAGTAGGTGGTAGCGAAGTGTGTGTAGGTTGCATGAGGGCTTGCGTGTTGCTTGTCGTGATGTAAGTGGCATAGCCTCTGCGTTGTGAGCGAATAATAGAATAAAACATAGAAAGCATTGGAAGTAACTAAAATTTTAGTGTCGCAGCCCCGCCCGGCTGTTATTGAAAAGTCTCCCTTTCACGAGCTTCCCGAGAAGTATGGCGTCGAGATAGACTATAAGCCTCTGATACGTGTTGTAGGTGTAACGCTCAAAGAGTTCCGCGCTCAGCGTACCGAAATTTTGGACCATACGACGATGATTTTCTCGTCGCGTACGACCATCGACAGCTTCTTCCGCATCTGCGAGGAGGCTCGTATTACGGTCCCCGAGACAATGAAGTATATCTGTAATACGGAGGCTGTTGCGCTCTATTTGCAGAAGTATATCGTATATCGCAAGCGTAAGATTTCGTTTGCCGATGGCACGTTCAACTCACTCTTGGAGCTTATCGTGAAGCATAAGGACGAGAAGTTTATGTTAGCTCTCACGGAGCCTTACAAGCCCGAACTTCCCGAGACCCTTTCGAAGTTGAAGCTCAAATGTACCCCCGTGGTCTTTGCACGTACCGTAGCCGCTGATGTTAAGGAGCTTAACCCCTCTGATTACGACATCATCGCCCTCTATTCGCCCTCGGATGTTAAGGCGTTGGTCGATAACTTCGATGTCGAGAAGCTCCCCGTTGTCGCCACCTTCGGTGAGGCGACGCTGAGTGCCGCCATCAATGCTGGCTTCAAGGTTAAGGCGTCAGCACCCTCGCCCGTAGCCCCCTCTATGGCTAAGGCGCTTGATATATACTGCCGTCGGGTTGCTGAGGGAGAGGCTATTGCAGATGTGGAGATTAAGGAGAACCTCGAAAAGGAGGAGTTTATCCGCGCGCAGCAGACCAAGTTGCAGAAGAAGACACGCACACGCACCACTAAGAAGAGTCTATAACGATGAAGCCCAACGGGTTGCCCTCTGCCGAGCGCCTACGTTCGCTCACGGCCATCCGTCGCCTCTTTACCGATGGCGATGCGGGCTTTGCCTACCCATTCCGATATATCGTCTATGTCGAGCAGGGCGCCCCATCTGTTGAGGTGTTGTGTTCGGTACCAAAGCGATACCACAAGCGCGCAAATAGGCGCAACGTGCTACGCCGCCGCACCAAGGAGGCGTACCGTCTGCATAAGCAGTCGTTGCAGGAGCGTGTTGCGGAGCGTGGTATCTCTATGGATGTGGCGTTCATCTACTCGTCTAAGGAGGTCCTACCATATAAGACTATCGAAAATGCCGTCGAGCGAGTTTTGGCAGAGTTGCTATCGCGCTATTAAGCGTGTTGTTGCCTATCCCTTAATACTGCTTGTTCGCTTCTATCAGCTGTGTATATCGCCGTTGAAGCCGCCCTCGTGTCGTTTTACGCCTACCTGTTCGCAGTATGCTATCGAGGCGTTGCGCAAGCACGGTCCAATAAAGGGTCTATATCTAACGATACGTCGCCTACTCCGATGTCATCCGTGGGGTGGGTCGGGGTATGATCCCGTGCCGTAATCTATTGTTGAGCTTGGCGTGATAGCGGCGCATCTGCGGCACCAAGCTCGTTCGTCTGAATGGGGATGTACGCGCAAGTACACCCCCATCCAGCCAAACTTCGACTTGGCACCACATCTGCACCACTCTCACACCAAGCGGCCACGCACGGCCACGCACAGCTGAGAATGATTGGGAACGACTGAGAATGCCTGTGTTTTTAGCGGGTCTCGCAGTCCCGTCGTCCCGTAATTGCCTCATCCCTAAGTGCGGACTATCATCCTATTGTTTGTGGCGCTTTTTTCTACAAACTCACAAAATAGTTATTCTTTCAAAAAAAATGCGTATCTTTGTCTAAACATTAGTGATAAATGTAATATGCCTATGATGCATTTATAAGTTATTGACACATACTGATTAGCATTTTAGCTATATTCTACAATCCCAAAAGTCTGGCAGCTTGATGGATAACGGTAGGAATATTGCTGATATGCTCGCGCAATAGCGCGGGCTTTCGGTTATTCTGCCGTTAGGTTATGCCAGACACCTTGGGATGCGAGTACACGAAAGTACCGCGTTTCTTTTTTTTGTGGTTTGTGGGTAGTGAGTGTTAATCCTTTGTTAAACATCACAAACAATGCTGAAAATATCTTTTTGACCTGCAACCCACACTCGTCCGTATGAAGCGTATATCCATTGGCGAAGCTATCCGTGCCGAACTCGATAGACAAGAGAGGAGTGTTGTTTGGTTTGCACGACACCTCTCTTGCGACCGCACGAATGTCTATAAAATCTTTGCAAAAGATAGTATAGACACAGAGTTGCTTATGCGCATATCTATCACGCTCAACCACAACTTTTTTGAAGATTTATCCCGAGATTTTGAGAGGGGGATGATGCAAAAATAGCAACAAAACAGTGGAGCTTATGGCTACACTGTTTTGTCGTTTATGGAGGTTATAGTGTTTATCTTTGTGTAAGCAAATGTTTTGTGTGTAACATATTGTGAGTTGAATACGCGATACAACAATTTATAAACAATTAAATCAACTACTTATGAAGAAATTTTTACACTATTTTATGGTGTTGGCAGCTGTTGTTATGGCAGGTGCATTGACCATCTCTTGCGACAAGGAGGAGACTTTTGAGAGTGGCAATATCGTAGGCTCGTGGAATCAGACCAACGATGCAGGCACAAAGATTGTGGTAACCTTCAATAAGGACTCTACCGGCTCGGTTGCCTATTCGTTTACAAATGGCGATAGCCGTGTTGAGAATTTCACCTATGACTATCACAAGGATAACAGATACTTAAAGGTGTTGGAGACCTCGTGCCAGCTCTGTGGCGAGTATGACATCTCTGTATCTGCTAAACGTATTGAGCTTAATGGCTTCAACTACTACGTGGGAGATTACGTGTGGTATGTATTTACGCGATAGCATCCAATTTTGAATTATTCGAGTGGGGTTATTCAACTTTGTTATGAACAACCCTTTTATATAACGCAGAGACAATTAATCTATATATTATGAAGATGTTAAGTAGAACTATTAAGACGATAGGCGTCTCTTTTGCACTTGTTTTTGCTGCTTGTACGCCTGATGCTCCCGATTCGACTATCAATCCCGAGCCAAATCCCGATGATAAGCCAACACCCGAGCCTCCCGTAGAGAGCGTTGAGCAGCGAATGGTCTCTAAGATACAGGTTACTTCGGATGATGCCTACTTCATTGATGACGAACAAATCACTTTTTACTTTAACTACGATGATAAGAATCGAGTAGAGGAGCGAACAACCATTTATACTAATGAATATGGTAGTGATTGGTGGGTATTAGACAAGTTTGACTATGTGGCGCAGGATTTAGGCTTAATTAAGTTTACTCAGGTTGATGTGGATAATGATTATACTTGGCGAGAAAATATCTATTTGAACGACAAAGGTTATGTAGAGTTGTTGGGTGACTCTGCATATACATACGATGCGAATGGTTATCTTGTAGGTAGTGTATGGGGAGTTGGACTAGAATCTACAACCACTTATAGATGGCGCGATGGAAATTTGATGAGTATCGAGGAAAAATATAGTTATGTTGCTAACGAGTTTAATCGATATATGACAACTCTGCAATATGATACAAACAACGCCAATCTTGTAAATATCGATATTGCTGATTTTCTTTTAGGCTACCTTTGGGAAATAGAGACTCTGTCGCTTGGATTGTTGCCTACTGGTCTTACAGGACAGAGGTCTAAGAACTATATTACCTCTTTTACAGAAAGATACGATAGTTCGCAAAATGATAGTGGAACGTTTAGAGGGACGCTTAGATGGTCATTTGACGACGACGGTTATCCTAAGGTATGCTTAATCAATTGTGAAAATGATGAAAGAGAAGAAATGATACTTGTCGAGATAAGCTACATCGACGAGACAGGCGAGATAACACCTCCTATACAGGCGCCCGAAATTACAGAGCCTATAACTCTGTCGGCTGATAGTGACGTTATCGAGCTTGGCGAGAGCGTAGAGTTTACTGTTACTCAGGCGGGTAAAGATGTAACGGCGTCGAGCGTGATATACAATCTTGATCCGTACGCTGAGGTTAGCAATCCTTTTACCCCCACGAAGACGGGTGAATATTCGTTCTATGCGGAAAACGGGTCTGAGAGAAGTGAGGCAATATCGGTTACTGTTACCGAGCCGTCATCTACGCTCCCTAATAAATACCAGCGTTGGATAGGTACATATATTGCTACGACATATCAAGCGTTGGTGTATGATGAGAACGGAATCACTCTCGAAGATCTCGACGATAGTGAGCAAGACTTTACTGTAACAATTGATTATAATGCCGAAGGAGAGTGGTTTGAGGTTACAGGTCTTAGCGCTCAGCTGCCAAATGCTCCTGTGGTCGCTTTGCTTGACGAGGATGATAATCTATGCTTAGTCGAAACAACCTTTTTGGATGATGATGCAGACGGAGTTTATATGGTTTGGCGATATGCTCACACATATTGGGAGGCTGGTATTGAGAACATTGTGTGGGACGACGACGTAACGCCATACCGATTCTCTATGGATGCAAGTGGTAATATTACTTGCAACATTGCAGTAAATGAGATTGACGGAATTGAATATACAGGCCTTTCAGCAGAGGTGTTTGAATATGATGAAAATAAGCCATCGCTAAACTTCTTAGTAAAAACGCCTCCAATAGTTCTATATGCGGGCAAAATAGATCTTGTCAAAGTCTCTAATAGCGTCTCTTCGGCATCACTTTCTAATAGGTCGGCAAGTGTATCTATGCAGCCTCGCACGACTGAGAACGCCTGGGAACGCCTATCGCGCCCCGCTCCTATTTGCGCTATCGCCTTACCCTCTTTGCCAACGTCGCAGAGTCGATGCCGCGTAGCGCGCATAGCTCCGTGAAGCTGCTATCGCAACGCTCCAACAGCTCGCGCGACACTGCAAGCCACTCCCTATCCGTTGCGGCAAGCTCCTCACTCAGCGCATTACACGCCGCATCATTGGCGCGCAGCAGGCTATCGCGCACCTCGCTACGTGTAGCTGCGTACGCCGCAATGCGCTCCTCGCGCAGTCGCTCGTAACGACCTTCAAGCGCCGTGAAGAGCGAATCATACCGCGTAGCAACCTCCTCGGGGTCGATATACGATAATGCCACAGAGTCGTCTGTGGCATTATCGTTTGATGGTGTGGCGTTGCAGCCCACGACGAGCAACATCGCCCATATCAATCTCTTCATATTACTCTACGTAATCTGTCTCAACCTCCGTCTCAACCTCTTCGGTTGCTTCCTCCTCGGCACACTCCACTGTTACGGCAAAGCTGTAAATATCTGCGCCCTGCTGCAACTTGTAGGCGTACTCAATAACGGTATTGGCGCGCTGCAACTCGCTGATACGCTTCTCGTTGGCAGAGATTTCATCCTCCACCTTGCCAATTTCGGCAAGCAACTCCTCGGGGTAGCCCTTATCGACAACCTCGAAGCCAAGTTGCTCCTTTTTAGAGGTTAGCTCGGCTAAGGTAGCCTCCATCTCGGCGATGGCGTTGTTGTTGGCCTGTATCTCGCTCAGCTGCTCCTCGGCGGTGGTGAGCGGCAGCTGCCAAGCGGCATCCAGCAGGCTTAGCTTGTCGTTGAGTTGCGTCTGCTGTGCCAAGAGGTAGTCTTCTGTCTCACGGAAGGCGTCGCGACGATCGCCAGCAGCGATAAGTGCAGGCTCTGCTAAACGCTTAAACTTCATTGCCGCAGCGCCGCTTATGCTCTTGCGATAGGCAAGCTCATACTTCGTGGCAAGTTTCTCGACAGCGCGCAAGTCCGCTTCGCTCTCAACAAGCTCGGCAAGCTCGGCGATACGCTTAGCATCGCGCTGTGGGGTGGTAATCTTTACGCCGTGGTCGCACTTAGTGGCGAGAAGAAGCAGTATAACGACTACTGCGTAGGCTGCTATTTTTGCAAATAACTTCTTCATAACGTCCCTTCTTACAATTCGTTAAGCATCATATTACACTCTTCGAGGAATATCTGATACTCCTCACCGCCAATCTGTGTGCGGAAAGCTGCCTCGTAGTCGTTGAGGGCAGCACGTGCCGCCTTGAACTCATCGTAGGTGGTTGCGTTCACGATGTTTTGGCTTAGCTCGTAGCTCTGGTCGTAAGCTATCGACATTGCGTTCTGCTCGTCGATGGTAATGTCGCCTTTCTTGTTTGCGCAGGCGCAAAGCAGCGTGGCGACGCCAAGAAGTAATACTCTCTGTCTCATTGTCTATACTTTTGTTTTATCTCTATTCTACATACAGCACCAAGCCTTTGAGGTACTCTCCCTCGGGGTGGTATATATTTATCGGGTGGTCGGCGGGCTGCGTTAGCTGCGCCACTACACGTACCTTGCGTCGCGCGATGGCGGCGGCGGTAAAGAGCGTCGTGCGGAAGAGGTCGCGGCTTACTGCCTGCGAGCAAGAGAAGGTGAAGAGCAGTCCGCCAGGGCGTATCTTTTGCAGCGCGCGCACGTTAATCTTCTTGTATCCTTGCAGCGCATTACCCAGCACCTTGTGATGTTTGGCGAAGGCGGGAGGGTCGAGGATAATCAGGTCGTAGCTGTCGTCTATATCCTTCAAATACTCCACGGCATTTGTAGCGATGGCGCTATGTGGCGTGTCGTCGCCGAAGTTGAGGCGTACGTTCTCGTCGGCGAGCTTCACGGCGCGCTCCGAGAGGTCGATAGATACCACCTCGCGGGCGCCACCCGCAAGTGCCGCAACCGAGAAGCCTCCCGTATAGCAGAAGGTGTTTAGCACCTTGCGTCCCGCAGCAAGCTGGCGCACCATATCGCGGTTTACGCGTTGGTCGATGAAGAAGCCCGTCTTCTGACCCTCCTCCCAATTAACCTTAAAGCGTAGGCCATTCTCCAATACGATGTTGTCCTTCTCGGCGGCACGTCCCCATAGGTAGCCGTCGATAGCTCCCAGCTCCGCCTTGTAGGGCAGCGTCTGCGAACTCTTGTCGTAGATAGCCTCAATCTGGTCGCCATAGGCTTCGCGTATGGCCTCGGCAATGAGTGAGCGCGAGTGGTACATACCCACCGAGTGGCACTGCACCACGGCAACCTTGCCATAGACATCGACCACCAGACCAGGTAGCATATCGCCCTCGCCGTGGATAAGACGGTAGCACGTCGTGGTGTCGTTGTTGCTCAGACCGAGGGTCTCGCGTAGCTGCTTGGCTGCTACAACACGGCGTAGCCACCACGCGCTATCAATCTCCTCCTGCTCGAAGCTCAGCACACGCACCGCGATAGAGCCTATCTGGTAGTGTCCACGTGCGATAAACTCGCCTTGTCGCGTAACAACATCGACAATATCGCCCTCGGCAAGGGGTTTGCTACCCTCCGTGATACGCTCGATAGCACCCGAGAATACCCACGGGTGGCGACGTTCGAGCGACTCCTCTTTGCCGCGACGAAGATGCACGATGCTTCGTATCTCACTTGTTCTCATATATTGCTTCTCTATTTTGTCGTTTTTAAGGTCGCTGCCCCCTCTGTTGCAGCCCCCTCTGTTGTGGGTGTCTGCTGTTGAAGTGCCTCCCATATCTTGATGCACACCCAGGCATCCGTGGCGGCATACTCCAACTGCTGTGGTGTGAGCGTCCCTGCCTCCCAGTTGCTCAGCCGCTGTGCCTTCGACACGCGCTTGCCGAGGACTATTGCCGAGAGCTTACGCAGGCTCTTATCCGCGATACCCCAGCGTGGTGCCTCGTGTTGCAGGTCGATGAAGCTCTGCTCCTTGAAGTCGCGCAGGGCGTGTAGCGAGCGTATGTCGCCAGCAACGTCCGCACCTACCTTGACGATGCGTCGTGAGCCGAGGATTTTGAGTATCTGGTTGCTCAGACGCACCCTATTTAGGCGAAACAGATAGCACCTGTCGGCGGTGGATAGTTGCAGTAGCGACACCTTGTGCGACACCCCCACCTTGAATGAGGGCCGTGTCTCGGTGTCGAAGCCGATGATGTCGTGGCGGGCGAGTTCGCGGCACGCCTGCTCAACACGCTCGTCGCTATCCACTACGACAATCTCTCCGCCGAAGCGTATAGCCTCCATCGCGGCTACGGTATCGTTATCTATGGTTGGCTGGTAGCTCATCTATGCTTTATGGTTGTTTACGGAGCCGAGGCTCAGCCGACAAAGTTACTCATTTATTCCGAGTTTACCACTTTGTAGCAGCGAAATTTTGCCATCAGAGACCATTTTATCAATTATTTTGACTAATAGCTCTGGCTCGCCGCCCATCCTTGCCACCAACTCCTTGATTGGTAACTCGCCCTCGGCAAGTATTGCGACAATCTGCTGTTCTCGCTGCTGTATGCTTGTCGCACTCTTCGACGCAGGCTGCTTCTCGCGGCGCTTACGCAGACAGATGTCGCACACGCCGCACGCCTTAGCCTGCTCATCGCCGAAGTACTGCTCGATGATTGTGCTACGGCACTGCTCGTTGTTCGTGGCGTAGCGCAACATATTGTCGAAGCGCTCACGGAGGTTCTCTATGCGGCGACGATAGGTGTCGGGCGATATGAATATATCGGCGGTGGGTAGGCGCTCGGTGTTGAAGTGTATCATCGGCGAGCGCGACGAGGGTATGTAGCGAATGGAGTGTGTGCGCCACAATATGCTCAGCAGCTCGTGAACGCGCTCGGCAGATAGCTCAGCGTAGGCGGCAATTTGCAGCTCGTCGATAGAGCGGAACGTCGAGAAGAGGCCGTCATACATACGCAGTAGTGTGCGTAGCAACTTATCCATATCGTTGCCCCCAGCGTTGAGGTGGTATAGCGAGTCGCGACTGCACGTGAACATCAGCTTCGCGGGGTTGTCGTGTTCCTCGATAAGTGTCATATAGCCATTCTGTTCGAGCAGTTTCAGTGCGCTCTCCACCGTGCCGTGGTAGAGGCGTTCGCGGTGGCAAAACTCGTGTATGTTGAAGTTGAACGATGCGCCGCAGCCATCGCCGATGGCCACTTGCAGGGTGTTGGCAACGCGCTCGTAGATGTGCTGTATCTGGGCTATTGGCGGAAACTCGTTGTCGAAGTTGCGTTTTATGCGTAGTGCGTCGTCGGGGGCGACCAACAGCACGGCATAGCTGCGCTTGCCATCACGCCCAGCACGTCCCGCCTCCTGATAGTATGCCTCTAACGAGTCGCATAGCGAGTAGTGTACCACGAAGCGCACATCCGCCTTGTCGATACCCATACCAAAGGCGTTTGTAGCCACCATCACACGCACCCTGTTCTGTTGCCACTCGTCCTGACGTATGGAGCGCTCCATAGCGGGAAGCCCTGCGTGGTAGAAGCTGGCATTTACGCCGTCGTTACGCAGTAGTTCGGCAAGCTGCTCGGCACCCTCGCGAGTGCGGATATAGACGATGCCCGAACCCTCGACGTTGCGTACCACGCGCAGTAGCTGCTCATATTTATCCTCCGTGGCGCGTACCGCGTATGATAGGTTGGGGCGTGCGAAGCTGGTGCGTATGATGTGCGACTCGTTAAAGCCAAGACGATACATAATATCCTCCGCCACGGTTGCTGTGGCTGAGGCTGTTAGCGCAAGAAATGTGGCGTCGGGTAGCTGTCGGCGCAGCTCGCCTATGCGCAGGTACGACGGTCGGAAGTCGTAGCCCCACTGCGATATGCAGTGCGCCTCGTCCACCGCCACGAAGCTCACCTTCATACGCGTAAGGCGGGCGCGAAAGGCCTCCGTGGCAAGACGCTCAGGGGCGATGTAGAGCAACTTCGTATCGCCGTAGGTGCAGTTATCCAACGCAAGCTCGATTTTTCGGGAGTCCATACCCGAGTGTACCGCCACGGCAGGGATGCCCAACGAGCGCAGACGATCGACCTGGTCCTTCATCAGCGCAATAAGTGGCGTTACAACGATTGTAAGACCCTCGACAGCGAGTGCTGGTATCTGATATGTGAGCGACTTGCCGCCACCTGTGGGCATAAGTGCTAAGGTGTCGCGACCATCGAGTATCGACTCGATAATCTCGCGCTGCATAGGGCGGAAGTCGGTGTAGCCCCACCACTTACGCAACACCTCGTCGATAGGCGTTGTTAAGGTGTGTGCGCTATGTCGCTCGGAAAGTTTCATACCACAAAGATACAATTTTTTTGTTGCATATCGATATTTTTTACTACCTTTGTCGCACCATATATAAACAAGGATATTTTAACCGTTTTATAAATGAAGATTAAGCAGCAGTACAAGGTCCGCGAGATGGCGGGCGAGTATGTGGTAATTATGCAGGGTAAGCTCGGTAGCGACCTTACACGTATCATCTCGCTCAACGAGAGCGCACTCTACCTTTGGCGCGCTGTCGAGGGCAAGGAGTTCGACGTAAACCACGTTGCTGACCTTTTGGCAGAGCATTATGGCATCGACGATGAGGTGGCACAGCGCGACGCTGCACGTTGGATTGAGCGTCTCGAAGAGTGCGGCTTAATCGAGTAAACGGTATAGAGTAGCATACGCTACGATGATTAAAAGAAGCGAGCAAGCGGGGGGGGGAATTTTTTAATAAGCGTGTAGCAGAATGGGGCTAAGAGCGAGAATATATGCGTTTATGATGGTGGCAATATATGTCGTTGCCACTACGCTCTCGTCGGCATCGCTGCTCCTTTGCGACCACCACTCACACCACTCGCATCACACCCACCATGTCGAGCATCACGACCATAGCTGCTCGTGTCACGGCGTAACCATTGCCGATGATTGTTGCAACCACCATCACCCCATCTTAGGTGATAACCATACAGACTATATCGCCGCAGCGCAGCGTAGCGACTCACGTGCAGCACAGGCTGTTGTGCTGTTACTCTCGCCGGCGGTAGTCCCCAACCTTGTGGGCGAAATCTTCGCCCCCGATACGGAGCCTGTCGCCATCCTCTACGGCGATGAACAAGAGCCGCTAAGGGCGGCACTCGTATCGTGCGCAACACTTCGCGCACCCCCTGCTTTGGCTTAAAAACGCCGATGCTGTCGTCTGCATCGGGAGGCTGGATAAAGGCTACGTTATCGTTATGCCCGCTATTCAGCTCTATCGACTAATAACCCTTAACAAAGCAGACATATATGAAAAAATCACTAATAATTCTTATCGCAATGTTGTCGTTGCCTCTGGTGGCAATGGCACAGAAGAACTTTACGGGTCGTGTGGTTGATGCCGACACCGAGCAGCCCCTTGTCGGTGCCACCATCTACTGGCAAAACACCACCGCAGGTGCTACAACATCTACCGACGGTAGCTTCACACTGCGCCGTGTGGCGGGCTTCGACACCCTCGTTGTCGAGTACCTCGGTTACGACGCCAAGAGCCTCGACATCGACCGTGATGCAACGGACCTCACTATCGAGCTGGACGCCTCGGCGGTGGATATCGACGCTGTGGTTATCGAGAGTGCGCAGCGTGGCAACTACGCCAAGCAGAGTGGCATCACACGTCAGGAGCAAATCTCGTTCGCGGGTCTCTGTAAGATGGCGTGTTGCTCACTTGCCGAGTCGTTCGAGAACTCGGCATCGGTAACCGTAGGTTATAGCGACGCTATCTCGGGCGCACGACAGATTAAGATGCTCGGCTTGGCGGGTACCTACACGCAGATTCTCGACGAGAATCGCCCCATTATGCAGGGTGCGGGCGCTGCCTATGGTCTGAGCTACACTCCTGGTATGTGGCTCAACTCCATACAGGTATCCAAGGGCGTGGCGTCTGTTACGGCGGGCCACGAGGCTATCACGGGACAGATTAACCTCGAACACCGCAAGCCTACCGACGACGAGCGCTTCTTCCTCAACCTCTACTTCGACTCGGAGCTGCGCCCCGAGATAAACCTCTCGTCGGCAATACCCCTAACCAAGGATAAGAGCCTCTCGACGGTGATTATGGCGCACGGCTCGCTCGACACCGCCACGCACGATATGAACGAGGATGGCTTCGTGGATATGCCCAAGGCAAACCAGATTAATGTGGCTAACAAGTGGCTGTGGCAGACGCCAAACGGCACTCAGCTACGCTGGGGCTGGAAGGTGGTGAACGAAAACCGTGTAGGCGGCGAGGTGGGCTATAAGAAGGATATGTATGAGCAGATGCTTGCCGACCCGCTCAACACCCTCTACGGCTCGAAGATTCACAACCGCAACATCAACGCATACGCCAAGCTCGGCTTGCCTATCGGTCCCGAGCGCACCTTCACGGGCGATATGGCGGATGCCGTGCAGAATAACTTTGCGATGATTTTCGACTACGACAACTACCTCACCGACTCATATTTTGGTCTTAACACGGTAGATGTCAAGGAGAACACCTTCCGTTTTAGCGGCACTTATGCTCACTACTTCTCGCAGCGCTCGTCGCTCAATGTCGGCGCGTCGTTATACGCTCGTATGGCGGGCAACGACTATGTGCAGGAGAACCCCTTGTGGAGCAATACGATAAACACCCTTTGGGCGGGCGATGCCACCATCATCGAGCCTGGCATCTTCGCCGAATATACCTACAACATCGAGGAGAAGTTCTCGCTGGTGGTGGGTCTTCGTGGCGACTACTCGGCGGTGTGCGGCGACTACTACATTCAAAACAAGGATGCCAACAGCCGCTTCCTCATCACGCCGCGTTCGCACATACGTTGGAGCATCACGCCGCGTACGACGCTACGTGCCTCGGCAGGTCTCGGCTCGCGACGTCAAAACCTCGTTACGGACAATATATGGATGATGACCACTTCGCGCGAGATACGCTTCAAGGATGACTTCGTAGCTATGGGCGACGATATGGAGCAGGCGCTGACGGTGGGTGGTAGCCTCTCGCAGACCTTCCGTTTGGCGCAGGACGACCAGGCGACAATCAGCTTCGACTACTTCCGCTCGCAGTTCTTCAACACGATGGTCTTCGATCAGGAGACGGCGGATAACTCGATACTTATCTACAATACAAAGGGTAAGTCGTTTACCGACAACTACCAGATTGACTTCAACTGGACGCCCTTCCGCGGCTTCGACCTCTTCGCAACATTCCGTTATACCAACGCCAAGATGACGTTGGAGCGCGATGGCAAGCAGTATCTCGTTGAGCGACCCCTCACCTCGCGATATAAGGGTCTTATCAACATACAGTACGCCGTACGTCGCTGGGTCTTCGATGCCACGGCGCAGCTCAATGGTCCTGTGCGCCTGCCGCAGCTCGACGGCAACCTCGACGCCGCCATCAACACGCCGCAGATGTCGCCTATATACCCGATGTTCTTCGCGCAGGTGAGCTACAAGATAAGCAACCTCACGCTATATGTCGGCTGTGAGAATATCGCTAACTATATACAGGGTCGCAACGAGCGCGGCAATAAGCCTATCATTATGGAGGGTGCCAACGCCTACGAGCCAGGCTTTAACTCTTCGATGGTGTGGGGACCGCTTATGGGACGTAAGTTCTATATAGGTTTGCGCCTTAACCTCTACTAATTTTGTTGTGATAATGGGGCATCTGCGGCGTCTGGCTTGCCGTTGAAATGCTCACATACGTCAAAGTATGCTCCGCTTTCAACGACTGCGACCAGCCTCACAGCTGCCACCATTCTGACAACAAAATGAAGGTAATGAGTACAGCCCATCGACTCGAAATTCGCCGAGCGTTGTATCTAATGCCTTCTGACAACAAAATCGTGGCGACTGCGACCAGCCTCACAGCTGCCACCGCTCCGCAAAAAATGGGTGTTAATAGTGCAGTTACGCCCGTTAGATAATAAAAAACAGACTAAAACGTTAATTTATAAAACAATACATCGTATGAAGAAGATTATTTTGATGTGCCTCGTGGCACTCGTTGCCGTAGGTGCTGCAAACGCACAGAGTCCCAAGAAGGCTACTAAGACATTTACCACAACCGAGTTTATCACCGACATCGACTGTGCTGGTTGTGCAAAGAAGGTTACCAACACCATCCCCTATGAGAAGGGTGTTAAGGATGTTCAGGTGGATGTAGATACCAAGACCGTTACCGTAACCTACGACGCAACGAAGACCAATGCCGAGACCCTTATCAAGGCTTTCGACAAGATTAAGATTGTTGCCAACGTCAAGGGCGAGTGTTGTGGCGACTGCGACCACGACCACACCTCTGCCCAGAAGAAGGCTTGCACCGACGACTGCTGCGGCGAGGAGCATAACCACGCTCACAGCCACGCTCACGGTCATTCACACAACCACGCTCACTAATAGCGTGTTGCAGGTGGCGAAAACAGCAGGAGGGTTGCCCGAAAGAGCAACCCTCCTACATTTTATCCGTGTGCCGCTATCGTGCCGCTAATGCACAACTATCTCATCGACAAACAGGAAGCCGCTATACTTGCTGCGGTGTCCCACGTAGCGTATGTAGCGCGCCGAGGTCTCGCCCTCCCAGCCGAAACTCTTGAACGAGGGTAGCTCGTCCACCACAATCTCGTGTTCGATACACGCCAGTGGCTGCCACTGCTCGCCGTCGTTCGACACGGCAATCTCCACCATACACGGCATATATACGCCTGGACCGCATATCTGCATAAAGTCGGCGCTGATGCTCCTTATCGGCGTTACCTCGCCCATATCTATCGTAACATCTACGCCGCCACGTCCCAAGAAGCCCTGCCAGCGCTTGTCGGCGTATGTCCAGCCGCCGCGCAGACCGTCCGTCAGTGTGGCGTCGCCCGCCGCCGCATATTTGGGCGCATAGTAGCGAGAGGGGTAGTTGTAGGTAACGCTCTTGCCTAAGGCGAGGTGGTCGATAGGTGTCAGTGTCTCGGGGCGGTTGCCAATCTCGTTTTTGAGGTCGAAGGGCGTGTATCCCGCCTGCTGCATCTGCTCCACGATGCGCAGTGTGCGACGGCGGAAGTCGCTATACTCTCTGCGTTGCTGTGGTGTCCAGCCTATCTCGGCTATGGCAATGGCGCGTGGCCACAACATATGTTCGTAATGCTCGTCCGTTACGATAAACTCTGCCCATAGGTTAGCCTGTACGCCGAGGATATGGCGGCGTGTCGCCTCGTCCATACTCTCGGGCGCGGGGTCATACGAATAGACCTGCTCCAACGGCAGGTAGCCGCCGATAGATTCGGGCTGCGAGTAGGGTGCATCCTGCGGTGCGTCGATATAGCAGTAGCCGTGTGGCGACATTATAGCGTCGTGTCCCGCCTCGGCAGCGGCTATGCCGCCCTCCTCGCCGCGCCACGACATCACCGTAGCGTTGGGCGCAAGACCGCCTTGCAGTATCTCGTCCCAGCCGATAATCTGTCGTCCGCGCGCGTTGAGGTACTCCTCGATGCGGTGTATCATATAGCTTTGCAGCTCATCGACACTCTCCAACCCCTCCTCCTGCATACGTCGCTGGCAGTCCGAGCAGAGCTTCCAGCTCTCCTTGCTCGCCTCGTCGCCGCCGATGTGGATATACTCCGAGGGGAATATCTCGATTATCTCGTCGAGGATGCTCTGCATCATCTCGAATGTAGCCTCCTTGCCTATGCAGAGGTCGCCCTGAAACTTGGGGTTGTTGGTACATTTCAGCTCGGGGTACGCCGCCAACACCTCGTCGGAGTGTCCTGGGAGCTCAATCTCGGGAATTATCGTTATGTAGCGGTCGGCGGCATACTCCACCAGCTCGCGCGCCTCCGCCTTTGTCAGGTAGCCGCCGTAGGCGCCAGGAGTACCCTCCTCGACGTGCTGGCGCTCGCCATACCACCACTCCTTCCACGTTGAGGGTGTGCGCCACGCGGCGTACGACGTGAGGCGAGGATAGCTATCTACCTCTATGCGCCAGCCTGCCGCATCTGTGAGGTGCAGGTGCAGGCGGTTCATCTTCAACTGCGCCATCATATCTATCTGTCGCATCAGGAACTCCTTGGTGCGGAAGTGGCGCGAAATATCTATGAGTATGCCGCGGTATGCGAAGCGCGGGGCGTCGGTTATCGTGCAGCACTCCACCTCGCCGTCGTTCATCTGTCGTAGGCTCTGCAAGCCGTAGAAGATGCCCGCAGGCGTTGAGGCTGTTATCGTTACGCCGCGCTCTGTAACGTCGAGCGTGTAGCCCTCGGCGCCCTGCTCGGCGCTATCGGTTACGCGGAGGTTGAGGTATCGCTCCTTGGCGGGGCGATTTACACGTTTGAGAGCTATGCCCGTGGCGTCTGCCGCACGTGCCAAGCGCTCCGACTCCTCTGCCGCACCCTCAATGTATAGCCTTAGCCCTCGCTCGACGTCGAGTGTTGCGGGGGTGTCGCTAAACTCCACCTTTGTCGGTAGGGGTGTTACCGATGCCAATCTCTGTTGTGCAGCTGCCGTGGCAGCCATACCTATTATTAATATAAGCGCGTAAACTCTCCTCATAACACTACTTTTAATTTTTCGCAAATATAAGAAATTCGCGCGACATAGCGCTGTAAATAGTCCCATAAACTGCCGATTTTTATTTATAGAACGCCCCGCTATAACTCTTGATACCTCCCAAAACACCAATTCCGAGTGGTGTGTAATTCCTGTACCTGCGGACCATATTTGTTAAATGTTTGAAAATCAACGAATTACCCCCCCCCAACCGAAAAATATTTTAGAAAATATGGTAAAAAGTGCCAAAATTGTGTTTGAATTGGAAAAAATATATATACCTTTGCAACGATTTTGTCTCAGAGTTATGGGTTGGTATGAGATGGTGTGTATCCATAGTTTTGTGTCAAATGCCTCATACGTTGAGTGTGATGGATGTGTAATACATTGAGAATTAATAAAATATAAATACTTAAAACGCGTTACAATGAAGAAAAACATTAACCTAATTCAGCCTGCCTACACTGCCCCTGAGTTGGAGGTTGCCGCTGTTGTTGCCGAGAATGGCTTCGGCGTGTCGGCATCTATTGCTGATGCTCCCGTAAACGATTACGAGGAGGAGTTCTAAAATGTCTATTGCAACTATGAAGAACATTTTTAAGATGATGCTTGTTGCAGTAGCTGCAATAGGTATTACCTCTTGTTCTACTGAGCAGGAGCAGTTTGTTGTGGATAGTGTTGGTACTACCACTGTGTTTGAAATCTCTATGTCGTTCGACGAGACTCGTTCTCAGTTCAATGGTTTGAACGACGCAGGCACAGCCTACACCTCAGTATTTGGTGGTTACGAGAAGTTTAACTACACTATGCGTTCGACAGATGGCGTGTATAGCTCTCAGGGCAATATCGAGCCTAATGCCGAGTTCACTGGCTCGCTTATCCGTCCTACAATCACTATCAATGGCGCCTCTAGCAACTATACTGGTGGTACGTTCCGTATCTGTTCGCCCGCATCGAGCGCCCTTGCAACCTACAACGGTTTCACTATCGCTGTGCCTACAAAGCAGGTGCCTCTTGCCGATTCGTGCGACCCCGCGGCGCATATCGTCTATGGCGAGTGCACTATGGATGGCTCTACCAATCTCCCCGTGTTGATGGAGCATTATGCCGCTTATGGCTGTATGACCCTTAACCGTATGGATGAGCGTTTGGCAGAGGGCGAGCGTATCAGAAATGTGATTATTACTATCAACTCGCACAACTACACTCTCGACCCCTCGAATGTTGTCGATAACGTATTTTGGTTTGCTTGCGAGGCAGAGAAGCCTACCTCTATGAAGGTTACGGTAAACACCTATGCTGATGGCGATGAGGAGGGTACAACCTATGCTAAGACCTTTGATTTGACCAAGAACGGTGGCTCGTTTACCTTCAACAAGGGCGAGGTTGCTAAGTTCAAGGTAAATATGATGGGTGCCGACGTTGAGGTTAGCGAGGCTCCCGTGGTTGTTGCCGACTACCTGTTCACCGATATCTACTATACTACAAGATATAATGGTGGCTTCTACCTATACAACGACAACAACGAGTATTTAGTAATCAAGCTAAATGCTGACGACTTCGACACAGGCACTGAGTATGAGGCGGATGGTTCTTATCTTAACTACTACACTCACAACTCTATCAAGACTGGTGAATACTCTTGGAGTGAGTCTGGAACGCCCGCATCAGGCTATTTCCGCATCAACCGTTATATGTTTGACGGTAACGAGGTAACATCGTATGGCGAAATTGTAAACACCGAGACGACAAAGCTTACTGTTGAGTTGGATGAGAATGGTCGTTATGTTATCAAGCTCTTCTTCGAGTTGGGTTATAGTGCCGACTTCAAGATTACCTATGATATCGGTTATAGCGAGGTTGTCGATGAGCAGCTCGATCCTATGAAGGCTACGCTTGCTACACCTGCACCCGCTGTTGCGATTGATGGTACATCGGCTACTATCTCGTGGGCAGCTATCGATAATGCTGATAGCTACTACGTATGGTGTAGCAACGGTGTTGTTGATAGTGAATACAAGGCTACCTCAATTACTCTTGATGGTCTTACCGAGGGTGCGCACTACAAGGTTACTGTCAGGGCACTTCCCGAGGAGGGTTCAATCCTCTACAATGAGTCTGCTGAGGGTGTTATAGAGTTTGACGTACCTTATGGTGAGGCTGAGAAGCTTGCTACTCCTGCTATTACAGGTACTGGGGTAACCGATTCTACTGTTACGGTAAATTGGGGTGCTGTTACTAATGCAGCTAACTACTACGTAACTTGTGGCGATAAGTCGGCAACCGTAGCTAATACTGTTACGACATACACCTTCGAGGGTCTCGACGCTGAGACTGAGTACACGATTAGCGTTGTTGCTAAGGGCGATGGTCTCCAATATACAGACTCTGACGCTGCTACGACTCCCGCTACAACCGATGTAGCATCAGGCGGCGGCGATACTGGGGCAACTGTATCGGGAATAAGCTATAATTACTTAACAAAGAACGCAACCTTTACAGCTGACAATGGAGAAAGCATTACTTGTAAATTCAACTTCAATGGTATGGTTCCAAGTGGCACATTTAGTGCTGTAGTAGGTGCGCCAGCAACGGGTCAGGTTGGTAATTTTGTTCTTGGTAGTGCAACCGAAGTAACATCTGCAAGTGGAACAATTGGACTCTCTGCTGATTTTGGAACACAAACCATTACGGCTGATGTTAATATTGTGATAAATGGAGTTACATACGTAGGCGTAGTGTCTTGCGCGTTGTAATAAGTATTGATATTCCTATCTTTCGGAGCCTCTCGTTTGGGAGGCTCCGATTTTTTTTGTTTAGCGGGTTGCTGTAGGAACGGCTGAGGGGCGCGCGATTGACTGGGTGGCGCGCGATTTGCTGAGAAAGACTGAGAATGGCTGAGAAAGACTGAGAATGGCTGAGAGGCGCGCCAACGAGACGACAAGACAACGAGACCTCGGGACTGCGGGACCGCGAGACCACGAGACTGCGAGACCTCGGGACAACGGGACTGCGAGACCCCTTGAAAAACACAGGTGTTCTCAGTCATTCCCAGTCATTCCCAGTCATTCTCAGTCTTTCTCAGCCGTTCCCAGCCGTTCCCAGTCATTCCCAGTCCACACTCTCCCCTGCACCCACCGAAAAAGTACTCGACATTCCACTTTGCTCTTTTCGCATTTTTTTTGTATCTTTGCCCCAAAGAAGAGATAACTAAAAACAAGATATTATGAGCATCGAACTCAGTGAACAAGAACAGTTGCGCCGCCAATCGCTGGCAGCATTGCGCGAGTTGGGTATAAACCCTTATCCCGCAGCGCGTTACGAGGTTACAGCAACCGCCAAGGAGATTGCCGAGGGCTACGACCCCGAAAAGGGCAACTTCTCCGAGGTAGCTATCGCAGGACGTATAATGAGCCGACGTATTATGGGGTCGGCATCGTTCTTCGAGTTGCAGGACTCGACAGGACGTATTCAGGTATATATTCGCCGCGATGACATCTGTCCCGAGGGCGCCCCCACGCTCTACAACACCGTATTCAAGAAGCTGCTCGACATCGGCGACTTTATCGGCGTCGAGGGCTTCGCCTTTCTCACAAACACGGGCGAGCTGTCGGTACACTGCCGCAAGTTCACCGTGCTGTCTAAGTCGGTGCGTCCCCTGCCCGTAGTGAAGCAGAAGGATGGTCAGACGTTCGATGCGCTGACCGACCCCGAGGTGCGCTATCGTCAGCGTTACCTCGACCTCGTGGTAAACCCCCACGTCAAGGAGACCTTCGTTAAGCGCGCCAAGATTATGCAGACGATGCGCGACTTCTTCAACGAGCGCGGCTACTTGGAGGTGGAGACCCCCATCTTGCAGCCTATACCTGGCGGAGCGTCGGCGCGCCCCTTCATCACGCACCACAACGCCCTCGACATCGACTTCTATATGCGTATAGCCACCGAGCTATACTTGAAGCGCCTTATCGTGGGAGGCTTCGACGGCGTATATGAGTTTGGCAAGAACTTCCGCAACGAGGGTATGGACCGCACACACAACCCCGAGTTTACCTGTATGGAGATATATGTGGCGTACAAGGACTATATATGGATGCAGGAGTTTACCGAGCAGATGCTCGAACGCGTGGCAATGGCGGTAAACGGCACTACGGATGTGGTCCTCGATGGTCGAACAATATCGTTCAAGGCGCCATTTAGGCGCGTTACGATGACCGACGCCATCAAGGAGAAGACGGGCTACGACATCACGGGGCAGTCGGAGGAGGAGCTGCGTGAGGCGTGCAAGCGTCTCGGCGTCGAGATTGACGACACGATGGGTAAGGGTAAACTTATCGACGCCATCTTCGGTCAGTACTGCGAGGAGCATCTCGTACAGCCCACCTTCGTAACGGACTATCCTATCGAGATGTCGCCGCTGTGTAAGCGCCACCGCGACAACGAGGAGCTCACCGAGCGTTTCGAGCTATTTGTAAACGGCAAGGAGCTGTGCAACGCCTACTCGGAGCTGAACGACCCTATCGACCAGTTGGAGCGCTTCCAGGAGCAGATGCGCCTATCGGAGAAGGGCGACGACGAGGCGATGGTTATAGATATGGACTTCGTGCGAGCATTGGAGTACGGTATGCCCTCTTGCTCGGGTATGGGTATCGGCATCGACCGTCTGACGATGTTTATGACGGGCGAGACATCTATTCAGGATGTGCTATTCTTCCCCACGATGCGCCCCGAGAAGAAGGTGGTTGCCGACGCCGAGGAGGTATATACCGAGGCGGGAGTGCCTGCCGAGTGGGTTGCCGTGGTGCAGAAGATGGGCTATATAACATTGGAGGCATTTGCGAACACCGCAGCAACGGGTGGTATGAAGCTCTTCAACGACCTCTGTGGCTTCAACAAGAAGAACAAGCTCGGACTGCCCACCGCCGCAATAAAGGAGTGGATAGAGAATCACAAAGCATAACATTTAAGATATAAGAAGTATGAGAAAGAAGATTGTTGCAGGTAACTGGAAGATGAACACTCTCCCCGCCGAGGGCGTGGAGTTGGCTAAGGGTGTAGCAGCGGGCAAGAGCGCAGCAGGCGAGTGCGCAAACCTTATCGTTTGTCCCCCTTTCACGCACTTGCATAGTGTTGTAGAGACTTTGAAAGATAGCGGCATCGCCGTAGGTGCGCAGGACTGCGCTACCGAGGCTAAGGGTGCCTACACGGGCGAGGTGGCAGCGTCGATGATTGCCGCACTGGGCTGCAAGTATGTCATCCTCGGACACTCGGAGCGCCGTCAGTACTATGGCGAGACCTCGGAGACACTCAATAAGAAGATGGCGCAGGCGTATGCCAACAACCTCACACCTATCTACTGCGTGGGCGAAAACCTCGATGAGCGTGAGGCAAACCGCCACTTCGACGTGGTAAAGGCGCAGATTGAGGAGGTGGTGTTCAACCTCAGCGACGAGCAGTTCCGCAACCTCGTCATCGCCTATGAGCCTGTATGGGCTATCGGCACGGGCAAGACCGCAACAGCCGACCAGGCGCAGGAGATTCACGCATACATCCGCGAGGTGTTGCGCTCGAAGTTTGGCGCAGCTGCCGACGACTGCTCTATCCTCTATGGTGGCTCGTGCAAGCCCTCAAATGCAGCCGAGATATTTGCCAAGGCAGATGTTGATGGCGGTTTGATTGGTGGCGCGGCGTTGAAGGCGGAGGATTTCTTGGCGATTGCGACGGCATAAAAAATTGCTTGGCGTGATAGCGGCGCATCAGCGCCCTATCCCAAAAAGTAGAGTGCCGTGGGCTGTACGTTTTAGTACTATCCCACGGCACTCTCTTTTGCGATAGAACACTGCGCCAAGCTGCCACGTCGTCCCGCTGCGTAGTGCAGCGTACTACTCTCGATAGTTGTATAGTTGGTCTCTGAGGCGTGGCGTGAAGCCTGCACGACGTATCGTCTGCTGCATAGCCTCCCTATCGAAGCGTGTCGAAGCACCTGCTGACGACACCACATTCTCCTCAATCATTATCGAGCCCATATCGTTTGCGCCGCTATGAAGCGCTATCTGCGCCACCTCCTTGCCTACGGTGAGCCACGACGCCTGAATATTGCGTATGTTGTGCAGCACGATGCGGCTCATAGCGATAATGCGCAGATACTCCGTCGCCGAGAAGCGCGGGGCGACGCCCTCCCTCTCCAACTGCGTACCCTGAGGGCAGAAGACCCACGGGATGAAGGCGGTGAAGCCACGCGACGCCTCGGGCTTCAACGCTTGCAGGTCGCGGAGCGTTATGAGGTGGTCGATACGCTGCTGCGGGGTCTCGACGTGCGAGTACATCATCGTCGCGGTGGTGGGTATATCGAGCGTATGTGCCTCGTGCATAACACGTATCCACTCGTGCGCCGAGGGCTTGGCAGGCGATATGCGCTTGCGCACCTCCTCGTTGAGAATCTCGGCACCTGCGCCAGGCAGCGTGTCTAAGCCCGCCGCCTTCAAGCGTTGTAGCGTCTCGATAGTCGTAATGCCGCTAATCTTGGCTATGTGCGACACTTCGGGAGCGCCTAACGCATTGAGACGCAGTGTGGGGTACTCTCTCTTAATCTGGCTCAATAGCGTCTCGTAGAAGTCGATGCCGAGGCGCGGGTGCAGACCGCCCTGCAACAGCAACTGGTCGGCACCGAGGCGCAGCGCCTCGTCTATCTTCTGGCGATACTCCGCCATAGTGGTAATATATGCCCTATCCTCTTGGTGGGGCTTGCAGTGGAAGTTGCAGAACTTGCAACCCGAGATGCAGACGTTGGTAATATTGACGTTGCGGTCGATTTGCCACGTTACCACACTCGGATCATCCACGGCGCTACGGCGCAATGTGTCGGCGACGCTACATAGCACCTGCAATGGCGCGTTGGCGTAGAGGTCGTATGCCTCGCTACGGCTAAGTGGCTCGCGGCATAGAGCCTTCTCTAAAATACTATCTATATGACCCATAGTATCTTATCTTTCGTTTATTAGTAGCTTGAAATCGAGTGTGCGGCGGTTGAGATCGACGCTCTTAACACGTATTCTCACCTCCGAGCCGAGCGTCAGGCGTACGCCCGATGAGCGACCTACGACCTCGTATCGCGCCTCGTCGAAGTAGTAGTAGTCCTCGTCGTCGATGTCGCGCAGGAATGCCATACCCTCGACGTGTGTATCGTTCAATTCGACATATACGCCCCACTCGGTCATTCCCGAGACTACGCCGTCAAACTCCTCGCCGATATGCTCCTTCATAAACTCAGCCATCTTATACTTGATGCTTGCGCGCTCCGCCTCCGAGGCGACAATCTCTCGCTCTGAGGAGTGTACTGCCAGCGCCTCCAACTGCCTCTTATCGCTCTGCTTATCGCCCGCGAGGTATGCCGCAAGCAGGCGGTGTACCATCATATCGGGGTAGCGACGTATGGGCGAGGTGAAGTGCGTATAGTAGGGGAATGCTAAGCCGTAGTGTCCGATGTTATCGGTGGTGTATGTCGCCTTCGCCATACTGCGCACGGCGAGTGTGGTGATGGCATTTGCCTCAGCCTTGCCAGCGATACTGCCAAGCAGCTTGTTCATCTCCTTAGCCACGGCGCGACCCTTCGTCGCCTTGAAGTAGTGTCCAAAGCGCAGCGCAAAGTCGCGGAAACGTCCGAGCTTATCCTCACTCGGCTCGTCGTGAACACGATAGACCATCGGGCGAGGCACTTTGCGGCCGTTTACGATGCGGTGTGCGCAGAACTCGGCTACACGCCTGTTTGCCAACAACATAAACTCCTCGATAAGCATATTTGCCTCCTTCTGTACCTTGGTATATACGCCTATGGGGCGTCCCTTCTCGTCGAGCTTGAAGCGCACCTCGTCGCGGGCGAAGGCTATCGCGCCGTGCTTGAAGCGCTCCTTGCGCAGCCCCTGTGCGAGGCGGTTGAGTGTCGTTATCTCGGTGGCGTAGTCGCCCTTGCCGCTCTCGATGACCTCCTGCGCCTCCTCGTAGGCAAAGCGGCGGTCGGAGTGTATCACCGTGCGACCGAACCACTCATCGAGGATGTCGAGGTTTTCGTTGATGATGAAGACTGCCGAGAAGCAGAGCTTATCCTCGTGCGGACGTAGTGAGCAAAGCTCGTTGCAAAGCCTCTCGGGGAGCATCGGCACGGTGCGATCGACTAAATATACCGATGTGGCGCGCTCCACAGCTTCGTTGTCGATGATAGAGCCAGGTGTTACGTAGTGCGTAACGTCGGCGATATGTACGCCCACCTCCCAGACGCCCTCTTGCAGGGGTGTCAGCGACAGTGCGTCGTCGAAATCTTTGGCATCGGCGGGGTCTATGGTAAATGTTACGCGGTCGCGCATATCGCGGCGACGAGCTATCTCCTCCTTGCTTATGGTACCCTCGATACGCTCTGCGGCGCGTAGAACATCCCTCTCGAAGTGGTAGGGTAGGTCGAACTCGGCGAGTATGGCGTGCATCTCGGTATCGTTCTCTCCCGCCTTGCCCAGACGCTCTATAAGCTCGCCCTCGGGCAGACGTTCGCCCTCCGCCCACTCAACTACACGTACCGACACCTTGTCGCCCTCCTCAATATCGGGATACTTCTTGCGTGGCAGGTATATGTCGATGCCGATGCGTCGGCTATCGGGCGTCACGAAGATAGCGTTTGCCGATAGCTCCACCGTGCCAACGTAGGGTCGGCGGCTACGCTCCATAACCTCGGTTATGGTACCCTCCAACTCGCCATCGCGTGAGCGTCGTGCTACGACGATGCGCACCTTGTCATCCTCCAACGCACCACAAGCATTGCGGCGCGACACAAACACGTCGCTCTCCAACGCCTCGACGTGAACATACAGCGCCCCAGGCGTAACGCTTGCTACGCGGCCCTCGTACGATGGCAGGGCGTGGCGCGACAGACGGTATTTGCTGCGCGACACCTCCTCGACGTAGCCCTCCTCGATAAGCTGCCGCACGATGGCGAAGGTCATATTGCGACCATCGCGGTCAGCACCTCCCGAAGCGGCTGCGAGGTGTTTGAGTGAAAACTTATTGTCGGGAAACTCCCGAAACATATCGACGATGAACGATACCCTCTCGTCGCGGCTTCTGCCCCTATGTTTATCTCGTTTTGCCATTCTCTATTTATTCAAAATGTGTAGTGCCAAGCGGCGCATCATCCTCTCGCCCACGGCGATAGCCTCCTCGTCGGGGAGGAATGTGGCGGTGTGTGCGCCACCTGCTGCGCTGCCTACGCCGAGACGATAGAACAGCGACGGGTATCGCTCTGTGTAGTATCCGAAGTCTTCGGCGGTGGCGAGTGGCTCAATCTGGCGTACGGCGATGCCCTCGTCCTGTGCGACAATCATCGCCTCGTACGACAACATCACGTCGTTTACGACGCAGGGGTAGCCGTGGTTAATATCTACCTCCACCTCGACGCCGTAGCGCTCGGCGATACTCTTGGCATTGTTTCTAAGTAGTGTATGTATATGCTCCCTACGCTCCGCATCGAAGGTGCGCATCGTACCCTCGGCAGTTACCTTGTCGGGGATGACGTTGGTGGCGCCGTCGGCTATGACACGCCCGATAGATACCACGCTCTCATGGGCATTCAGCGAGGTGGTCATCACCACCATCTCGCACATCGCCGTTACCGTGTCGTTAATCTCCGCGCGACGTGCAGCGTGTCCACCACGTCCCGTAACGTAGAGGCGCAACTCGTCGTTTGCGGCCATAAAGCGTCCTGGGCAGATGCCCACCTCGCCAATCTCCAAGTGCGAATCGACGTGTTCGCCGATGACCGCAGCAACGGTATAGCCCTCGAACGGCTCTTCTGCAAGCACCTTGACAGCACCTCCTGGGTTTAGCTCCTCGCCTGGCTGGAAGATGCCGAATAGTGTCCCCTCAAAGTTACGCTCACGGTTGAGCTGTTGTAGCACCCCAAAGAGTACGGCGGCGTGGATGTCGTGGCCACAGGCGTGCATAACACCCTCTCGCTCAGACTTAAAATCTATGTCGTTAAGCTCCTTGACGGGCAGCGCGTCGATGTCGGCGCGTAGCACCACGGCGCGGCTGAGGTTGCCGCGGTTGCCCTCGATTTTCGCTATGACGCCTGTGGTGGCGATAGCGCGACACTCTATGCCCTCGGCACGTAGTGCGTCGAGGATGAAACGCTGTGTGTCGAACTCCTTGAACGAGAGTTCGGGGTTGCGGTGTAGGTGGCGACGGAACTCTTTGCTATTCATCTTACTCGGTTTTACGTGGTTTGTAGTGGCGCGCCATCTGCGCTACGCCGAGCGTATGCTTCTCGGTGGTGCCGCAGCAGCCGCCGACGATGCTCAGCAGACCGCTCTCGGCAGCTTTACGCAGTGCCTCGGTATGGCGCTTTGCGCTCTCGGGGTACTCTCCCTTAGCGTTGGGGATGCCCGCCGAGGGCGAGCAGTAGGTGTGGCGCTTGGTATATCGCACCAACAGCGAGAGGTTATCCACGACGCTCTGCACACCTGTCGAGCAGTTGAAGCCTATGGCTATGGGGTCGAACTTCTCGACATCCTCGACATACTTCTCGATGGTGCGTCCCGACAGTAGCAGCCCGCCAATCTTCGAGAGTACTGCCGAAAAGATTATCGGCGTCTCAGGGGCTATGGCGCGGCACTCCTCGGCGGCAATCTCCGCATTGCGTATGTCGGTGATACTCTCGATAAGGAAAATATCGACGCCCTCAGCGCTAAGTGCCTTGATAAGTGCGCGGTACGACTCTCTAAGAGCCTCTTCTGAGATGTCCGTGGCAAGCGAAATGTTGCGCACCGACGGACCTATCGAGCCAGCAATGAATACCTCCTTTGGGGTCTTGCCAGCTGCCGTAGCCTCCTTTGCAACACTCTCGCGTGCCTGCTTAGCGGCAGCTACCGACTTGGCAACAACCTCCTCGGTGGGGTGTGTAGCGCCGCTGGCAACTAACGAGAGGCTATCCGAGAGGAAGGTATTGGTGGTGATTATGCGCGCACCAGCACGTATCGCCGCCTCGTGGAGGGCTACGACGCGCTCGTGGTCGGTTATAGACAGCTCGTCGGCGCAGAGGTCGCGGCGTGTGCCTATGAGAGCTGTACCCACCGCAGCATCCGCTACGACGATGTGGCGTTGTAGTATATCGTTGATTTTCTGCCGTATGCTCATTGTATGCTGTATTACTTTATTACTTCAATTTCGTAGAGCTTATCCCAATTTTTTCCCGTAACGTATATGCGTCCCGTAGCCTTATCGTAGGCGATGCCGTTCAGCACGTCCGCCTTGGGGTTATGCTTGCTATTGTCCAACTCGGGGAGGTCGAGGAATGCCTCTACAACGCCCGTGGTGGGGTTGATGACAACTATCGACGAGGTCATATAGACGTTTGCCCATATCTTGCCCTCTATCCACTCCAACTCGTTGAGTAGGTCGAGCGGATGTCCGTCGAGCGTTACGAATATCGACCTCTCGGGCTTAAACGTGTCGGGATTTACGCAACGAAGTGTCGATGTGCCGTCCGACATATATATCGTCTCGCCATCGGAGGTTAGTCCCCAGCCTTCGCCCTCGAAATGAAGGGTGTTAAGCTCCTCGCCCTCACGGTTATAGACGTGTGCAACCTCCGAGAGCCACGTGAGTTGATAGATGCGCTCCTTGTATAGTAGTATGCCCTCGCCAAACTCCTTAGCGGGCAACGATGCCACAATGTCCACCTTGCCTGTGGCGAGGTCTATGCGTTGCAGGTGCGACTCGCCGTGCTGTCCTGTACCCTCCCACATCTCGCCATCGACAAACTGTAAGCCCTGCGTGTAGCTATTTGTCGAGTGTGGGTACTCCTTCACTACGCGCCACGACCACTGCTCGGCATACTGCTTTGTGGGCTGGCTACTATTCGAGGTGTCGCTATCAGCTCTCTTGCTACCGCCCTTGCTACCACAGGCACCGAGCGTAAAGAGCGTGAGCAGCACAAATATAGTTATCGTCTTTCTTGTCCTCATACAAATATTTATATATACACTTGCAAAGATAACCCTTTTTACAGGATTTTTTGTATCTTTGGCTAATATTTAATAAAGTTTTAACAATGATATACCATAAAGCCACTACTACATCGACTAACGACGACGCTCGTAGCGACGCCCTCAACCACTTCGACGTGGTGTGGGCGGAGACGCAGAGTGCTGGTCGTGGGCAGCGTGGACACACGTGGCTGAGCGGCGAGGGGCAGAACCTCACCTTCTCGGTGGTGCTTCATCCACACTTCCTGCCCATCACTTCGCAGTTCCTGCTCTCAGAGGTGGTAGCCCTCGCGCTGGTGGAGTGTATGGCAGACTACGGCATCGAGTGCCGTATAAAGTGGACCAACGACCTCTACGCCGCAGATAGCAAGCTCGCAGGGGTGCTTATCGAACACTCGCTCGCGGGTGATAGGCTTTCGCGTACGATTGTGGGTATAGGTCTCAATGTCAATCAGAGGGCTTTTGACAGCTCGCTGCCCAACCCCGCCTCAATGTATAGCCTCACGGGGCGCACCTTCGACCGAGAGGAGCTACTCGATAACTATCTTGCACACCTTAAAGGGCTATACGCGCAGCTCGAAGCGGGCAACAGCGACTATATCGAGCAACGCTACCAAGCTAAGATGTACCATCTTGACGAACGACACACCTACGCCTACCCCTCGGGCGAGTGTTTCGAGGCGATAATACGCGGTGTGCGTCCCTCGGGCGAGCTACGCTTAGAGCATGCCGACGGCACGATACGTGAGTATGCCTTTAAGGAGGTGGAGTTTCAACTGCCTCATAAACAATAGAGATAGAACTATGAAAGTACTACTTATCAACGGAAGCCCCCACGCCTCGGGCAACACCTACGAGGCACTTAACGAAATTGCCACAACCCTGCAAGCGGAGGGCATAGCGGCGGAGATTGTCCATATCGGCATACGCCCTATCTCGGGATGTATAGCCTGCAATAGCTGCGCGCAGACGGGACGTTGCGCTATGAACGACCCGCTATACACCATCTTGGAGGCGAAGGTCAAGGAGTGCGACGCCCTCGTGGTAGGCTCGCCCGTATATTATGCTGGACCTAACGGAGCGCTCTGCGCCCTGCTCGATAGGCTCTTCTATGCTTCGGGTCGCCATCTGCAATATAAGCCCGCAGCGTCGGTGGCAGTGTGCCGACGTGGTGGTGCGTCGGCAACCTTCGATAGACTAAACAAGTACTTTACAATCAACAATATGCCCATCGTATCGTCGCAGTATTGGAACAGCGTACACGGTGCTGCGCAGGGCGAGGCGCGCGAAGATGCGGAGGGTATGCAGACGATGCGCACGTTGGCGCGAAATATGGCGTGGATGCTACGTAAAATAGCCGCTGACAGCACCCAGCCACCCAAGGCTGAGGAGCGTATATCTACAAACTTTATCCGATAAAGAGTGCGCGAAGAGAAAAAAAGTTGTTCGAAATTTTTGTAAGAGCGAAAATAAACGTATATTTGTAGTTGCGAAAGTGGCTTAACCCTGTTGAGAAGGGTGGCACAGAGCTAAAATGGGATAGACGTACGAACAGAATAATTAACAATAATAACAATCTAATACTATTAGAATTATGGCTAATGTACCTGCTAATTTGAAGTACTCTCAGGACCACGAGTGGGTTCGTGTAGAGGGTGATGTTGCCGTTATCGGCATTACCGACTATGCTCAGTCAGAGCTTGGCGATATCGTTTTCGTTGATGTTCCCACCGTAGGTGAGACTCTCGAAGCTAACGAGGTATTCGGCTCTATCGAGGCTGTTAAGACTGTATCAGACGCATTTACACCCGTAGGTGGTGAGGTTATCGAGTTCAACGAGGCTGTTGAGGCTGACTCGTCGCTCGTAAACAAGGATCCCTATGGCGAGGGCTGGTTGGTTAAGATTAAGATGGCTAACCCCGCAGAGCTTGATGACTTGTTGGATGCGGCAGGTTATGAGGCTTTAATCGGCTAATTTGTTGTGATAAGCCGCAATCTGCGGCACCAAGCTTGTTCGTCTGAATGGGGATGTACGCCAAGTACACCCCCATATCCAGCCAAACTTCGACTTGGCACCACATCTTACGGCTTCTAACAACAAATTGTGTTGTGATAAGGGGTCATCTACTGCCGCTAACGAATTATCTCGCCAATGGGCAGTACGCCTTAGTACAGCCCATCGGCTCGAAATTCGCCGAGCGTTGTATCTGACGCCCTTCTAACAACAAATTCGTCTCGCTTGGGAGCGTGGTGATAGCGGCGCATCAGCGGCGCATCCCAAAAGGTAAAGCGCCACGGGCTGTACGTTTTAGTGCAATCCCGTGGCGCTCTCTTTTGCGATGCACCACTCTGACGCCAAGCTACCACGCACAACTGGGAATGCCTGAGAACGTCTGAGAACGCCTGTGTTTTTCTGTGGTCCCGCGGTCCCGAGGTCCCGCAGTCTCGTAGTCCCGTAGTCCCGTTGTCTCGCCTCCTCACACAGCCAAAACAAAAAAGCCAACCCCGAAGGATTGGCTTAATCTCCCGAAGGAGAAACACCCAATAAAAACTAAAAAGATCGAACTATTTACAAATAACCCCAACCGTCACGGCTTTTTTAGGGGCTTTTTTCACATTGCAAAGATGGCGGCTTTTTCTAAACTACACAATCACAAAATGTTGGGAATTTACAATATTTCGCATCCCATAATATAGGGATTGCCAATTTTAGAAATATTTTGTATATTTGCAAATAAATAGATAAATACGCCTATTACGATAAACTTTCACGCGCTATGAACAACGATGCCTATGTGAAGCCGATGCCGACACTATCGCCCGAGATGACCATCTTCGAGCTGATTGACGCAGACCCTTCACTTCTCTCGATATTTGCACGTTTGGAGATTAAACTCCCCTTTGGAGATATGACCGTCGAGCAGATATGTCGCCGCGACGGCTTCTCCGACACGCTCTTCTTGGAGTTGTGTCGCCTCTGCATAAACGGAAACTACCGCCCCAACGCCGAGCTTTTCGAGGAGTATATGCTACCGCAAGTAGTACACTTTCTACGTGCCTCACACCGCTACTATATCAACGAGATGTTGCCCCATGCCGCCGAACACCTCGACGAGATATTGGCATCGTGCGACGACCTCTCGAAGAGTACTCTCAGCCGCTTCTATCAGGAGTATGTGCGCTTCGTGGAGGCACACCTCGAAGAGGAGGAGCGCGACTTGTTTAGCGTCATCGAGGGCGGTAACAGCGCGTCGCTCAGCCGCTTCGATGATATTGTAGTGCCACACACCGACATCGACGACCGCACAAACGACATAGCCTCTCTAATCTTCAAGTGTTTGCCCGAGAGGGCCTCCACGGCGCTGCGTTGTGCTATGCTCAGCGACATCTACGCCCTGCGCGACGACCTACGTCGCCACAACGACGTAGAGATGTACTTGTTGCGTCCTATGATTGAGAAATTTATAAGTTCAAAATAGTATGAGTCGTTACCGTGTAGCCATCGTTTACCCATCGTCGGTAATTGCCGAGGGGGTGCGCGCCATCCTCTCCACAAATGCTTGTGCCGAGGTGGTGCTGCTTGCGCACAACATCCCCGAGCTTATGCTGCGTCTGCGCAGTGTCGAGGTGGATGTGGTGCTTGTAGCGGCATCAGCTATCGACGCTGTGGTGTCGTGCAGCGACCTTGCCGACATCCCCACAGTAGCCATCCAAGCGACCCTTGCCGAGGGCGAGCAGGCGCGTCGCTTCGCTGCGTCGTTTTCGATTTACGATGCCGAGGAGGATATAGTGCGCACCGTGCGTGAGGCTGTCGAGGCGCCTGCCGAGAGTAGCCACAACGAGAGCCACGAACTATCGGAGCGTGAGCGCGACGTGTTGATACTCGTGGCGCGAGGTATGACCAACAAGGAGATAGCCTCGGAGCTTAACATATCGCCCCACACCGTCATATCGCACCGCAAAAACATAGTGCATAAGACGGGCATACGCTCCGTGGCGGGTTTGACCGTATATGCTGTGCTTAACAAACTTATTGATAGCGAATAACCTATATATGAGAAAGATAACTTGTGAACTTTGTGCCTACTCGGTCGAGGCGTGCCGTGTAGCAAAGCGTTTGGGCGTTGATCGCGTGGAGCTGTGCGCTTCGCCCGCCGAGGGTGGTGTTACCCCCTCGTTGGCAACTATCGAGCGTGTTGCCCAAATCGAGGGCTTGGCTCTCAGCGTGATGATACGTCCGCGCGGCGGCGACTTCCTCTACGATGACGATGAGTTTGAGACGATGCTTCTCGACATTGCTCGCGCACGTGAGGCGGGAGCTACGGGTGTCGTTTTTGGTGTGCTTACAGCCGATGGCAGGGTAGATATGGAGCGTACACGCCGCCTTGTGGAGGCTTCGGAGGGTATGGAGACAACCTTCCACCGTGCTGTCGATATGGCGGAGGACTACGAGCAGGCGGTGCGCGACATTATCGAGGCGGGCTGCACACGCATCCTCACCTCGGGAGGTCGCGATAAGGCGATGGAGGGCATCGAGCAGATAGCGCGCGCCGTGGCGGTGGCTGCGGGGCGTATCGAGATAATGGCGGGTAGCGGCGTTGTGGCTGCCAATGCTCTGCCCTTAGCCTCGACGGGTGTCGATGCCCTGCATTTCAGCGCCAAGAAGATGGTGGAGGGCGCTATGCGCTACCGTAATCCACATATCTCGATGGGTGGCTCGGCGGCTGTCGATGAGTATGCACTACGCAAGGTCGATGAAGAGGAGGTTCGAGATATTCTCAAAGCGATTAAACATTAAACCCTATATTATGAGAGATTTGTGTAAACTGTTTGCGTTGTTCGCAGCCGTCGTTGTTGTCGGCTGTGCGCCCAAGAGTAACTATTCGGAAGGTGTTCCTGATGAGTACCGCGAGGCATTGGATGCCGCCATCGACAAGTCGTCGCGTGGCGAGGAGCTTAAAAAACTTATGGAGGCGACACCCGAGGCATCGCGCCGCGATATGGCATACCTTATTATTAATATGCCTGTGGCAGATCGCGACACAATGAATCTTTCATTGCTCAGCGAGAATGTCGAGTACGCCGCACTTGCCAAGCAGAACTACGAGTGGACACAGGCGTTGCCCGACGATGTATATCTGAATGACGTGTTGCCCTACTATGTTGTCGATGAGGTGCGTGATTCGTGGCGCAAGGAGCTGCACGAACTCTTCGCTCCCGCTGTCGATACCTGCAAAACTATGGAGTCGGCGATATGTGCCGTTAATGCCAATATCCCGCGCCTGACGGGTGTCGATTACAACACCTTGCGCGAGAAGACCAACCAGAGTCCCCGCGAGTCGATGCGTCAGGGTATGGCATCGTGTACGGGACTCTCGATACTCTTAGTCGATGCCTACCGTGCTGTCGGCATCCCCGCCCGCTTCGTGGGTACGGCATCGTGGCACGACAAACGTGGTAACCACAGCTGGACAGAGGTGTGGTTGGATGGTGCGTGGCGTGTTACGGAGTACTACTTCCCCTCGAAGCTCGACCATCTGTGGTTTATGCCCGACGCCTCGAAGGCTAAGGCGGATGACCGCACCTACGCTATCTATGCTACACGCTTTGGCGAGGCTGACGACTGGTTCCCTATGGTGTGGGCTGATGAGACGGAGGAGGGACCTATCGAGGCGCTTCCTAAGTGGATAGGGGCAGAGAATGTTACGCAGCGATATATCGACCTTGCCTATGAGCAATATACTCGCCATTTGGAGGCTGGTACGCACACCTTCCTGCGTATCGCGGGCTATAAGGAGCGCGGCAAGACCCAGCACTCGGGCGATAGGGTGGCTATGGGTGTCGATGTCTTCCGTGGCACGGAGCAGATGGGCGGTGGTCTTACCGCTGGCGAGCTTAGAGATATGAACGATATGTTCTCGGTGTTGCTCCCCAAGAATACCGAGTATGAGTTGCGCTACTACAACGCTCAGGGCGAGCTTTGCAAGCAAGCAGTATATCTCGGCGAAGATACCGCAACGGTGGAGATTTTCCTCAGCGAGTAGTGCTGTTTACATTCACAGCGAAGCGGGGATGGCTAATCAACATTTTAGCCATCCCCGCTTTGTTTTGTTGTAAATTAAGGTGTTGATTTCCAATGTTAAATTTTGCTTCACTCCGAAAAATATCGTAAATGGGTCAAAATGCAATGAGGTCCCTTTGCTATAATATATAATCCTTCATTTAATCCACCTAATAATTAAATCATTGATATATAAAGACTTAGCTTAAACATTATGTCTGATTTAGCCATCTTATTTTTATATCAGAGATTCAAAATATAGATAGTAATCGACAATAAAAGTAGATAAATATTTGTATATTAAAAATTTAATTGATAGCTTTGTATAGTCGCTTAGCTATAAATTATTAAAATTATGAGAATTTGTAATTTCATAAAACTTAGCATGGCGCTTGTCGCGATACTGGTTTTTAGCTCTTGTGAAATGTTGTCTAATCCCGAATGGGGAAAGTCAAAGGTCCGCGTAGAATTAGATGTAACTTGTGATGGCTTAGGCTTGGATAACGCATTGTTTACTGCTGGATGGGCTCCGACTTACTCACTTGGCTTTAGTGATCCTTATTTCTATTCGTATTTACGTGATGACGGATATGAATTTAGCTTTGAACGAGAGATTCCGTCACCAGATGATCCCAATTCATCTCTAATGTTAGTTATCAAAGCCAATTTAGAGGAAGAGTTTGAGCTAAACAGAAAGTATTATTTTGCTACATCGAGTGGCTGGGAGCATTACGTATCTATATCTGTGGCATACATTGAGAATAGTGGAGATTATTGCCATAGCATATCAGGCAACCCCATACACGGACCCTCTTGCTATTATTTCGATACGGTTGGCGGATACCTTCGAGTTATAGATAGACGCGATGGTAACAATGGTCGTGAGATTTGGTCTTTCGAGATTGAGTTTAAGGGAGATAATGTTGATGGAGAAGAGGTCTGGGAGTGTTCTGATGGTAGCGGAGCTTATTATAGAACCTATTATCCAGAACTTAGCAAGGGGCGTATGACCATTGAAGGAACATTTTTCGATCATAAAATAGATTGTTAGCCTTAAAATTAAATTAGAGGCTATAAATAGAAGAGTGGTTAAAAGTTATTGCCTTTTAACCACTCTTCTATTTTATTATGTAGCATTTACTACATCACAATATTGATAATCTTGCCCTTGACAACGATAATCTTCTTGGGCTGCTTATCTGCCAACCACTTCTTCGCCCCCTCCGTGGTTACGATATGCTTCGCGATGTCGTCCTGCGTGAGGTCGAGGGCATACTCCTGCTTGAAGCGCAGCTTGCCATTAATCATCACGGGGTACTCAAACGAGTTCTCCACCAAGTACTCCTCCTTGCATACGGGGTAGGGGGCGTCGCATACCGTCGTCGTATTACCCAACGTGTGCCACAGCTCCTCGGCGAGGTGCGGAGCAAAGGGTGCTATAAGTGCCACAAGAGGCTCCAATATCTCGCGCTTTGAGCAGTCGCCAAGCTCGTTGAGGCATATCATAAAGGCGGCTACCGAGGTGTTGAACGAGAAGTTCTCGATATCCTCGCGCACCTTCTTGATGGTCTTGTGCAGCGTTTTAAGCTCGGCGGGTGTAGCCTTCTCGTCGTTGAGGAGTAACTCGCCATCGCGCGAGTAGAACTTCGACCATAGGCGGCGCAGGAACTTATGAACACCGTCGATACCGTTGGTATCCCACGGCTTAGACTGCTCCAACGGTCCGAGGAACATCTCGTACATACGCAGCGTGTCGGCGCCATACGCCTCGACGATATAGTCGGGGTTTACGACGTTGAACATCGACTTCGACATCTTCTCGATAGCCCAGCCGCAGATGTACTTGCCATCCTCCAACACGAACTCGGCGTCGTGGAACTCGGGACGCCAAGCACGGAAGGCGTCGAGGTCCAAAACATCGTTCTTGACGATGTTCACATCGACGTGTATCTCCTGCGTCTCGTACTCGCCCTTCAAGCCGAGCGACACAAACTTATTGGTGCCGACGATGCGATATACGAAGTTCGAGCGACCCTGAATCATACCCTGATTAACGAGCTTCTTGAATGGCTCTGCCTCGCAGACATAACCCAAGTCGTAGAGGAACATATTCCAGAAGCGCGAGTACATAAGGTGTCCCGTAGCATGCTCGATACCACCTACATACAAATCGACATTGCGCCAATACTCGTTAGCGCGCTTGCCTACCAGCGCCTCGCCATTGTGCGGGTCCATATATCGGAGGTAGTATGCCGACGAGCCAGCGAAGCCAGGCATCGTAGAGAGTTCGAAGGGGTGGCCATCGCTGTTATGCCAGCCCTCGACACGTGCCAAGGGTGGCTCTCCCTCTGCCGTAGGACCGAAGTTCTCGATAGGGGGCAGCGTCAATGGCAGCTTATCCTCGCTGAGCGGGTATGCCACGTCGTCCTTATAGAAGATGGGGAAGGGTTCGCCCCAGTAGCGCTGGCGCGAGAAGATGGCATCACGCAGACGGTAGTTTACTAAGCGCTTGCCCAGACCACGACGCTCAACCTCCGCGAACATAAAGTCGATAGCCTCCTTCACGTCCATACCGTTGATGATATCCGAGTTAATGAGCTTGCCCTCCTTAGCATCGTACGACTCCTTCTCTATATCGCCACCCTCGACAACGGGGACGATGTCGATAGAGAAGTGGCGCGCAAAGGCGTAGTCGCGTGAGTCGTGCGCAGGCACTGCCATAATAGCACCTGTGCCGTAACCTGCCAACACGTAGTCCGACACGTAGATAGGAATACGCTTGCCCGAGAAGGGGTTGATGGCATACGAGCCTGTCTTAACACCACTTACACGCTTCGTGTCGGCGATGCGCTCACGCTCTGAGCGGCGCTTCGTATCGGCGATATACTGCTCTACGGCAGCACGGTTTTCGTCGGTGGTAAGCTCCTCGACCCACTCGTGTTCGGGGGCGATGACCATAAACGTAACGCCATAGATTGTGTCGGGGCGTGTGGTGAAAATCTCCAACTTGCGGTCCGAGTCGGCAACATCGAAGAAGACCTGAGCGCCCACCGAGCGACCTATCCAGTTGCGCTGTATCTCTTTGAGCGAGTCGCTCCACTCCAAGCTCTCCAAGCCATCCAGCATACGCTGTGCATACGCCGTAACGCGCAGCAACCACTGCTTCATACGCTTCTGCTCAACGGGATGACCGCCACGTACCGACAGACCCTCCTTAACCTCGTCGTTGGCGAGTACTGTACCCAACGCAGGACACCAGTTTACCATCGTGTCGGCGCGGAAGGCAAGGCGGTAGTTCTGCAATACACCCTCCTTCTCTGCCTCGCTCATCGAGCGCCACTGCTCGGCAGTGAAGCTCAACGCTATGCTCTCGGCGGCATCGAGGTTGGCAGTACCCTCCTTCTCGAAGTGGGCAACAAGCGCCGTGATAGGCTCGGCACGCTCGGTAAGGTTGTTGTACCAGTGGTCGAACATCTGCAAGAACGCCCACTGTGTCCAGTGGTAGTACTCTGGCTCGCAGGTGCGCACCTCACGCGACCAGTCGAACGAGAAGCCTATCTTGTCGAGCTGCGAACGGTAACGAGCGATATTTTGGTCGGTGGTAACGGCGGGGTGCTGACCCGTCTGTATGGCATACTGCTCGGCGGGCAGACCAAATGCGTCGTAGCCCATAGGATGCAGTACGTTGAAGCCCATCTGACGCTTATAGCGCGAATATATATCCGAGGCGATGTATCCCAGTGGGTGTCCGACGTGAAGTCCTGCACCCGACGGATAGGGGAACATATCCAATACGTAGAACTTGGGGCGAGACTCATCAACATCGACACGATAGGTGCCGTCGTCCTGCCACCTCTTTTGCCATTTCTCCTCTATGGCCTTGAAATTGTACTCCATAACACTATTATTTATATTTTGTCTCTAATCACTTTGCATTTTGCCTCACGAGCGATACTAAATGTCGTCCTCGTCGTCCTCGTCGAAGGCCCCCTCCTCGATGTAGAAGCCGTCCATCAGTGCGTCGATGTCGCGTCGCTCCTTCTTCGTCGGGCGTCCCGTGCCACGGTCGCGGAAGACGAAGATGGTCTCGTGCGGCACGTTCAGCTTGTCTAACTCCTCCTGCGGTGTGCAGTTGAGGCAGTACATAGGCACATTCTTCGCTGGCTGACGGCTCGACACTAAGTCCAAGACCTTGTAGCTGTATGTTACCCTCTCGCGGCGTACACTGATGCAATCGCCAACCTTCACATCGCGCGAGGGCTTGGCATAGGCGTCATTTACTAAGACGCGGTTTTGGCGTATGGCATCTGCCGCGTCGCTACGCGTCTTGAAGATGCGTACCGCCCATAGGTATTTATCGAGTCTTATTTCGCTCATTCTCTATTCGTTGCAGTTGGTTTGTGCGGCTCACGCTAAGTATCATACCGATAGCTGCCGTAGTAAACAGCAGTGATGTTCCGCCGCGTGAGATAAGCGGAAGGGTCTGCCCCGTCTCGGGTATAAAGTTTACCTGTACGAGGATGTGTAGCAGTGCCTGACACGTTATCAGCAGTCCGAGACCTACGCTCATAAGCGCTGGGAAGGCGCGCGAACATTGTCGGCATATCTCTATCGAGCGGAAGAATATCCACAGGTATAGAAGTATGAGTATCAGCGCCATTATCAGTCCGTACTCCGACACGAAGAAGGCGTAGGCGTAGTCGCTCTCGGGGTGTATAACAACCGCGCGCGAGGTGCTATGTCCTGCACCCTCACCCACCAGTCCGCCATTGTGTATGGCAATCATCGCTCGCTGTGTATCCGACAGCTCGTACGAGGCATCCACCTCGCCAGAGCCTACCCACTCGTTTACCCACACCGAGAGACGTCCGCCAGCGGTGTCGCCGCGACCTACGCCCACAAACGATAGTGCTGAGAGCAGCACGATGCCGCAGGCTCCCATCACGAAGGCAAATTTTACTATCTCGCCGAGGCGCACACGTCCTATGTAGAGCATAACAATCGAGACGATGAAGATAAGCACCGTCGAGGAGGTGTGTGCAGGAAGTATCACGGCGCACGACAAGATTACGGGGCCGAGTAGCGGGATGGTGTTCTCCGTAAGTATCCTCTTCTGCTTGGCATCTCTTAGGTGCCACGATGTAGGTAGCAGGTTGATGGTATTGATGGTATCTTGTCGCGACTCCATACGTCGTGCAAGCATAAGTATCGTGAGAATCTTCAAACCCTCCGACGGCTGGAACTGAATAGGACCTATGGCTATCCATCGTGCCGCGCCGTTTGTTGTCGAGCCTATGAAGTAGGTCGCCACGGTGAGTATGACGAAGAGGTAGTAGAGCAGCGGTGTGGCACGGAAGAAGACCTTATGGTCGATTTTGTGGAATATGAAGATGGTAGGTATCGCCATCACTACGAGCATTATCTGCTGGCGCAGTGAGTCGGTCGTAGTCATACTTGACGAGCGCTCGTAGGCCATCTTTGCTGTCGAGGAATAGACCACCAAGATAGATATGACTAACAGCACGGTGAATATTATCCACAGTGTGCGGTCGCCCTCGATGAAGCGCCGTTTACGCTCGTTGAGTAGCTCCTGAGCGGCATTGTCACCTGCCGCAGCCTCCCTCTTCTTGCCCATAACTAACTATCGTTCGTTTATCTCGTCCACAAATTACTTATCCAAAATATTCTCCTTGACCCACGCCTTAAAGAGTCTGCCTCGCTCCTCGTAGTTGCGGAAGAGGTCGAAGCTGGCACAGGCGGGCGACAGCAGTACCGTATCCCCGCTCTTGGCGCACTCTCTCGCCGCGCGCATAGCCTCGTCTAACGATGAGCAGTCGCGGATGATGGGTACTACGCCGTCGAACTCGCGGAGCAGTTTCTCGTTATCGACACCCATACATATAAGCGCCTTTACCTTCTTGCGCGCGAACTCTTTGAGGGGCGTATAGTCGTTGCCCTTATCCGTGCCGCCAGCAATCCACACCGTAGGGCGTTTCATACTCTCCAAGGCGTACCATACCGAATCGACATTCGTCGCCTTAGAGTCGTTCACCCACACGATGCCGTCTCTCTCGCCAGCAGGCTCCAAGCGGTGTTCTACGGGCGAAAAGTCGTATATCGAGCGCTTTATCTGTCGAGGCTCAACACCCGCTGCCAACGTCGCAAGGGCTGCCGCCATAGCGTTGTAGATGTTGTGCATACCCTCAATCTTCATCTTGCGCGTGTCGATTGATACCGAGCGGCTACCCACCGTGGCGGTGAAGGTGTGTCCCTCCAATATGGCATCTCCCGCACCACTTGCGATGGCGGTGTTGATAGAGAAGGGTAGCTGTCGTGCGCGCAACGTATCGTCCATAGTGTCGAGCATACGCTGTGTCTCGGCGTCGTCTGCCGAGTAGATGAAGGCATCTGCCGAGGTTTGATTCTGCGTGATACGCATCTTCGAGCGGGCATAGTTCTCCATCTTGTAGTCGTAGCGGTCGAGGTGGTCGGGGGTGATGTTCATCAACACGCCCACATCGGCACGAAACTTAAACATACCGTCGAGCTGGAACGAGCTTAGCTCCAAGACGTGCCAGAAGTACTTGCCCGTGGCTACCGAGTAGGCAAAGCTCTCGCCGATGTTGCCGCCGAGTGCCACCGAGCGTCCTGCGTCGCACATAATCTTGTAGATGAGCGACGTGGTCGTTGTCTTACCGTTAGAGCCTGTTATGCAGATGGTCTTGGCAACGCCCTTGTAGCGCCCCGCAAACTCTATCTCCGATATTACGGGTATGCCCTTCTCGCGGATTTTGCGGACGATAGGTGCCGTGTCGGGAATACCTGGCGACTTTACGACTTCGGTAGCTGAGAGAATCTTCTCCTCGGTGTGCTGCCCCTCCTCGTACTCCACGCCCCACTCGTCGAGACGTGCCTTGAACCTATCGGCAATCTTGCCCATATCCGAGAGGAAGGTGTCGATACCCTTCTTCTTGGCGAGTATCGCCGAGCCGTAGCCCGAGATGCCGCCGCCGAGTACTACAATGCGTTTTTTCATATCTGTTGTTTGGTTTTTCGGTTACTGTATTTTGAGTGTTACGAGCGTCAGCGCCGCCAAGAGCAGCGAGACGATGAAGAAGCGCATCATAATCTTCGTCTCGAACAGCCCCTTCTTCTGGTAGTGGTGGTGTATGGGCGCCATAAGGAAGATGCGTCGTCCCTCGCCATAGCGCTTGCGCGTATATTTGAAGTAGCTCGTCTGTATAATCACCGATAGCGCCTCGACGAGGAATACGCCGCAGAGCAACGGCAGCAGCAGCTCCTTACGTATGCAGAGTGCAAAGACGGCGATAAGACCACCGATGGTCAGCGAGCCTGTGTCGCCCATAAATATCTGCGCGGGGAAGGAGTTGAACCATAGGAAGCCCACCAACGCACCCGCAAAGGCGGCGGCGAAGACGATAAGTTCGCCGCTGTCGGGGATATACATTATGTTGAGGTAGTCCGAGTAGATGATATGCCCCGAGAGGTATGCCAAAATACCGAGTACCAAGACTATCGGCACACTAACGCCCGTCAGCAGACCGTCGATGCCGTCCGTGAGGTTAGCGCCGTTCGACACGGCGGTAATCACGAAGATAGCGACGATGACATATAGCAGCCAGCCCATAATCTCGTTGTTGCCCGTCAGCGCGGCGTAGTCCAACTCCGTGTCTTTGAGGAACGGAATAGAGGTGCGTGTTGATTTTTCGGGTGTGGTGCTTACCACTCGCTTCTCGGTATAGCTATCCACCACCTCGCCCGTAGTGTTGTCGGTGATGGTGTAGGTGTACGTCTCGAAGCTCTTGTCGCGGATGACGACATCCTCCGAGAGCCACATCGTGCTACCCACGATGATACCCAAGCCTACCTGTCCTACCACCTTGAAACGACCTTTAAGACCCTCCTTGCGGTGACGGAAGACCTTGATGTAGTCGTCCAATCCGCCGATGAAGCCGAGCCAAATGGTCGATATGAGCATCAGCTGTATGTAGATGTTGTTAAGGTCGCCAAAGAGCAGTACAGGGATGATAATCGAGAGTATGATGATGATACCTCCCATCGTCGGTGTACCCTTCTTCTGCAACTGTCCCTCCAAGCCTAAGTCGCGGATGTCCTCGCCTATCTGCTTGCGGCGCAGAAAGCGTATTATGCGCTTGCCGACAGCAATCGAGATAAGGAGCGAGAGGATTATTGCGGCTGCCGAGCGGAACGAGATATACTCGCCGATACGCATTCCTGGTAGGTCGGTGTTCTTGTTGAGGTATTCAAAAAGGCTGTATAACATAATCTTCTATCGTTTAGCGTCGTTAATGGTTTATGCGTTTTTTAGGTGTGTTGCAGTAAATGCCTTGCGTACCTCGTCGCGGTCGTCGAAGTGGCGCTTCTCGGTACCTATAATCTGGTAGTCCTCGTGTCCCTTGCCCGCGATGAGGATGATGTCGCCCGTCTTGGCGAGCATCGTTGCGGTGCGTATCGCCTCACGGCGGTCTGTGATGCGCAGGTAGTTTGTTGCGCCACCAACGCCCGCTATCATATCGTCGAGGATAGCCTCAGGACGCTCCGTACGTGGGTTGTCGGAGGTGAATATCGCTGTTGTGGCGTGTTGCACAGCTATCGCTGCCATCTCAGGACGTTTGGTGCTATCGCGGTCGCCACCGCAGCCGCATACCACGATAAGCTGCTGGTCGGCACGGCGTATCTCGTCGATGGTCTCCAATACGTTTTGTAGGGCGTCGGGCGTATGTGCATAATCGACAATGGCGATAGTGCCATCCTCAGCGCCGATGCTCTCGAAACGACCACTCACGGGGGTAAGCATCGAGAGGGTGGTAAGCACCTCGCGCGGCTCGATGCCGAGTAGCGTGGCGGCGGCATATACCGTCGTGAGGTTGTAGGCGTTGAAGCGTCCTGTGAAGCGCACCCACAGCTCGTTGTTGTCGATACTGAGCAACATGCCGTCGCTGAGCATCTCGATAATCTTGCAGCGGAAGTCTGCCATCGAGCGTAGCGATAGACGATATACCTTCGCCGCGGTATTCTGCACCATAACCTCGCCGTTGCGGTCGTCGATGTTCGTTACCGCCCAAGCCCCCTTGTCGAGTCTGTCGAAGAAGAGCTTTTTGGCACGTATATACTCCTTGTAGGTGCCGTGGTAGTCGAGGTGGTCGTGCGTGAGGTTGGTAAACAGAGCGCCAGTAAAGTGCAGGGCGTCGATGCGGTGTTGTACCACCGAGTGCGACGACACCTCCATAAAGCAGTAGTTGCAACCCTCATCGACCATACGGCGCATCATAGCGTTGAGACGTATGGCATCAGGGGTGGTGTGTGTCGAGGGTATCGTCTCGCTGCCGATGCGATATACCACCGTTGAGATGAGTCCTGCGCGGTAGCCCATCGCCATCGCCATATCGTAGAGCAGCGTCGCTGTGGTTGTCTTGCCATTGGTACCCGTTACGCCCACCAACTTCAACTCCTTCGAGGGGTGGTCGTAGTAGGCGGCAGCCATCATCGCCATTGCTGCATTGCTATCCTCTACGACGATATATGCCACATCGTCGTTGCACCTCTCGGGCAGTCGCTGGCATACTACCGCTACGGCGCCACGCTCTATGGCGGCGTCGATGTAGTTGTGTCCGTCGCTCGCAGTACCCACAATGGCGAAGAAGCAGTTGCCCGCCTCGACCTTGCGCGAGTCGTATTCGAGCGCCGTGATTGTGGGGTTAAGCAGTGGTATATTATCTATGCTGAGTTCGCTAATCAGCTCCTGTAAAGTCTTCATTTGTTGTGTGTGTATCTGTTTTTGTTGCTTACTCCAAAGTTAGTGTAATCTCGTTTATCGTGCCGTCGAGCATCGTGCCTGCCTCGACGCTCTGCTTCGTTACGCGTCCGTAGCCCGTGTGCTTGACGCTCAGCCCCGAGTGTTCGAGCAGGTAGAGTGCATCCGAGAGACCCATACCCTTGACGTTGGGTACTACGCCATCCTCAAACGTGAGGGCAGAAAGCTCGGCGTTGCCGCCGCTATCGAGCTTAGCGCTGCTCCACGCCGACGCCTCTGTCGAGGGCTTGCTATATGGCGCTAACCTCTCTACGACGTACCCTACATCGGCGCTATTGCCCGCCTTGATGCTCTTGGGCGAGTAGGGCGACGCTGCTGGCTCTATTGTCGAGTGCATCGTGGGGTCGTTGGTGTAGATATACTCCATTATGTCGCTGGCAACATCCCCCGTCAGCGTTATGCCGAAGTAGGTGGGGTGCGTGTCGGTCTTCTGCTTCGCGATGCTCACCATTATCGTATATTTCGGCTTTTCGAGCGGCATCACCGTAATTACCGAGCCGAGGTAGTAGGCGTCGTCCTTGTTGAGGTACCTCTTCTGCATAGCCTTGCGGTCTTTGGTCGCCTCGGAGTGAAATGTGTTCCATATCTGCGCAGTACCTGTCTTGCAGCCAAACGATGTGGGTGCAGTCTTGAAGCGTCCTAACGAGCGCTCACGCAAAGCCGCTGCCTCCAAACAGTCGTGCAGCGTCGCGATGGTCTGCTCCGAGCATAGCCTCTCGTTGAGCGTTACGATAGGCTTTCGCTCGACAACCTCGCCGTTACGCTCGATGCGGTCCACAAGGCGCGGTGCTAGCATCTTACCGCCATTAGCCACGCCATTGTAGAAGGTGAGCATATGTATTGCTGGCTGTTCGAGGATGTAGCCGTAGCCCATCTTTGGCAACGAAATCTTTATGCTGCCGTGGCGTTTAAGCTCGGGAGTGCCTGGCTGCGGCACACTTCCGCGCCTCTCGCCAAAGGCGTCCAAGCCTACCGTCGAGCAGAAGCCTATGCGCTCCAAATATTGGGTATATACCTCGGGTTTATCGCCGAAGTTGTCAAAAACGCCCTTTGCAAAGTAGATGTTCGACGAGTGCGCAAAGGCATCACGCAGGCACACCTCCTTGCCCAACTCGCGCGTCAGGTCGTGCGAGTCGGTAATATCAGTAAGACCCACCTTCATCTGCTTGCCCGTGATGTGTACCTTCGTGTCGGCGTTGAAGCCCGCCAACTCGGCAAGTGCCATTGCCGAGGCGAGCTTAAACGTAGAGCCAGGCGTCATTGCCGTCTGCAAGGCGTGGTTAAATGTCCTCTCGTTGTAGTTGGTGCCGCGCACCTTGCCCGTGCTGAGGTTCACCATACAGAGGATATTTCCCGTCTCCACCTCCATAACCATCGCCACACCGTAGGTAGCCTCCTCCGCGGTGAGCTTCTCGCGAAGACGCTCCGTTGCCATACGCTGCAAGCCTGCGTCGATGGTCGTAACCACGTTGCTGCCATCCTCAGGGAGGCTGTTTTTCGGGTCATTGACGCGAGTCCAGAAGCCGTGGGCTATACGCTGCTCGACAACCGTGCCGTCGTGTCCCGAGAGGTAGTCGTTGCAGAGTAGCTCGATGCCTGAGCCAAGAATCGTATCCCCCTCGACGATGATGGGGGTGTTGCGACCTATAATCTGTCGTGCAAGGTCGCCCGAAGGGTATATGCGCTCGTCGATGTCTTCGCTATCATAGACATATCCCAAACTCTGGTTGAGAATGGGAAATTCGCGCTTAAACATATTCCACTCATCGAGGGTTACCGAGCGCGGAAATATCTTGACGGCACGACCCTTGCCAAGCTCCCTCTGCTTGTAGAAGATGTCGCGATACTGCTGTGCTGTGAGGTAGTCGTAGTCGTTCTTTGCGGCATCCTCCTTCGAAAAGTGGTCGGCAAGAAGCTGTGATAGCTCGCCTACCTCCTTCTCGAAATCCTCCGACGAGGCGTTACGAATACCCTCCGAGGCGAAGTCGAAGGTGGCGTGGTAGCGAAGGCTCGATAGCGCCAACGGCTCGCCCTCGCGCGAGAGTATCGCTCCACGGTGTGCCGCAATGGTCTGCTCACGTCGTACGCCGCTCTTCATAACCTCGGCATTATGCTTTACCGACGGGCTGAAATACTGCACCCATACCAAGCGCGCAGCGACGCACAGACCCACCAAGATAAAGATGGTATAGAGCGTGCGGACACGCTTTACTATATCTTGTTTGGCACCGCCGTTACTCCTCTTCTTTGCCATAAGTGCAGTGGTTGTTTTGGGTTAATTATCTCTGTTTTGGGTCTAATTATCGTTGTTCTCTACCTCTTTATGAGGCGGCTCTTATCCGAGAGGTCTATCATCTCGATATTGCGCTCACGCAGCATACGCTCCACCTCGCTCTTCGACGATATGCCGTAGCGTTGCTCCTCGACAAGAACGGCCCTCTCGCGCAGGATGGTGGCGTACTCCTCTCTTTGGCGGTACTCGCGGTCGGCATTGAGCGACATAAAGGTAAGAAATATGCTTATGAAGCACATCACCGCGATAGCTATCAGCGCACGGTAGTACTGTACCGCGCCATTGGATGTGAGTATGCCTCCCGTGAATATCTGGCTCACTATCGACTTACGCCTCTTTTCGGCACGTTGCTCCTGCTCTTCGCGCTCCCTCTCTTCCTCCTCCATCAGACGGCGCTCCTGGTCAAGCTCCTCGTCGTGTTCGCCACTGTTGATACGTATTATCTCACGGCGGATACGACGCTGTATGCGGCGCTCCTCATCTTCGTTGCGGCGCTGCTCGACAGCCTCGGGGTCGAATATCTCCTCCTCGGGGTCGTATTCCTCTCGTATGCGTTCAGCCATAATAGAGTATATTGGTTTTTGCGTACTATTCTTAACTAAGTTCTCCTCCTTCTCCTTCTCCTCCTACTCGACCTCAATCTTCTCCGCTACACGTAGCTTGGCACTGCGTGAGCGTGGGTTGCGCTCGACCTCCTCCGCAGTGGGTACTATCGCCTTGCGGGTGATGACACGCAGTGGCGTGGTACTGCGACCAAAGAAGTCTTTGGTGATGATGCCCTCCGAGTTGCCGCTACGCATAAAGTTCTTGACTATGCGGTCCTCCAATGAGTGGTACGATATTACTACCAAGCGACCCCCAGGGCGTAGCAGTTTGAGGCTCTGTTCGAGAGCCATTTTTAGTGCCTCCATCTCGCCGTTAAGCTCTATACGCAGTGCCTGAAAGAGCTTGGTGAGAAACTTGGCCTCGTCCTTGGGTGGTGTGCAGGGACGTACCGCCTCGACCAGCTCGGCGGTGGTGGTGATGGGTGCCACAAGACGGCTGCGCTCTATGCAGTTGGCAATCTTCCACGTGGTGTCTAACTCGCCATACTCTGAGAAGATGCGCGATAGCTCCTCCTTGGTGTAGCTGTTTATGATGTCGGCTGCTGTGCGCTTGGCGCGGGTGTTCATACGCATATCCAAGGGGGCATCGCCGCGGAACGAGAAGCCGCGATGCTTGGCGTCGAAGTGGTGCGACGAGACGCCCAAGTCGGCGAGGATGCCATCTACGCCCTCCACGCCGCGATGACGCAGTGCGCCGCGCACAAAGCGGAAGTTGCTCGCTACGAAGCCGAAGCGCTCGTCGTCGGGGGCATTTGCCTCGGCGTCGGGGTCTTGGTCCAACGAGAAGAGACGCCCCTCGCTACCTAAGTGGCGCAGTATCTCGCGGGTGTGTCCGCCACCGCCCATTGTCAAATCGACATACGTGCCGTTGGGCTTGATGTCGAGATGCTCCAAGCACTCATCCAAAAGTACGGGTATGTGGTAGGTTTCAGCCATTGTTTTTACATAGTAAAAAATAACGCCGTAAAGGTACGAAAAAAAATGTGATTTGGGAACTCTTTTTTTTGCAGAAACTCACAAAGATTGTTTCGTGCGGAAAATCTGCCGAACGAGAGCGCGTTTTAGAGGCTTCGGGAGGTACTCTGCAAAAAGAATAAAAACAACGGACGCAAAAGTTAAACTCTTGCGCCCGTCATCGTTTGGTCGTATATCCTAATATTTTGTGTGCTACTATATTAGTAGTTTTCGATAACTGCCTCCAAGTGCTGCTTCCAGATAAGTGCTGCGCCGCCCAAAATAGCCACATTCTTATCCTGAATACCGCTCATCAACAGCTTAACTTTACCCTTGAATACGGTCATCTGATTCTCCTCCATATAGCGGTACGTGGGGCGTAGGATGTAGTCGCCTGCATTTGCTAAGCCACCGAAGAGGATGATAGCCTCGGGCGAGGTGATAGCCATAAGGTCGGCGAGAGCCAAGCCGAGGACCTTGCCAGTGCGCTCGAAGGCCTCCAAGGCGATGGGGTCGTTCTTGGCGGCGGCATCCGAGAGCATCTTCGCCTCGAACTTATCGAAAGGTATGCTACGTAGCTCACTCTCGCAGGTCATAGTTGCCATAAGCTCAAAAGCGGTGCGCTTGATACCCGTAGCCGATACGTGGGTCTCCAAGCAGCCGCGACGACCGCAACCGCACTGGCGACCTGTGGCGCGCGACTCTACGGCGATGTGTCCGAACTCGCCAGCGAAGCCGTCGTGGCCATAAACCATCTCGCCGTTGCAGACGATACCCGAGCCAAGACCTGTGCCGAGGGTAACCATCGCAAAGTCCTTCATACCGCGAGCATTACCGAAGACCATCTCGCCGATAGCCGCAGCATTTGCATCGTTGGTAATCATCACCTTAGCACCACCAAGTAGCTTGCTGAGGTCATCGACAAAGTTGAATACGCGGATGCCCTCGGGACGTGGGTCTGCGGGGTCTTCGAAACGCCAAAGGTTGGCGGGAGTCTCGATACGTCCGCTATGAATATTGGCATTGGGAGCGCCCACACCTACGCCGATAAGCTCGCAGTCGGGCTGCGAGGCGATGAGGTCCTTCAATGCCGCAGCAAGAGTCTCGATATAGGGTTTGTAGTCGTCGAAGAACTTAAATTGGTCGGTCGAAATTTTGCTCTCAGCAACCACGTTACCGTCCTCATCTACAAGACCAAAGGCCGTATTGGTACCGCCAATATCGATACCCATAGCAAGTTTTTTCATCATATCACAAAACGGTTTTTTAGAATTTTAATGGTCAAAGTTACCAAATTATTTTAATCTCTGCAAAAAAATTACTAATTTTGAGCCATAATGTATAAAGAATGGCGCGCGAGCGAGTGTATGCCCACGCCCGCGACCGTTAATTTTGGACTTTGAGTGTTGCCCCGCGGGGCGGCGATATGGTAAATTGAGATATTATGACCCATACTAACGAACAGATGCTTGAACTCTTCGAGGCGACGTTGCGTCAGTTGCAGACGCCCGAGGAACCGGAGCTGCTCTATGCTCCGATAATCTACTCTATGTCGGGTGGCGGCAAACGTCTGCGCCCCGTGCTACTGCTGCTTACCGCCGAGGCCTTTGGTGGCAATATCGACGAGGCGATGATTGCTGCGCAGGCTGTCGAGGTGTTCCACAACTTCACGCTGCTGCACGATGACATTATGGATAACGCCTCGATGCGTCGTGGTAAGCCCTCGGTATTTGCAAAGTGGGGTGGCAACGTGGCGATTCTCTCGGGCGATGCTATGCTCATCACCGCCTACAAGCTCCTCGCCGAGCTATCGGCGGAGAGGCTACCGCGAGTGTTGCGTATCTTCAACGATATGGCGTTGGAGGTGTGCGAGGGACAGCAGTACGATATGGACTTCGAGCAGAAACAGAAGGTGTCGGTGGTAGATTATTTGCAGATGATAGAGCGCAAGACATCGGCGCTACTCTCTGGCTCGGCGATGATAGGTGCTACTATCGCAGGAGCGTCGGACGACGACATTAAGAAGATATATCGCTTTGCCACGGAGCTGGGCTTGGCGTTCCAGTTGCAGGACGATATGCTTGACAGCTATGGCGACGAGGCGCTCGGCAAGAAGATTGGCGGCGACATCCTCGAAGGCAAGCAGACATACCTTATGGTGCAGGCGATGAGCCGCGCTACGGATGAGCAGCGTGAGGTGTTGCGCACAACGCACCTCAATACCAACCTCTCGGACGTGGAGAAGATAGCCACGGTGAAGGCTCTGTACGACAAACTCGACGTTAAGCGTGCCACCGAGCAGCAGATAGAGCTTCGCTTCGAGCGCGCGTTGTCGGTACTCGATACCCTCTCGATAGAGCGCTCTTGTACTGTGCAGCTCGCCGAGTTTGCGCGCAACCTTATGGGACGTAAAAAGTAGAGTATGATACGCAGAGACCAAATAGAGATAATGGCGCCCGTAGGCTCTTACGAGGCGTTGAATGCCGCCATCGCAGCAGGCGCCGATTCGGTATATTTCGGCGTTGAGCAGCTGAATATGCGCGCTGCTTCGTCGGTAAACTTCACACTCGACGACCTCGCCGAGATTGTGCGTGTGGCACACGCGGCGGGCGTTAAGACCTACCTCACCGTAAATATCGTCATCTACGACGACGAACTCCCTGTTATGCGCCGCATAATCGACTGTGCGGTAGCGGAGGGTATTGACGCCATAATTGCCACCGACCTTGCGGCGATACTATATGCCCGTGAGGTGGGTATGGAGGTACACATCTCCACGCAGAGCAACATCTCGAATGTCGAGGCTGTGCGCCTATTCTCGCAGTGGGCAGATGTGGTGGTGTTGGCGCGTGAGCTATCCTTGGAGCAGATAGCCTCCATTTCGGAGCAAATCGACAAGCAGAATATCTGTGGTCCACGTGGCGAGAAGGTGCGTATCGAGATGTTTGCCCACGGCGCTATGTGTATGTCAATATCGGGCAAGTGTTACCTCTCGGAGCACGAGTCGCACCACTCGGCAAATCGTGGTGCCTGCCGTCAGATATGTCGTCGTAAATACACCATCACCGACAAGGAGACGGGACACGCCCTTGATATTGATGGGCAATATGTGCTGTCGCCCAAGGATTTGTGTACCATCGACTTCCTCGATAAGTTTATCGGTGCAGGTGTGCGTGTGTTAAAAATCGAGGGTCGTGCGCGTGGTGGCGAGTACGTGAAGCGCGTCGTTGAGTGCTACAACGAGGCTCTATTGCTTATGGAGCGTGGCGAGTACAACGCCGAGAGCGTAGCACCACTCAAAGAGCGTCTGCGCACCGTCTTCAACCGCGACTTCTGGGGCGGCTACTATGCTGCAAAGAGTATGGTCGAGCATAGCCAGCACTATGGCTCGTCGGCGACGTTGAAGAAGGTGTATATGGGTAAGGTTACCAACTACTTCAAGCGCATCGGCGTAGCGGAGGTGCTGGTTGAGGCGTGTGAGGTGCAGGAGGACGACGACCTGCTCTTTATGGGTGAGAAGACGGGTGTTGTCGAGCAGAAGGCAGAGGGCATAATGCTCGACGAGAAGCCGACGACGAGTGCCAAGCAGGGCGACTATATATCGCTCAAAACCGTCCAAGAGGTGCGCCGCGGCGATAAGGTCTATAAGGAGGTTGCTCGTTAAGGCTATTGACTTTATTGACCTGCTCCAAATCTACGAACGATTTGAAATAGAGTGTTTAGACTACAACAGAAATAAGAGACTTAAAACTATAAAACTATGTTTAGCAAAGAGACTTATATTGCACGTCGTGCCGAGTTGTGCCGTCGTGTGGGACGCGGTCTTATTCTTCTGCCCGCAAATCCCGAGGTACCCAACAACTATCCCAACAATACATACTACTATCGTCAGGACTCTACGTTCCGCTACTTCTTTGGCTTGGACGTACCTTCGCTCATAGGTCTTATCGACGCTGAAAGTGGCGAGGCGATGCTCTTTGGCGACGACTTTACCGTCGAGGATATTATCTGGACAGGTCCTATGCCCACGTTGCGTGAGCTGGGTGCTGAGGTGGGCGTAGAGAAGACGTTCGCCCGTGCAGAGGTACGTGCTATTCTACGTAAGGCGATAGACCTTAACCGCCCTATACACTACCTGCCTCCCTATCGTGCAGAGCTTAAAATCGAACTCTCGGAGTTGCTTGGCATACGTCTCGATATGCTCCACGAGCGCAAGTCGCTCGATTTGATGTTCTCGGTAGCGGAGATGCGCGAGAAGAAGTCGGCAGAGGAGATTGTCGAGTTGGAGAAGGCGTTTAAGATTGGCTACCAGATGCATATGACGGCGATGCGTATGTGTCGTCCAGGTGTTGTGGAGCGCGAGATTGCAGGTGCTGTTGAGGGCGTTGCCAAGGCGTACGGTCAGGGCGTGTCGTTCCCGACAATCGTTACGCAGCATGGCGAGACGCTGCACAACCACAACCACGACGGCGTATTGGAGGCAGGACGTCTGCTTTTGGTCGATGGCGGTGGCGAGTCGGTTGAGGGCTACTGCTCGGATCATACACGTACATACCCCGTAAGTGGCAAGTTTAGCGACCGTCAGCGCGACATATATAATATAGTATTGCGCGCACACGGCGACGTGAAGGCTATGATTAAGCCTGGCACTATGTACCCCGACATCCACCGTGCAGCATACCTCTCATTGGCTGAGGGCTTGAAGGGTGTAGGTCTTATCCGCTCTACCCCCGAGGAGGCTGTTGAGGCTGGTGCTATGTATATGTTTATGCCCCACGGTCTTGGACACGGTATGGGTATGGATGTTCACGACTTGGAGAATATTGGCGAGCGCTCGTTCGACTTCTCGTCGGTATTGGAGCGCGCTGCTAAGTCGGCAACGTGCGTACACCGTGCTACGTGGCGTGTGCAGCCTGGTACGGTGATGTCTGACGAGCCTGGCATCTACTTTATCCCTGCGCTTATCGACAAGAGTCGCGCCGAGGGACTATATAAGGGCATCGTAAACTACGACGCGTTAGATGCCTACCGCGACTTTGGCGGCATACGTATCGAGGATGATGTTTTGGTAACTGAGGAGGGTAGCCGCTTTATTGGCGATAAGCTTTTGCCGCTTACTGTCGAGGAGTTGGAGGCTGTTATTGGCTTGGCGTGATAGCTTGTCGTGATAAGGGCGCATCTGCGGCACCAACCCCGTTCGTCCGAGAAAGATAGAAGATTAGTGAGATTAAGGAAGTTAAGGAGATTAGAGAATAGCTCCCAAATTCCCGAAACTCCCCAAAAGCACTGCTGTTGAAGGCACACAAAGTATAGAGCTTATGGACTATTTATTCATATTCCCTACGGAGGCGGAGGCTGCTCCATTTCGGCGTCTTGCGCCCGAGGCGGAAGTGCTGATTTCGGGCGTCGGTATGGCGGCGACGGCGGCGACCGTAGCACATCTCGCGCAGCGCGATGATGTGCGCGAGAGAGGTTGCTGTGTGGTGCTTGCAGGAGTTGCAGGCAGCTACACTGATAGTATTGCCGTGGGTGATGTTGTCGAGGTGGCGAGTGAGTGTTGCGTGGAGCTGCCCGAGCGCTTTCGGCAGACCTACAACGCCACGTGTCGTATATCGACGCTGCGGAGCGTACGCTCTGCGACGGTACACGGGGCGGGTTGTGCGACCTCAGATGCCGAGGTTGAAAATATGGAGGGGGCGGCACTCTACGCCGTGGCATCTGCGATGAATATCTGTGCCACGGAGCTACGCGCCATATCCAACCGTGTGGGAGAGGAGTTTGAGAAGTGGCATTTCGAGGAGGCTACGGAGGTGTTGGCATCCGCTCTAATAAGTTGCATAACAGGTAATTAACCATTATAAAATAAAACGTATGGATAGCAAAAAGGTATTTTGGCTATATCTGGGTGGCGTAGTTCTCGCCATCGTATGTCTGTGGCTTGTATGGCACTTCTTCAAGGAGGAGATTATCAGCGCTGTTTGCTGGTTGGTGCTTATGGCTACGGTATTTGGTGCTGGTTGGCTTATGGGTCGCTTCTCGCGTCGTAAGGCGGAGGACCAGGAGGCTGCAAAGCTAAAAAATAACAGATAGACAGATGGCACAGCGCAGCTTTAAGCTTGCCATATCGCCCTGTCCCAACGATACCTTTATGTTCGATGCGATAATCAATCGTCGCATCGACTTGGGGGGTATGTCGTTCGATGTCGAATACCTTGATATCGAGCAGCTTAATGACAGGGCGCTAAGCCGCTATGCCGACTTCTCGAAGTGTAGTGCAGCGCTGCTGCCCGCTATTGCGCAGAGCTATACGCTGCTCGATAGTGGCGCGGCGTTGGGACGTGGCAATGGTCCTCTATTGGTACGTCGCACGGGCGACAACACGCCTCTGAGGCGTATCGCCGTGCCAGGGCTACACACTACGGCAAATGCCCTTGTCGAGAGGCTATTCCCGCACATCGAGCAGCGTGAGCCGAGGCTCTTCTCCGAAATTGCCGAGGCTGTCGAGCGCGGCGAGTATGATGGCGGTGTGCTGATACACGAGGGGCGCTTTGTCTATCAGGAGCGCAACCTCAGCCTTGTTGCCGACCTTGGCGTGGAGTGGGAGCGGCGCACAGGGTTGCCGCTGCCGTTGGGTGCTATCGTCGCGGCGAGGGACCTCGATGAGGGGGATGTGATGGCGTTTGAGGCTCTGTTACGCCGTAGTATCGAGTACGCCTTTGCGCATCCGTCGGTGTCGCGAGAGTTTATACGTAGCCACGCTCAGGAGATGGATGACGATGTCATAGATAGACATATAGCCCTCTTTGTGAATGACTACTCTCTTAGTCTGGGGGATGAGGGTCGCGAAGCGATGAGAAGAGTGTGTGGCACGATGTAATGGCGGGTACGAGCAGATGTCTCGTACCCTCTTTTTTTTGTTATAAGTACTCTTGTTGGGTCAAAAATGGCAAATATTGCACTCTGTATTGCTATTTATGAATTGTTTTGTAACTTTGCCGCAATTATAAAATAATTGACATCAAAAAAAACGTTACTGAGATTATGGAGTATCTATTTCTTGTAGCTGGTCTTGCATTGATTATCATCGGTGCCTCGATGCTTACCGACGGCTCGGTGGCTCTTGCCGAACGTTTCAAGATACCCGAGTTTATCGTGGGTCTTACCATTGTTGCTGTGGGTACGTCTATGCCCGAATTTGTTGTGAGCTTCCTCTCGGCGCTCAGTGGCAGTGGCGAGATGGCTATCGGTAATGTGATAGGCTCGAATATCTTCAATATATTTGCAGTTTTGGGCGTCTGCGCAATTTTTGCGCCTGTGGTCTTCACCCGCTCTAATGTGCGTCGCGACATCCCCGTATGTATTCTCGCGTCGATGGCTCTTCTGGCTGTAACGGCGTTCAACGAGGATATTACTCGCTTCGAGGGCGCCTTGCTTTTAGTGGGTTATGTGGTGATGATTGTGCTTATGATACGCTCCGATAGGAGGACGATGGCGACTGCTCCTGCTGCCGAGGCTGTCGAAAATCCCGCACCCAAGATGGCGATGTGGCGTATTGCTGTGTGGATTATTGCGGGTCTGGGAGGTCTTATCTATGGTGGTAACCTCTGTGTCGATAGCGCAACGGAGATAGCGCGTCAGCTCGGTGTATCGGAGGCGACAATAGCCATTACGCTCGTTGCAGGAGGTACTTCACTGCCCGAGTTGGCATCAAGCCTCGTGTCAATATTTAAGGGACGTGCCTCGTTGGCGTTGGGTAATGTGCTTGGCTCGAATATCGCAAACATCCTGCTCATATTGGGTGCCTGCTCGACTATCACACCGCTTACGATGGGTAATGTTAGGATGTTTGATATATATGTCGCTGTGGCAGGTGTTGTTCTACTACTGCTCTCGGCATACGTCATCGGTCGCGACAAGATTACGCGCTTCGAGGGTCTGCTGTTCTTGGCGTGCTATGCCGCATATCTCTACGTGTTATTATAAAAATTGCTGATTATGATAGAGTTGTTGCAAACCTACGCTACGGAGTCGTCGGCTGCTGCAAGTGCCTCGGATGGTATCTTTGCGGGAGTATCAACGGGTGGCTCTATGGTGCTAATGATAGTTATCGCCATTGTGGGCTACGTCGTGCAAGCCCGCTTGCAGAGCGTCTTTACGAAGTACTCGAAGGTGTTGTCGCCTGGGGGTATGACTGGCGCGGAGCTTGCCGAGCGTATGCTACACGACCACGGCATCTATAATGTCAAAGTTACCCACGTCAAGGGGCATCTTACCGACCACTTTAACCCCGCCACGATGACCGTGAACCTCAGCGACAGCGTCTATTCGTCGCGTTCGGTAGCTGCTGCGGCAGTTGCCTGCCACGAGTGCGGACACGCCGTGCAGCACGCTGTGGGCTATGCTCCCATTAAGTTGCGCTCGCAGTTAGTACCTATCGTAAACTTCTCGTCGCAGCTCGCCACGTGGGTTATCCTTATCGGCATCGCCATTATGGCGGCGACAAGTAGCGCTGTGGTCTGCTGGATAGGTATCGGTTTGGTGGCTATGTCGGCGGTATTCTCAATCGTTACGCTGCCTGTGGAGTATAACGCCTCGGATCGTGCGTTGGAGTGGTTGCAGCGTAGTGGCACGTTGCAGGGGTCGGAGATTGAGGGTGCGCGAGTGTCGCTACGTTGGGCGGCACGTACATACCTTGTGGCGGCGCTGAGTGCTATCGCCACGATATTGTACTATATCTCGATTATCAATTCACGTCGCGATTAGAGGATGAAACAGAAGAACTATATTGCTAAGGGCTGGTTGCTTACGTTGGCGTTGGCGTTGGCGGTTGTGGCGTTGGGCTATATCCCCACCGTTAAGGTCTTCGGTTTGGAGCTTGGACGCGTAGATGTGTTTAGTACGCTCCGTGTCGAGCCTCTTTCGGAGGAGGTCGTTGAGTACGAAGCCGATTTGGAGCGCTTGGAGCAGGAGCTGGCTATGGCTGAGGCTGCTGCCGACACGTTACAGCACGTCGTGCCGCAACGCTACGAGTGGGTAGTAAGCCGCACGGAGTATCAGCCACGTAGGCTGAGTAGCGATGACGTGCGCCCCGATAGCACACTGAATATTATCCCCATCGAGGACTTCGACACCCTCGCAACCACGCGCTTTGAACGTCTTATTGAAAAACTTGCTAACGGCGAGTCGGTGCGTATCGCCTTTATGGGTGATTCGTTTGTCGAGGGCGATATTGTAACGGTCGATTTGCGCGAGGAGCTACAAACGCTCTTCGGCGGTCGTGGCGTAGGCTTTGTGCCGTGCGACATCCCCTACGCGACGGTGCGCAAGAGTATCAAGCGCAGCTCGAAGGGGTGGTCGTCGTATAGTATTATGAAGCCCAAGGCGGCGCCCGAGGCTCTGCGCAATAGCTTCTTTGTGTCGGGCTACCTATCGAGCGGCGTGGCGGGTGCTAATACGCGTTGGCAGACCACCGATGCTGCAAAACATATCGACTCTTGCACACAGGCGCGACTGCTGCTCATTAGCCGCGACGATAGCAGCGTGGAGCTTACGCTTAGCGATACGCTCAAACATACAATCGCTATCGAGGGCGATGAGCGCTTGCGTGAGATACATATCGACGCACCATATAACTCGTTGGCTATAAAGGTGCTGTCGGGCAGTGTCATCTGCTACGGTGTCTCGATGGAGGGTGCTGGTGGCGTTACGGTCGATAACTTCTCGGTGCGCAGCAACAACGGACACGCTATCTTTGGTACGAGCGCCACGATAAATCGTCAGGCAAACGATATGCTCAACTACGACCTTGTGGTGCTGCAATACGGACTCAACATAATGTTGCCCAATCAGCGTAACTTCTCGAAGTACCGTGACCAGCTACGCGATATGATTGCCTATGTGGAGCGCTGCTTCCCCGAGGCTGCCGTATTGGTGCTTGGTGTGAGCGACCGCTGGATAAAGAGCGAAGAGGCGGGTGGCTATGTTCCTATTGGCTCGGTAGATGCTCTCACGTCGTATCAGCGTGCTGCGGCAGATAGCTGCCGTGTGGCGTTCTGGAATACCTCGCGGGCGATGGCAAACTATGGCGGCATACGCGGCTTTGTGGCTAATGGCTGGGCAGCGGGCGACTATACGCATATCAACTATGCGGGTGGTCGTCGTATAGCGCATCAACTCGCAGCGGCACTGCGTCAGCCTGTCTATGAGCTATTAAAGAGCCGCGAGGAGGCTGCTGCGCGCCAGCAAGCCGAGCTGCTCATATTCGAGCAGCAGCGCCAGCAACGCCTCAATAATCATATAGAGGCAATATCGACTATCGTGCCGCCCATTAGCTCTTTGCAGACAACAACTTCGCTAAGCGAGTAACGTATGGACTACCTACACTTCGATAATGGCGTATGGGAGCGGCTGCTGTCGCTCTTGGAGTACGATGCTGCGCAGCCTATAAGCCTGGTCAGCGCTCTCTTTCTCTTCGCCTTTTTGGTATTTGGTGTGGGTTACCTCGCTGTACGCAACCACCGAACGCTGCGTACACTCTATGTCGTACTCTTCTCGCTATACTTCTACTATAAACTCTCGGGGGCGTATCTGCTTCTGCTGCTCTTCGTGGCACTTAGCGACTATACCATAGCTCGCCTTGTGGCGAGGTCGCAGCGCCGTGGTCACCGTGGTCGTGGCTGGGTGGCGCTGAGTGTGGTGATAAATGTTGCGATACTTGTCGTCTTTAAGGCGTCGTCCCTTGTAGCCGACCTCTTAGCGACTCTCTTTGAAGGCGGAATATTCAATATCGAGGCGTTGGTGGTGCCTGCTGGTGTCTCGTTCTTCGTCTTTCAGTCTATTGCCTATGTGGTGGATGTCTCGCGCGGCACTATCGCTCCGTTGAGACGTTTTAGCGACTATCTTTTTCTGCTCAGCTTCTTCCCGAAGATGTTTCTTGGCCCGTTGGTACGTGCCAAGGAGTTCATCCCGCAGATAGAGTCGCCCCGTCCTACGCTTTCGCGCGAGGAGCTGGGACGTGCCGTAACGCTCATTGCGGGCGGTCTGTTGAAGTATGCCGTGATAAGCAAGTCGCTCGGCGTACTGTTTGTTACACCTGCCTTTGCGGGTGAGCTGGGCGATAGTGGTGCCGTGGCACTTGTGGCAATATACGGCTTCACGTTGCAGATATACTGCGACTTCTCGGGATACTCCGATATTGCGGTGGGCGTTGCGTTGCTGCTCGGCTTCCGACTCCCCGACAACTTCGATGCTCCGTATAAGTCTGCCACCATCACGGAGTTTTGGCGCAGATGGCATATATCGCTCTCGTCGTGGCTACGCGACTACCTCTACATCCCGTTGGGCGGCAACCGTCGCGGCAGGGTACGTACATACCTAAACCTTTTTATCACAATGCTGCTCGGTGGTCTGTGGCACGGTGTAGGTATGACCTTCCTTGCGTGGGGAGCGTTGCACGGCATAGCGTTGGCACTACATAAGGTGTGGCTTGCGGTTGTGCCGAATGCGAAGGTCGTTGGGCGTGATATGAAGCCGATTTGGAGAGTTTGTGGCATCGTTCTATGCTTCCATATCGTCGCTTTTGGCTGGCTACTCTTTGCTGCTGACAGTATGACGACGGTAAAGGATATGCTCCATAGCATTGCCCATAGCTTCGCTATTGCCGACCTCAGAGCGTTGGTCGAGAGCCACGGTGCGTTCTTTGTGGTTATGGCGCTGGGCTATCTTATGCACCTTATGCCTCGTAGCTTTGACGCTGCGGTACGCGGAGCTATTACGCGCGGCGGCTTCGTGGTGCAGCTGGTTGTTATGGTGGTCGCCGTATGGCTTGTTATGCAGTGCGATATGTTGCTTACGGCAACGGCGGACGGCGGTGGTGCGCTACCGATGTATGCGGCATTTTAATTTAAGTTTAGCTTATGAATGGTACAACGTGGGATGTAGCTCTGTTTGAGGCTCTCAATTTCGATGGTGGCAAGGCGATGGATAGCTTTATGAGTGCTGTGTCGGGCGTGGCAATGTGGCTGCCGCTCTACGCGCTAATATTATATATGGTATGGCGTCGCTACGCGTGGCGCGGTCTGCTGCTCTTTGTCGTGGCGGCAGCTGTGGCGATGGGACTTGCCGATGTGATAGCGGGTATTTTTAAGCACTCGGGACCTCTGAAAGATGTGTGGGCGTCGTTTCCTGCGCGTCCACGTCCAATGTGGAGCGATGGCATCGAGAATATCCACGTGCCGTCGTACGAACACGGCGAGTTCGGCACGGTGTCGGCACACGCCGCAACGATTGTCTCGCTTGCGCTGCTCTCGGCGATGGTCGTGCAGCGCCGCTGGCTTACGGTGGTGATGATTGTGGTGTCGCTACTGTACTGTTACTCACGTATTTACCTTGCTTGCCATTTCCCGCAAGACATCCTATTGGGTGCGGGCGTAGGTACTTTCACGGGGCTTCTGTCGGTGGCGATGTTCCGCTATATAATGAAGAGAAAAAGAGGGTAACAAAAATATTTTTGGCGTAAAAACGTGTTAGATGTATCTCTGACGCATCTTTTTAATTATTGTGAATAAACTGTCGAAAAAATAGTAGTTATCACATTTTTTATTACCACAAAAAATCACGAATTTTGTAATCCCAAACTCCGCCTTTATACCTAAGGGCGGCAGTTGCTGTCAATGTACGACAAGTAATTGATAAAAGATATAACTATGACTAAACAACCTAAACCTGAACAACTCAACAAGGTGAAGTACGACGATGCCGTAGCTGCTACCAAGGAGTACTTCTTAGGCGATGACCTCGCGGCGACGGTGTGGGTGAGCAAGTATGCTCTCAAAGACTCGTTTGGCAACATCTACGAGACTACTCCTGTCGATATGCACAACCGTATCGCTAAGGAGCTTGCGCGCATCGAGCGTAACTATCCTAATCCGTTGGACGAGAAGGAGATATTCGACCTGCTCGACCACTTCCGCTATGTCATTCCGCAGGGCGGACCGATGACTGGTATTGGCAACAATATGCAGGTGGCATCGCTCTCTAACTGCTTCGTTATCGGACATAAGAACCCCGCCGACTCGTACGGTGGTATCTTCCGTATGGACGAGGAGCAGGTGCAGCTTATGAAGCGTCGCGGTGGCGTGGGACACGACCTCTCGCACATCCGTCCTACGGGTAGCCCCGTGCTAAACTCGGCACTCACCTCGACGGGTATCGTGCCCTTCATGGAGCGCTACTCGAACTCTACACGTGAGGTGGCTCAGGATGGTCGCCGTGGTGCGCTGATGCTCTCGTTGCTTATCAAGCACCCCGACGCCGAGCGTTTCATCGACGCAAAGGTTGATACAGGCAAGGTTACTGGCGCTAACGTATCTATCAAGATTGACGACGACTTTATGCGCGCTGCTATCGAAGGTCGCACCTATCGTCAGCAGTTCCCCGTGGGCGCTAAGGAGCCTATGGTGGTGCAGGATGTCGATGCTAAGAAGTTGTGGAACAAGATTATCCATAACGCCTGGAAGTCGGCTGAGCCTGGCGTATTGTTCTGGGATACCATCATCCGCGAGAGTGTCCCCGACTGCTACGCCGACGAGGGCTTCCGCACGGTATCTACCAACCCTTGTGGCGAGATTCCGCTATGCCCCTACGACAGCTGCCGTCTGTTGGCTCTCAACCTCTTGGGATATGTGGATGAGCCATTTACTAAGAACGCTACGTTCAACTTCGATAAGTTCAAGCAGCACATCCACAAGGCTATGCACCTTATGGATGACATCATCGACTTGGAGTTGGAGAAGGTCGATCTTATCATCAACAAGATTGCCTCTGACCCCGAGGATCAGGATGTACGCCGCGTAGAGTTGGAGTTGTGGCACAAGATTAAGGATATGGCACTCAAAGGTCGCCGTACGGGTCTGGGCATCACCGCCGAGGGCGATATGCTCGCTGCGTTGGGCTTGCGCTACGGCTCGGATGAGGCTATCGACTTTGCAGTGAACGTACACAAGACCCTCGCCGTGGAGGCATACCGCGCCTCGGTAGATATGGCGAAGGATCGTGGTGCTTTTGGCGTCTTCGACTATGCTAAGGAGCAGAATAACCCGATGATACAGCGTATCCTCGCTGAGGCTCCCGAGCTTGCAGAGCTTATGCAGAAGTATGGCCGCCGTAATATCGCGATGCTCACCATCGCACCTACGGGTACCACGTCGCTTATGTCGCAGACAACATCGGGTATCGAGCCTGTCTTCCGCCCCGTCTATAAGCGTCGTCGTAAGATTAACCCTTCGGATAAGGACCAGGTGGCGTCGTTTGTGGATGAGACTGGCGAGAAGTTTATCGAGTACTACGTATATCATCATCAGTTTGTTAAGTGGCTGTCGCTTAACGGCTTTGACACGTCGCGTTTGCAGACTATCTCGGACGAGGAGCTTGATAAGTGGCTCCAAGCATCGCCCTACCACAAGGCTACGGCTAACGACATCGACTGGGTTGCTAAGGTGAAGATGCAGGGTGCTATCCAAAAGTGGGTAGATCACTCTATTTCGGTTACCGTAAATCTCCCCAACGAGGTTACCGAGGAGCTTGTTGCTGAGGTATATCGCACAGCGTGGGAGTGTGGCTGTAAGGGTGTTACCGTATATCGCGATGGCTGTCGTGATGGCGTACTTCTCGACGTTAAGTCTAAGGGAGGCGCTACGAAGAAGAACTGCCAGGGTAGCGAGTCTATACGTCGTCCCGAGTCTATCCCTGCCGACATTGTGCGCTTCAAGAATGGCACAGAGGATTGGATTGCCTTCGTTGGCAAGCAGGATGACCGCCCCTACGAGATATTCACTGGTAAGATTGAGGAGGATGCAATGTATATCCCCAAGACCATCACTCACGGTCATATCTTGAAGGTGTGCGAGAAGGATGGTAACAAGCGTTACGACTTCCAGTATCAGGACCGCTACGGCTATATCAACACCATCGGTGGTATCTCGCGCCTCTTCGACGAGGAGTTCTGGAACTATGCGAAGCTTATCTCGGGCGTATTGCGCTATGGTATGCCTATCGACAAGGTTGTTCAGCTTGTCGATGGTCTGCACCTCGACAGCGAGACCATCAACACCTGGAAGAATGGTGTTGAGCGCGCCTTGAAGCAGTATATCAAGGATGGCACTCGCGGCAAGGGTCGTTGTCCGCAGTGTGGCCAGGAGAATATGGCATATCAGAATGGCTGCTTGACTTGTATGTCGTGTGGTTATTCGAAGTGCGGTTAATTTGGTCTTGTCGTGATAGCGGCGCATCAGCGCCGCCTCAATCATTGGGCTGAATGGAATGTACGCTCAGTACTATCCATCCAGCCCAATCTCTTTATCGGCGGTACTGCTGCACCACTCTGACGCCAAGCTGCCACGCACAGCTGAGAATGACTGAGAACGCCTGAGAATGGCTGAGAACGCCTGAGAACGCCTGGGTTTTTCAGTAGTCTCGTCGTCCCGCCGTCTCGTAGTCCCGTCGTCTCGCAGTCTCGTCGTCCCGCGGTCTCGCGGTCTCGCGGTCTCGCAGTCTCGTCGTTCCGCCGTCTCGCGGTCTCGCGGTCTCGCAGTCCCGTCGTCCCGCGGTCTCGCGGTCTCGCGGTCCCGTGGTCCCGTGGTCCCGCGGTCCCGTGGTCCCGCAGTCTCGTCGTCCCGCGGTCCCGCGGTCCCGCAGTCTCGCAGTCCCGTCGTCCTGCCGTCTCGTAGTCCCGCAGTCCCGCGGTCTCGCAGTCCCGTCGTCCCGCCGTCTCGTAGGCGCGCTTCCCAGTCGTTCCCAGTCGTTCCCAGTTATTCTCAGTCGTTCCCAGTTATTCTCAGTTTTTCCCAGTCAATCGTGCGCCCTACTTAATCTTACTCGTTCTTTTACAGTTGCGAAACTTCTCTCTGCATAACCCTAACCCTACCTAAAAGTTGTCAAAAAAAATAGCCATAACTATTGTTTTTTATGTTTTATTTCGTATATTTGCAGTATAAAGAGTATAGTGTGTTTATATTGATGAGGCTAATACATTTATTAACAATAACTTAAAACAATTTTAACAATGAACAAACTTTCAAAAATGTTGTGGGCATTGCTCCCCTTGTTGAGCGTGTTCATTTTTGTAGGTTGTAACAACGATGAGCCTGAGCCAGAGCCAGCTCCAAACCCAGGTGATGTTACAATCAACCTCAAAAGCGAGACTGTTAATGCCTCAGCTAATGGTGGCGACTACACCGTGAACTACACTCTCACTAACCCCATTGAGGGCGAGAATGTTACTGTTGTGCCTGCTGAGGATTGGGTATCTGACATCGACGTTGCTACCCCGGGTGTTATCAAGTTTAGCGTTGAGCGTAACTCTGCGGAGACCCCTCGTGAGACTACCGTGGACGTAAGCTACAAGGGTGCTGAGAAGAAGACATTTACCGTTAAGCAGGCGGCTGCTATGAACCAGGACCTTACCTTCGAGATAGAGGTTACTGAGCAGAAGTATCTCTCGTGCGTATTAGACGTCTATCCTGCCAACAGCGATTTGGCATACATCTATGGTATCTATACTCCCGCTGAGATTGAGGCAAACAACTTGCAGACCGATGAGGCTCTGTTCCAGTATGAGGTGGAGTACTTCCAGGCTCTTGGCTATTGGAATGGTATCTCGTGGAAGGACGTGGCTGAGGCTCGTGCAAAGTGGGGTAATAGCTATGACGTAGAGCCTACGGGCTTGGCACCTGAGTCGGACTACTACCTGATTGCTTATTACTACGATATCGATACTTGCGAGCGTCTTTCGGACATCTATCGCTTCAAGTTCACTACCGCTAAGGTACCTCTGAGCGATATGGACTTTACCTTCGAGACCTCTGTCGATCAGAATGAGCTTACTGCTACAGTAACGGCTCCTACTACATATCTCGATGCATTCTATTTCGATGTTTTCCAGAAGTCAATTGTTGATTCGGAGTGTGCGCAGCTCGGTATAGAGCCTGCTCGCTACTTTGAGCTTTATAACAACACTTTTGTTGCTAATAGACTTTCTAACAGCAGTTATACTGCTGCTGGTTATATTCAAGAGTTCTGCTCGTATGTTAGCGATGACTACACCTTCGACTGTCTCTCAGACACTGAGTACTATCTCTATGCGTTTGCTGTAACCGAGGAGGGTTTGTGTGCGACAGTGCCTGTCTTTGAGGTTGTAAAGACTGATCCTGTTGAGATGTCTGATAACGAGTTTGTAATCATAGTACAGGATATTACCACAATGTCGGCTAAGATTATGTGGAAGACCGTAAATGACGATCCTTATATTGCTGGTTACGTTACTAAGGAATATTGGGATAGCCTTGGCTCTACTGATAATCAGAAGCTTCAGGGCTTGCTCAGTACAATGGAAGCTCCAGCGGTGCTTAGTGGCGATAGCACTTACTATCCAGGAGCTTCCGAGGACGAGGCTCCCGTGTATTTCGATCCCGCTACTGAGTACGTAGTATTCGCATTTGGTTACCGCGGTGGTGTGGTTACTACCGACCTCTTCTCTACAACCTTCTCAACATTGGAGGATCGTGAGTCGCATATGAAGCTTATCGTAAATGAGGAGTTGGGCTATTTCCACATCGATGCTATCAAGGCTAGCGATGCTTATGTGGCAGACTTCTTCGATAACTACACAGACTATCCATTTGTAGCTCCATTTGAGGTAACTTTCTCAGATCCATCGATGTTGCAGAGCTTCTTCTTCACTAACTGGATTGAGAACCCCTCAGCTCCTTCTGAATGGAATAGTCCCGAGAATATTGTGAAGATGGTTCTTAACGATGGTCCAATGTCGCCATATCTGCACGTAAGTATGGCATCAGCAGGTCTTGAATCATACACTTGGGCAATGGCATTGGATACAGATGGTTACTACACAAGTATCTATGAGAGGATTTTTGAGCCTACTATCGAGGGTGCAAATCCTGATGGCTCTATCTTCGCAGAGTGGTTCTATGATCAGCAGAACAAGTCTAATGCTTTGGTGCCAAGTGCAGTTTATGACAACACTCCCGTTGAGCTTCCTGCACTTTCACAGGCACAGGCTGTTGCCCCTGCAAAGAAGAGCGGTAAGAAGCACTCTCTTACCACTATCGCAGAGGGTGAGAAGAAGTTGCCAGTTGATTGTTTGGTAGCAAGAGAGTAGCCACTTAGCTTGACGTGATAAGGGGTCGATTGCGTCCCCTAACAAAAAATGCCGTCAATGGGACGTACGCCTTAGTACTACCCATCGACGGCATTTTTGCCGAGTGTAGCACTCGGCGCCCTTCTGACGCCAAGCTCTTGTCGTGATAGCGGCGCATCTGCGGCACCAAGCTCGTTCGTCTGAATGGGGATGTACGCCAAGTACACCCCCATCCAGCCAAACTTCGACTTGGCACCACATCTGCACCACTCTGACGCCCAAGCTACCACGCACTGCCACGCGCAGCTGAGAACGACTGAGAATGCCTGAGAACGCCTGGGTTTTTAAGTGTTCTCGCAGTCTCGCAGTCTCGTAGTCCCGTAGTCCCGCGGTCTCGTCGTCCCGCAGTTCCGTCGTCTCGCAGTCTCGTTGGCGCGCCACCCAGTCATTCTCAGTCATTCTCAGGCGTTCTCAGTCTTTCCCAGCCAATCGCGCCGCCCTCTTAGCTGCTTGTAGTCTTGCTGTTCTGCGTCATTGCAACTTCCTAAATCGCATATATTTATACCATATCTACCCATAGATGCGTAAAAAATGGCGCGAAAGAGTAAAAAAAAGTATAAAAGTGTGGTTTATTTGTATATTATTTGTATATTTGTCAGTCCAAATGTGTAAAAATGTCGAGATGTCGGCTGAATAGGAAGAAAAAGTGTAATATAAATTTTAATTAAAACAACATGAAAAAAGTTCTATTATCTTTGTTAGTAGCCGTATTTGCTTTGGCTTCTACGAATGTGATGGCTCAGGAGACTAAGAGCGAGAAGCTCCGTTGGAAGGGTCATGAGACAAACAAGTTCTGGGATAACTGGGAGATTTCTGCTGGCTTCGGTAGCTCTTATCTCGATGTTAATACCAAGGTTAAGGGCGATGGCGATCCTGGTAAGTTCTTTGATCGTAACAGCTGGAACGCTAACTTCGCTGTAACTAAGTGGTTCGTGCCTATCGTCGGTATGCGCTTGCAGCTCGATGGCGGTCAGTACCAGAACTACTCGAACAACCCCTCTGTATATGGTGGCGATCTCTTCCAGACCCCCTATGTATTTGTTCACGGTGATGTTCTTGTAAACTTGTCTAACTGGATTGGTGGCTACCGTGAGGATCGCGTTTACTACGCTATTCCTTACGTAGGTTTCGGTTATACCGCTATGACTTGGACTAAGGACTCTATCAAGTCTTACGATGGTGAGTTCGCTACTACTTTCGGTTTATTGAACAAGTTCCGCGTTTGCAAGCAGCTCGACATCCAGCTCGACCTCCGCACTTGGGTATTGCCCGAGGAGGCTCTCGCACCTGAGATTAAGAACGGTGGTACTTATGCTTGCACCTTCTCTGCATCAGTAGGTGTTGCTTACCGCTTCAACAAGCGCGACTGGAACCGTGCTTACACTCAGAGCGACATCGACGGCTACATCGCTGTTGTTGATGACTTAAACAACAAGCTCAACGACGCTAACAACAAGCTCGGCGACGCTAACAACAAGATTAACGATCTCGACGGCGAGAACGATAACTTGCGCAAGGAGCTTGAGGAGTGCAAGAACGCTAAGGTTGTTGAGGAGGTTGCTCCCGAGACCGTAGTATTCTTCAACATCGACAAGTCTAACCTCACTGGTTACACTAAGGCTACTTTGGAGAGCTACATCGCTTTGGTTAAGGATACCAACGCTAAGCTTACCGTTACTGGTTACGCTGATAAGGAGACAGGTAATCCTACTTGGAACGAGCGTCTCTCTAAGGAGCGCGCTGAGAACGTTAAGGCATTCCTCGTTGAGAATGGCGTAGCTGAGGACCGCATCACTGTTGACTGGAAGGGCGACACCGTTAAGGCGTTCGAGGATCCTCACGCTCCTAAGACTAACCGTTGCGTAGTAATCAAGTAATTTTGAGATAAGCCGCAATCTGCGGCACATCCCAACCGTAAAGCACCACGGGCTGTACGTCAAGTACTGTTCCGTGGTGCTTCTTTTTTTGCTTTTAGCTTGGCGTGATAGCGGCGCATCTGCGGCACCAAGCTCGTTCGTCTGAATGGGGATGTACGCCCAAGTACACCCCCATCCAGCCAAACTTCGACTTGGCACCACATCTGCACCACTCTGACGCCAAGCAATCTCGCTTGGGAGCGTGGCGATAGCGCGCAGTTATTAGGGAGTTTAGTGAGATTAGAGAATTTAGAGAGGCTCGGGAGCGCGCCGCTCGATTTAGCGGTATGACGTCAGATACTTGGTTTGTAGCGGGCATCGCCCGCACATCCCTAAACTCCCTAATTTCCCTAAATTCACTAATCAACCACGTTCGATAGCGAGCTGCCACGCACGGCTGAGAACGACTGAGAATGACTGAGAATGGCTGAGAATGGCTGAGAAAGACTGTGTTTTTCAGGGGACTTCGGGACGACGGGACTTTGGGACTTCGGGACTTCGGGATATTGCGGGCGATGCCCGCATTTTTTTTGTTGTCCCGCGAACTCGTAGTCTCGTTATCCCGCGGACTCGTGGTCTGGTGTTCTCGTCGTCTCGCGGACTCGTAGTCTCGTTATCCCGCGGTCTCGTCGTCTCGCGGACTTGTTGTCTCGCAGTCTCGCAGTCCCGTCGTCTTGTTGGCGCGCCCCTCTCAGCCATTCTCAGTCGACTCATTTATCGTGTGCAACCTATCGCAACGCCACGCCATACCTATATAATATATATAATAAAAGGCTGTCGGCAAAAACCGACAGCCTTCACGCTATGCGTGTTATCGCAATTACTTATTCTCCATCTGAGCCTTCAACTCTGCAAGACCTGCGATGTCGCCAAGAGTGGTCTTCTCAACCGAAGCGTTAATCTTCTTAACGGTTGATTTGGTAGCATCAGCAGCTGCACGACGCTCTGCCTTCTCAGCAGCGTCTGCGGCGCGCTTAGCCTCCTCGAAGATGCGGCTGTGAGAGAGGGTGATACGCTTAGTAGCCTTAGAGAACTCCAACACCTTGAAGTCAGCCTTGTCGCCAGCCTTCAATGTTGTGCCATCCTCCTTAACGAGGTGGCGTGCGGGGCAGAAGCCCTCGATGTTCTCGCCAAGAGCTACGATAGCGCCCTTCTCGGTAACCTCCGATACAGTACCCTCGTGGATGCTATCAACGCCATACTGGCTCTCGAAGCCATTCCAAGGATTCTCCTCGAGCTGCTTGTGGCCAAGCGACAGACGACGGTTCTCCTTGTTGATCTCCAATACTACAACCTCCAACTCTGCACCAATCTGGGTGAACTCGCTGGGGTGCTTAACCTTCTTAGTCCAGCTGAGGTCTGAGATGTGTACCAAGCCCTCGATACCATCCTCGATCTCTACGAATACGCCGAAGTTAGAGAAGTTGCGTACACGTGCAGTACACTTTGTGCCTGCGGGGTACTTCTTCTCGATCTCTGCCCAAGGATCGGGAGTGAGCTGCTTAACGCCCAACGACATCTTGCGCTCCTCGCGGTCGAGAGTCAAGACAACAGCCTCAATCTCGTCGCCAACCTTCATAAACTCCTGTGCTGAGCGCAGGGGCTGGCTCCAAGACATCTCCGATACGTGGATAAGACCCTCAACGCCAGGTGCAATCTCAACGAATGCGCCATAGTCGGCCATAACAACAACCTTACCAGTAACCTTGTCGCCTACTTTGAGGTTGGCATCGAGAGCCTCCCAAGGATGTGCGGTAAGCTGCTTCAAGCCCAAAGCGATACGCTTCTTAGCCTCATCGAAGTCGAGGATAACAACCTGCAACTTCTGGTCCAAAGCAACAACCTCCTCGGGGTTGTTTACGCGGCCCCACGAAAGGTCGGTAATGTGGATAAGACCATCAACGCCACCGAGGTCGATGAATACGCCGTATGAGGTGATGTTCTTAACAGTACCTTCGAGAATCTGACCCTTCTCCAACTTAGACATGATAATCTGCTTCTGAGCTTCAAGCTCTGCCTCGATCAATGCCTTGTGTGATACTACTACGTTGCGGAACTCCTGGTTGATCTTAACAACCTTGAACTCCATAGTCTTATCAACATATACATCGTAGTCGCGGATAGGCTTAACGTCGATCTGTGAACCAGGCAAGAATGCCTCGATACCAAATACATCGACAATCATACCACCCTTAGTGCGACACTTAACGTAACCCTTGATAATCTCGTCGTTGTTAAGAGCCTCATTAACACGATCCCAGCTCTTCAACTGACGTGCCTTCTTGTGTGAGAGTGCCAACTGGCCACCCTTGTCCTCTACTGACTCAACGTAAACCTCTACCTTCTCGCCTACGGTCAAGTCGGGGTTGTAACGGAACTCGGTTGCCGCGATAAGACCCTCTGACTTGTAGCCAATGTTTACAGTGATCTCGCGCTTGTTGATCTCGGTAACAGTACCCTCAACAACCTCGCCCACAGCTACGTTAGACATGGTCTTGCCATAAGCCTCGGCAATCTCCTCCTTCGACTGGTTATACACGCCAAGGTCGTTCTCGAACGCATTCCAATCGAAATTCTCGTTCGCTACAATTTTGTTCTGCTCCATAATGGAAATAAGTTTTGCGATACAATCGCTCGTTAAAAGTTAATAAATTGGTTAATCCTTATGCGCGGTGCTTTATACTGAAGGTACGCGCGTACGCACATAGGGACTGCAAAGGTAAGCAAAAAAAAATGACTGACAAAGAGATTTGCCTAAAAAAAAGCACCTCCCGATGTCAGTCGTATCTATTTTTGCTACACGTAGTTACTCTTTCCAGAACATCATCGTATCGTAGTTGCCATACATATCCTCAATAGGCATACCATCTTCATCGACTTTGAAGAGCTGCAATACGAAGACATCCTTGTAGTCCACCGTGATAGCTCCCTTCGGGATGACATACCCTGCATAGGTGTCGCCGTCGGTGAAAAGGAGTGTTACGGCGATGTCGTTGTTGTTGCGTGTATGGGTATAGGTAAATGTCTCGATGCTCTCCACATTGCCATCCTCTTTGGCGTCGTAGCCTGTCAGCGTACCTTGACCCTCGGCGCCGAAAGATAGTGTGTAATAGATATATACGCCCTCCGACTTCTCGCCAGTGCAGTACCAGTCGGTGAGTTCGATGTTATCGAGCGTCTCCAACTTCTTCTCGGGAATCTCCTCCTCGCACGCTGCGGCGGTAAAGAGTGCCACGGCAGCAATCAGCAGTTTTATAAATTTCATATCATCAAAGTTTTAGTTCCTAATTATAACGTGTCGGGTGCAAAGATAGTATAAATTTTAGTTTGATGAAAAAACTTTGCCTCTGTGTGCATAATCCCAAGAAAAATATTAACTTTGTATGAGTGCTTTTCGATAATATTACTAACTTTGTTAAATAAACCAAAATAAGCACTATGAAAAATATCTATCTTCTATTAACACTCGTAGGCGTTATGCTAACGAGCACCATTAGCGATGCCTCTGCACAACGCACACCGTCTTACACTATTAACGACCACGAGTATTGCGACCAACATTTAACTATTAATGTTACACAACCCTGCGCACACCAGGATACAACAGCCCCTTACAAGGTTGGAGACTACTACAACGAGAATGGCAAGCAGGGTGTTGTCTTCGAGGTTTGGGATAATGGTCGTCATGGCAAGATAGTTAGTTTAGATAAAACAGTTTTGCAGTGGTGTACTCATGAGCAATCTGATAAGGGAATTGCATTAGGTTTGACAAATAAGAGCGATGGCAAGGCGAATACAGATAAGGTGATGCAGCGAGGAGATAGCGACCAATATCTCGCCTTTGTTTGGTGTCGCAATAAGGGTGCAGATTGGTATCTGCCAGCTTTTGATGAGTTAATAGCCATAAACAGTAATAATTCAGCAATTAATTCCACATTGGCTGAATACAATGCTGAACTGATAAAAGGTTATTATTGGTCGTCAACGGAGTATGAAGATGACCCTAAGTTTTGCGTGTGGATTGTCGTTATGAGCAGTCGCGCCATCCCCATCGGCAGTAAGTACTACCCCAACTCTGTGCGCGCTGTCTCAGCTTTTTAAGATTTAGGCTTGTCGGTTGCGACCACAGCTTTACTCTTTCTCCTCGCGCTTTGGGGCGCGAGGATTTTTTTTGTTCAGGTAATGATGCAAAAAGTGGCGCTTATCGACGCTTCAATCAAATCCCCGAATGGGAACACTGCTGAATATCTCTATCTTCACTGCATTAATCTGCCTCTTCAGTACAATATCTGCGATTAGGTTTTGCGTTTTTCGATAATATTACTAACTTTGCTATATAAACCAAAATAAGCACTATGAAAAATATTAACTTTGTATGAGTGCTTTTTCGATAAATAACAAAACCTAAATATTATGAATAAGATTAAGACCCTTTGGCAAACGATGCTGCTTATGCTCTGCGTAGTGTTCGTGGCAGGATGTAATGATTCGGGCGAAGTGGATACCCCCACCACAAAGTCTCAGATAAACATCAAGACGGCGACCGTCGTTGCCGACTCGTCAGGGGGCGAATATACGGCAAACTATACCATTACCAACCCCATTGAGGGTGAGGTTGTTACAGCGCAGTGTGATGCGGAGTGGATCGGCGAGTTCGATCTCTCGGAGGCGGGTGTTGTGCGCTTCGTCGTAGCTGAGAACGAGGTGGACGAGGAGCGGGAGACGACCGTAAAGCTGACCTATCGCAATGCCGACGATGGTTACTTTACCGTAACACAGGAGGCGGGCGACCCCTCGGACTTCACCTTTACCTTCGAGACCGTAGAGCAGGGCTACTACGCCTGCAAGGTGGATGTCTATCCCGCAAATGGCGACACCTACTTCATTATGGACCTCTACTCGGTGGACTACCTTAACGAGAATGGCATCGATAGCAACGAGAAACTATATGAGGAGCATCGCGGTTATCAGGAGTACCTTGCGGGGTTGGGCGGTACATCGCTCAAAAGCTTGTTGGACAGCAAGGCAAAAAAGGGCGCTCAGTATGGCGTTAAGTGTAGCGGTCTAAGACCTGGTGGCGAGGCTGTCATCTTATGCTACTACTACGACAAGACGACGGGTCAGCGTATCTCCGAACTGACTACATATACCGTCAAGGCTGCTTCGTTGGAGGCACTTACCGAGGTGGAGTTCAACTTCGACTTCTCGGTAGATGGTCCTAATGCCACCATCACAGCGACACCCGAAGACTATACGGGAGCCTACTACTTCGACGTTATGCCCCGTCCGCTCGTCGAGGAGCAGTGCGCCGAGTTGGGCTGCACTCCCGAGGAGTTCTTCGAGCAGTGGTGGAACAAGACCGTTGCCGATGATATGTCCAAAAATGGCACTCCTGCATACCTTATTCTACAAAACTACTGCTCGTATGGCACCGACTCGATGAGTGTCGAGCTGCTTGCCGATACCGAATACTACGCCTTTGCGTTGGCGGTAAATGATGGCGTTGTATGCGCCTCGGTGCCCGATTTCGAGACATTCCGCACGGAGGCGGTGGCTCAGGCAGGGTTACAGATAGACATCAGCTTCGTCGATCTTACTGCCGTGGGCGTCCGCGCACTCTTTATTGCGAGCAACACTACCGACCGCTACGTTATAGGCTACACCACAAAGCAGAATTGGGATAGCTTTGGCGTTACCGACAGCTCGCGCCTCGACGGCATCTTCAAGCAGACAACCTTTACCGAGGAGAACTTCTGCTATGGCGATCAGGAGTTGCGTATCGACCGCCACCTGACCCCCGAGACGAGCTACGTCTTCTTCGCCTTCGGCTACTACGGTGGCGTTGTTACCACGCAGATATTCTTCAAGGAGGTTACCACCCTGCCCGACGAGCAGTCGCAGGTTGCTGTGAGCGTCAAGCATATCGGCTACTTCGATATTGCCGCGATAAACGCTCTTGACCCCTCTTTTGGCTTTATGGACTATGCCAATGACTTTGCCGCCTATCCCGTTGAGATAGAGGCGACCGATGAGGATGCAACACTCTACTACTATGCGTGGTGTATGACCCCCGATAGCGACCCCGAGTGGCTCACCGACGAAAACCGTCTTGGCCGTATGTTGTGGTGGGGCGAGCGTCCCAACTATCTTTGGACAATAATCGAGTATGATACTGAGGCTGTTATCGGCGCTATCGCTAAGGATGAGGATGGCAACTACTCGGAGCACTTCCTCAACCGTTTCCCCGTTACGCGTGATGGTGTGAGTGATGCGCAGCTCTTCCTCGATTGGCAGAAGGAGCATAATGCGGTAGCGGATGCCTCAAAATACCTGTAATTTTTGTGATAGCGGCGCATCAGCGCCGCCTCAATCGAATGTACGTCAAAGTACTATCCATCCAGCCCAATCTCTTTATCGGCGGTACTGCTGCACCACTCTGACAACAAGCCGCCTCGCACTGCCACGCACGACTGAGAACGACTGAGAATGCCTGAGAACGCCTGTGTTTTTTCGTGGTTGCTGACAATGCACCCAGCCTTTCTCAGTCCTGTCGTCACGTAATCTCTCCGTCCTTCACTCTCTAAAAAGCAGTGCCGCCATAGCAGAGGTTTTACCTCGCTATGGCGGCAGCTTTTGGAACTATGCTCGGCAGGCTCGCCTGCCGAGCATAGCCATAGAAGAGTGTGATTACTCGCCGATAATCTCCAAAATCTTAATCGCTGCGGTGGCAACAGGGGTACCGGGGCCGAAGATAGCGGCAGCACCATCCTGATACAACTCATCGTAATCCTGTGCGGGGATAACACCACCCACAACAACTACGATGTCCTCGCGACCGAGCTTTTTAAGCTCTGCGATAATCTGTGGTACAAGTGTGAGGTGACCTGCGGCAAGCGACGATACGCCCACTACGTGAACGTCGTTCTCGACAGCCTGCTTTGCTGCCTCCTCGGGGGTCTGGAACAAGGGACCCATATCCACGTCGAAGCCGATGTCGGCATAACCCGTAGCAACAACCTTAGCACCACGGTCATGTCCGTCCTGACCCAACTTAGCGATCATAATACGGGGCTGACGACCCTCCTTCTTAGCAAAGTCAGCACACATCTGCTTTGCCTTCTCGAATGCTGAATCTGATTTCACCTCTGCTGAATATACACCTGAGTTCAAACGAATAACTGCCTTGTAGCGACCTACAATCTTCTCGCAAGCGTCCGAAATTTCGCCGAGCGATGCACGAACCTTAGCTGCCTCAACTGCCAATGCCAAGAGGTTGCCCTCGCCAGTGCGTACGCACTCGGTGATAGCTGCCAAAGCCTTCTCTACTGCGGCGTTGTCGCGGTTAGCACGAAGCTCCTGCAAACGCTTAACCTGGCTCTCGCGTACTGCGGTGTTATCCACAGCCAAGATGTCGATAGGCGCCTCCTTCTCCAAGCGGAAGCTGTTTACACCGATGATGGTCTCGTTGCCCGAGTCGATACGTGCCTGCTTACGTGCAGCGGCCTCCTCGATGCGGAGCTTAGGAATACCTGTCTCGATAGCCTTTGCCATACCGCCGAGCTTCTCAATCTCCTCGATATGCTCCCAAGCCTTGTGTGCAATCTCGTTGGTGAGGGTCTCAACATAGTATGAGCCTGCCCAAGGATCTACCGAGCGGCATACGTTGGTCTCCTCCTGGATGTAAATCTGAGTGTTACGTGCGATACGTGCCGAGAAGTCGGTGGGAAGTGCAATAGCCTCATCCAAAGCGTTGGTGTGCAACGACTGTGTATGACCCAAAGCGGCGCCCATAGCCTCAATAGCGGTACGTGCTACGTTGTTGAATGGATCCTGCTCGGTGAGCGACCATCCAGAGGTCTGCGAGTGGGTACGAAGTGCCAACGACTTAGGATTCTTAGGCTCGAACTGCTTAACAATCTTAGCCCACAACAGACGTGCTGCACGCATCTTGGCAATCTCCATAAAGTGGTTCATACCGATAGCCCAGAAGAACGACAAGCGGGGTGCGAAGGCGTCGATAGACATACCTGCGTTGATACCTGCGCGGAGATACTCCAAACCATCTGCCAACGTGTAAGCCAACTCGATATCTGCCGTAGCACCTGCCTCCTGCATATGGTAACCCGAGATAGAGATAGAGTTGAACTTAGGCATATTCTTCGAGGTGTACTCAAAGATGTCGGCGATAATCTTCATAGAGAACTCAGGCGGGTAGATATAGGTGTTACGCACCATGAACTCTTTGAGGATGTCGTTCTGAATAGTACCTGCAAGCTGATCGAGGGTGCAGCCCTGCTCCAAACCAGCAACGATGTAGAATGCCAAGACGGGCAATACAGCACCGTTCATCGTCATCGACACCGACATCTGGTCCAATGGAATACCATTGAACAGCACCTTCATATCCTCTACCGAGCAGATAGATACACCAGCCTTACCAACGTCGCCCACTACGCGGGGGTGATCGGCGTCGTAGCCACGGTGTGTTGCAAGGTCGAATGCCACAGACAGACCCTTCTGACCTGCGGCGAGGTTACGGCGATAGAATGCGTTAGACTCCTCAGCGGTCGAGAAACCTGCATACTGACGGATGGTCCAAGGACGCATAACATACATCGTAGAGTAGGGACCACGCAAGAAGGGTGCGATACCCGCTGCGTAGTTCAAATGCTCCATACCTTCGAGGTCGGCAGCCGTATAGTCCGCCTTAACGGGTATTCTCTCGGCAGTAAGCCAATCCTCCTTAGGAGCGTTCTTCTTAGCGCAGCACTCGGTAGCTACGCCCTTATATTCTAAATCTGAAAATTTTGCTCTCATTGCTTCAAACTGATTAAATACCCAACTTGTTCAAATAATCCTTCAAGGTCTCCAATACGTTGCTCTTGACGTTGATGAAGTTGGTAATGCCCTGGGCCTCCAACTCGGGAGCGCATGCGGGAGCGCCTGCCACAACAAGGATAGCCTTGTCGCCCAACAGAGCCTTAACCTTAGGAGCTGCCTCTGCGTAGTCATCGTCCGAAGCACATACCACAACGATCTCTGCCTTAGAGGCCAAAGCTGCCTCTACGCCCTCCTCGATAGACTTGAAGAAGGTGTTGTCCTGAACGCGGATACCTGCGCAAGCGAAGAAGTTGCAAGAGAACTGTGCGCGAGCGCGAGCCATTGCCAACGAGCCGCAAGTGAGCATAAATGCCTTAGGCGCCTTGCCCGAACGATCAACCTTCAAGCGCATAGCCTCGAATGCCATAGCACCACGGTAGGGAACAAGTACGTTACCCTCGGCTGCCTTGCGTGTTACCGACTCCTCGCTGATAGCTGCGTCGGCAACCTCCGTAAAGTTGGGGTACTGGTTGGCACCCAACAGGATGAGACGGCGTGTAGCGATGTTCTTATCTTTGAGAGCTGCCGAAGCCTTAACCTTCTCGACGATAACGCCCGAGCGGAATGCCTCGATGTAGCCACCCTTATCCTCAATCTCGCGGAAGAGCGCCCAAGCCTCGGTTGCGATGTTCTTGGTAAGGCTCTCGATGAAGTAAGAACCACCAGCGGGATCAACAACCTGGTCGAAGTGCGACTCATACTTCAACAGAAGCTCCGAGTTACGAGCTATACGCATAGAGAACTCGGTGGGAGCCTCGAAAGCGTAGTCGAAGGGCAATACCTCCAATGAGTGTACGCCAGCAATAGCTGCCGACATAGCCTCGGTAGTGCCACGCAACATATTTACATAGGGGTCGTAAACGGTCTGGTTCCACGACGAGGTAACGGCGTGTGCAAACATCTTGCAAGCGCAGTTCTTAGCAGGGTTGTAGGTCTTAACGATGTTAGCCCACAACATACGTGCTGCACGGAACTTTGCCATCTCCATAAAGTAGTTAGAGGTAACGGCAAAGGTAAAGCGAATCTTGCGAGCAGCCTCGTCAATCGACAGACCGCGCTCCATAAGCTTAACCAAGTACTCGTGAGCTGCCGACAGGGTGAAGGCAAGCTCCTCGACGATTGTCGAACCTGCGTTCGAGAAGGTCGAGCCTGATACATTAACTACGCGTACGTGCTTGTAGTCGGCGGTAGCTTTAACGAGCTTGGCGATAATGTCGAAGCACTCGTCGCCGGTCTTGCAGCAGAAGTCGCCCTCCGTAGAGAGGTTCTTCATAATGGGGTCGATGCAGAAGTTCAGACGCAGAGCATCCTTCTCTACGTCGGCATACTTCGCCAAAACCTTCTCAGCCAATGCTGCCAAGCCCTTGACGTTAGAGCCGCAGAAGGTAAGCTCAACAGCCGTAGGAACGATGTCCTTCAACAGCGTATCGACATCTACCTCGCAAGCACAGCTCTTGCAGAAGCAGAAGCCGAGCGAATCAACGCCCGAGTTGAGAAGTTTCAAGGCTGTCTGGTTGGCAGTTGCTGCACACTCAACCGAGATAGTCTGATGTACGCGCCAAGTGTTGTCGTTGCGGACACCGCGTACGAAGGGGAATTCACCGGCCTCAGTTGCAAGGAACTCTACATCTGCAAGGTTCTCAGCACGATAGTAGGGCTTTACATTGAAACCCTCACCGGTCTTCCATACCAATTTGCGCTCATAGTCTGCGCCTTTAAGGTCAGTTGTGATGACGGCCTCCCACTGCTCAGTGCTTACTGGTGGGAACTCCGTGAACAACTTTTCTTTGGTATTAGCCATAATTGTTTTAGAGTTTAAGTGTTTTAAGTGAATGATATTTTACCTTAGTTATTCTCTGTTTTGTTGTTGCGAGGCGGCTCTGTATCAGGCTACTATCTGCTCGTCGAGTGTCGTATCCTCGCGCTAACGCGCCAATGCGCGCCCGTAAAACTCAACAAAGTTACAAAATAACCCCGCGAAAAGCAAATTTTTTGGAGGCTTTTTCCTGTTTGTAAAACTCTATTATAGGCGAATACTCCAAAATTCTACTATTAAAGAATAAAATTGTGCAAAAATCAAAATTGCGAATTTTTACTATTTGCTGAAAATTTAGGTGTGTTTTTCTGGAAATGCCATAATTTCACAGCCTATTTTCGGAAAAAGTGTGCTGTTTTTTATAAGATGTTGATAAAAATACGACAAATTCTGTAAAAGTCCGATAAAATAGACGTAGCTTTGTGGTGTGATAAAAATGAAAAATAATTTATTTTTAGACTAATCCCAATACTTTTATGTCTCTATTACGTTTCAAAATGGTCGAACGTGCCATCAACAATAAAGCTATCGACGTTAATGCTCCCGCCTCACAACCCTCGGACTACTACGGTCGTAAGGTGTTCGGGCGCAATGCGATGCGCAAGTATCTCAATCGTCAGACCTACGATGCGCTAATCGACACTATGGAGAGTGGTACGCCCCTCACGGCGGACATCGCCGACAGCATCGCTGCGGGTATGCGCCAATGGGCGTTGGATAATGGAGCCGACCACTACACCCACTGGTTTCAGCCGCTGACGGGAGGTACTGCCGAGAAGCACGACTCCTTCTCGGAGCCTGACGGTAGGGGAGGCGTGTTGGAGGAGTTTTCGGGTAAGCTGCTTGTGCAGCAGGAACCCGACGCCTCGTCATTCCCCAATGGGGGCATACGCAACACCTTCGAGGCGCGTGGCTACTCGGCGTGGGACCCCGCATCGCCCGCCTTTATCGTTGGCACGACACTATGTATCCCCACCATATTTATATCATACACGGGCGAGGCGCTCGACTATAAGATGCCTCTGTTACGCTCGTTGGCAGCTATCGACAGCGCCGCGACCGCCGTATGTCAATACTTCGACAAGAGCGTCAGCCGTGTGAAGACCTACTTGGGCTGGGAGCAGGAGTACTTCCTCGTGGATGAGGGCTTGTGGGCTGTGCGCTCCGACCTTATGCTCACGGGGCGTACGCTAATGGGGCACGAGTCGGCGAAGAATCAGCAGCTCGAAGATCACTACTTTGGCGCTATCCCCGAGCGTGTTATGGCATTTATGCGCGACTTGGAGTATGAGTCACTGATGCTCGGCATACCCCTAAAAACACGCCATAACGAGGTGGCGCCCAACCAGTTTGAACTTGCTCCCGTATATGAGGAGGCAAACCTCGCCAACGACCATAACCAGCTGCTGATGACCATTATGGACAAGGTGGCACGTCGCCACAACTTCCGTGTCCTGCTCCACGAGAAGCCCTTCAAGGGCGTCAATGGCTCGGGCAAGCACTGCAACTGGTCGATAGGTACCGACACGGGCATAAACCTTATCGGTCCGGGGCGTACGCCGCAGGAGAATCTCCAATTCATCGTCTTTCTGGTGAATGTCATTGCGGCAGTACATCGCCACAACGGACTACTCAAAGCGACGATTATGAGCGCCACAAACGAGCATCGCTTGGGCGCTAACGAGGCACCTCCCGCCATCATCTCCACCTTCCTCGGTACGCAGCTATCCACCGTACTCGATAAGTTGGAGCGCAGCAAGAGCGAGGATGCCATACGTTTCGACGCCAAGAACGTCTTTAAGATGAGCGGTGTGCAACATCTGCCCTCGATATTTTTGGATAATACCGACCGCAACCGCACCTCGCCCTTTGCCTTTACGGGCAACCGTTTCGAGTTCCGCGCTGTGGGTTCGTCGGCAAACTGCGCCGAGGCGGTAATCGTCATCAACTCTATCGTCGCCGAGCAGCTAAATCGCTTCAAGCGCGATGTAGATGCCAAGATTGAGTCTGGTATGCGCAAGGAGAAGGCGATATACGAGGTGCTCAAACGCCTTATCAAGGAGTCTCGGGCGATACACTTCGATGGCAACGGCTACTCGGAGGAGTGGCGCTTGGAGGCGGCACGTCGTGGCTTGGACTGCGAGACCTCCACACCGCTAATCTTCGACCGCTACCTGGATAAGACGACTATCGATATGTTTCGTTCGGTGGGCGTTTATACACCCGTCGAGGTCGAGGCGCGTACCGAGGTAAAGTGGGAGACATACACCAAGAAGATACAGATAGAGGCGCGTGTGTTGGGCGATATAGCGATGAATAATATCATCCCTATCGCCTCGAAGTATGAGGGTATTCTGCTCGATAAGGCGTGGAAGCTCAAAGAGTTGGGCTTATCGGCAACAACCGACATCGAGCTTATACAGCGCATACAGCATCACACAGCGCAGATACAGAGCCTCACCGCCGAGATGATTGAGCGCCGCAAGGTAGCCAACCGCATTGACGATCAGCGCGCCAAGGCGATAGCCTACCACGACACCGTAGCGGTATATCTCGACCAGATACGTCATCATATTGACAAGTTGGAGGAGATTGTCGATGACCAGCTATGGCCCCTACCTAAATATAGAGAGTTGTTGTTCCTCAAATAAATTGCACTTGGCGTGATAAGGGGTCGATTGCGTCCCCTAACAAAAAATGCCGTCAATGGGACGTACGTTCAAGTACTACCCATCGACGGCATTTTTGCCGAGTGTAGCACTCGGCACCCTTCTGACACCAAGTTGCCTCGCACAGCCTCGCACAACTGAGAATGCCTGAGAATGCCTGTGTTTTTCAGCAGTCTCGTTGTCCCGTTGTCCCGTTGTCCCGTTGTCCCGTTGTCCCGTTGTCCCGCAGTTCCGCAGTCTCGTGGTCCCGTTGGCGCGCATCCCAGTCTTTCTCAGCCGTTCCCAGTCTTTCTCAGTCGCCATCAGTCGTTCTTAGGCACTCCTGCTCACAAAAAAGGACCGACTCGAAGGTCAGCCCTAAAAGTCAAGCACTATGCCTACTTATGATTACTGTGCGGGGGTGAGCGCCTTGATAACAGCAGCAGCGTTCTCGACGTTGTTGCCTGCCGTTACACTCTTCATTGCTGCGATAGCCTGCTCAAACTGACCCTTCTCGTTGTAGGCTACACCAAGTAGGTAGTAGATGTCGCTACGACCCTCATCGGTGGTCTGCGCTGCAAGAGCTGCCTCCGAAAGCTCAATCATCTTGTTGTAGTCCTTCTTGCCGTAGTATGCCTGCATAGTAATCTTCTGTGCGATAGCTGCATCGTCAAGCTGCTCTGCCATAGCGATAATGCCGTCATAGTCGTTGGCCATCTGCAACTTAGCAACCTGATTGTTGGTGTACATATCAATCTTTGCCTGAGCCTCGCTCTGTGCCTCTGCATACTTGTCGGGGTTGAGTGCCATAATTGCGCTGCAAATGCTCATACCGTCGGTGTACATATCGCTGCGGAAGTAGCTCTCTGCAAGGTGGAGTGCCATACTCGTATTGCGGGGGTCTGCCTCATAGCCCTTCGAGAATACTGAGATAGCGGTAGCGTAGTCGCCCGAGTTGAAGGCGTCGCCACCCTGCACCTCATATACCTGACCGATATAGGTGCGATTCTTGTTCATATTTGCAATATCCTCGTATAGCTCAGCGTAGTTAGCTGCCTCGGTAAAGTTGGCAATAGCGTTCTCGTAATCCTTGGCATTCACAGCTGCGATACCCATCTTATTGTAGCAGGTAACGATGAACTTCTTAGAGCCTGCGATAGCCTTCAAGTCGTTGGGGTCCTCGGTCTCAACATCGAAGCTTGCGTCGATAACTGCCTGGAACTGAGCAATAGCCTCGGTGTAGTTGCCAGCCTTAGCGTTTGCCAAGCCCTGCTGGAAGTTTACAACCAACTCGCTCTGAGCGAAGAGAGATGTTGCACCCATAAGGGCTACAACGGTCAAAATGAGTTTTTTCATAGTCTTTGTTATGGTTTTAGTTTATATTTTTATTATTTGTGTCAGCACTATTTGTCTCTGCGTTCACCGCTTTTTGGCACAAGCCAAACGCAAATGTACTAATTTTTTTTGCATTTACAAGTGCTTGTCGGTCGATTATTTTCTCAGCGACGCAAAAAACTCGCTCATAAGTGCCTCGCACTCCTCTCTCAAAACGCCCCTATGGACGCTTGTTCGTGGGTGCATAATACGCTCCGAGAAGCTCGTGTAGCCACGTTTGGCGTCGTCGGCGCCCCACACTACACGTCCTATCTGGCTCCACGCCAACGCCCCTCCGCACATCACGCACGGCTCTACCGTAACGTATAGCGTACAGTCATTAAGGTACTTGCCGCCGAGCGACGACATAGCCGCGGTTATCGCCTGCATCTCGGCGTGTGCCGTGGCGTCGCCAAGGGTCTCCACGAGGTTGTGTCCGCGACCTACTATCCTGTCGCCTGCAACGACAACAGCCCCGATGGGTACCTCCCTCTTATCTAACGCACGCATAGCCTCGTTTAGTGCCATACGCATAAATTTTTCATCTTTGGACAACTGATTTTCCATTGTTCGCAGCTTTATGTGGCAAAGTTAGTATAAATTTTTTGCAATTTTGGTAGTTGTCTATGGATAATAAGCAGAAAAATCGCTAACTTTGTACGCTTTAACTACGCAAAACAATATAACAACATAACTACAATGTATAGGACACACTCTTGCGGAGAACTCCGCATCGAACAGGTAGGTCAGCAGGTAACGCTTGCAGGATGGGTACAGAAGGTACGCAACCTCGGCGCAATGACATTCATCGACCTGCGCGACCGCTATGGCATAACACAGATTACCGTCGAGGAGCATTCGCCCGAGGCTGCACGTGCTGCTGCGCAGCAGGTGGGTCGCGAATATGTATTGCAGGTAAAGGGTACGGTTATCGAGCGCCAGTCGAAGAATGCTAAGATGCCCACGGGCGACATCGAGATTAGCGCCTCGGAGATTACCATCCTCAACCGCGCCGTAACACCCCCCTTCACTATCGAGGAGGAGTCGGATGGTGGCGACGACCTGCGTATGAAGTATCGTTACTTGGACCTTCGTCGTCCGCCGTTGCAGCGCGCAATGATACTGCGCCACCGTATGGCACAGGCGGTGCGTCAGTTCCTCGATAAGGAGGGCTTCTTGGAGATTGAGACACCCTACCTCATCAAATCTACCCCCGAGGGTGCGCGCGACTTTATCGTGCCTTCGCGTATGAACCCCAACCAGTTCTATGCCCTGCCTCAGTCGCCCCAGACGTTGAAGCAGCTACTTATGGTTGCGGGCTACGACCGTTACTTCCAGATTGTGCGTTGCTTCCGCGACGAGGACCTTCGTGCCGACCGTCAGCCCGAGTTCACGCAGATCGACTGCGAGATGTCGTTTGTCGAGCAGGAGGACGTACTCGAAATATTCGAGCGTTGGGCGCGCTATATGTTCAAGGAGGTTATGGATGTCGAGTTCAGCGAGCCTTTCCAGCGTATGCCCTGGATTGAGGCTATGGAGAAGTATGGCTCGGATAAGCCCGACTTGCGCTTCGGTATGACCTTCGCCGACATTACGGACCTCGCACACGGCCACGACTTTGTCGTATTCGACTCGGCTGAGTATGTAGTGGGCTTTGCCGCTACGGGCTGTGCATCGTACACACGTAAGCAGATAGACGAACTTACCGAGTTCGTGAAGCGTCCTCAGGTGGGTGCTAAGGGTCTGGTATGGATTAAGATTGACGAGGCGGGCAACTGCAAGTCATCTATCGATAAGTTCTTCTCGGCAGACGACCTTAAAAAGATTGCCGAGCGCACAGGAGCTAAGGCTGGCGATATGGTCTTGGTGTTGTGTGGCGAGAAGTTCAAGACCCTCACGCAGCTCTGCACACTACGTTTGGAGGTTGCCGAGCGTCTCGGTCTGCGCGATCCTAAGAAGTTTGCGCCGCTGTGGGTTGTCGATTTTCCGATGTTCGAGTGGGATGAAGAGACGCAGCGTTTCTACGCTATGCACCACCCCTTTACCTCGCCTAAACCCGAGGATGCTAAGTACTTCGATACGGGCGAGTTGGGCAAGATGCGCGCCAATGCCTACGACTTCGTATGTAACGGCACGGAGATTGGTGGCGGCTCTATACGTATCCACGACGCCGAGCTACAAGCTAAGGTTTTCAACGCTCTGGGCTTCACTGCGGAGGCTGCCGAGGAGCAGTTCGGCTTCCTGATGAACGCCTTTAAGTACGGAGCGCCCCCTCACGGTGGCTTGGCATTCGGCTTCGACCGTCTATGCTCACTCTTTGGCGGCTCGGACTCTATCCGCGACTACATCGCCTTCCCGAAGAACAACGCTGGTCGTGATGTTATGCTCGATGGTCCGTCGCCCGTGGCACAGGCACAACTCGACGAGTTGTACTTGTCGCTGGTAAAGCCAGAGTAGGGTAGCAGGCTACAAGTAGAGCTATATACAATATGAAGCGACCCCAAAAGTTTGGACAAAAAACTTTTGGGGTCGCTTCAATACTGTTGTAAGTTATGGTGTGTTGCTTATGGTTTACTCCATATTGAGTTCCGAGGTTGATATTGTCGCCTTGCCGCGGGCTATCACATCGAGATTTTCGGCGCTTCCCGTGTAGGTTACAACGCCTGCACCGTTGGATACGATTAGTAGCTTCTTGCAATCAACATCAAGAGTGATGCTGTCGATGCCGTGGCTGATATGCTCTATATCTTGTGCCGTGGTGCTTGCGTCGATGTGCAGATACGACTGATTGGCAATCTCTAATTTATGTGTTTTCAACTCTTTAACGTGTAGGGTCATAGTGCCAAAACTCACTATATTGATGCTCTTGTCGGCTGTGATGCTCTCGCCGTTGATGCCTACCGCGCCCGAAGCTATAATCTCCAACGACGAGGCAAACTTGTCGTGCTCGATGCTTAGCTCCAAGTCTGTTTCGAGGGAGTGTATCTTTGAGATGTTTGATGCCGCAATAGTAACCTTGATGGGTACCAACTCGCTGAGTATCGTATTTTTCGGTATCTTGACATCGCCGTTGCGCCCCATTATAAGCTCGCCACCCTTTACGGCGAATTTTACGTACTCCTCCTCGACAGTGGGGTAGCTTATCGTGATGCTGCCCTCTTCGCCCTCAACGAGTGCTATCTCGGCGGGTAGGGACGATGTTATGTACTTTATGTCGGGAGCCGAGAGGTTGATACTCGTGTACTCTACTGCGTCTTCGTCGGTGGGGTCTATCGCTACAATGTTATTTGCAGATGTATCCTGCGTTAAGATTATGCGCTTGGTACTTTGTGCCGAGACACCATACACCATTGCCGCCATCAGTACGATGGCCGTTATCATCTTTTTCATACTAATATCTGTTTTTTAAGTTATTTACTCTTTTTCTCTTCCTGATAGATTATCTGTGCCGTAAATACGACTATTGAGCCATTTAGCGAGAGGGTGTATATCCTCTTGGGGTTTGTCCATACAGCTGTAACATCGTACAGGCTCCCATTTGCGACCTCTTCGCAGACGTCTGCCGTGGCGCAGTCGCTCTTGAACGCCGCCTTAAACTCTTTGCCTAACGCGCGGTTGCTTATTGCGGTAACCTCATAGACGCGCTTGATAATCTCGCCCGTCTCGGGGTCGCGCTTTATGGCGGAACGCAGCGTTGAGCCATACTTGTTGTTGCTGATGTTGCGGTTTAGCAGCGCCTCTATGTTCTCCTGTGCGCTACACTCCGCAAAGGAGACTATCAGAAGTATTGCTAATATCACTAATCGTTTCATATTCAACTGTTTTTAATGTTCATATTTGGTTTAGAGTACTCTCAAAACTTTTACATATCTGCCCAAGCGAGTAGTTCGTTGGCGCGATGTTCAATGGCGTCGGCACGTTGTATGGTTGCCTCAATGTCATCTTCGATAAGCGATAGGTTTTCATACCTCACGCCATCTTTTATGATGTAGCTGCCGTCGTATATGTTTGTCGTCTCGCTCTCGGGGCGTAGCACCGTTGCCACCACCACGGCGACTACTGCCGCAGCCCCCACAGCCCAACGCAGCCGTACGCGATACGAGCGAGTAGGTCGATGCGTTATTGTTTGTTGCGGCTCGTTGCTCTGTTCGTTGCTCTGCTCGGGCATACCTGCGGCATACCAAGCAAACATCTGCTTTAAGTGCTGCCACTCGTCGGGTACATCGTTTTCGGCAAACCACGCATATAGCTCGCGCTCCTCGGCATTGGATGTCTGCCCCTCTAAGAATCGCTCTACAAGAGCCTGTATGTCGGAAAGTTGTCTCATAGCTTCGCTGTTTTGAACTGTTCTAAGATGGCGCGGCGTGCGCGGCTGAGATTTTGATATACAGCCTCGCGGCTCATCTGCACCGTTTCGGCAATCTCCTCAATCTCCATATTGTCGAGGTGTTTCATCCGTAGTACCATCTGCTGTTTCGATGGCAACTCATCCATACGTTTCAGCACCTCGTCCAATAGTTCGCGCTGCTCTCGGTCGTCATCCTCGTATAGGCTCTGTTCGCGCAGTTCGACTACTGGGTGCCGCTTGCTGCTGCGCAACAGGTTTAGTGCTATGCGCTTTACGACTACCTGCGCCAATGCCTCGGGCTTGCGATATTCCGAAAGCTTGTCGCGCAGTGCGAAAAGCCTCAGTAGCGCCTCCTGCACAGCATCTTCCGCATCGTCGATAGTTTGCAACAGCCTCTTTGCGGTGTGTAACATATCGTCGCGGTTTTGGCGGGCGAATATTTCGAATTCGGAGTTAGTCATTTTGTCTGCTTGTTCACCTATACGACACCAAAGGTAGGTATTTCTGACATACAAACACTAAATTTTTCGAGATAGTATGTGCAGATGGTCGGTTTTTTCGACGTTTAGTAATAACAAGAGCGTCCGACGAACACTCGTCGGACGCTCTTTTTGTAGTATCAACCCTTAGAATTTTCCACCCATAGCGCGGTATAGCTCAACCGTTTGGCGGATAGACGTTAATTGTGATGCGGGTATTGTCCTAATATTGTGATACTGGTTTCCGATATACTTTATTCGGGCATCCTCGCCATTGGCAAGTGCCATAATTAGGTCGTACTCTTTAAGTGATGCAGCCTCGTCGCTCCACTCCCAAATCATACCTCCGCTGTGGTCTCTTTCGGGACTTGAAGGGGTGTACTCATAGGCATTACCATCAATGGCAAACTGATACTTGTTGATAAAGAGCCAATCGTCGGCGTAGTATTGAATCTTGATTCTAAAATTCTTTACACTCTCGCCCTCCTGCATAAAGTAGCAGTATATATGGTTCGAGCGTAGGTTGCTGGGGCGACTCTTAGGCTGAATCCACGTGATACCGCGAGGGTCAAAGTCATCTTTCGAGAAGTCGAAGTAGGGCTTTAACTCCTCAATTTTGGCGCTGTCAATAACGACTTTCTCGTTCTGCTGATAGTTTGGGTCGTCGCGGAACACCATATCATAGACATCCTTTTCGATGTCGAGCAGCGTCGCATCACTCACGTTTTGTAGGACTCTGTTGCCCTTGTCGTCGTATAGCTGAAAATCGCGCGGAATGGTATATTCATTGTCTATCATCTCATTGACAGCCTTGCTAATCATAAAGTTGTTGTATGCCTCGCAATATGCAACGCTATCGTTTGCAGCCATAATGGTCTCTTCATCCTCGTACTTGGTGGAGTAGCGATTGGTGAATAGGTCCAAATCATCCACAACAGCCACATACCGATATTCACGCAGAGGCTCCTTTTGTTGTTTCGACGAGCAACCTGCTGCCGTCAATAGGGTAATCACCAGAGGTAATAACCAAAATAGCTTTTTCATATCTCGATGAATGATAGGATATTATCGAACTCTATTTTCTGCCCTCGAAGTAGTAGGGTGCATAGTTCCAGCCGTTTGCCTCGTAGAAGCGGCGGAGTGTTGTCATACGTTCACGTATAGTACTCTCGTCGCGACGGTCGCACGCCCACTGCACCTCCGACATAGCTGCCAGACGTGGCAGCAGCATAGTCTCGATAGTCTCCATATTCTTGATGTACTCGGTCCACATATTGCACTGAACACCAATGATATGTCTCTTAGCAGTGTCGCTCATACCCTCGTATGGGTCCCAAGCATAAATCATCTCGAAGGGGATATGTCCGCCGATGTGCAGACCCTCTCCCTCGCGGCTCTCGGTCTGGTAGAAGTTGAGATAGCATAGCTTCATAGGTGTCATCACTACGTCGTTGCCACGCTCTGCGGCGTAGATGCCTCCCTCCGTGCCACGCCACGACATCACCGTAGCGGTAGGTGTTACGCCACCGTCTAATATCTCGTCCCAGCCAATCATCTTGCGACCGTTGGCATTGAGGAACTTCTCGATACGTGCCACTAAATAGCCTTGCAGCTGCTCCTCGTTCTCCAAGCCAAGCTCCTTCATCTTTGCCTGACAGTGGTCGCACTCCTTCCAACGATCCTTCGGACACTCGTCGCCGCCGATGTGTATCAGCTCGCTCGGGAATAGCTCCATAACCTCCATAAGCACATTTTCGAGGAACGTGTATGTCGTCTCCTTACCAGCACACATCACCTCGGGTGTTACGCCCCAAGTCGTCCATACGTCCACCGTCTGCTCCTCGCAACCGAGCCACGGCAGGGCGTGGAGTGCCGCCTGTGCGTGTCCAGGCATCTCAATCTCGGGGATGATGGTTATGTAGCGCTCTGCGGCATAGGCGATGACCTCCTTTACCTGCTCCTGCGTGTAGTAGCCGCCGTAGGGCGTGCCATCCCACTCGGTGGGCGTAAGACCGTGACCTATAAGCGTCTCCTTGCGCTCCGACCCCTTCTCGGTAAGCTCGGGGTAGCGCTTAATCTCGATACGCCAGCCCTGGTCGTCGGTGAGGTGCCAATGTAGGCGGTTGAGCTTGTGTGCTGCAATGATGTCGATAAATCGCTTCACATCCTCCACCGAGAAGAAGTGGCGCGACACGTCGAGGTGGGCGCCGCGGTAGGTAAAGGTAGGCTCGTCGGCGATAAAGCCGTATGGCACTACACTGTTGTTGGTTACGATAATCTGACGCAGCGTCTGCAAGCCGTAGTAGATGCCCGCCTCCGAGCCGCCAATGATAAGGATGCCCTCGTCGTTGATGGTCATCTCGTAGCCCTCCTCAGGTACAAAACGGTCGATACGTACCTTGATGCCCTTGCCGCGCTTGGCGGTGCGCAAAGGCTTCTTGCTGCCGTAGTAGCTCTGCATATCCTCGGCAAAGCGGTCGGCGGCATTCCAAGCGTCGTCCTCGACAACGATGGTGGTCTTGGGTGTTACGGTGTAACTGCCCTCACTATCGAGGTCGATATATGTGGGGGCGGGGACGATGTGTAGCTCACGAGCCGATGCCTCAGACGTAGGTGTAGCGAGTGCCACCGCAAGCGAGGCAACCAAAAGTGTGAAAAGTCGTTTCATATTTGGTACTAAAAGGTTAATAATATCTCGAATAGTTGGTATATTCTGTTAATGTTGTTTGGTTTGGAACAAAGGTACAAATTTTTTTATAATCTGCAAAACCTCGATTTTCGATGATAGTTGCAATAATATACCTACACTATTTTGCCTCAATAGCCTCAATCTCTTTGGATATGCTGACAAGTGAGGGGTGTTCCGCTGGGTAGCTATTCAATAAAATTTTATGTGCTTTACGAAGGTGTCTCAGAGCCTTTGTATCGTTTCCTAAGTAGCGATAATACATACCTATATTTGCGATTGTCTCGGCGGTGACGGGATGCTTGACGCCCAATCCCCTTTTACGAATCTTTAACGCCTTATCGAGATACTCCGATGCCGTGTCATATTCGCCCAAACCAAGGTAGCACTCTGCTATGTTATTGCACGATAAAGCTATTTGCTGTTGCTTGTATATCGTTCCATACTCTTTTTCTCGAAATGTTACGTCATTGACGTAATTCTTAAACATAATCTTCACGGGTGCCGTTTTAATGCTTTTCTCTCGTATTGTCATAGCCTTGGTGTGGTACTCCAATGCTTTTTCGTAATTACCACAACACTTGTAGCAGTTACCTATGTTCTCAAACGAGATGGCAGTTTCGCTATGATTTACGCCAAAATACTTCTCGCGTAGAGTCAAAGCCTTATTATAAAAATCAAGGGCTGCATCGTAGTTGCCAAAATAGCAATAGTACTCTCCAATACGGTCATACGTTATGGCAGTATCGGCAGATGCTACGTCTAACGCTTTTTCTTGAATTTTAATAGCTGTATTATAGTATTCCCAAGCCGTTTGGTGGTTGCCCTTAGCGTAATAGCACGCACCGATGTCGCTATACGATTTTGCTGTTACGTGATGTCTTGCTCCTAATACCTTTTCGCAGATTGTCGATGCCGTATTGAAATACTCCAACGCCGTATCGTAATCACACATAGCCATATAACACTTGCCAAAATAGGTGTGCAAAACCGCGGTTAGGGGGTGTTCCGTCCCATATCTCTCCTCCAAATTTGCTGATGCCATTATGAAAAACTCCAATGCTTTTTCATAATCCGCATTATCGAAACAAGACATTCCATAAAATAGATAAGATGTTCCCGAATAAATATGCATCCTTACCAACTTTTGGTTATCTCCCAAACATATATAGCATAGAGCAATATCATCGTATAAATTCATCCTCTCCAAACCGAAAGTGTTGTCGGTCGAATCGAATAAATCTTTGACCTTATTAAGTATCTCCAATGCCCGATTATAATCAGCCAAATAGTCGCGAATATATTCTGCTAACTCTATTTGCCACTCCACATTCTCTTGGTCGAGTTCTGCGCGACGTTCGAGCCAGTAGGCTGCCGAGTCTGCTTGTAGTCGCTGACGGCAGATGTCGTGCTTGTAAAGGCACTCTTCGGCAAGCGCACTTTGCTCCCTGGTAACCTGCTTTTGCAGTTGTATATTACGGTCGATACGCTCCGCGAGGTCGCCACGCGTAGCAAGCATCGAGTCCGCTTTCTGCAACTCGCCATTGATGATGTAGTAGCTAATCTCGCTCTTAAAGTCATCTGTAAGGTCGAAATCAATTGATAGATAGGTCCGCGCCTTATCCTCGACCTCCTTTTCGAGGTTGTCCCACGCGGCATCAATCTCCCCTTGCAAGCGTAAAATCTCCTCTCGTGCGGCATCTCCCTCCTCTTGCAGACGCTCTACCTCGTCGCTCTTTGCTTGTAGTTGTACCATATAGTTGCGGCGCACCTTACTCTCTATTTTGCGCCTGAGTGCCTGCATCTGCTCATCGCTATCCATAGCAATATATAGTGCGTTGGACGGTGAGTAGGTATATTCACGTGAGAGAAAGTCTGCGTCGGAGAGAGAGTATCCCGTCTTGCGAACATCCGAAAAATAGTATCTCCCCGACGCAGGCTTGGCAATGTGTAGCTCTCCACTATCATCGCTCTCGTAGGTATTGCCATCCTGCACCGAAACGTATGCTTCGGCGATAGGCTTTCCTTTCGTAATTGAGCCGTCGTCTTGTTGGCGTCCAGGAGTCTTAACAACGACGCGTTGCGTCTGTGCCATTGTGGGTAGCGCTATGAGTAGAGCTATAAGTATTGCAAATAGTCGTCGCATAGTGGAATATTTTTTTCGGATTATTACAAAGGTAAGTAAAAAATAGCGATGTTGCTATACGTTGCGATATTTTTTTGAAGAAGGCTTAGTACTCGTTTTCTGATTTTGCACGGTTGTTGCTCTGCTGCGGGCAAAATACTCATATTATGAAACAGACTATCTACGACAGGTGTGAGCGACTTATTGACCATTGGTGGCTGTCGCTAATTATCGGGGTTGTTGCGGTTGCCATAGGCTTTGTGGTGCTGGTAAACCCCGCCGAGAGTTACTTTACGTTCTCCCTATGGTTGGGCGTGGCAATACTTATCTCGGGTGTGCTTAACCTTATTCAGAGCCTTACGTCGCACAACTACTTTGTGCGTCGCGGCTGGATTATTGTCGCCGCCATTGCCGACATCGTTATCGGCTTGGTGCTAATGTTCAATCTTGTGCTGTCCGCCTATGTGATGCCTATCCTGCTTGGAGCGTGGCTCTTCTACCGCGGTATAGTACTCTTTATGCAGGGTCTCGATATGCGAAGCTATAATGTGCGCGATGCGGGATGGGTTATCTTCGGCGCTGTGCTGACTATCGCCATCTCCTTGGCGGTGCTATGGCTTCCCACGACCATTGGCGTTGAGGCTGTTGTGCTGTTTGTCGCTATCGCATTTATCACCTACGGCGTGTCGCAGGTGTCGCTTGCATATCGCCTCTACGATGTGCATCGTCGCGCACGTTCGGTTATGTGAAGTGTCATAGTCTTGGGCAGCGAGCTACTTGCAACAGACGGCAAGCAGCTGATACTATGCCCGTTAGAGACAATCGCCGTGGATGGCGCGGTGGTCGATGGCTGGCATCTGCCTATCGACCGAGGCGATATTCGATAGATTGTCAATGGCTCTTGCCACGCGCCCGCGTGAGTAAGTATTTCTACTTATTTCGCGCGGGCGCGAGTAGTTTTTGCTCTGTCGGGGGCAAAATAACCAAAAAAATCACTACCTTTGTATGCCTATTTTGGGTAGGTGTGCGCTACGACGGAGAGTTATGGCGCACCGCGAAACAGGAAAATTTTAACCAAAATAACAGATACAATGGTAGATATTTTTGATCGTTTATCGAAGAATGCTGGCGGTCCTATCGGTCAGTATATGTCGGCTGTTCACGGCTATTTTGCATTCCCCAAGTTGGAGGGAGAGCTTGGTCCTCACATGATTTTCCGTGGCAAGCCCGTGTTGAATTGGAGCTTGAACAACTACCTCGGCTTGGCTAACCACCCCGAGGTGCGTGAGGCAGATGCTAAGGGCGGTGCCGAGTTCGGTATGGCATATCCTATGGGCGCTCGTATGATGTCGGGTCAGACCAAGTACCACGAGCAGCTCGAGCGTGAGCTTGCTGAGTTCGTAGGCAAGGAGGACGCCTTCCTTCTCAACTACGGCTATCAGGGTATGATTTCGATTATCGACTGCTTGCTCACTCCCCGCGACGTTGTGGTCTATGATAAGGAGTGCCACGCTTGTATTATCGACGGTCTGCGTATGCACCCAGGTAAGCGATTTACCTACGCTCATAACGACGAGGAGTCGTTGCGTTTGCAGCTCAAACACGCTACCGAGCTTGCTGAGGAGCAGCGCGGTGGTGTCTTGGTTATCACCGAGGGTGTATTCGGTATGAAGGGCGACCTCGGCTTCCTTGATGTGATTGTTAAGTGTAAGAAGGACTTCGACTTCCGTCTCTTGGTGGATGATGCTCACGGCTTCGGTACTATGGGTAAGGGTGGTCGTGGTACAGGCGATCACTTCGGCGTACAGGACCAAATCGACGTGTTGTTCAACACCTTCGCTAAGTCGATGGCAGGTATTGGCGCATTTGTGTCGGGTCCCCGTTGGTTGATCAACTTGTTCCGTTACAATATGCGTTCGCAGCTCTATGCTAAGTCGCTGCCTATGCCTATGGTTATCGGTGCTTTGAAGCGTCTCGACCTTATCCGCAAGCACCCCGAGTATCAGGAGAAGTTGTGGGAGATTACCCGCGCTTTGCAGAAGGGTCTTACCGACAACGGCTTCAACATCGGTGTAACGCAGTCGCCCGTAACGCCTATCTATATGAAGGGCGGTAACGAGGAGGGTACCAACCTTATCGTCGATTTGCGCGAAAACTACGGTCTGTTCTGCTCTATCGTAATCTACCCCGTTATTCCTAAGGGAGAGATTATCCTGCGCGTGATACCTACCGCGGCACACACTATGGAGGATGTGGAGTACACTATCAATACCTTCAAGGCTGTGCGCGATAAGTTCGAGCGTGGCGAGTATATCAAGCCTATTCCTCAGATGGCTGATCCCGACTTCAAGGTGCGTTAATCGCAGAGAGATAGTCGCTAATTTGACGGCGGGACCTATGTGAAGTGGTGTCCCGCCGTTCTATCTTTACAAAGTTTGCGTAGGGATGAAACAGTATCTTTTTCTTGCCCTTGCCATAATATTTGAGGTGGCGTGGGCTATACTTCTAAAATATACCGAGCATTTCACGCGCCTATGGCCTACGGTGGCGACCGTCGTTACCTACCTTGCTGCGCTCTACTTTTTGAGCCTCACGGTGCGCACGATGCCTGTGGCGATAGCCTATGCCGTGTGGGCGGGGTCGGGTATGGTGCTTATCACGCTGCTCGGCGTGGTGGTGCTACGCCAACATCTCGACCTTGCTGCCATCATCGGTCTGATGCTGATTGTGGCGGGCGTGTTGGTGTTACATCTTGGCTCTAAAACGGCAATTCACTGATTATGAACGAGAAATTAAGGGTGCGGTTTTCGATATTTGCGTGGGTAGCGATGGCGGTAGCTGTTGTCGGGTGCGCCATATATGTTGTTGGACGTGGCGATATTCTACCGCCCGAGAACGCCGTAGAGCAGCCTAACGAGGTGCTACCAGCTCAGCTTGTATATGCCGCCCCATCAGACGTAGGCCTCGATGCCGAGCGTCTCGAACGTATCGACGCCATTGTAGAGCGCTATCTCGAACGAGAGCTTGTGCCAGGCGCTGTTGTGGGTGTTATGCGCCACGATAAGATTGTCTATGCCAAGGCTTTTGGCTTGCGCGAGGTGGTAGATGCGTCGGTGCCGATGACACTTGATACACGCTTCGACCTCGCCTCGATGACAAAGCCTATTGCTACGGCTACGGCGATAATGCAGCTTGTCGAGCGCGGAACGATACGTCTTAACGAGCGTGTGGATAACTATATCCCCAATTTTGAGGGCTGGGTTGATGAGGAGGATAAGCGTGATACGACGCATATACGCATCCTTGACCTGCTGACGCATAATTCAGGGCTGCCAGCGTACGCCACGCCGAAGCAGATAGTGAAGATGCATCCCGACGTCGAGCTGCCCAATCGAGATACGGTGGTTGAGTTTATATCGCACCTTCCGCGACTGTCGAAGCCGCGCACGGAGTGCCGATACAGCTGTCTTAACTTCGTGATTCTCTCGGAGATTGTCGAGCGCGCTACGGGCGTAAGCTTTGATAGCTACGTCGAGGATAATATCCTTGCGCCGTTGGGCATGACAAATAGCTGTTTCACGCCCGATAGCGAGTATGCCGAGTGTTGCGCACCTACAACCCCCGATGGCTCGGGAGGGATGCTACGTGGTGTGGTACACGACCCCCTTTCGCGTGAGGCGCTTGGTGGTGTCTCGGGTAATGCGGGGCTATTCTCGACTCTCGACGACATAATGAAATTCTCGGCTATGATGCTCAATGGTGGCAAGTGGGGTGGCGTTGAGCTATTGTCGCCACGCTCCGTTGAGGTGTTGCTCAACGAGCCGCGCGGCTTCGAGCAGTGGGATCGCACCGTGGGCTGGGAGAGCTTCCGTGGCTACTCTTCGACAGCTGGCGACCTACTATCTTCGTCCGCTGTGGGACATACAGGCGCTACGGGGACGTCGATAATTATCGACCCCGAGTTGGACTTAGCGATTGTCATACTCACGAACAAGGTGCATCGGACAACATCGGAGCATATTGTTGAGTTGCGTTCGCGCGTGGCAACATTGGTTGGAGCGGCAATAGTGGAGTAGAGGCAAAATCTGCTCACGCCCTTATATTATATATATAGGTATAACCCTCAAAATTGCTATTTTGCCAAAAAAAGTGGCTGTCGCTCAAAAAAAAACACTATACTGTTTTCTATTTAAGAAAAAAGTTTTAACTTTGCCCTCGATTTTCCGTCAAAATCTGACGTAAGTTCTTTGAAAGAGTGGATGCGAGTTTTTTTTATGCAACTTTTTTATGGAAAAATTTGCAGATAAAAAAAATGTTCGTATCTTTGCACTCCGATACGGTTAATGCCGATGTAGCTCAGTTGGCCAGAGCAGCTGATTTGTAATCAGCTGGTCGGGGGTTCGAATCCCTCCATCGGCTCGATGCCGCGGAAGTTCGACGAACAGGGCGAAAATATTGGGAAGATACCAGAGTGGCCAAATGGGGCAGACTGTAAATCTGCTGGTTTTTACCTTCGGTGGTTCGAATCCATCTCTTCCCACTTGATGAGGCCGGTTGGAGTTGCAAAATCTCACTTTAAGGTGAGAGCAAGCTCTAAGCGGTTTATTTTTGCGGAAGTAGCTCAGTTGATAGAGCAATAGCCTTCCAAGCTATGGGTCGCGAGTTTGAGCCTCGTCTTCCGCTCTACGATAGAGTGCAGCACACCTCGGTCATCGACGATGACGGGGATGGTGTTGTGCCTCTATCTATGAATTGTTTAATTGGTAGAAAGTAACTTTAAAAACTTAAATACTTATATTACTATGGCAAAAGAAAAATTTGATCGTTCGAAACCGCACGTGAACATCGGTACTATCGGACACGTTGACCACGGTAAGACTACTCTTACTGCTGCTATCACCACCGTTCTTGCTAAGGCAGGTCTTTCAGAGCTTCGTTCATTCGACTCTATCGACAACGCACCCGAGGAGAAGGAGCGTGGTATTACCATCAACACTGCTCACGTTGAGTATCAGACAGCTAACCGCCACTATGCGCACGTTGACTGCCCTGGTCACGCCGACTACGTGAAGAACATGGTAACTGGTGCTGCTCAGATGGATGGTGCTATCTTGGTAGTTGCTGCTACTGATGGTCCTATGCCCCAGACCAACGAGCACGTACTTTTGGCTAAGCAGGTGAACGTTCCCCGTATCGTTGTTTTCCTTAACAAGTGCGATATGGTTGATGATCCCGAGATGCTTGACCTCGTTGAGATGGAGGTTCGCGACCTTCTTTCTAAGTACGACTTCGACGGCGACAACGCTCCCGTTATCCGTGGTTCAGCACTTGGTGGCTTGAATGGCGAGGCCAAGTGGGAGGAGAAGATTATGGAGCTTATGTCAACTGTTGACGAGTACATCCAGATTCCTCCTCGTGACAACGAGAAGCCTTTCTTGATGCCTGTTGAGGACGTATTCTCAATCACTGGTCGTGGTACCGTTGTAACTGGTCGTATCGAGACTGGTATCATCCACGTAGGTGATCCCGTTGAGATTATCGGTTTGGATGAGAAGATCCGTACTTCTACATGTACTGGCGTTGAGATGTTCCGCAAGCTCCTCGATGAGGGTGAGGCTGGTGATAACGTAGGTCTCTTGATGCGTGGTATCGACAAGAAGGAGGTTAAGCGTGGTATGGTTGTTGCTAAGCCTGGCTCAATCACTCCTCACACTAAGTTCACCGCTGAGGTGTATATCTTGAAGAAGGAAGAGGGTGGTCGTCATACTCCTTTCCACAACAAGTATCGTCCCCAGTTCTATCTCCGTACCATGGACGTTACCGGTGAGGTATCGCTTCCCGAGGGCGTAGATATGGTGATGCCTGGTGACCACGTTACTATCACCGTTACCTTGATCTACCCCGTTGCATTGAACGAGGGTCTCCGTTTCGCAATCCGTGAGGGTGGTCGTACGGTAGGTGCAGGTCAGGTATTGAAGGTTATTGAGTAATTTCACTAACCAAAAATAACCCCGAGAGGCAAGCGAGCCTTGCCTCTCATTTAGGAGCATAGTTCAAGGGTAGAATAGCGGTCTCCAAAACCGTTGATGGGAGTTCGAATCTCTCTGCTCCTGCTAATTAAAAGCATTAGTTATGATTAAGTACTTTAAGAACGCATACAACGAGTTGGTAAACAAGGTAACTTGGCCTTCGTTTGAGCAGCTTGCAGGCTCGACAAAGGTTGTTATGGTTGCCTCGGTTATCTTTGCTCTGATTGTTTTGGCTATGGACCTTGTTTTCGAGGGTGTCATGAACGGTGTTTACCACTTGTTGGGATAATAAGGCTTTAACAGCAATGGGAGAGATTACTAAGCAGTGGTATGTAGTTCGCGCCATAGGTGGCAAGGAGAAGAAGGTCAAGGAGTATATCGAGGCCGAGGTTCGTCATAGCCACTTGGAGGATTACATCTCGCAAGTACTTATTCCGACCGAGAAGGTCTATACAATTCGTAACGGAAAAAAAGTATCTAAGGAGAAGGTCTCATATCCAGGTTATGTCCTGATTGAGGCTGCCTTCGTAGGTCAAATACCAATTATCATTCGCAACATACCAAATGTACTCGGTTTCTTGGGTGATACCAAGGAGGACAGCCGTAAGATGAATCCGACACCTCTACGTCCACACGAGGTGAGCCGTATTCTGGGTCGTGTCGATGAACTGAGTCAGGCGGACGAGGAGAACGAGGTTCCGTTCTTTGTCGGCGAGACCGTCAAGGTTACAGATGGTCCATTCTCAAGCTTCCAAGGTACCATTGAGAGTGTCGATAACGAGCATCGTAAACTCAGCGTGAGTGTGAAGATTTTTGGCCGCAAGACTCCTATGGAGTTGAGCTTTACACAAGTTGAAAAAGAATAATTAACCAAGGAAAATTATGGCAAAAGAGGTTGCTGCATTTATTAAATTGCAGATCAAGGGTGGTGCTGCCAATCCCTCACCTCCAGTAGGTCCGGCTTTGGGTTCTAAGGGAGTCAATATTATGGACTTCTGCAAGCAGTTTAATGCTCGCACCCAGGACAAGGCAGGTAAGGTACTTCCAGTCATCATCACAGTTTACACGGATAAGTCGTTTGACTTCGTAGTTAAACAGCCACCCGTAGCCATTCAGCTCAAGGAAGCAGCTAAGATCCAGGCAGGTTCAGCACAGCCTAACCGTCAGAAGGTCGGCCAGGTAACATGGGATCAGGTCAAGGAGATTGCTGAGGGCAAGATGCCCGATATGAACTGCTTCACAGTTGAGGCTGCTATGCGTATGGTTGCTGGTACTGCACGCAGTATGGGTATCAACGTAGTTGGTGAATTTCCTAACATGTAACGAAAATTACAAGAATGAGTAAGTTGACAAAAAATCAAAAGATTGCCTACGCAAAGGTCGAAGACAAGGCGTACAAGCTTTCTGAGGCTGCCGCTCTTCTAAAGGAAATTACCTTTACGAAATTCGATGCTTCGGTAGATATTGACGTGCGTCTGGGCGTAGATCCTCGTAAGGCCAATCAGATGGTTCGTGGCGTTGTAACACTTCCCCACGGTACAGGTAAGACTGTACGTGTGTTGGTGCTTTGTACTCCTGAGAAGGAGGCTGAGGCAACTGCCGCTGGCGCTGATTATGTAGGTCTCGACGAGTACGTAGAGAAGATCAAGGGCGGTTGGACCGACGTAGATGTCATCATTACCACTCCCAACGTAATGGGTAAGGTAGGTGCGCTGGGTCGTATTTTGGGTCCCCGTGGCTTGATGCCTAACCCTAAGACTGGCACTGTTACGATGGACGTAGCTAAGGCCGTTCAGGAGGTTAAGGCAGGTAAGATTGACTTCAAGGTCGATAAGTATGGTATTATCCACACTTCAATCGGTAAGGTATCGTTTACCCCCGAGCAGATTGTCGATAACGCTAAGGAGGTGATGAGCACCATCATCAAGCTTAAGCCATCGGCAGCTAAGGGTACTTATGTCAAGAGCATCTATCTCTCGACAACTATGAGCCCCGGTGTTGAGGTTGATACCAAGTCAGTAGAAACCAAATAATCAGAAGGAGGATAAACGATTATGACAAAGCAAGAAAAGTTGGCCGTTATCAACGGTCTTACCGAGCAGCTCAATCAGTACCCTCACTTCTACTTGGCTGATATCGAGTCTTTGAATGCTGAGCAGACTGCTGCGTTGCGCCGCAAGTGCTTCGAGCAGAAGATCAAGCTCGTGGTTGTTAAGAACACGTTGCTTGGCAAGGCATTGGAGAATGTAGATAAGGCAAGCGAGGATTTGGTTGCTGTATTGAAGGGTTCGACCTCAATTATGTTCACTGAGGTAGGTAAAGCTCCCGCACAGCTTATCAAGGAGTTCCGCAAGAGCTGCGAGAAGCCCGTTTTGAAGGCTGCGTATGTTGAGGGTTGCACCTATGTCGGAGACAATCAGCTTGACACTCTTTGCAACATCAAGAGCCGCGAGGAGCTTATTGGCGATATCGTATTGCTCTTGCAGTCGCCTGCTAAGAATGTCATCTCTGCTCTGCAATCAAATGCAGGTCAGAAGATCGCGGGACTTGTTAAGAGTCTCGAAGAGAGAAACAATTAATCAAACGAAACAAAAACAAAATTTAATAAAATTACACAACTATGGCAGATGTAAAGGTATTGGCAGAAGAGTTGGTTAACTTGACTGTTAAGGAGGTAAACGAATTGGCTACTATCCTCAAGGAGGAGTATGGTATTGAGCCTGCTGCTGCAGCTGTTGCAGTTGCAGCTCCCGCAGCTGGCGCTGGTGAGGCTGCTGCTGCTGAGAAGTCTACTTTTGACGTAATCTTGAAGAGCGCTGGTCAGGCTAAGCTCCAGGTAATCAAGGTTGTTAAGGAGGTAGCTGGTTTGTCGTTGGGCGATGCTAAGGCATTGGTTGACGGTGCACCTAAGGCCGTTAAGGAGGGCATCTCTAAGGAGGAGGCTGAGTCTATCAAGGGTCAGCTCGAGGAGGCAGGTGCAGAGGTTGAGCTTAAGTAATCCGTAAGGACTTACGCAAGTCTCTCACAGCTGAGGTGTAGAGCTTACACGTATGGTAAGCTCTATGCCTTTTGTGGTCTAATATTCGGGAGTGCCTGGTTGAGCTGTGCCCGAATGTTGGAAGTTTGAATGCTCTCAGAGTGTATGTATATGACACTGAGGGCATTAGCGGGATAGTTAAACGCCCGCGCAAGACCCGCCCGCGACCCCGCATATGGGGGAGGGGCAAGGTTTCTTACGTAGAGGGTCAGACATCGCTCAGCATAGCAACGAGGCAAACCAAGAGTCGGGAAGCCGAGGACAGAACGGAAAGGGAAGCCGAAGGTGGAACGGAAAGGGAAGCCGAGGGCAGAACGGAAAGGGAAGCCGAGGGTGGAACGGAAAGGGAAGCCGAAGGTGGAACGGAAAGGGAAGCCGAGGGTGGAACGGAAAGGGAAGCCGAGGGCAGAACGGAGACAGGAAGCCGAGAGTTGCAAACTGAGAATCGAGGTTGCTTGTAAGCGCGAGATTTGGCGTTGCAGAGAGTGCGGAACGGGACGCCGAGAGTGCGGAACGGGACGCCGAGGGTGCAAACCGCAAACCAAGAGCGCAAAAGTGCAACTGAGAGTTAGCCTTGCTGAGAACACAACCGAGAATTAGCGTCTCAACAAGCGCAGGCCGCGATGCGGACTCCAAACCTACCTAAGTGAGTTATGACGGTGCTGTTGCCGCTGTAACGACCGTGGTCTAACGAGTAAATTGCTTCAACTAAAACATTGGATTTATGTCCACTACACAACAACAACGAATAAGCTTTTCGACCATCAAAAACAGGGTGCCTTATCCCGATTTGTTGGAGATTCAGCTTAAATCATTCCGAGACTTCTTCCAGCTTGACACCACAGCCGAGAATCGTAAAAGCGAGGGTCTCTACAAGGTGTTCTCAGACGTATTCCCTATCACCGATACGCGAAACAACTTCGAGCTGGAATTTATCGACTATTATATCGACCAGCCACGCTACTCTATCGAGGAGTGCTTGGAGCGCGGTCTGACATATAGTGTACCCCTTAAGGCAAAGCTAAAACTATCGTGCAAGGACAAGGAACACGAGGACTTTGACGATGTAGTGCAGGATGTATATTTCGGTCTTATCCCCTATATGACCGAGCGTGGTACGTTCATCTTCAACGGCGCCGAGCGCGTCGTAGTATCGCAGCTACACCGCTCACCTGGCGTGTTCTTTGGTCAGAGTATGCACACCAACGGCACGAAGCTCTACTCGGCTCGTATCATCCCATTCAAGGGTTCGTGGATAGAGTTTGCTACCGACATCAACAACGTGATGTATGCCTACATCGACCGTAAGAAGAAGTTGCCGGTAACGACCCTGCTCCGCGCGATAGGTTACGAGACTGACCAACAGATATTGGAGATCTTCGACCTTGCCGACGAGGTAAAGGTTACGAAGGCAAACTTAAAGAAGTGCCTCGGACGTAAGCTCGCTGCCCGTGTACTTTCGACGTGGGTGGAGGACTTCGTGGATGAGGATACTGGCGAGGTGGTATCTATCGAGCGTAACAACGTCATCGTTGATCGTGAGGTAGAGTTGCAGGAGGAGCATATCGACCAGATTATTGAGTCGGGTGCCAAGACCATCCTTCTGCACAGCGAGAACCCCTCGGGCATCGACTTTTCGATTATTTTCAACACACTACATAAAGACCCGTGTAACTCCGAGAAGGAGGCCGTAGTATATATTTACAGGCAGTTGCGCGCGTCGGAGCCACCCGATGAGGCTACGGCTCGCGACGTCATTGAGAAGCTATTCTTCTCTGACAAGCGCTACGACTTGGGCGACGTGGGTCGTTTCCGTATCAACAAGAAGCTGGAGCTGTCGATAGATCCCGCCATCCGCACGCTAACACGTGAGGACATCATCGAGATTATACGATACCTCATCCAGCTGATCAACTCCAAGGCGGATGTCGATGATATCGACCACTTGTCGAATCGTCGTGTACGCACCGTGGGTGAGCAGCTTGCAAACCAGTTCTCGGTAGGTTTGCAGCGTATAGCACGTACCATACGTGAGCGTATGAACGTACGCGACAACGAGGTGTTCACACCCGAGGATTTGATTAATGCCAAGACCTTGGCAAGCGTAGTAAACTCGTTCTTCGGCACGAGCCAGCTGTCGCAGTTTATGGACCAAATCAACCCCTTGGCGGAGATTACGCACAAGCGTCGTCTCTCGGCGTTGGGTCCTGGTGGTCTGTCGCGCGACCGTGCAGGTTTCGAGGTGCGAGACGTACACTACACACACTATGGTCGTCTCTGTCCTATCGAGTCGCCCGAGGGTCCGAACATCGGTCTTATATCGTCGTTGTGCGTATATGCCAAGATTTCGGATATGGGCTTCATCGAGACTCCTTACCGCTCGGTAGAGGGGGGTGTTGTCGATTTGAACAACGACAATATCCGCTACTACTCGGCAGAGGAGGAGGAGGGTCGCATTGTAGCTCAGTCGAACGAGGAGCTTAGCGACGACGGACACTTTATTAATAAGGAGCGTATCAAGGCTCGTCTGGGTGCCGACTTCCCCGTTGTTCACGATACGGAGGTAGATTTGGTCGATGTGGCGCCTAACCAGGTGGCATCAATCGCAGCAAGCCTTATCCCCTTCCTCGAACACGACGATGCTAACCGTGCGTTGATGGGTTCGAACATGATGCGTCAGGCAGTACCTTTGGTAACGTGTGAGGCACCTATCGTCGGCACAGGCATCGAGAAGGATATGATTGTGGATAGCCGTATTCAGGTGGTTGCTGATGGCGATGGCGAGGTTGTCTTTGCCGACGCTACGCGCATTGAGGTACGCTACGAGCGCAACGAGGATCAGCAGATAGCATCGTTTGCTCCCGAGGTTACCGTATATGAGTTGCCTCGTTACCGCCGTACCAACCAGAATACTACCGTAACGTTGAAGCCTACGGTACTCACAGGCGAGCGCGTAACCAAGGGTCAGATATTGACCGAGGGTTACTCGACACAGAAGGGTGAGTTGGCGTTGGGACGTAACCTCAAAGTGGCGTTTATGCCCTGGAAGGGTTACAACTTCGAGGACGCTATCGTTATCTCGGAGCGTATCCAGCGTGAGGACATCTTCACCTCGGTACACGTCGATGAGTATATTATGGAGGTTCGCGAGACCAAGCGAGGCTCAGAGGAGCTTACCTCGGATATTCCTAACGTGTCGGAGGACGCTACGAAGGATTTGGATGCCAACGGTATCATCCGCGTAGGTGCTAAGGTTACCCCTGGCGACATCCTCATCGGTAAGATTACGCCTAAGGGTGAGAGTGATCCCTCGCCCGAGGAGAAGCTCCTACGTGCCATCTTCGGCGACAAGGCGGGCGATGTTAAGGATGCTTCGTTGAAGGCACAGCCCTCGTTGCACGGTGTGGTCATTGACACTAAGCTGTATAGCCACGCACAGAAGGAGGGTAAGCGCAACCGCGCCGACGAGAAGCGTAAGATGGAGCTTCTTGACGAGGAGTACGCAGCAAAGGTAAGCGCCCTTACAAATACGCTTGTCGAGAAGTTGTGGCGTCTGCTCGAAGGCAAGACTACCACGGGCATCTACGACTACTACAACGTAGAGTTGGTGGCTCCTGGTGAGAGCTTCTCGGTACGTATGTTGGAGGAGATTGCCGCTACGTCGCACGACAGCAAGACGGGTGTGGCAAACGGTTATATGAACCTTGGTCAGACACGCTGGACTGGCGACGAGCACGACGATGCACTAATCTCGCTTACCATTAATAATTATATTATTGAGTGTAAGAAGGTTGCAGCAGCCGTAAACCGCGAGAAGTACAACCTCACCAACGGCGATGAGATACCTACATCGGGTGTTATCAAGATGGCTAAGGTATATATCGCCAAGAAGCGTAAGTTGAAGGTCGGTGATAAGATGGCAGGTCGTCACGGTAACAAGGGTATCGTGGCAAAGGTTGTTCGCGACGAGGATATGCCCTTCTTGGAGGATGGTACTATCGTGGACATCTGTCTTAACCCGCTTGGTGTGCCTTCGCGAATGAACCTCGGTCAGATTTACGAGACCGTACTCGGCTGGGCAGGTCGCGAGTTGGGCTTGAAGTTCGCAACGCCTATCTTCGATGGTGCTTCATTGGAGCAGATTAACGAATATACCGCACAGGCAGGTGTGCCTCGCAGTGGTCGTACCTACCTCTATGATGGTGGCACGGGCGAGCGCTTTGACCAGCCTGCAACAGTGGGTGTTATCTATATGTTGAAGCTGGGCCATATGATTGACGACAAGATGCACGCTCGTTCTATCGGTCCCTACTCGCTCATCACGCAGCAGCCGCTCGGTGGTAAGGCACAGTTCGGTGGTCAGCGTTTCGGTGAGATGGAGGTTTGGGCATTGGAGGGCTTTGGTGCTGCCAACATCTTGCAGGAGATTCTTACCATCAAGTCGGACGACGTTGTAGGACGTGCTAAGGCATACGAGGCTATCGTCAAGGGCGATAACCTGCCGCGTCCAGGTGTTCCTGAGGCGATGAACGTGTTGCTGCACGAGTTGCGCGGCTTGGCACTGTCGGTAAAGCTCGAATAAGCCCGAGCAGGTATTAATGCGGATTAAAAATTAGACTACTATGTCATTTAACAGAGATAATAATAAGATGAGCAGTTACAGCCGTATCTCGATTGGTTTGGCATCTCCCGAGGAGATTCGCGCCCAGTCGAGCGGCGAGGTGCTTAAACCCGAAACCATCAACTACCGCACCTATAAGCCTGAGCGCGATGGTCTCTTCTGCGAGCGCATCTTTGGTCCTGTGAAGGACTACGAGTGCCACTGCGGTAAGTACAAGCGCATCCGCTATAAGGGCATCGTCTGCGACCGTTGTGGTGTAGAGGTTACCGAGAAGAAGGTACGTCGTGAGCGTATGGGTCATATCTCGTTGGTTGTCCCCGTGGTACACATCTGGTACTTCCGTTCGTTGCCGTCGAAGATTAGCTACCTGCTGGGTATTCCCTCTAAGAAGTTGGAGTCTATCATCTACTACGAGCGTTACGTTGTCATCAACCCAGGACAGGCTGCTGCACAGGGCGTAGAGCGCTTGCAGACCCTCTCTGAGAAGGAGTATCTCGACATCGTATCGCAGCTTCCTAAGGGCAATCAGGCGTTGTCGAACGACGACCCCGAGAAGTTTGTTGCCGAGATGGGTGGCGAGGCTATCCTCACCCTCTTGAAGGAGGTTGATTTGGACTCTATGTCGTACGCCTTGCGCGACCGTGCCTCTAAGGAGTCGTCGCAGCAGCGTAAGACCGAGGCGTTGAAGTGTTTGAACGTCATCGAGTCGTTCCGTGCCTCGAATGGCAAGAACCGCCCCGAGTGGATGGTGCTTACCGATATTCCCGTTATCCCGCCCGAGTTGCGTCCTTTGGTGCCGCTGGATGGTGGACGTTTCGCTACGTCGGATTTGAACGACCTCTACCGTCGTGTTATCATCCGTAACAACCGTTTGAAGCGTCTTATCGAGATTAAGGCTCCCGATGTGATTCTTCGTAACGAGAAGCGTATGTTGCAGGAGGCTGTCGATTCGTTGTTCGACAACTCGCGCAAGAGCAATGCCGTAAAGAACGAGTCGAACCGTCCGTTGAAGTCGTTGTCGGACTCGTTGAAGGGTAAGCAGGGACGCTTCCGTCAGAACCTTCTCGGTAAGCGTGTCGATTACTCGGCTCGTTCGGTTATCGTCGTAGGTCCCGAGTTGAAGATGCACGAGATGGGTATTCCTAAGGATATGGCGGCGGAGCTTTACAAGCCGTTTGTTATCCGCAAGCTCATCGAGCGAGGCATCGTTAAGACCGTTAAGTCGGCAAAGAAGATTATCGACCGTAAGGACCCCGTCATTTGGGGCATCCTCGAAAATGTCATAAAGGGACACCCCGTATTGATGAACCGCGCCCCGACCCTTCACCGTTTGGGTATTCAGGCGTTCCAGCCTAAGCTCATCGAGGGTAAGGCAATGCAGCTCCACCCGCTGTCGTGTACGGCATTTAACGCCGACTTCGATGGCGACCAGATGGCAGTTCACTTGCCTCTGGGTAATGCCGCCATCTTGGAGGCGCAGTTGCTTATGCTCGGTTCGCACAACGTCCTTAACCCTGCCAACGGTGCGCCTATTACCGTACCTTCGCAGGATATGGTCCTCGGTCTTTACTATATCACAAAGCCACGTCCCAATGTTAAGGGTACAGGTCTGATATTCTACGGTCCTGAGGAGGCTATCATCGCCTACAACGAGAAGCGTGCCGACCTGCACGCCGTTGTAAAGTGCGTTGTTCGCGACTTGGACGAGAATGGCAACGAGGTGTTCGTGTTGAAGGAGACCACTATCGGTCGTATCCTCTTCAACCAGAACGTACCTTCGGAGGTAGGCTACATCAATGAGGTGCTTACCAAGCGTTCGTTGCGTGATATTATCGCCGTAGTGATGAAGAAGGCAGGTGCCGATAAGGTTGCCAAGTTCTTGGACGATATTAAGAATATGGGTTACCGTATGGCATTCCAGGGTGGTCTGTCGTTTAACCTCGACGCTGTGGTTATCCCCGATGTTAAGCAGAAGTTTATCGATGAGGGTTATGCCGCTGCTGATGCTGTTATCGGCGACTATAATATGGGTCTTATCACCAACAACGAGCGATACAACCAGATTGTCGATATTTGGACAAACATCAACAATAAGCTTACAAATCAGGTTATCACCACGTTGAAGAATGACCAGGATGGCTTCAACCCCGTATATATGATGCTTGATTCGGGCGCCCGTGGTTCTAAGGAGCAGATTCGTCAGCTTTCGGGTATGCGTGGTCTTATGGCTAAGCCCCAGAAGTCAGGCGTTGAGGGTGGTCAGCAGGTTATCGAAAACCCTATCTTGTCGAACTTCAAGGAGGGCTTGTCGGTGTTGGAGTACTTTATCTCAACGCACGGTGCGCGTAAGGGTCTTGCCGATACCGCTCTTAAAACGGCGGATGCAGGTTACCTGACCCGTCGTCTGGTGGATGTGGCACAGGATGTCATCATCAACGAGGAGGATTGCGGCACGTTGCGTGGTTTGACCGCTACGGCTATCAAGCGTAACGACGATGTTGTTCAGACTCTCTATGACCGCATCTTGGGTCGTACGGCTCTCAACGACATTATCCATCCGCTCACGGGCGATGTGATGTGTCGTGCAGGCGAGGAGATTACCGAGGATATTGCCGAGGCTATCGAGAAGTCGCCGTTGGAGTCTGTTGAGATTCGTTCGGTACTCACGTGTGAGGCACGTCGCGGTGTATGTGCTAAGTGTTATGGTCGTAACCTTGCTACGGCGCGTATGGTGCAGAAGGGTGAGGTTGTCGGCGTTATCGCTGCACAGTCTATCGGTGAGCCTGGTACGCAGCTTACACTTCGTACGTTCCACGTCGGTGGTGTTGCAGGTGGCTCGACCGTTGAGACCAACGTTGTGTCGAAGTATGAGGGTCGTCTCGAAATCGACGATTTGCGTACTATCAAGGGTAAGAACTCGGCAGGCGAGACTATCGATATTGTTATGTCGCGTCAGTCGGAGTTCCGCATTGTAGATCCTAAGACCGAGATAGTGCTTTATACGCACGCTCTGCCCTATGGTGCAACACTCTTTATGAAGGATGGCTCGACAGTTAAGAAGGGCGATATGATTTGTGAGTGGGATCCCTACAACGCTGTTATCATCGCCGAGTCTGATGGTAAGGTTGTCTATGATAGCATTATCGAGGGCGTTACCTACCGTGAGGAGCGTGATGAGCAGACGGGACTTTCGGAGCGTGTCGTTATCGAGTCGAAGGATAAGACCAAGAACCCTGTTATTAAGATTGTTAATAAGGAGGGCTTGGAGATTAAGGCCTACAACTTGCCCGTTACGGCGCACATCATGGTTAAGAACAACGGCAAGATTCACGCTGGCGACATTCTAATCAAGATTCCTCGTGCCGTAGGTAAGACTGGTGGCGATATCACTGGTGGTCTTCCCCGTGTTACCGAGCTCTTCGAGGCTCGTAATCCGTCGAACCCCGCTATCGTATCGGAGATTGATGGTGAGGTAACATTCGGCAAGATTAAGCGTGGTAACCGCGAGATTGTCATCACCTCGAAGGATGGCGATGTTAAGCGTTACTTGGTGCCTCTGTCGCGTCAGATCATCGTTCAGGAGAACGACTACGTACGTGCAGGTATGGCTCTGTCGGATGGCGCTATCACGCCGAGCGACATCTTGCGTATCCTCGGTCCTACCAAGGTTCAGGAGTACATCGTGAACGAGGTACAGGAGGTTTACCGTATGCAGGGTGTGAAGATTAACGATAAGCACTTTGAGGTTATCGTACGTCAGATGATGTCGAAGGTACAGATTGAGGATCCAGGTGATACTCGCTTCTTCGAGGATCAGGTCGTTGATAAGTGGGAGTTTATGGACGTTAATGATGAGCTTTACGATAAGGTGGTTGTTACTGCTGCTGGTGGCTCGCAGAACGTGCAGCCTGGCCAGATTATCTCGATGCGTAAGCTCCGCGACGAGAACTCGTCGTTGAAGCGTCGTGATATGGCGTTGGTTGAGGTACGTCCTATCGTTCCCGCAACCTCAAATCAGGTGTTGCAGGGTATCACACGTGCAGCATTGCAGACGTCGAGCTTCATCTCGGCAGCATCGTTCCAGGAGACTACGAAGGTGCTTAACGAGGCAGCTATTCAGGCTAAGACCGACGAGCTGGTGAACCTCAAAGAGAACGTCATCACGGGTAATCCTATCCCTGGTGGTACGGGTCTTCGCGACTACGACGACTTGGTCGTAGGTCTCAAAGCTGATATGGAACTCCAATAGGAGGCGAATATATGAAAGATGGAGCGGTGGCAAGTGCTACCGCTCCATCTTTTTGGGTAAATATGTACGCTTATTATTAGTACTGCCGCATCTTACAGCGCGACGCGGTAAAATCGTTAGAAGGGATAGCCAACGCCGAAGTTGAGCGCCATATTATCCCACTTGAAGTTGTGTATCCAGCGCTGACCCTCGGGGCGTCCAGGGTTGTGGAGCTGCAAGCCGAGGTCGAGACGTAGGATGACAAATGTAGCGTCGATGCGCAGACCTAAACCCGTGTTGAAGCCGAGCTGCTTGTAGAACTTGTCGAAGTGGAATACCTCCTCGGGGTTGCTGTCTTGCGTATCGCGCAAGTACCATACGTTACCCGCATCGAGGAATACAGCACCGTGGAATATCCACCATACGGGGAAGCGAAATTCGAGGTTTGCTTCGAGGCGGACATCACCCACCTGTGAGGGGTACTGCGCGTTTATCACCTCGGGCTTGTTACCAGGGCCTAAGGTGCGAGGCACCCAGCCACGCATCGAGTTGGCGCCACCGCAGTAGAACATACGGTCGAAGGGTATAGAGCGCCCCTTGGAGTTACCATACGTAACGCCCACGCCGCCAAATAGACGTCCTGCAAGAGCCATCTTATGACCGAGGTCTATCTTATGGCTTAGGTTGATGTCGGCACGTATGTACTGCGAGTACCTTACGCCGAGAATTTCGTAGTAGTCGTGTCCCTCGGCGTGGTGCGAAAAGAGGCTTTCGAGGCCTTGTAATAGGTTACCTGCGCTCTCCAAGTTGAAGCGAACGGCAGTAACGTTTCGGTCGAGGTCGCTACGCTGCGTGTTATATACGTACGATAGCGACAGACCTGCGTTTAGCTGTGATTCGAAGCTGGTACGCAGATATTTGTTGTCGATGTCGGCAAGGAACGACTGATCGACGTGCTTGACATCTATCCAGTTTATATCCACGGGGCGTAGTACGAATGTCGAGCGTTCGCCCTGCTTCCAACTATAAGCCCAGCGTAGCGTCGAGATGTTGCGACGGTAGTACGGACGATTTTGGTAGTCGAAAGCCAGCTCCAAACGTGTTCGTGGTTGTGAGGCGCGGCTGTTGGGCGATAGGTGGAAGGGTAGCAGGAAGCGCGGGAACGAGAGACCCGCCGTGAGACCTATCTCCTGTGCGTTACGCTTTGCGGCATCGGGGGCGTACATAAACTCGTAACCTAAGCGTAGCGCAACGTCGAAGGCCTCGGCGCCACGGAAGACGTTGTTGTTCGAGTAGCCGAGCGTCGCGCTGAAACCGTAGAATGTAGAGGTTGTCGATGCCTCCAACTCCACCTTCATACTCTGTTTTAGGGCGGGGGTGCAGTAGATGTTGCACTCCAAGAACTCCTCGCGCGTATTGAGTAGGTTATCCTCATCGACATCCTTACCCACGTACGATACGTAGTTATTTTCGCGGTCGAGACGTGAGAAGGCTACCTTTGCGTTGCGGAAGAAGCCCAACGACATCAGCTCCTTGTAGGTGTGTTCCACCTGCGAGGCGTTGTAGATGTAGCTCGGGAAGATGGGTATGGTACGGCGCAATACGGCGTTGCGCAGTTGTGGCGTAGAGTTTATGTCGCGGATGATGTTAAGACCGTAGAACGAGGTGGTGTCAATCTCGGCATCCGCCTTAAAGCCGTTTGTTGAGCGTAGCATCGGGTCGTAGGTCGGAAAGACGTTGATGCGACTGATGCGATATACGGCGTTGTCCTCCCATTGAGGCACACCGCGCTCGTTGTAGCCCGCAAGCGTGGGTCGGATGATCATCTCGATATTGGCGTTGTCGTTGCCACTGAGCGTATCTACCTCGTAGGAGATGTTGTTTACCGTAAAGTCGAAATATCCGCGGTTGTTCAGCGAGGCGGCTATACGCTCGCGCTCGGCGTCGAGACGCGTGATGTCCATCACGTCGCCGCGTTGCAGAAGGCAGTTTGCCGTGTCGGCGTATATCAGCGGTTCGAGCGACTTATCTATGACGGAGTATTCGAGTGAGTCGATGCGAAGCGGCGCCCCCTGGTGTATGGTGTATGTTACCTCAGCGCGGTGCGCACGGTGGGTGGTATCCACCGAGTAGCTAACCTCAGAGTCGAAGTATCCGCGTGTTTGGAGGTAGGTGCGCAGGTTCTGCACCGATTTCTCCGTAAGGCTCATATCGAGTATCACAGGCTCCTCTCCAATCTTACGCTTAAAGTTATTCCACCAGTTATCCTTCTCGGGGTTGGCACGCTCATATACCCATACGTAGAAGTCCATACCGAGAATCTTCTTGTTGGGCGACTGTCTGACGTAGCTGTCTATGGCGTCGTTATCGACGGTGATACGCTCCTCGCGCGGTGCTTGCTTATCTTCGACTATGGTAACCTTCGACAGCAGATACTCTCCCTCGGGCAGTGAGCGCGCTACATTACACGCCGTGCTAAGTAGCGCGACGAGCAGGGTGATGATGCCGAGTAGTTGGTATCTCTTAGGTTGTGCCATACTCCCTATTTACGGTTATTTATGCTATCTACAAATCTCTGCCACGCGGCGTCCTCGTTGGTGGAGCGTGTGATGCGGTAGTTGTAGCCGTTATCAACATCTAACTCTCCCCACCAGTCGAAGGTGGCGTTACCCTCCAAGCGTGTGGTGATGTTATCTGAGAGTGTGGTGGTACAATACACCATACCTCCACGGTTGCATACCTCAATGTGGCTGCCTGCCTCGACCAAGTTAAGCAGTGCCGCCGCGGTGCTTGATGCTGTCATCGCCGTACCGCACGAGAGCGTGATGCCTGCGCCACGTTCAAAGGTCGCCACAAAGATACTTCGCTCGGAGCGTCGCTCATAGAGCGAGAGGTTTACTCCGTGCGGAAATAGTTGTCGGCACGTAGCATCATCCTTAACCTTGTTACCTAACGCTTCGAGGAGCGTGAGGTCTATGCTCTCCACCGCCGCAACGATATGTGGATTACCCAAATTAAGTGCCGTAAAGCGTAGGTCGGGGTGCAACGCCTCGATAACTATACCCACGAAGCACTCCTTCTCGCCGAAAAAGGCGAAGTCGTTGCTGTGTGTACGTATCGGAATATCGACGCTGAACGTGGCTATGCCCTCAAATATATCTACTGTACGACGTACGTTGTAGTCGCGACCTCCCGAGCGTAGTATGCCGTTAATGGCGTAGTCGCGCTCGAAGGCTAAACGTGCTACACAGCGTATGCCATTGCCGCACATCTCGGCGTGGGTGCCGTCGGGGTTGAGCATATCCATACCATATACGCGGTCGTCGTGGCGTACAAGGAGCAGTATGCCGTCGCTGCCGATGCCTCGCTCACGGTCGCAGACGCGGCGTGCAAAGTCGCCGAGGTCGATGCCGTCAAGCTGCTCTCGGGTGGCATCCACCATTACAAAGTCGTTGCCCGAGCCGTGGCATTTGATAATCTCGATAGTGCGCATTGTGGCTGTGTTTGCGGTTAAACTATGTGTCGTCAGCCGAAAATTAACACAAAGTGTTAAACCCTCTTCGGTTGCGACAAGATTACAATCGGTCAAAGTTACAAATAATTTCTGCGCTTACAAAATTATAACTCCATATTAGGGATATTTTGTACGCCGAATTTGTTTTTCTCGCCAATTTTTTGTAATATTGTAGATAAAATTTACGACAATGACCGAAAAATTCATTATGGCGGGCGCTACGCCGATGCACGTGGCAGATAGCCAAAAGGGCGATAAGTGTGTGGTGCTGTTGCACGGCTACTTGGAGTCGATGATTGTGTGGGAGGAGTTTGCCTATCTGCTTCGCGACAGGGTGCGTGTAGTTACGCTCGACCTGCCAGGACACGGCATATCAGCGATTAACGGCGAGATACATACGATGGAGTATCTGGCTGAATGTGTGGCGCTTACTATGGAGGCGCTGGGTATCGAGCGCTACTCGGTTGTAGGACACTCGATGGGTGGTTATGTGGCGTTGGCGATGTGCGAGATGTATGCCGAGAGACTCGATTCGGTGGTGCTTCTCAGCTCGACGACATCGGCAGACTCGGTTGAGAAGTGCGACCGTCGCCGCCGCGAGATTGAACTTATCAAGGCTGGCAAGAAGAGTATGTTGGCGCACTTGGTACCTCACGCGGGCTTTGCTCCCCAAAATTTGAAACGTCTTGCCGATCGTGTTGAGGATGTCGAGGAGCTGATAATGATAACCGAAGACGAGGGCGTTATAGCTATCTTGGCAGGTATGATTGAGCGCAAAGACCGCGACGAGGTGTTGCGTAAATCGCCTGTGCCTCATATGTTTATCTTTGGAAAGCACGACAACTATATCCCAATGGATGTTGCCGAAGAGTTGGCAGCAAAGCACCCCGAAGCACGTGTTGTATGGCTCGAAAATTCGGGACATATGGGCTTCTACGAAGAGCCAGAGCGGTGCGCCGAGGCGATACTCGATATGGTGGGTGTAGATTGTTAAAATTGCAAATAAGGAATAATTTTACTACCTTTGTATGAGTTATAATGTATAAGCTATGAGTGCGAAGGTAAGTGTAATCATCCCAGTATATAACACCGAGGCGCTGTTGCCGCGATGCTTGGAGAGCGTCGTGGCACAAACTCTTAGCGACATAGAGATTATATGCGTCGATGACGGCTCGACGGATGGCTCGCTGAGACTTCTCAACGAGTGGGCGGCGCGTGATAGCCGCATAAGGGTTATCCATCAGTCGAATGGTCGTCAGGGTAAGGCGCGAAATGCGGGAATGGCTATCGCCAAGGGCGAGTATATCGGCTTTATCGACAGCGATGACTATATCCCCGTGGAGTACTTTGAGCGACTCTACGAGGCAGCCAAAGAGGTGGATGCCGATATGGCAATATGTGGTATAGTAAAGCAAAAACCGCTTGGTAATAAGTGTGTTATTGGCTTCGAGCGTAATGAAGTATTCGACACTGCTGCCGAGAAGTTTACGGTGTGTAGCTGTCCTCCAAATTTCCACCCAGTCAATAAACTCTACCGCCGTGCGATGCTCGATAGCATCGAGTTGCGTTTTGCTGAGGGCGTTCAGTATGAGGATGTTATGTTCGTAACGCGCGCACTTGCTGAGAGTGGGCGATTGGTTACGGTGGCGGATGTGTGGTACTGCTATGTGCTAAACCCGCACTCGACCGTCAAGTCGCGCCAGACAGCTGTCAAGCAGCGACAGAGGTACGAGGCGCATCGCTCAATGGTCGATTACCTCACTTCGCGCGGTATCTTTGTGGCACCTCGCTACCGCAATATCACGGTGCGCTATAAGGAGCTGTGTGGTGTATGCCTCTGGAAGATTAAGGAGGGGGAGAAGTGGCGCACGGTGCGACTGTTTGACTTGCTACCCGTGTGGTGCTATAAACGTAGATAACCAAACCTGTATAGTAAAACCCTAAGAGCCAAACTTAAAGATATGGCTGAGCTGACCGCAAACATAAATTTCCCGATAGATTTGGTCTATCTTTGGGTCGATGGTAACGACCCCGAGTGGCAGGCTAAACGTAACCGCTATCTCGATGCTCCTGTCGTGCCAACGAGTGAAGGTGTTGAGGCAGAGAGTGTCGCGTCGGTTGCCGAGGCACGTTGGAGAGAGTGCGACGAGCTGAAATATTCGTTGCGCTCGGTAGAGAAGTTTGCCCCGTGGATAAATCGTATATTTATCGTTACCGATGGTCAGTGTCCGAGTTGGCTTAGTGCGCAGCACCCCAAAATACGTATTGTCGATCATAGCGAGATACTTGATGCCGAGGCGCTGCCCGTATTTAGCAGCCACGCCATCGAGAGCTGCATATATCGTATTCCCGAGCTTAGCGAACACTTCATCGTGGGCAACGACGACACGCTCTTTGCCGCACCCGTTACGCCCGACGTCTTCTTTAAGGATGGTGGTCAGCCCATCGTGCGCTTGGTGCGCTTCAACCGCCGTAAGGCACTAAACAAGGGTAACTATACGCGCGTATTGTATAGGATGCAAAACCTTGTGAATGAGCGCATAGGCACGATGATACCTTATGCCCCGCACCACAACTTTGACGCCTACCGTAAGAGCGACTTTGAGTACTGCGTAAATCTTATGCGAGAGGCGTGGAGGGAGACCTCGTTCCGCCGCTTTCGCCACGACGACGATATGCAACGATGCTTTGTCAGCCTCTATGCCATTGCGTCGCAGCGAGCCGAGATGCGCAAGGTGGGGCGCTACAACCGCATTGACGGCTTTATAAGCAAGTTCCTTGCCTTTGTGAAGAATCGCTATGCCACGGATTCGCGTTGCATACCTCTCACCCATCCCGATTTTAATAAGGTTATCGTTAAGTATAACCCGCTGATGTTCTGTATGAACGATGATGAGCGAGCTGCCGATAAGGACCGTGAGCGTATGGTTGCCTTTTTGGATAGGATGTTCCCCACCAAGTCGAGCTTCGAGAAGTAGATATTTGTGCGAGTGTCTATGTGTGCGGTGGCTTGCCAACAGCGACACACCATAAAAACAGACAAGCCTGCCTAACAAAAAAACTTGTTAGACAGGCTCATATTTTTTTGTTTTTCAGCGGAGAGAGGGATTGGCTACTCCGCAGCCTGTGGCTGGGGTGTGGCTGTTGTGCCACACCCATAGGAGTACCGCACGAAGTACAGAACTTTACACCCTCTTCAATCAGTTATCCTACTTTCTTTCCTCAATATGCCATAGTAGTAGAATTTATTGTTTATGGAATGTTTGAACATGTATATCAAGTCCGTAAGTCCCTTCGGTCTTGCCAGAGAAACTCTTCCTGTACTTTACATTAGCTAAAACCCACTGACCATTGTAAGGGTATG